>CAKQME010000031.1 GCA_934254815.1 uncultured Clostridia bacterium | reverse complement strand
AATTTCACCCGACAGTACGGCGGCGAGAATTTTCTCGTAATCTCCGTCTTCGGGGAAAAGCACCATATCGCCGCCCGCTTTTAAGTAGTTTACGGCAAGTTCGTCTGCGTCGGAAGCGGCGCACGCGCCTATCATACTCATCGCGTCGGAAACGATACATCCGTCAAAACCGAGTTCTCCTTTAAGCAGGTCGGTCATAAGGCTTTTGCTTAAAACGCAGGGCAACCCTTTTTCATCGTCGGGCATAAAACTCGGCAGAGAGTAATGCCCGACCATAATAGATTCCGCGCCGCGCGCGATCATTTCACGGTAAACTCTGCCGTAAGTACTTAGCCATTCTTCTTTGGAAAGAGGATTTACTGTGGTGCAAAAATGGCTGTTGCGCTCGTCTAACCCGCCGCCGGGAAAGTGTTTCGCGCCCGTAACCATAAGATTTTCGCTCCTTAACCCGTCGGAATACGCTCCCGCATATTTTATAACCGCGTCGGGGTCGTCGGATATTGCGCGGACGTTGGTTTCCGCCGAACGGAAATTATAATTTATATCTACAATCGGAGCGAAAGTCCATTGAATACCGTTTTCGCGGCAAATGCGTGCGGTAATTTTGCCCGCTTCGCGGATAAGATTTTCATCGCCGCACGCGCCCCAAGCCATAGGGTATGGCAAAAGACCTCCGCCCTTAACGCCGTTTTCGGGTCCGTTTTCCACGTCGGCGGAAATTATAACGGGTACGGGCGAGTATTTATTCGCTATATCCGTGTATAGTTTAATTTTATCAGCAGACATAGAGGAAACGAAAAGTCCTCCGGGTTTTATGCGCGCTATAACTTTTTCGACTTCCGCAGGATCGTCTTTCTCGTAAACGTCGAGGCATAAAAGTTGACCGCAAAGTTCCTCCGTCGTAAGCGCGTCGGATACGGCTTGTCGGGAGGTGAAAATTTTACCGTCGTTAAGCATGTAATTCGTTGTCTTGTCGGAATTGTAAAGTTTATCTTTCATATTGTAAACTATATCACAAATATTTGTAAAATGCAATAATTGGCTTCAAAAAAGTTAAAAACTAATCACAAAACGCAGTAATCGAAAAAAAGTTATCACATATTGCTATTGACGGACAGGGGGGTGAATGTGGTATACTTTAAGTGCGATAAGGTGAGAAGTTTTGCCGTGAAAAAGGACGGTTACGAAGATGAAAACGATTATTAAAAAGAGGGCGGTATTTTTGCTCGTCGGTTTGCTTATCGGCATTGCGGTTTCGTGCGGAGGAAACGCCGCGGTGTCGACCGCACCCGAACAATCGTCCGGCGGAGGCGGAAGTTTACCCGCGGAAGAATATTGTTTCGTTGCGTTCGATGCCGACGGCGGAACGGAAACGAAAAGAGTAAAAGTATTGCGGGGCGAAAAAATAGAAGAACCCGCCGCCCCCGTAAAGAAACCCGACGCGACAAAGGAGTATACCTTTATCGGTTGGTACTTATCGGACGAAAAATGGGATTTTAAAAGTATGGTAGTAACGGAAGATATCACACTTACGGCGCGCTATAAAGAAACGCTGTATTCGATAGAAGTCTTACCGTCAAAATAGGAGGAAATTTATGAAAACTTACCAAACGCCGCAAATCGGCATAATGCAATTCGACTTTACTGTCGTACTGAAAACGTCAAACGAAGACAATACGTTTGACAATCTTGAAAAAGATATGAAGTGGAACTTTTGATTAAGCGGGGGAGGAAAGAAAAATGAGTAAAAAATTATCACGCGTATTTTTATTAACGGCAATATTCGTCGTTTCTCTTTGTTTATCGGCTGTTATAGCGGTTACGCACACGAGAACGGTTTCCGCCGCAAATGCGGATTTTGCTATGGTTGACGGTGCGGCTCTTCGCATAAGCGACGATGACGGCGGAATTCGTTTCCGCGTAAAGATGAACGCGGCAACCGCGAACAAATTTAAAAACGGCGATGCGGAATTGAAAATGGCAATCGCTCCTAAAGCGATATTTGCCAAGGTTACGGACGGCAAATATACGGAATTATCCCAAAAGATAGAGATGACCGCCGATAAAAGCAAGATATATCAAGACGGCGATTATTACTACGCTAACGGAGTTATCACGAACATATTAGAGGAAAACAGAAAACTCGACTTTTGCGCTATCGCCTATTATACCGAGGGGAATAGCACGGTTTACGCCGCTTTTAACGCGGACGTAACCTGCGGCAGCGTTTACGATATAGTAAACCAACTGGTCGTTAGTTACGGCGATACTTACGCGGAGGATATACTTGCCTGCAAGTCTTAC
>CAKQME010000030.1 GCA_934254815.1 uncultured Clostridia bacterium | reverse complement strand
TCTTTCGCGTCGCCGCCGCAACCCTGAAACACAATTCCTTCTTCGCCGCCTTTTTGCCGCAATTCTTCCGCTTTTATATCTGTTACACTCATTGTTTTATCTCTCCCATCCCGATCGTTTTTTCCTGTTCGTTTTCGGCAAGAAGTTCTCTCGGCGTTTCTTCATATCCTAAAAAGTTAGGGGAAGTTTCTTCATCGAATTCGATACCACCGTTTGCGCCCAAATCCAATGGCTCTTTCAGCAATACCGTGCCGCCGTGATTTGCTATCACGTTTTTCTCTATAGACGTAAATTCTCCGATTTCATCCGAGTACCGCAAGTCGTATTTATAAAGTCCTTTCGGTACGTCCTGTTCCGCAATACGTTCCTCGGTAAATACCCCTTTCACATCGCATACTTCAACAGCGTCGAACTTGTCGTCAAGATAATACTGCGTGTTTCTTTTGCAAAGAGTATACAACGAACACCCCCTTGCCGATATAAGACCATATTTCGTATGCGTTGCGCCGAGTCGTTCCTGCAATTCGCCACCCTCGTTTCGAAACAACAACGTATCGAGCCACGTACTGTCAAATCGAGGGTTCAAATACATTTTCAAGTTTTCTTTGAAATAATCTTCCGGATACTCGTATTCGGGCGCGAATTCATAAGCGTTGACGTTCTTTATAACGTCCAAAGCGTCTGCCGTTCTGAACGTTCCCGAGGCCGTTAAAATCGCCTTGTATTTTGTGCGCTCGAACTGTCCTAACTTCGAATATCTTTCCGCTATGGCGTTCAACGCGTTAAAATCTTGCATATCCCCGAAATTCTCTTCGCTTATCTGCGGTATCGCCGATTCGAAATCGAAATACACGCAATCTTCTATTCGCTCTGCGCCGAGCCTGCGAGCAATCTCATTCGCCCGTTCCTTATCTATGGGCAGTTTTATCCACTCGGCTGTGTTTACCGTTTCTTCGGGATCTTCTTTCGGCGCTTTCGCTATCTTCAACCGAAAAACGTAGTCCGTTTTTTCTTCGGGTTCGGGCAACGTAATACCGTCGTATACTTCGCTTTCCACGTAATCTCTTGTTACGACGTATTTATTATTTACGAATATCCCGCCTTCGTTTTCTCGTTGCAATCTGCCGATATCTGCCTTATTCAGCAAATATCTCGATTCAATCGGAATAGCGACAACGTCGGGATGCAAGTTGTTTTCTATTACAAATTGACCGAGTTCTTCGTTGTTCTTTACCGCCGATATTATCAACACGTTTTCCAAACCGTAGGTTAAATTTATAAGGTCTTTAACGTCAACGCTTTGTTCCCATTCCCCGTCGGATACCTTTTTATGAGCTATTGCCCATAACACGAGTTTTTCATCCTCGTTCAGCGAGCCGAGTCTTTTTGCCAAAAAATTCAGTTCGTCAAACGTCCGCGCGGTTATACGTCTGTATTCAAGCGACGGCAACAACGGCACACTTTCTATTTCGAGTCGGACGTCTTTGCCGAGCGAAAAATTTTCGCCGTATTTTCCTCGCGCTGCTTGCAAACTATCCTCTATTTCGTAATCTTTCGCGGGCAACTCGATACTCGAATAATGCACTCGCATATCGCTTCCGCCGTCTACGGTTATGCCTATACTCAATGTCTTTTCCATTCCTTTTCGTTCCTTTCTTCGATTTCTTTTATTTTTCGTCCTAATGCGGAAACGACGGGTACGCTCACCGCGTTACCCGCCATTTTATACAACTGCCCGTCTTTAATTCCCGCATTCACCGCTTTATAGAACTGCTCGTCCGTAAAACCCTGCAATCTCCAACATTCGATAGGCATAAGTTTACGCACCTTACCATACCGTATTATTCCGTGACGGTCGCATACCGTTAAAGCAAACATCGGCTCATTCGGCTCTTTATACCGTCTGCCCTGTTGCCGAACGTTTTCTTTTTCGGGCATTATTATCGCTCTCGGCTCGTTTTCTTCGAATACTCCCGAATGTTCGCCTTTTCTGTGGCTTATCCCCGAATCTTGCCTTGCCGTTATACACCTTGCTTCTTCGGTCAGTTTCGCGTTTTCGTTCATATCTATGAAGAAATATCCTTGAGTATTGCTTGTCGTAAGCGTGTGCGCCACTTGCTCACCCACACGCCCGCGCCGCGAATTTAACGTCGGAAACGCAAGATCTATGCTATCGCCGGGATACGCCAACTGATAGCCCGCTTTCGTCTTTACTTTTATAGGCAGATTTACGTCGTACAGTCCTGTTCTTCCGCCGATTCCCCACGAACTACTTGTGAGAGTGATTGACGTTCCGTTTGCGGAATAGACTCGGTTTCCTTCCGCTCCGGGGATAATTTCCACAAGAGTCTTTCCATTTGACTCTGTGAAAGATAGTATTTCTCCGGCGCATCTTTCTCTAAAATATCCGATAATATACACTCTCTTTCGGGATTGGGGAACACCGAAATCCTTGCTGTTAAGCACCTGCCACGCGACGTCGTACCCCAACTCTGAAAGCGTGCCGAGGATGGTTGCAAACGTCCTGCCTCCGTCATGCGATAACAGTCCGGGTACGTTCTCAAGCAGAAGATATTTAGGTTTTTTAATTGCGGCAATCCGAGCGATTTCAAAGAAAAGAGTCCCTCTTGCGTCGGCAAACCCGCCCCGCTTTCCTGCGATTGAAAAACTTTGACAAGGGAATCCTCCGCAAATAAGGTCGATATCCGGCATATCCTCCGGGTTGATTTTTCTTGCATCTTCAAAATACACCTCCGTTTCTTTTATATCATATATAGCGTTATACGCCTTATTCGCATACTTATCTATCTCGCAATGCCCTACGCATTCATAGCCGCCTGCCGCTTCGAGTCCGCTGCGAAAACCGCCGATTCCCGCAAACATATCAAAAAATCGGATTGACATTTCAACCCAACCGCCCGATTACTTATTCAGCTCGCTTTTCACCTCCTTACATCGTCAACACGGGCGAATTATCTTTGCCCTGCGCGCTTTCTTCTTCCGCGAGTTCCTGCGCCGTCAAAGTTCTGAAATCGTCTTCTCCGTCGATTAAGCCGAGACTTCTGCCGCTATCGAATTCGCAATGCACCGTACCGATATCGTCTACCGCCTCTACCGTTCCGCGCATTCCGCTTTCTATCGGTCTTGGATCGTCGCCCATCGAATTCAATACGATTCGCGTTCCGGGCGGATATACCTTTTTCAAATATTCTGCTTTTCTTCTTTGTCTTTCCCATTCGTTCATTATATACCTCCCATTTTCATTTCGTTTTTTTGCAAATACTCGTCCATTTCCGCGTTCGTTTTCAAAAAGTAATCGTCGTAATCCCATAAAAAAGCGTATAACTTCCCGTTCAGAGTTTCTATCGAACACTGCTCGAACCCTTCGCCGAACCCGTCCGAATTCTGTCCGTCTATCGCATGTTTCAGCCGCTC
>CAKQME010000029.1 GCA_934254815.1 uncultured Clostridia bacterium | reverse complement strand
AATAGCTTCAATTCATTTTCTTCTATTCAATTTTTAATCTGCATAGGTAAACGTACCGTTTACCAGAGCGCTATCTCGTCGATAGCCCGCTTATTGTAACACACTTCTAATCAACTTGTCAAGCGTTTTTTCAAACATTTTTAAAAAATTTTTAAAGATTTTTTTGAATGTTTTGAAATCGGCTTTTTTGTGACCGAAACGGCTACGCACGGATTGCCCTCACGAACAATGCTCGCATATCTTACCACTATTAGCGAAGTTTGTCAAACGTTTTTCGACACTTTTTCTAATTTTTTTTAAGTTTTTTTTGACCGCCCCATATAATGCGATAAAAATGCGCTTAAAACACAATATACGCGATTTCCGCTATGATTTTTACAATCGACGAATACAAATACTTATCGGGCGCACGCCACCGCTTGCAATTACTCGCCACAAAAACTCATTTTTCGTAAATTACAACCGAATAAAAAAACAAGGAATGTGTTTTTCCTTGTTTCGTTTATTATTTTTCTTTATAAAATAATCGGCAATGGCAATATCCCTCGTATTCCGGGTCGGCTATCTGCGAACGAAATTCTTCGCACATACACTTATTCTCAGGTAATTTACCTACCCTGCAAGGGCAATATCCGCCTTTCGCTTTCAAGCCCGCGACTATACCGCGAACCGTTTCTTTATCTTCGTTAAGCCTGATTCTCATCTACTCTCCCAAAATAAATCTGTTTATCGTCTCGGCAACCGCACCGTCGTCGTTGGAATATTCCGTGACATATCCGGCATGCGCCTTTACGTCGTCTGCGGCGTTGGCAACCGCCACGCCCAGCCCCGCGTTTAAAAGCATAGGTATATCATTGCCCTCATCGCCTATAGTTATACATTCTTTTTTATCTATACCCCAAATATCGCACAAAGCGTCGACTACTATTCCTTTATTTGTTCCTTTGGGGTTGAAATCTATCATTCCGTCATGACAATGAGCTATTTCGTATTGCCCGCCGAAACGTTTCAGTATCTCCGGAAAAATTTCGTCTGCCCGCTCGTCTATAATCAAAAATTTAGGCGTTTTACCTATTCGTTCCATTTCGGCGCGGATATCGTCCGCCCGACAGACCGAGCATTCGCACGAACGCGAATATAAATCGGTATACTGCGTTACTTTTCTCGGAAAAATCGCGTTTCCGCTGTAAATCTGGCAATTTACGTCTTTTTCGATAGCAAAATCAATCAACGGCATACACTCGTCAGCCGAAAGAGCCTTGGTATACAGACTTTTACCCGTAGCCGTATCGGTTATCTCGCCGCCGTTGAACGAGCCGACCAAAGTTTTTATCGGCAACGCCCCGGCAACCTTTAAAGCCGAAGAAGTCATTCTGCCGGTGCAGAGCGCGAATTTATAGCCGCGCGCAATCATTTTTCGTATCGCTTCGATATTTTTTACGCAAATACTTTTATCTGTACTCGCCAACGTTCCGTCAAAGTCGCTTATGAGAGCCTTATACATTTTTACTCCGCCTTGTTTATTCTCACAATCCCCGATACAGCAAACAAAACGCTCAAAGCTATAATGCCTATAGCATTTTCATAACAGAGAGCCGCAACGGCGCTGAACGCCGCGAAACCGAAAAGCGAATAAGCTATATTTTTACCGCCTTTCTTTAAATACGCCGCAATAAGCGCGCCAACCCCGATGCCCTCAACAAAACAGAAAGCGACAAAAGCAAATATTTTCTGAGCCTTGTCGTCGGCAATACCTGCGCTTATATATATATTGTATACAGCGAGCGCGAGAACAACCCCCGCCGCGACATAAGACGCGACCGACAACTCTGAATTTTTAGTTTTTTCTCCGCCTGCGGGATTAACCGTAAGCGAAATTATACCCGACAGCAACATCGCAAGCGGCAAAGCGAAACTCTTTTCGGGCGAAGCGCTCCATATAAGCGCAAACGCAGACAAAGCCCCGCCGTAAAACGAGAACAACGCGAACAAATCGCCGTCGGAACGGTTTTCATGAGAAACCAAAACCGCAAACGTTCTCACAAGAGAAAACGCAAGATACGAAACGGCATACTTCCATATTTCGTTTCCGAATTCGCCCGCAGCGACTTTCAAAAGCGCGGCGGCTATATAAAACCCTACCCAAACGGCTGCGATAAGCAACGCGACGAGAGATTTTTTTCCGCCGAATTTTCCGCCGCCGATAACTTTCGGCGGTTTTTCTTCTTTCGGCAACGGTTCAGACGTTTCGCGTAAAATTTCCGTCGGCGCAGGATAAATATCTTCGGTCGACGGTTCGACTTCGTCGACGTAATCGACAACGGGTTTAAATTCGCGAGGTTTGGAATCTTCGGGATAGCGTTCGTTCAATACGGAATACTCGCCCTCGGCGGAATTCTCGTCGAAGCGATAAACAACGACTTCGGGCAACACGATAAATCTGCCCGAAGTGTTCTTTACGCCCGCGCGGACGATTTTTTCAACCGTTCCGTCAAGAGTTATATCCCGCGTGGCTCTGCACCCCACTATTTTACATTTACCGAACGCCGACGGAACGTTACCCGTCTGCGATATCATGGCAGCCCCGCCCGAAGCGTAAAGACAAGCCTCGCGTATTTTCGCGCGGTGTTCTTCGGTCTTTGCGCCCGCGAAACAGACAGACAACAAATCGTATACTTCGGCTCTCAACGATTTAATCTCGGCTTTTGCCAGAGCTTCGCGTTTAGAAACCGCCGCCCGACGGTCGTTTATTCTCGAAATCGCCCCGTCGTTGCCGTCTTTTTCGCGCCAATCGTTCTTTTTACGGTATACGGTAATCGAAGAGGACAGTTTTCCGTCCTCTCCTTTAAGCGCGCGCAGCTCGTCTTTCAAAACGTCTATTCTTCTGATTTTGTCTATTGCGGACGAGTAAAGTTCAAGCATAAATTCGTTTTAATCCTTAATTATCTCGTGTACATAATCGGCAATAATATCAGCCGCCTTATCCGTGCCTACTCGGGTATTGACAGACAAATCGTAATTATCGATTTTGCCCCACTCTATATCTGCGTATTTTTTATAATAAGCGGCTCTCGCCTTATCGTTTTTGCGAATTATCTTTTCAGCTTCGGCGGGAGTAATTCCGTAACCCGCGGAAACCCTGGCAATTCTCTGCTCCATAGGCGCGCAGACGAAAACCCTTATAAGATTTTCTTTATCCGCCAGAATCTTGGCGGCGCATCTGCCTACGAACACGCAGGAACCTTTATCGGCAAGTTCCTTTATAACGTGAGATTGCCCTATATAGACTTTATCGTAAAGCGAAAGAGATTCTCCGCTTAAAAAGCCCGTATACCAGAACGCGTTGGTAGATTTATCTTCGCTGCCCGATATAACGTCTTTATCGAAGCCCGTCACGACGGCAGTCATTTCCGCCAGCGACTTATCGTAGCAATGAACTCCGAGTTTGGCGGCGAGTTTAGAAGCCGTTTCCGCTCCGCCCGACCCGAACTGTCTGCTTACCGCAACGTAAAAACTTTTCTTTTCTTCCATATATTTCCCTCCATAAGATTTATCTACTTATATTTTATTATAAAAAATCGAAAATGTCAATAGCGGTCTTGATTTTTTTCGTTTTTTTCTTGCGCTGCGCCGGTCGGCTCGGATTTTACCACTTTTATTATAAACACCGCGAGCATAACTATCGCTATCGCGAACAACGCGTAAATGATTATATCGACGTAATCTTTCGCTACGAAAGTAAGCAGGGTTATTATCGCGCCCGCTATGAGATTGCCGAGAGCTATCGGCAAAACGCTTTCGCGGAATTTAAGTCCTAAAAACACCGCTATCGCGGTACCCGTCCACACCCCGGTAACGGGAAACGGAACGGCGACGAACACAAAAAGACTGCGTATCATGATACGCCTGGCTTCTTTTTCCGCGCTGCCGTCGGTCTTAGCCGCAATTTCGGCGGCTTTTTTCTTAAATACCCCCTCTATCTTTTCAACCAACCGACGAATAAAGCCTATTTTCTTTAAAAGGTTAAATATCGGTATAAGCAGAAAAAACAACAACACGCTTATAGCGGTAGACCCCAGATACGCGAGCAATGCCGTAGTCAAAAGCGGAATTCCGAAACTGCCCGTACCTATAGGAATCGCTCCTTTCAGTTCGATAAGCGGAAACATCGACACAAAGAGAGTAGCGACGTATTTATTATGAAAGATATTCAATAAAAACTGACCTAACGCCTGAGCCATAAACACCTGCCGAAAAAATTATATACACATTATATATTATCCGCCCGACAATGTCAAGAATAAGTAGACCGGTATATTTCAGCGTTCTTCAGACAGCCTGCGGCTTTTACGAGTTCAAAACCTGCGTTCACGATCGAAAAGCTCATCTAAAGACACGTCGAAAAAATCCGCTATCAGAATTATAGTTTCGTAATCGGGGCGAACGGCGTCGGTTTCGTAACGGGTGTAATTAACCCTGCCTATGTTCAATTTCTCCGCAAGTTGTTCCTGCGTCAACCCCTCGGACAGCCTTAAAGCTTTCAAATTTTTGCCGATTTTTACCATTTTTCCTCCTTTTACTTGACATTGTACACGTTATGTACTATAATGAAGCAAAATGTACACTTTATGTACATTAAGCAAAGGAGCGTATTTATGAAGAAACTATTGTTAGTAATTTTAAGTTGTCTTTTGACAACAGCAACAACGCTTATGTTTACGTCGTGCAAGACGGAAAACATAACTGCCCCGACCGTTGAAATCGGTGAAAACGGTAACTGGTTTATCGACGGGGTCGACACGGGCTTGACAGCCAAGGGTGAACAAGGCGTTCAAGGTGAAAAAGGAGACAAAGGCGACACAGGAGCGCAGGGAGAGCAAGGCGTAAAAGGCGATAAGGGAGACAGCGGCAACGACGGAAAATCTCCCGTTATTACGATAGGCGCCAACGGAAACTGGTTTATCGACGGAGCAGACACAGGCGTACTTGCCAAAGGCGACAAAGGAGACCAGGGGCTTCGCGGCGAGAAAGGCGACAAAGGTGACACCGGAGAACAAGGCGAACAAGGTATTCAGGGCGGAAAAGGAGAACAAGGCGTTAAAGGAGACAAAGGCGACGACGGCGCTGCGGGAAAATCGGCATATGAAATTGCTTGCGACAACGGTTTTGAGGGAACATTAGACGAATGGTTGGCGTCTCTTGTCGGCAAAGACGGATCGGCAGTCGCTAAGGGCGATAAGGGTGACCGGGGCGAGCAAGGTATCCAAGGCGAAAAAGGCGATAAGGGAGACCAAGGCGAGCAAGGTGTCCAGGGCGAAAAAGGCGACAAAGGCGACCAAGGCGAGCAAGGTATCCAAGGTGAAAAAGGAGACAAAGGCAACCGGGGCGAGCAAGGTATCCAGGGTGAAAAAGGCGATAAGGGTGACCAAGGCGAGCAAGGTATACAGGGCGAAAAAGGCGACAAAGGCGACCAGGGCGAGCAAGGTATCCAAGGCGAAAAAGGCGACAAAGGCGACCAGGGCGAGCAAGGTATCCAAGGCGAAAAAGGTGACAAAGGCGACCAAGGCGA
>CAKQME010000028.1 GCA_934254815.1 uncultured Clostridia bacterium | reverse complement strand
AGCGTAAGCCTGTCCACCGTAATCTTCGCCCGCGCAAGTTCCATAAGCGTTTCGTTTTGAAGTTCGCGTAAACTTTCGAGCGATTTCGCCTTTAATTCGATAAACACCGCGCAGTGAAGTAAACACTCGCGGCTCTTTCTCAAACCCGCCAAAAGGTCTATAACGTCCTGCAAATTGCCTTCTGCTTCCACGCTGTCCGTCATATCGTCCGCGGCGGATTTCATCTTGTTTTTTCTCGTGGCGTTCTGAATGATTTTTCGTTGTTCCGTCGCCTCCACGAGCCTATGGTACACCCTTAACGTTACGCCGTTTTTGTCCGCGATTCGCGCAAGTATCGCTTGCTGCTCGGTAAGCGGCGGATATTCTCTTACCGCCCACACGCTTCTGTACCCGTCGCCCACGATATAATGATCTACGTTGAATTTGATTATCCCCGGCAGTACGCAATCGAAAAAGTTTTTCGTTTCGAGCCGCTCCGTCTTTTCGGGCGATATTTTTCTTTTTGTCATTATTCCGCCTCCTTTAAGTTAAAATACTGCTCGCCGTCGTAGTCGGGAATATTCTCGCCCGTAAGCGACGCGTCGAAATACAAGGCTATAAGGCGTTTAATCTCGTCTTTGCCCATTCTATGCACGTCGAACCCTTGCTCGGATAGCACCTTTCGCACCGTGTTGGCATAGGCGAATACCTGCGGCGGTTTCATATTCCTGCAACGCACCGCAAACAAGAATTTCCGCGCCGTGGTGAGTTCCGTTTGTATTCCGTCCAAAAACGCCTCGTCTTTTTTCAAAAGTCTTTTTACTTTCAGATTGTTTTCGCTTTCCGCTCTCTTTTCAAGATACGCTTTGTTATCGTCGAACCTCTCTGCCGAATCAATGCACGCTATCTCCACGTCCGGCACGGCGGACAATGCGAGCGTCAGTTTTCGCACTTTGTTTTCTACGCTCTCGTAACTCAATACGGATATATTCGTCGGAATAATCGTAAAAAACAGCATTTCGCCGTTCGTCGTCAAAAGTCCGTATTCCGTAAAGCCTTTGATCCCTATCAGCGACTGCACCGTCGCCCCGTTTTTCTTTTTCTGCTTTTTCTCTCCCATATTATTTCTCCCATTTATACGTCTGCTGTTCGGTTATAAAATACCGCGCGGCGTAGCGTATATAATACAGCACCGTTGCGTCGTCTTTCCGAATCGTCAGAAATCCGTAACAAAGCGTTATCACGGCGGGTAAATAGATTTTCAAGCCCGCTAAAGCAAGCACCGATACAAGCGCGGCTACGCACAGCACGGCAAAATCTTTCATTCCCCACAGCCACAAATTCGCTTTGGATTTCAAGTTCTTTGGATATAAATATTTCATTTTCTTCTCTCCGTTTATCGTAATAAGCAGGGCTATAAGTCGTTTATTTACAGTCCCGCATACCCTATCGCCTTGCTCAAAGCGTTCACGAGCGGGCGGCTGTCTTTTCCGTAATCCCAATCAAGATTTTCAGATTCTCCCCGCCGTATCCCCGCTTTGTACGCCGCCTTATGCAACGTAAACTCGCCGAGTAATTCCGTGTTCTTCCGCGCGAAGGTTACGCCGTTTTCCTGCCCGTAACGCCTTACGAAAAACAGTATTTCCGCCGCATCGGAATTATCATACAAATAACAATCGTACACGCAGACGGCGTTACTGCCGAATCTCATTTCTACCGTCTTTCCGCTCGTTAAGCCAAGCGTTACCTTGCCGTCGGTTTCGGCATAGCGAAATTCAGCGGAAACGTTGTTGATTCGCTCGTTGTTTTTACAAGTCTTTACCATACAAAAAATCGCGGCGAAAAGCAGAAGAAGATTGATAGCCGCGAAAACAACTAACCTTTTTCTTTTCATAATTATTTCCCGCTCCTTGCTATGGCTCGACTTAAGTTGATCGCCGTGGTCGTCGCGTGTACCACGTTCATCATATTGAATTTCGTCGAACTGTCAAGCCCGAACTGTTGAGCGATTCTCGGCACTTCGCTTGCCGCAAGCATTATTCCAAGCCCCAACAGCATATTCACCGAAAACGTCATCAGCCCCGCGAACAATAACGTCGTCTGCATAAACGCCGTCAGACACAGCGCGGCGACTTGTTTCATCCATTGCACAAACCCGTCAGTATACCCTCTCGGCACGGAAAACATATACAGCGAGCCTACCGACATTTGTACAAGCAGGATTCCCCCGCGCTTGATATTCTGAAAAAATACCTTTATCACGCAATACGCGAACGCGATTAACAGGCACACGTTCAAAAGCAGATTGCCCGCGGCTTTCAGCGGCGCGAACGTGTTTCCGAGCACGATCGTCGCACGCGACGAAAAATCGATTCCGCTTTGCCACGAGAAGATCCGCGCGAGTTCTCCCGCAAACGTGTTTTGTAGCGATATGCAGAATTTATATAATTCTATCGGCACGAGCCCTATCAGCGAACACGCGAAAAAGCCTTTTAAAATATTGAGCAGCGTATTCTTTATATTCGCTCTTCCGCTTTGGTACTCTACGGCTAAATCGAAAATAGCGACAATCACCCCCGCCGCGAACAAACCCCAGCCGAACAGCGTAAACAATTGCACGATCGCCCTTATCCAGGCGAGATCGAATATCTCCGCGCCCATATTCCCCATCATCGTGAAAAAGTCTGCTATAGCACTGTAAACGCTGTTATACAGCCACCGCATCATCGCGTTCCAGATAGAATCCGAAATCGCCTTCGCCGCGCTCGCAAAACCGCCCGTGATCGCGTCTACGATCGAACGCAGAAGATCTTGCAACCATCCAAACATTTCGCTTTACCCCCTTATCCGAGTATTTTCCAAATATACAGCGGCGCGGTAAGCGTAAACACGAGACACGCAAACAATATGCACGGCGCGGTGAACTCGAACTGCCCGTGCTTTCGGTAATCGAAATACGCCGTACCGAGTTTTACGAAAAACAACACCGCGAGAATCATATCCACCACAGGGAAGATTACGTTGTTTACCACCCTTTTTATCTGTTCTTTCGCCGTCGTCCAAGTCTGTTCCACCGCACCCGCCACGTCGCCCGGCTTATTCGAGGCGGCAAATGCCGATATTCTCGGTTGACTTATGCTTATCGCCACCAGCAGTAAAAGCACAACCGACATTATCATCCACCACGTTCTTCTCGTATGATTTACTTTCGCTTTGATCATAACTTTTGCTCCTTTTCAAAAATTTCGTTACTTCCGCGTTTGACACGCGTTTTACGGGAATTCGCAAGTTCTCGCAGAATTTTATTTCTTCTTTCATTCCGTTCGAAATCACGTCCCCGAATACCCACGTTTCGTCGCAATACCATAAAAGGCTCATTCCCGCGCTCATTCCCAACGCCCGCTCCTGCGGGTTGTCGTCGTCCAGACATAGCGCATAGAAATGAGTCGTTATAGGCGCAACTCCCTGCTTTAACGCGTATTTTGTATACAAAACCGCGTTTTTTAAATTTTCCCTGACGTTTCCGCCGAGCGGAGCGCAGATATATACTTTCTTTTTCATACGCTCATCCGCCCTTTTCGTTTTTCTATCCACCCCCCTTATCCGAAAAACATTACGCCCGCAGATATCGCGTTTTCAACTTCTTCCTGCGATATCTCTTCCGGCTCGGCAAACCTTTTGAGACTTTCCTTTACTTCTGTAGCCACAGGTGATTGCGTTCGAACTCGGTCTTGCGTTGTGTTTTTGACTAATACATTGTTGCGTTCGCGTGTTATACGAACAGTATTAACGCGCTCACGCGCCTTGTCTTAGCCTAAAAACGCAAGGCAAGACTTGTTTGCAACCACAACGCCGATATTTTCGATGATTTGTTGCAAAGGCGAACGAAGGCGTATACCAATACGGCGAGAGAGAATTTGCAAAAAAGCGCGTAAATAGCGGCGTTGTGGCGCGTTCAAACGCAATCACCTGTGGCTAAGCGAACGGAATTCGTCGCCGTCTTCGCCGACAATGAAAAACGGACCGGCAATTACGTCGTTTCCGATCCGTCTGTTTCCCTGCATTCCGTTTAATTTGCCTTCTTCGTTACAAATAAGAAGTTTTTCATTATCTAACGGCAAAACTTCGATATATCCGCCTACCGCCTCCTGCTCGGCTTCAAGAGTATTCTCTATCTCCGTTTCGTAAGCGGGTTTTCCCGGTTCTACCATTACCACCCGCAATTTATTATCTTCACTCATTTTAAATCCTCCATTTTTATTTTTTTCTGCTCGCTCGTAAGTTCTGCAACTTTTTCGTTCGCCCAGTCCGGAATAAGTTCCAACTTCACCGCACCTATAACTTCCCCGCGCAAAAATACGCACCCTTCCCCGTCTTTGAGCAGTACGCCGTAAATCTTTCGCCCGAGACTATCCGATTTACACCCGAATCCGCCCGTTGCGTAAAACAACTGATCGGCGGGCGTTTTATACTCGTCTTTTAAAATATCCGGTCGAACGGCAAGCACTTTCCCCGTATAGTCGGTTCTGTCCTCATAGCAACTTTTAAAATCGTAAAGATTAAGTTTTGCCCATTCTTTCCGCGCCTGATTGATGAATACGTCCACAAGCCCCGGGTGCGAATTTACCGAATAATTGTAATTATACCTGTTTTCTTCTCTCGGAATATTAAAACCTGCTGCCCACTTTTTATTGTCCGCCGAAAATCTGCCGTCCGTTTTGTTTTCCGTTACGGTGTTCGCAAGCACCCGATTCACTCTATCGAAACCGTATTTTTCTATCGCGGTCTTTACGCCCTGTTCGTTCAGCCGATTGTCCGCGTAGTTTGCCGAAATCTGCTTTTCAATAAACCTCGCACAATCGCAATTGATACGGTAACTTTCAAGCCATAATTCGGTTTCGCCGCTTGCCTCCGCTTCCGCTCTCGACCACCGATACGTCGGCTCAACTTTGCTCATACGTCTTTCCTCCCGCTTGATTTTGCGCCCATTTTACCGATAAATGTATCAGCGCGGCGCGTTGCTGTTCGGGCGATAATCCATTCAGAAAATCATAGAGCGTGATTTCGTCCTGCTTATCTTTCTTTTCTTTGCTTTTCTCGCCGTTGCAGTCGCAGATAATCTCGCGCTTTATAACCACCGTCCTGCCGTCCGCGCTTTCTTCAAACGACAACACGTCGTTTTGCTTAAATCCCACTTTGCACCTGATTTCATACGGCACGGTAATTCTTCCGCGCTTGCCTAAAATCCTATAAGTTTTCATTTTTCTTCCTCCTCGCAGTTTTTATAACACGGACATTCTTCGCAATTCTCGTCGCAGTCCGTTTCGTTCACGGGACAGTTTTCGCAATCGCCGTCGCATACGATTTCGCCCGTATCCGTCAGCCGCTCGATGACAAGCCTGTTTCCGTCCGCGTAAATCTGGAATACGCAATTCTCGGTGATTCCGACTTCTTCCAACACTTCCTTCGGTACGCTTATCAGCGTAAATTCGTTTACTTTTTTATTTTGCATGACAATATACACTCCCTGAGTATTTTTTCGTAATTAAAATCTTCATATCGATTAAAAATCGTCAGTTGTTTCGGGCGATTTCTTTCCCGCTCGTATAAATCGTAATTTCCGATGAGCAGTTCCTTGAATTCCTTGCCCGCTTCGTATCTCTGCGCCATAGAATGCTGCCGCGAGAAGTCAAGAATAGAAAAATCCGAATACAATTCGCGGATTTCTTCACAGTCGTTATACGATAGCAAAAACTTGCCCTTTACGTTTTCGAGCGTGCGTTTCAGCCGCAAATGGTCGTCGTAATTAAACGATACCTCGTACATTCCTTCCGTCGATAAATACGGCGGATCTGCATAAAAAAACGCGCCGTCCCTGTCGTAATGCTTTATAAGCGTTTCAAAGTCCTGATTTTCAACCACGACGTTCGCCATACGGCTTTCTACTTGTTTTATAAGGTCGAACAACCGCCTTATATCAAACGGTTGCGAAGCGTAAGACTTGCCTCCGCTCGAATAACTGTAACGCAATAATTTCAGAAACATTGCCGCTCTGCGAACGTCGTAATCTTTGGTTATTCTCGTCCGTATTTCTTTCATTTCTTCCGCTTCGAGCGGCGGTAGAATAAGTTCCGTCAAAAGTTGCTCTTCGCCCAGATA
>CAKQME010000027.1 GCA_934254815.1 uncultured Clostridia bacterium | reverse complement strand
GGTCATCTATTACTTTAATAGATGAACAAAAACTTTTTAAATTGTCATATATAAAGTTGAAACGAGACAGAGGAGAATATTGTGTTAAAACATTCTGTTCTTAAAGTCAGTGCTTTTTTAACGTTGCTATTATCGGTAGCGATGATGTTTGTCTCCTGCGACAATATTGAATTCAAAGTCGATTTTTATGTCGATAACGCTATCTACGCTACAATCAATACCAACGGCGAAGAAGTGTTGAAAATGCCGACCGACCCCGAAAGAGAAAACGATTCTTTCGTCGGCTGGTTTTGGGACAAAGATTCGTGGGAAAAACCTTTTACCATGAATTCGCTGTTAAACGTACCGCTTTCGTCTAATCTTTCAGTGTTTGCGAAGTGGAAATCGGACGAACATGTACATGTATTCGACGAAAAATCGATAAGCGAAAAATATTTTGCGTCAAAACAGACTTGCACAAAGAGCGCGGCTTACTATTACAGCTGCTCTTGCGGAGAAAAAGGACGCGAAACATTCGAATACGGCGATCCGCTCGGACATGATTTTTCGGAAGATTATATAACAGACGTCGAACCGACTTGTACGACCGACGGATTTAAAAGCAAGCATTGTCTTAACGACGGATGTTCCGAAAGAACCGAAAAAACGGTTTTGCCGCGTTCGGGGCATGACTGGACGGAAAACTCGGTGAAAACGGCGCCCGATTTTAACGCAGGGGGCGTGCTAGTCAGATATTGCAAAAGAGATTCGGCCCACTTTAAAGAAACGTTTATCCCCGTGCTGAACGAAAACGATTATAGAACCGTTATTTCGGTTGAACCGACTTGTTCGAATGAGGGAAAAACCGATTATTATATCGAAGTGGACGGCAAAACGTTCAAATTTTCCGTTGAACTACCTAAAACCCATGCGCCGACTACGAGAAAAGGGTATGCCCCGACTTGTGACAAAAGCGGGAAAACGGACGAGGTTTACTGTTCAATCTGCGGTTTCGTGATAACTCCCGGCGCGACCATTTCCTCCCTCGGACACGATTATCGCGGATTACGTTGTTTAGTCTGTAAAAAAGTCGACGAGTCGTATTCAAAAATCGATTCGCTTGTAAAACTTCGCAATATAGAATCAAATCTTTCGGGCAAATATTACCTCGGCGCGGATTTGCGGCTTTCAAACGACTGGACGCCCTTAGGTAAAGATGGAAACAAGAAATTCGTCGGTGTATTTGACGGCGACGGTCACACGATAGAAAACATAAATGCCAAAAACGCGACCTACGGAGGGCTGTTTTACGAGAACGGCGGCGAGATAAGGAATCTGACGATTTCGGCAATTTCTTATACCGCGGATTATTTCGATAACACCAGTAATTATTTCCCGTCTTACGGAGAAACAAGCGGCAACTTCGGCGGGATTGCCGTTTATAACGGCGGTACAATCTCAGGCTGTAAAATCGTCGGCAGAGTGAACTTTTCGACTTCTAATCACATCGGAATTTATTTCACGTTCATTTCGTCTGCGCAAAGGAATTTATATTATAAAAACGATTATTGTTTCGGCGGCATAGTCGCCGTAAACAACGGCAACGTAAGCGACTGTAAGGTCGAAGCCGATATAACATATAAAGTTTCGAATTATCTCGGAATGGGGTTCGGCGCGCTCGGCGGTTTCAACACAAGCCATGTATCCTATCTTACTTCGAACAGTTCCGTCGGCGGCATTGCAGGGCGCAACAATTCAAAGATTACGTCCTGCGTCGTAAGCGGATCGTTCTCCGCCGGTTCAGAACAAAACGCCGAAGCCTGGAAATTCGGAAGCACGCGCAGATATGTAAATCTTACGGCGTATGTGAAAGTCGGTTCGCTAATCGGCTCGAATAACGGAACGGCGCAGAACTGCAAAGGCACAGGCGTTAATCCGAATCGTGCAGACTCGCGCGGCGGCGACACTTCTTACGTCACGTTGATCGACTCGGTTTATTCCGACGTAACCGGCGGAATTATAGGCAAAAACGAAGCTAACGGAAGCAGCGTAACCAGCGGACTTATCGTCTGATACCCGCTCGGCTGATAATTATCGATTAAACCGCTTTTGCGGCGAAATAAAAGGAGATAAAAAAATGGTAGAAAAAAAGACAAATGAAAAGAATGCAGAACAAGTAACGCTTCCTTGCGGAAAATGCGGCACGCTTTATTGCGACGATTGTTCCTATTTCAACGCGGCAAAAACCTCGTTCGGCAAATGCTGGTGCGGCTATTTCAAAGCGTACTCGCGTAAGGCGAGCGACATTGCCTGCTCTCATTTTTCACGCTGAGAGCAAAGGTTTTATAAGAATCGAAAAAAATGCGCTTGAAAAGCTTAAGAAATCCTTTTCGGGCGCATTGATCGAATCCGGCGGAATGATAGGTTCCGACAATGGCGTGATTGTCGATTTTTGTTTCGATAACGGCGGAGATCCCGAAAAGTACGTTCCGAACGTTGAAATGCTTAACAAAAAAATCGCGGAGTGGCAGAAAAGCGGAATATCGTTTGCCGGTATCGTTCACAGTCATCACAACGATTGCAGGTTATTATCCGACGCGGATATCAATTATGCGCGTACTATTCTGAAAAGTTGCGGTATGGCTTCCGTTTGCCTTCCGATCGTTACTTATCGCGGCGAAGAGATAATCGTAACGCCGTACAAAATCGGTTCGAAAACGGTTGAAAAGGCAGATTTTCTCGTAATCGACGATTGACTAAAACGAAAAACTATCGCATTATGCGGCAGTTTATAGGGAAACTAAATTTTAAAATTACTCTTTCAAACGACAACAAAAGGCTTACGGAGAAATTTCCGCAAGCCTTTTTGTTTTGAAGTTTATTTAAGGACACGCCGTATATTGACGGAACAATAGCAAATACGGCTTTACTTGTCGCAATTCACTTTGTTTACGTCGTTTTCGGTGTTCTGATACTAAAAGACAAAAAATGGGAATATAAATCTTTGACAAAATAGCATAGAAATTATACTTCGCTGTTTGCGGGTAAAACATTCGCTGTTTATGGGAAGCATTTTTACGAAAAATATGCTATAATTCTCTTTGAGGTGAGCCAAATGGATCAAGTAAAAATAGGAAAATTTATCGCCGCTTTGCGGAAACAAAAAGGTATGACGCAGGAACAACTCGGAGAGAAACTCGGCGTGACAAACAAAACCGTCTCGCGTTGGGAAAACGGTAACTATATGCCCGACGTTGAAATGTTATCGTTACTTTCAAAGGAATTCGGTGTAAGTATTAACGAAATTATAAGCGGAGAACGGCTTGCCACGGAAGATTTCAAGAAAGCCGCCGACGATAATCTTGTTACCGCGCTATACAGCAGCACCTTTACATTTAAAGAGAAAATTACATTTTTTAAGAAAAAATGGTTACGCGAACATATCGCGACGATCGTTTTATGCATCGTAGCATGGATTGGCGTGGTGACATTGTTAGCGATAAAAACACACGGCAATGACATTATTCCGATTATCGGCGCGGTTGGCAGTTTACTCGCCGTACTGTTTTATGTTATATTATATAATCGCATGATGGCGTATGCGGAGAATCACGCATATAAAGATTTCGACAATAAAGCGGAAAAAAATTAAAAAAACTAAAGGAAACAAAAAATAAAATACATAATTTTTTTTAAAAGCAGCCGCCCCGAACGGAAGATTTTCCGTTCGGGGCGGCTTGTTACACACTCTTTTTTCTGTTTTTATTCAAATTTTTCCCTCGCCGCATTATAATGCGTATGAAGTAATTCATGCGCTTTATGCGAGTTGGGTTCGCCTAAGAACTTTTCGTATAATTCGATTACCTGTTTGTTCTTATGCGAAACACGCTCTTCTTTCATTCCGTCTTCTTTATAAAGCGCGGAAGCTCTCTTCTCTTTATAAGTATCGAGTATATCGTCAGCTTCGTTCGGGAGGAAACACGGTTTAACGTAAGGCTGTCCGCCGCCCGCTACGCAACCGCCGGGGCAACCCATTATCTCGATAAACTGATATTCGCTCTTACCCGCTCTTATTTCGTCAAGCAGAACTTTTGCGTTCTTCATTCCGTGAGCGACAGCGACTTTTATCTCTTTTCCTCCGAGATTATACGCCGCCTCTTTTATTCCGTCTAAGCCTCTTACTTCGGCTATTTCGACCTTTTCGAGTTCTTTACCCGTAAGTTTGAAAGCTGCCGTTCTGAGCGCGGCTTCCATAACGCCGCCCGTCGCGCCGAAAATTACTCCCGCGCCCGTATACTCACCGACAATATCGTTATCGAATTGTTCTTCCGGGAGTCTGCTCCAGATAATACCCGCTCGTTTAATAAGTCTGCCGAGTTCGCGGGTGGTAAGTACCGCATCTACGTCGCGAAGTCCGTTACTTTCCATTTCGGGGCGTTGAGCCTCGTATTTTTTAGCCGTACACGGCATAATCGACACCACGAACATATCTTTCGGGTCGATACCCTTGCTTTCGGCATAATAGCTTTTAAGAATCGCGCCGAACATTTCGTGCGGGGATTTACACGACGATAAGTGGGGCAATAAGTCGGAATAGTTATATTCGCAGTAGTTTATCCACCCCGGCGAGCAGGAAGTTATCATCGGCAGAGTTCCGCCGTCGGTAATTCTGCCGAGAAGTTCGGTGGCTTCTTCCATAATGGTCAGATCCGCGCCGAAATTCGTATCGAAAACCTTTTTAAAACCCAGGCGGCGAAGCGCGGCTACCATTTTACCCGTACCGAGCGTACCTATTTTATCTCCGAACTCTTCGCCTATAGCCGCCCTTACCGCAGGCGCGGTCTGAACGACGACGTATTTACCCGCTTTCATAGCCTCGTCGACTTTATCTATCTCGGAAACTTCCATAAGCGCGCCCGTCGGACAAACGCTTACGCACTGCCCGCAGAGTATACAGGGCGATTTCGCGAAACTTCTGTTTTCCGCAGGGGAAACTATAGTGTTAAAGCCTCTCTTTTCAAAGCCTAATATGCCCATTCCGTGAGCGTTTTTACATCTTTCGACGCATCTTCCGCAGAGAATACATTTCGAAGTATCTCTGTAAATCGACGGGCTGAGTTTATCTATCGTTGCGGGAGTTTTAGCTCCGTCGTACATACCCTCGCGCGCGCCGACGAGCGTCGCAACGTGAAGAAGTTCGCATTTTCCGTTTTTATCGCACTGCTGGCAGTCCTTATTATGATTTGAAAGCAGCAATTCTACCGAAACTCTTCTCGCTTCGGTTGCCTTGGGCGAAGAAATTTTAATTTCCATACCCTCCGCGACGGGATACACGCAGGACGCGACAAGCCCCCTTGCGCCCGTGGCTTCTACAAGGCAGACCCTGCAAGAGCCTTTGGAACATTCGCCGTGATTGAACGAGCAGAGCGACGGTATTTCATAGCCGCATTTTTTAGCCGCTTCGAGAATAGTTAGCCCCGCTTCTACCTGATAAGGCACTCCCTCTATTTTTATATTAACCAGATTCATCGTTTTCTCTCCTTATTTCTTAGTTACCGCGTGGAACTTACACGAAGCGATACACATTCCGCACTTGATACACTTTGCGTTATCGATTACGAACGGTTCTTTACCGACTACGCCGCTGATAGCGTCGACGGGACATTGACGAGCACAAAGGCTGCACTTTTTACACAAAGTCGGGTCGATTTCGTAGCGCATAAGTTTTTTGCAGACGTGCGCGGGGCATTGTTTATCGACGATATGCGCGATGTATTCGTCTCTGAAATGCGCCAGCGTGGAGAGTATCGGGTTTGGCGCGGTCTGACCTAAACCGCAAAGCGAATTCGTCTTGACGTTTTCGGCAAGCTCTTCGAGCGCGGCGAGATCTTCCATAGTGCCTTTACCCGCTGTGATTTTAGTGAGAATTTCAAGCATTCTCTTCGTACCGATACGGCACGGCGAGCATTTACCGCAAGATTCGTCGCAGATAAATTCCATATAGAATTTAGCCACGTCGACCATACAGTTATCCTCGTCCATTACGATAGCTCCGCCCGAACCCATCATCGAGCCTTTTGCGATAAGATTATCGTAGTCGATAGCCGCGTCGAGATCGTCTTTGGTAAGACAGCCGCCCGACGGACCGCCCGTCTGAATGGCTTTGAATTCTTTTCCGTTAGGTATGCCGCCGCCGATATCGTAAATGAGTTCTCTGAGCGTCGTTCCCATAGGAATTTCGACAAGACCTACGTTATTTATTTTTCCGCCGAGCGCGAAAACTTTCGTACCTTTGGATTTTTCAGTACCGTATTTTGCAAACTCGGACGCGCCCTCTCTTAAAATATACGGAACGCACGCGAGAGTTTCTACGTTGTTGATAATAGTGGGTTTCTGCCACAAGCCCTTGACCGCAGGGAACGGCGGACGAGGACGGGGCATACCGCGTTGACCCTCGATCGAGTTCAGAAGCGCGGTTTCTTCGCCGCAGACGAACGCGCCCGCGCCGAGCCTTATATGTACTCTGAACGAAAAACCCGTTCCTAATATATTATCGCCCAAAAGACCGAGTTCTTCGGCTTGTTTTATGGCGAGTTTAAGTCTGTTAACCGCTACGGGATATTCCGCGCGGACGTAGAAATAACCGTTCTGCGCGCCGATAGCGTAACCGGCTATCATCATGCCCTCGATTACGCCGAGGGGATTGCCCTCAAGAATAGATCTGTCCATAAACGCGCCGGGGTCGCCCTCGTCGCCGTTACATACGACGTATTTTTCGCCGTCCGGCTGCTGATATGCGAACTGCCACTTTCTGCCCGTCGGGAATCCGCCGCCGCCTCTGCCGCGAAGACCGCTGTCGAGAATTTCTTTTATTACGTCGGCTCTGTCCATTTTGAGCGCGCGGACAAGACCTTTGAACGCGCCCGCACCGAGGTTTTCGTTGATATCTTCGGGGTTTAAACTTCCGCAGCCGTGAAGCGCGATACGCACCTGTTTTTTATAGAAGTTGATATCGTCCTGCTTTTTGACTTTTTCCGATGTGGCAGGGTCGACGTACAAAAGCCTGTCGACGACTTCTCCGCCGATAATGTCTTTTTCTACTATCTCGGCAACGTCGGTCAAATGCACCATTCTGTAAAGAGTGTCTTCCGGGTAAATTTTTACAAACGGACCCTGTGAGCAGAAGCCGAAACAGCCGACCTGATTTACCGTGACTTTATCTCCGAGACCTTTTTCGGAAATGAGTTTTTCGAATTCTTCTTTTATCTCGTGCGAGTGAGAGGACAAACAACCCGTTCCGCCGCAGAGAACTATATGTCTCTTACCGTCAGAACCGGTAAATTTAACGTCTAAGCACTTGGCGCAACCTGAACTTATCTTTTCGAGTTCTTCAAAGTTCTTTATCATTTTTTATACCCCCGCTCTGTATTTTTCTATCAACGCAGGCACGCCGTCAACGGTAAGTTTAGGATAAACCGTACCGTTTATCGTAACCGCGGGCGCAATACCGCACGCGCCTATACAACGCAAAGCGTCGAGTGTAAAAAGTCCGTCTTCGGAAGTTTCGCCGGGCTGAACGCCTAAAAGTTCGGAAAATTTATCTATTATCTGTTGCGCGCCTTTAACGTAGCAAGCCGTACCGAGACAGCAACCGATAACATATTTCCCTTTAGGCTGAAGCGAGAAGAACGAGTAGAACGTGACTACGCCGTAAATTTCCGCAACGGAAATACCCGTTTTTGCGGAAACCACCTCCTGCACTTCGAGAGGAATATATCCGTATTCCTTTTGTATGTCGCTTAATATCATCATAAGCGGCGTGTTTTCCCCGACGTATCTGTCGCAGATCTCTTCGATCTTTCTGACAGCCGTTTCCTGTAAATGAGCCATAGAAGCCCTCCTTAAGATATATAAATATTACCCGATTTGATTGTGTTTTTTATTATCTTTCTGCGCCGATATATAAAAAACGATATAGCTATATAAAAAACAAGTATTTGTCAAAAAAAATATTATATGCTATACTGAGAATAGAGAAAGTCTATGTACTTTCACAATCTATTTTATTATAACTTATTTACGCGGGCGTGTCAACACGTTACGCGTTTTTTCTTGAAAATTTTTTCCTGTCCGTCAAAGAATTAAATTCGTTGACTAAACCCGCCCATAATTGTATAATATAAGCGAGAAAACTTGCTTGCAAGGGTTTTCGAGCGCCATATTTCAACAAGAACGGCGATTTGGCGAAGACAAAGCGCGGGCAACGCAGTTGCGACAAAATTTTATTTTGTCACGTTGCTATGTTATAATATAAGCGAAACAACTCGCCTGCAGGCGTTTTCGCGCCATATTTCAACAGAAACGGCGATTTGGCGGAGACAAAGCGCGGGCAACGCAGTTGCGGACAAAATTTTATTTTGTCACGTTGCTATGTTATAATATAAGCGAAACAACTCGCCTGCAGGCGTTTTCGCGCCATA
>CAKQME010000026.1 GCA_934254815.1 uncultured Clostridia bacterium | reverse complement strand
AGCGTAAGCCTGTCCACCGTAATCTTCGCCCGCGCAAGTTCCATAAGCGTTTCGTTTTGAAGTTCGCGTAAACTTTCAAGCGATTTCGCCTTTAATTCGATAAACACCGTGCAATGCAGTAAACACTCGCGGCTTTTACGAAGATCCGCAAGCAATTCTATAACGTCCTGCAAATTGCCCTCGGCTTCCACGCTGTCCGTCATATCGTCCGCGGCGGATTTCATCTTGTTTTTTCTCGTGGCGTTCTGAATAATTTTTCTTTGTTCCGCCGCTTCCACGAGCCTATGGTACACCCTTAACGTTACGCCGTTTTTGTCCGCGATTCTCGCAAGAATCGCCTGCTGCTCGGTCAGCGGCAGATATTCTCTTACCGCCCACACGCTTCTGTCTCCGTCTCCAACGATATAATGATCTACGTTGAATTTGACGATTCCAGGCAAAACACAATCGAAAAACGTTTTCGTATCGATCTTTTCCGCCTTCTCAGGCGATATCTTTTTCTTTGACATTATTTAATCTCCTATAAGCCATGTTGAAAGGTTAGTCGCTCGTCAGGCAAGGCGCGCGACTGATTTTCAAAGGGAGCGACCTTATCGGTCGCAGGAATTTCAAAATCCGAGCGCAACGCAGTATCACGAGATGAATAACCTTTCAAAGGACATAAAAAACGGCTGACCGTTATAGTCAACCGCTTATAAAGTATATTTTGTTTACATTTTGAGTTTAGGCGAATTATCTCCGTCCGGATCGTCTAAATCATCAAGTTCGTCCGTCTGACTTGCCTCACCGAGCATTTCAGACAATTCCTTTACCGTCATAGTTAAGTCGTGCTGTTTACCGATATCCGTCACGTCGATTTTCTTTACGCAACTTGCAAGCCATTCGTTTTCGGAAACAACGTCGGAAATTATATCGTAAACGTTATCGCCGTCAAGTTTCGCTTTTGAAATATAACCAGAACCCTGTCGATGCTCGAACCCGTGCTTTTTTAACGATGAGCCCAACAATTTGTACCCTCTCGGATACAAATTCAACTCCTTCATCTTTTTTGTATCGAGATCGAAGTTCAATGCTTTTCGTTTTGTTCTTTCCATCTTTACACCGCAAATAAGGGATTCGTTTGTCTTTGACGAGCAAGTATATCGATATTTTGAAGAGGTAACGTTTCGTCGTCTTCGTTATCGAGCATAACCCATTTTTTACAGTATTTTCCGAACCATTTCTGTTTTTTCAGCGTGATATTGGCAAGCGCCATACAAGTATAATAATCTTTTTCCGGATTACCTGTATATAACACCGAACCGTCGGGCTGAATCTCCTTCACGCAATCATATTTATCAAACTTCGCATCGATTACGCGCCACATATCTTCGAGTTTATATTTTCCGTCTTTAACAACCCTTTCTTCGTCGAGTTGTATAAGCATCTTCATCATAAGGCATTACCTCCTTGATTGTCATTATTATACCGCCCCTTTTAGTTTTTGTCAAGCGTAACCGTCTTTATGCCGAAATAAGAGTTTCTATTCGACTTCTTTTAGGTCAAAATACTGCTCGCCGTCGTAATCGGGAATGTTTTCGCCCGTTAAAGAAGCGTCGAAATATAGGGCTATAAGTCGTTTAATCATAGGTTTCTTCATTCTATGAACGTCAAAGCCCTGTTCGGACAAGACCTTACTCACCGTGTTCGCATACGAGAAAACTTGCGATGTTTTCAAACCTTTGCACCTTGCGATAAATATAAACTGCCGCGCCGTGGTAAGTTCCGCCTGAATCTCGTCGAGAAACGCCGCATCCTTTTTCAACAGCATTTTTATCTGCGGGTTCGACTCAATGTTTATCCTTTCTTGCAAATACACCTTATTATCGTCGAAACGCTCCGCCGAGTCGACGCATACGATTTCCATATCCGGCGCGGCGGACAGCGCAAGAGTGAATTTCCTTACTTTACTTTACACGCTATCCGAGCTTAACACCGATATATTTGTCGGCGAAATTACGAAAAACAATAATTCTCCGCCCGCCGTCGAAAGTCCATATTCGGTGAAACCTTTAATTCCTATAAGAGTCTGCACCGCCGTTACATTTTTCTTTTTCTGCCTTATTGCCATATTTTACCCCATAAAAAAAGCACCGCCGTTAAGCGATGCTTTTCTTTCAGTGTATTATTTAATTTTTTGATTTTGCATTCAGTTCTGTTTCAAACAACCCGTAAATGTAAAGCGGCGATTGTCCGTACAGTCCCGTGTTATCGTCGGCGAAATTTGCGCCCGTTGCCGAATCGTAAAACATATCCATCGCTTTCATTTCCGAAACCTTATTTTTTTGACAAATCAACTTTATAATTTCCGGCAAAATCGTGGCTCTTACCGTTGCGTGCGACATTATTTTACCTCCGTTTCAAAACTTTTGATAAATTTCAATTCTTTTAACGCTCTTTCACTACAAAACGCTATCTGATTATTGATTTTTTCAAATTTAAGGCGTTCAATCGCGTCTTCCTTTCGCATAATTCCTTGCATAACGTATGACACAGTTTCACCAACGTTATCGTTGGCAATCTTTCCGCTGACTATATCATAACCGTGTTTGAAAGTAATATCGCTACGACATTTTACAACCATTTCAAGCCATTCCATCGACGCGCCGTCAAAATGTTTTTCGTTTAATTCTCCTGTATTCGTCCATTCGTATACGTTTACGGTTGCAGGATATTTTTTATCGCTTTTGCGGCTTAATATCTTTGCACGACGAATTGCCCAACGAATCGCCTGTTCTTCGATGTCCGTCGTATAAAACGCAAATCCGAAATCTCTGCCTATCTCGTTTTCAATAATTTCGGGCTTTTGAATTTCAAGCGTTGTTCCGTGATAAACTATCATTTTTTATCCCCTTTTAAATATTCGTCGAACATTTGCATTAAATATTCCATACTCATTCCATGTAAATCTTCGTAATCGGATTCGAGCAAATCGAGCAATTTTTCTTTTTTGAACATCTCATACACTTCATCGCTCGTTTTATTCACGTGTTCTGCGTAGTATTCAACGCAAAACGATATAAATGATATCTTACTCATCGCAACCTCTGAACAAATATTTCTTTCTTAATAATCCGCATGTTCATGGGTAATCGAGCCTTCGTTTATTTCAGCAATGTTAATACTGCCATATAACTCACCCCATAAACAGTCCATAATCGTCGAACCGTTCTTCAGTCCGTCTTTATATGCGTCGAGATCGTTTTGCAAGTATTCGGGCAAGCCGTATTCATAACTACGTTCCCGCTCTTCATCGAGTTTTTTCTTACTTAAAATTTCAGTCATCGGATTACCCCTTCCCTTATATTCTATCGTTTTTAACGCCTAAAGTCAAGCGGTTTCGCCTTTCACGCCGTTATATACGTTTTGACCTTTATTCCTTCCACTTATACGCTTGTTGATCGGTTATAAAGTAACGAACGGCGTATTTTATATAATACAGAACCGTCGCGTCGTCTTTACGAATAGTTAAAAATCCATAGCACAACGTTATGACCGCGGGAGTATAGATTTTAAGTTCTACCAAGGCAAGAACCGACACAAGAGCCGCTATACATAAAACGGCAAAATCTTTCATACTCCACAGCCATAAATTTGCTTTGGATTTTAAGTTTTTAGGATATAAATATTTCATATTTTTTCTCAGTTAATCTTATAAAAGTAAGGCTATAACACCGTTATCAAGCATTTTACGATGTCATCACTCTCTCGCTTAACACAAAAATTGCGGCGAAAGGCAGAAGAAAGTAAATCGTCGCAAGAGTAATAAATTTTTCTTTTTCGAATTTACTTTCCGCTCCTTGCTATTGCACGAGTTAAGTTTATTGCCGTTGTAGTCGCGTGAACCGCGCTCATCATATTGAATTTCGCGGAACTGTCCAAACCGAATTGTTGAGCGATTCTCGGCACTTCGCTCGCCGCAAGCATTATTCCAAGCCCCAGCAGCATATTCACCGAAAACGTCATCAGCCCCGCGAACAATAACGTCGTTTGCATAAACGCCGTCAGACACAGCGCGGCGACTTGTTTCATCCATTGCACAAATCCGTCAGTATACCCTCTCGGCACGGAAAACATATACAGCGAACCGACAGACATTTGCACGAGTAGTATCCCACCGCGCTTTATATTCTGAAAAAAAACTTTTATCACGCAATACGCAAACGCTATCAAAAGCAATGTGTAAAGCAAAATATTGTTATTGATCATCACAGGCGAAAACGCATTGCCGAGAATAATACCTGCGCGCGTAGCGAAATCGATTCCGCTTTGCCACGAGAAGATCCGCGCGAGTTCTCCCGCAAACGTGTTTTGTAGCGATATGCAGAATTTATATAATTCTATCGGCACGAGCCCTATCAGCGAACACGCGAAAAAGCCTTTTAAAATATTGAGCAGCGTATTCTTTATATTCGCTCTTCCGCTTTGGTACTCTACGGCTAAATCGAAAATAGCGACAATCACCCCCGCCGCGAACAAACCCCAGCCGAACAGCGTAAACAATTGCACGATCGCCCTTATCCAGGCGAGATCGAATATCTCCGCGCCCATATTCCCCATCATCGTGAAAAAGTCTGCTATAGCACTGTAAACGCTGTTATACAGCCACCGCATCATCGCGTTCCAGATAGAATCCGAAATCGCCTTCGCCGCGCTCGCAAAACCGCCCGTGATCGCGTCTACGATCGAACGCAGAAGATCTTGCAACCATCCAAACATTTCGCTTTACCCCCTTATCCGAGTATTTTCCAGATATACAGCGGCGCGGTGAGCGTAAACACGAGACATGCAAACAATATGCACGGCGCGGTGAACTCAAACTGCCCGTGTTTTCGGTAATCGAAATACGCCGTGCCGAGTTTTACGAAAAACAACACCGCGAGAATCATATCCACCACGGGGAAGATTACGTTGTTTACCACCCGCTTTATCTGCTCTTTCGCCGTCGTCCAGGTCTGTTCCACCGCACCCGCCACGTCGCCCGGCTTAGTCGAGGCGGCAAACGCCGATATCCGCGGTTGGCTGATACTTATCGCCACCAGCAGTAAAAGCACAACCGACATTATCATCCACCACGTTCTTCTCGTATGATTTACTTTCGTTTTGATCATAACTTTTGCTCCTTTTCAAAAATTTCGTTACTTCCGCGTTTGACACGCGTTTTACGGGAATTCGCAAGTTCTCGCAGAATTTTATTTCTTCTTTCATTCCGTTCGAAATCACGTCCCCGAATACCCACGTTTCGTCGCAATACCATAAAAGGCTCATTCCCGCGCTCATTCCCAACGCCCGCTCCTGCGGGTTGTCGTCGTCCAGACATAGCGCATAGAAATGAGTCGTTATAGGCGCAACTCCCTGCTTTAACGCGTATTTTGTATACAAAACCGCGTTTTTTAAATTTTCCCTGACGTTTCCGCCGAGCGGAGCGCAGATATATACTTTCTTTTTCATACGCTCATCCGCCCTTTTCGTTTTTCTATCCACCCCCCTTATCCGAAAAACATTACGCCCGCAGATATCGCGTTTTCAACTTCTTCCTGCGATATCTCTTCCGGCTCGGCAAACCTTTTGAGACTTTCCTTTACTTCTGTAGCCACAGGTGATTGCGTTCGAACTCGGTCTTGCGTTGTGTTTTTGACTAATACATTGTTGCGTTCGCGTGTTATACGAACAGTATTAACGCGCTCACGCGCCTTGTCTTAGCCTAAAAACGCAAGGCAAGACTTGTTTGCAACCACAACGCCGATATTTTCGATGATTTGTTGCAAAGGCGAACGAAGGCGTATACCAATACGGCGAGAGAGAATTTGCAAAAAAGCGCGTAAATAGCGGCGTTGTGGCGCGTTCAAACGCAATCACCTGTGGCTAAGCGAACGGAATTCGTCGCCGTCTTCGCCGACAATAAAAAACGGACCGGCAATTACATCGTTCCCGATCCGTCTGTTTCCCTGCATTCCGTTTAATTTGCCTTCTTCGTTACAAATAAGCAGTTTTCCATTATCTAACGGCAAAACTTCGATATACCCGCCTACCGCCTTCTGCTCGGCTTTAAGAGTATTCTCTATCTCCGTTTCGTAAGCGGGCTTGCCAGGCTCCACCATTACCACCCGCAATTTATTATCTGCGCTCATTTTAAATCCTCCATTTTCCTTGTTTGTCCGCTCGTAAGTTCCGCAACTTTTTTATTCGCCCAGTCGGGATAGCCGAGCAGAACCTAAAACAAATTTGATTTAACGGCAAAAATTCCGCTAAATACTGTGTTATTCTCGCTCGTAGTGCGAATGCACAACTTCGCTCGACTGCCTTGTCTTTATCGTTTTTTTGCCGTAAAATTCGCTCGCGACCTCAAAGCCGCCGTTTTTGATGATTTTTGGTAAAGGCGACCGAAGGTGTATATCAATACATCGAGCGAGCATTTGCCGAAAAGGGCGAAAACGGCGGTTTTGAGGCAAATAGGTTTTAGGTTTTGCTCGGCTAAGTTCAAGTTTTACTGCACCGATCACTTCCCCGCGCAAAAATACGCACCCTTCCCCGTCTTTGAGAAGTACGCCGTAAATCTTTCGCCCGAGACTATCCGATTTGCACCCGAAACCGCCCGTTGCGTAAAACAACTGATCTGCGGGCGTTTTGTATTCGTTTTTCAAAATATCCGGGCGGATAGCGACCACTTTGCCCGCGTAATCGGTCTGATCGTCGTAACAACTCTTAAAATCGTAAAGATGCAGTTTTACCCATTCATTTCTTGCTTGATCGACAAATAAATTTACAAGACCGGGATGCGAATTTACCGAATAATTATGACTGTATCGCCATTCTTCTTTCGGAATTGCAAAACTTTGCGACCATTCTTTATTGCTTTGCGAATATCTTCCGTCCGTCATTCCTAAATCCACGGTATTTGCAAGCACGCGATTTACTCGGTCGAACCCGTATTTTTTTATTGCGGTCTTTACGCCCTGTTCGTTCAGCCGATTATCCGCATAGTTTGCAGAAATCTGCTTTTCGATAAATCTCGCGCAAGCGCAATTTACACGGTAACTTTCAAGCCATAATTCGGTTTCGCCGCTTGCTTCCGCTTCGGCTCTCGACCACCGATACGTCGGCTCAACTTTGCTCATACGCCTTTTCTCCCGTTTGATTCTGCGCCCAATTCACCGATAAATGAATCAGCGCGGCGCGTTGCTGTTCGGGCGACAGACTGTTTAAAAAATCATACAGCGTGATTTCGTCCTGCTTATCTTTCTTTTCTTTGCTTTTCTCGCCATTGCAGTCGCAGATAATCTCGCGCTTTATCACCACCGTTCTGCCGTCCGCGCTTTCTTCAAACGACAACACGTCGTTTTGCTTAAATCCCACTTTGCACCTGATTTCATACGGCACGGTAATTCTTCCGCGCTTAGCCACAGGTGATTGCGTTCGAACTCGGTCTTGCGTTGTGTTTTTGACTAATACGTTGTTGCGTTCGCGTGTTATACGAACAGTATTAACACGCTCACGCGCCTTGTCTTAGCCTAAAAACGCAAGGCAAGACTTGCAGACAACCAAAACGCCGATATTTTCGATGATTTGTTGCAAAGGCGAACGAAGGCGTATACCAATACGGCGAGAGAGAATTTGCATAAAAGCGCGAAAATTGCGGCGTTTTGGCGGGTTCAAACGCAATCACCTGTGGCTACAATCCTATAAGTTTTCATTTCTCTTCCTCCTCGCAGTTTTTATAACACGGACATTCTTCGCAATTCTCGTCGCAGTCCGTTTCGTTCACGGGACAGTTTTCGCAATCGCCGTCGCATACGATTTCGCCCGTATCCGTCAGCCGCTCGATGACAAGCCTGTTTCCGTCCGCGTAAATCTGGAATACGCAATTCTCGGTGATTCCGACTTCTTCCAACACTTCCTTCGGTACGCTTATCAGCGTAAATTCGTTTACTTTTTTATTTTGCATGACAATATGCACTCCTTCAATATTTTTTCGTAATTAAAATCTTCATATCGATTAAAAATCGTCAATTGCTTGGGGCGATTTCTTTCCCGCTCGTATAAGTCATAGTTTCCGATGAGCAGTTCTTTGAATTCCTTGCCCGCCTCGTATCGCTGCGCCATAGAATGTTGCCGCGAGAAGTCAAGAATAGAAAAATCCGAATACAATTCGCGGATTTCTTCGCAATCGTTATACGACAGCAAAAACTTGCCCTTTACGTTTTCGAGCGTGCGTTTCAGCCGCAAATGATCGTCGTAATTAAACGACACCTCGTACATTCCTTCCGTCGATAAATACGGCGGATCGGCATAGAAAAACGCGCCGTCCCTGTCGTAATGTTTTATAAGCGTTTCAAAGTCCTGATTTTCCACCACTACGTTTGCCATTCGGCTTTCCACTTGCTTTATAAGGTCGAATAATCGCCTTATATCAAACGGTTGCGATGCGTAAGACTTGCACCCGCTCGAATAACTGTAACGCAACAATTTCAGAAACATCGCCGCCCTGCGAACATCGTAATCTTGGGTTATTTTTGTCCGTATTTCTTTCATTTCTTCCGCTTCGAGCGGCGGTAGAATAAGTTCCGTCAAAAGTTGCTCTTCGCCCAGATA
>CAKQME010000025.1 GCA_934254815.1 uncultured Clostridia bacterium | reverse complement strand
GATCCGAGCGAATTGCATAGCGTAACGACAAGGTTATATCATGAAATAGCCGAAGAATATCATACAACGAGTAAAGCAGTAGAAAGGAATATAAGAAACGCAATAACGGTAGCGTATAATAAAGGAAAATTAGTAAAAGTGACTAATACCTATTACGGAGCGAATTTCGATGAGAACGAAAAGCCTACGAACAGTGAGTTTATAGCTTTTTTAACCACAATCGCGTCGATGGACTAAATATATTATAAGCTATTTATTGTTTTTCGGGTAAATTTTTGTGATAACGCGCGGGCATGTAATTCAACATTTGCCGCGTGTTTTTTCTTGATTCGATATTTACGCTTTTATAGTAGGTTTTCCATAAGTTTACAAAGTCTTTTTGTTCGTCGGAAAGGTAAACCGTTAAAACGTTGTCTTTGGCGTCGAAAACCTTATAACTTTTTCCGTCGCAAAGACCGACGATATTTCGTTTAACGTCATGAATGATAAACGGCAACGCGCCGAACCGTGCCTTGAAGTGAGGCATAAGAAATTCGGTTATATCGTTGTCGGGTTCAAAGTACGCGTACATAAAACCTTTTGAACTTTCCGAAAAGCGTAAAAAACCTTTAAAACGGTGGGTTTCGTTGTAAATTTTGCGTATCAGATCGGAAAAATTTAAAACCCGTTCATCGGCAAAATTCAGCGATATGTCAGTTTTTTTATTGTCGGTAACTAATTTCAGGTAATTGAAAATTATAGTGAATTTACTTTCTTCGCCGCTTCTTAACGCAACGAACGTATCGCTTAACGCTCGCTTGGTGGTTGCAGCGGTAAGAAATTTCTTTACGCGTTCGGAGTGTTCTTTGTCGTTTATAATTTCGAATGTTTCGTCAGTAAACGACCGTTGAACGGCTCCCGTTGCTATTTTGTCCGGCATTATTTTCTTTTCGAAAGCGTAAAATAACGCCGAAAACAAACCGTCGGCACTTCCGTCGATTATAAAAATTTTCATAGTTCACCGGTTAAAACGCTGAGCGATATGTCAGGTGAAGAGAAAAGCGATAATTGTGTGGCAAATTCCTCCGCTCCGCTTGCCGCAAGCAATCCGCTTATTACGGCGTTGTTGTCCGACCCCATAAATTTACCTTTGCAAGTGATAAAGTGCTTTGCTCTTTTTAAAACCACTCGCATTTTCGCAAGGGCGATGAAATCGAGTGAGCCGTAAGCCCGCGCTTTCACTATTTTGTATGCGCTTTTAAAACCTATTCCGGGAACTCTCACCAACATTTCCGGCGGCGCCGTATTGACTTCTACCGGGAAGTATTCGGGGTGCTTTAACGCCCAACCGCATTTCGGATCGTATTCGTCGGATAAGTTTTCGTTTTCGTCTAATATTTCGCTTGCGGAAAATCCGTAAAATCTGAGTAACCAGTCTGCCTGATAAAGCCGATGTTCGCGGAGAAGCCCGACGGGCTTTACCGGTAAAAGCGGGTTTTTGTCATTTGCGGGAATATATGACGAATAATATACTCTTTTAAGCGAATATTTTTTATATAAACCCTGTGCAAGCCGGATTATTTGTCCGTCGGTTTCGGGTGACGCTCCTACTATCATTTGCGTTGTTTGTCCTGCGGGTAAGAATTTCCCGTATTTAAGGCTTTTCGATTGCCTGTATTCGTCCGCCATCATATTCATAGGTGTCAGTATGCCTTTTTTGCTTTTGTCGGGCGCAAGCAATTTAAGGCTTTTCTCGCTCGGAAGTTCAAGATTAAAACTCATTCTGTCGACATATTCGCCTGCTCGCATTATTGTTTGCGGGTCGGCTGACGGTATTCCTTTAAGGTGAATATAACCGTTGAAGCCGTATAATTTGCGTAACTTTATAACAGTTTCCATCAATCTTTCCATCGTGTATTCGGCGTTTTTATATACCGCCGACGACAGAAAAAGCCCCTCTATATAATTGCGCTTGTAAAAATTCATTACCAGTTCGCATATTTCGTCTGGGGTAGCTTCTGCTCTCGGAACGTCGTTGCTTCTGCGATTTACGCAATATTGGCAATCATACGCGCACCTGTTGGTCATAAGAATTTTGAGCAGGGAAATACATCTGCCGTCCTCGGTAAAAGAATGGCATATGCCGCCGAATTCGGCGTTTCCGAGACCTTTTGGCGTATTCTTTCTTGAAGAACCCGAAGACGAACATGAAACGTCATATTTTGCACTCTCAACTAAAATCTTTAATCTTTCGCCGTCTATCATACCTATGCACCTTTCCAGCAAGCAATAACGAACAAATGTTTGTGTATAGTATATCACGATAAAAGCTTATAGTCAAGCAAATTTCGAACGTTTGTTTGTTACTTTGAATATAATAAACGGGAGGTATAATATGAAACCTATACTATTGGATTTGCCGTATCCGTCGTTCGAGGATATAGGGGAGGACAGGGAGAGCGCGACTATCGTTTCGCCTGCCTATATGGGCTTGAGGGGTGAGCTTACGGCGGTGTTGCAATATCGTTTTCATAATTTCTATTTCGAAAGTTACGGCAATAAAGAAACCGCCGATATTCTTGCCGGTATTTCGATTGCGGAAATGAAGCATATCGAGATTTTAGGCGATCTCATTTTAAAGCTCGGTTATCCGCCCGTATTTACCACTGAAATACCCGGAATGCGTAATTATTCTTCGGAGTGTGTTTCATACGGCAGGGATCCGCAAAATATGCTTATAGACGATATCAACGGCGAGTTAAACGCTATAGCTTTATATGAAAAAATAATATGTCGGTTAAAAAACGAGCGGGTAATAGCGGTAATAAAGAGAATTAAGTTAGACGAAGAGTTACATGTTAAGGTGCTTCGCGAACAATTGGAAAAATACATAAAACAGTGATGCCGGGCGCATTCTTTTGCGATAAGTTCCGTCGTTTGTAAATATTTTTGCAAACGACGGCTTTTTTCTTGCTTTATAAAATATAAAGTGTTATAATCTTTCGGTATGAAAAGTATAACTTGTATAACTGTAAAAATAAGCGGGGTGACTTGAAATGCCGTTAGGCAAACATATTTTAGGTACTGTAAACGAAAAGAAGATTTACGGTACGGCTAAAGTCGGAGAAAAAGGACAGATAGTTATTCCTAAGGAAGCAAGGGATTTGTTCGATATTAAATCCGGCGACAGTCTGCTTGTTCTGTGTGATAAAACGTGCGGAATAATAATAACAAAACTCGACGCGCTTGAGGGCGCGGCGGAAAAGATCATCGATAAAGCAAAAGGAGTAAACGATGTTTTATAAGGCATACGAAGAACTCGGAATTTCTGAAGAGGTATACGGGTTCGGTGAAAAAATAATAGATACGCTTAAAGACAGATTCGACGAAATAGATAAAACCGCCGAATACAATCAGTGTAAGGTTTTAAACGCTATGCGCAAAAATCGGGTAGACGTTGCATGTTTCGCCGCATCGACGGGTTACGGGTATAACGATTTGGGCAGGGATAAAATCGAACGCGTTTACGCGGATACGTTTCATACCGAAGCTGCGCTTGTCCGTCCGCAGATAGTGTGCGGAACGCACGCTCTTACGGTTGCGCTGTCTGCAAACTTATTACCGGGCGATGAGCTTTTATCGCCTGTAGGTAAGCCTTACGATACCCTCGAAGAAGTTATAGGTATCAGAAAGTCGGCGTGTTCGCTCAAAGAATACGGAGTGAGTTACAGACAGGTTGATTTGCTGCCCGACGGAACGTTCGACTATGATAATATTGCAAAGGCGATAAATGAAAAGACCTCGCTTGTCACCATACAGCGAAGCAAGGGATATCAGACTCGTCCGACTTTTTCGGTTAAGCAGATAGCCGAACTTATCGCGTTTGTTAAAAAAATAAAACCGACTGTTAAAGTTATGGTCGATAACTGCTACGGCGAATTTGTGGAGACGGAAGAGCCGTCCGATTATGGCGCGGATATGGTTGTCGGGTCGCTTATTAAAAATCCGGGCGGAGGCTTAGCTCCGATAGGCGGTTATATATGCGGCACGAAAGAATGCGTCGAAAGATGTGCTTATCGTCTTTCCGCTCCGGGGTTGGGGCAGGAGGTAGGCGCGAGTCTCGGCGTTATGCAGAGCTTTTATCAAGGATTTTTCCTTGCTCCCACGGTTGTTGCCGGCGCTCTTAAAGGCGCGATTTTTGCCGCTAACGTGTATGAGAAACTTGGATTTAAAGTTGTCCCCGACGGGAAAGAAGACAGGCACGACATAATACAGGCTGTAGAACTTAAAAGTAAAGAGGGTATGTTGGCTTTCTGTAAGGGTATACAGGAGGCTGCGCCCGTAGATAGTTACGTTACTCCGATTCCGGGGGATATGCCGGGCTATGAAAGTCAGGTTATAATGGCGGCAGGGGCATTCGTTCAGGGGTCTTCTATCGAACTGTCCGCCGACGGACCTATCAGAGAACCTTACGCCGTGTTCTTTCAGGGAGGTTTGACCTGGGCTCATGCAAAAGTAGGAATAATGCTGTCGTTACAGGAAATGCTGAATGCGGGGTTGGTAACTTTAAAATAACGTTACGCGGCTTATAAAAGTAAATTTTTGCATTGCTGCTCAAATTATTATATAATGGTCGTATGTTGAAATATGGCGTTTGAAAACACTTGTAATTGAGTTTTCGCGCTTATAAATATACAAAGGAAATTTTATTATGTGGTTTATATTGTCGCTTGTCGCTCTGCTTTGTTGGAGCGGCTCGGATTTGTTTTCGAAAATAGGCTCAAAGCCCGATGATAAATACAGCCAGTGGAAAATGGTTGTTGCAGTGGGTTTGGTAATGGGTTTGCATGCCGGTTACGAAATAATTTTTAATAAAGTGCCGATAACGTTAGAGGCAATGTGGAGATATTTGCCGGCGTCGTTCTTCTATATATTATCGATGGTTCTCGGTTATATAGCGTTAAGATATATAGAGTTGTCGGTATCGTCTCCGATATGTAACAGTTCGGGGGCTGTGGCTTCATTGTTCTTGATTATATTTTTCTTTGAAATGTCGGGGATAGAGGGGCAAACGCAACTTATAGGAACGATAATCGGAATAATTGCCTGCGCGGTAGGCGTAGTCGGGCTGGGATTTGCCGAAATGAGCGAAGATGACGAAGTTCGCGAACTTCGTCAGGAGAAAGCCAACGTAAAATACAGCAAAAGCTGGATTGCGCTCGCGTTGCCGATACTTTATTGTTTTATCGATGCGGCGGGAACCGTTGCCGATACTTTTATTCTTGAAACTTTGGACGAAAATGTCGCTAACGTAGCATATGAACTTACGTTTTTACTTTGCGGAATAGTCTCTGCGATTTATGTTTTTGTCGTGAAGCGCGATAAACCCACCGTAAAACGCGAAGTGCCGAAAGTAATCGGCGCGGTATGCGAAACTGCGGGGCAGTTCGCCTATATATTTGCGCTCGGAATGAATGCGGTTGCCGCTGCGCCGATAATTTGTTGTTACTGTGCTTTGTCGGTCGTGTGGAGCGCAATTTTTCTGAAAGAGCGTTTATCGTGGAAACATTACCTTGCAATCGTTGTTACTATAATAGGTATAGTTGTTCTCGGTATATTCGGCGGAGATTAAATCGTAATTATAAAACTTTCGGTTTATTGAAAATTATTTTCAGTAAACCGAAAGTTTTTCTTTGATTTTTTCTTAAATTTGTGGTAGAATACGCCTTGGAGATTTTTACTTATGGATATGGTTGTGGCAATAATTCTGAAAACCGTACTTATGTTTGCGTTTATGCTTGTCGGTTTTTTGTTGTATAAAAGCGGAAAAATAACCGAAGAGGGTAGCAAGAGTATGGCAAATCTGCTTGTATACATAGTTATGCCTGCTATAGTCATAAAGAGTTTTTGCACGGAAAGAACTGCAGAATCGGCATTGAATCTTTTATTTGCCACGCTTTTAGGGCTTGGCGCGATTGTTCTTTCCGGTGTTGTTTCGCATATCCTGCTAAAGAAAAACCCTATTGACGATTTTGCTTCAACGTTTTGTAATTCCGCATTTTTCGGAATCCCGCTTATACAGGCTACGCTCGGAGACAGCGGGATATTTTTCATTGCGCCGATGATTGCGTTTACAAGTTTGGGTCAGTGGACTTACGGAGTGAAACTCATAACCGAGCAAAAATTGAAAGACGTATTAAATCCTAAAAAATTGCTGTTATCCCCCTTTGTGATAGCGATTTTTATAGGATTGATTTTGTTTTTCGGCGGGCTTGGTAATATTTTGGCAACTTCTGAAAATCTCATTGCAAAAACTGCTTTCGACATGCTTTCCGGTATGTCTGCAGTTAATACTCCGCTTGCAATGATTGTTATAGGCGTATATCTTGCTCAGACGGATACTAAAAGTATGTTTGCCTCGAAATCGGTTTATATAGTATGTCTTGTAAGGTTGGTCGTAATTCCGCTTTTAACGCTCGCCGCGTTTACGATATTGCCCCAAAGTATGTATTCGCTTAAGTTGGCGGTGTTTATATCGAGCGTTGCTCCCGTAGGGGCTAATGTTGCCGTTTACGCGCAACTGCATGATAAAGATTATCCTTACGCCGTTCAGACGGTTACAATGTCTACTATTTTTTCTGTCCTTACAATGCCGTTGATAATTATGCTTGCGAATTTTTTATGGGCATAGACGAAAGACTTATGAGAATTTGCGACGGCAGATAAAACACCCAGGCAGAATTTACTATAGTATTAAGCGTTTTTTGCGATATCGAAACGTCTATAAACGAATTTAAGTTGTATAGCATTACGCAAATATCACAACAGGCGAACAGCGTTAAACCTACGGCAAATAATATGCGGTAAACTCCGAGTTTTATGTCCGTATAACTTTCAATTACATTTCCTGTAAGCATACATGCGTAAAGAACGGCTGCTATGGTTAAAAATTCGGCTAACCCAGAAACGTATATTATAACAATTCCCACCGTAAATACTAAAAGTCTTATTGAAAGCGAAACGGTCGGGAATTTTTTCTTTTCAAGATAAATTCTGGCAAAGTATAAACTCTGCGCTACAATAAACGAGCATACCCCTAATTCGTAATTATCGTCTTTAACCAACAAAAAGTAATCAGATATAAGAGTGAATATCAGGGCGCATAGAACGGTTATCGCGTATTTTTTGCCGCATAATGTAGAGTATGCGGCAAAGCAGGCGCAGAGGATAATACCGAAATATTTAAGATTTGTAGTATCCGTTTCCGATAAAAAATCGGTTAGCGATATTACGATTGATAAACACGCGCCTGCTGCGAGGAAAACATAAAATATTATTGAATCGTGGCGATCTGAAGTTTTCATAGTTAAAGTATAGCGTTTTTTATCGAAGTTGTCTATTATTTCCTTTACAAAAAACGCGAATAAAGGTATACTTATACATATTGACTTATTTTAAGGATTAAAATTATGACAGACAAAAAGAAAATCGAAGAGTTCTATCCTTTTTTTATAATGTTGACGTTAAGTATTGTAACTTTTTTTATTTATTTGTTCGCGTTTGAGGAGCATAGTGCCGTAAAAATACTTGAAGTCTGCGTTGCTCCGTTGATAATGCTTATCGTTCCGTTGTTAAACCGTTTATTGAAAACGCGTATTCCTGTAATTACAAATGCGGTTATAGGAATATTTACGTTTGTGGCTATAAATCTGGCATCCGTACTCGATTTTTACGGAATTATTCCTTATTTTGATAAAGCCGTGCATTTGTTTTTCGGTGTGGTCGGCTCGTTTGTTATGTTTACGATTCTGTTGTGCGGAGGAGGCGATTCGATGAAGCCGTGGTGTTTTTTCGCAATGATATTGCTTGGCGTTCTCGGCGCATCCGCTCTGTGGGAAATATACGAATATGCCGCAAGTGCTATCCTCGGTTCGGATATGCAACATTGGTTTCCGGATATGTCTGTGGACGGCGATACGATCGTAAAAGAATTTTTTAAGAACTATGATCCTTTGTGGGATACGATGTGGGATATGATTATGGCGAGTTTCGGAGTTCTTATATTTTATATCATTATGATAGCCGATAGACTGCGCGGTTGGAAAATGTGTAAGCATTTATATTCGAAAATAACTGAAAAGGAGTAATTTCGTCGGTGGAAAAACTGATAGTCGCTTCCGATAATAAAGGAAAGCTTAAAGAGATAAAAAGTATATTGAGTAACCGTTATGAGATAATATCTATGTGTGAAGCGGGGTATAAAGGCGAAATAGAGGAAAGCGGTTTGTCTTTTTACGAAAACGCGTTGATAAAAGCGCGCGCGGTAGCCGTAACGCTCGGTTGCGATGCATTAGCCGATGATAGCGGGCTTTGCGTTGAAGCTTTAAACGGAGCGCCCGGGATATATTCTGCGCGTTTTTCCGGAGTTCACGGAGACGATAAGGCAAATCGCGCGAAACTTCTTGAAATGCTTAAAGGAAAAAAAAACAGAAACGCAGAATTTAAAAGTTCGGTGGTACTATATAAGAGAAACGGAGAGGTAATTTCGGGCGAGGGGTCGACTAAAGGTTGTATTCTTGAAAAAGAGACGGGTGAAAACGGATTCGGGTACGACAGTCTGTTCTATTCTTACGATTTGAATAAATCTTTCGGTGAGGCGTCAGACGAAGAAAAAAACTCCGTCAGCCACAGATACCGTGCGCTTTGCGATTTGTTAAATAAGTTATGAAAAAATTGGTTGTCTTGTCCGATACTCATGCGAATATCGGAGCGATATATTCTATATACGATATAATTAAAGAAAGCGATTATGTCTTTCACCTTGGCGATCATTGTTACGATATGGACGGGCTTGCAGGCGAGTTGAAAGATAAACTTTATCGCGTTCGCGGTAATTGTGACGGCGGAACTGAAAATAAAGAACTTATCGTCGAGATCGAGGGGTGTAAGATTCTTGTGACTCACGGCGATTTGTACGGGGTTAAAAGTACGCTTTTAAGGCTTTCGTACAGGGCTAAGGAACTCGGTTGTAACGTGTGTTTTTACGGACATACCCATATTGCCGAAGTGACGGAAATCGACGGCGTTACGCTGATCAATCCCGGTAGTGCGGACAGGTTTGCAACTGAAAAAAGTTTTTGTTATGCAGTGATAAACGGAGCGGTTATAACGGCTGTGATAAATAAGAATATAGGCTGAAAAGAGTTAAAAATAAGTCATTTATAACGGTTGAAGACGGTTATTTTTAACGTCGTAAAAAATGTTTTAATTTTTTTTGAAAAACCCCGATAAAATGGTTGACAACGGCGACAAAATCTGCTAAAATAAGCGAGCATTGTGAGTGGTATGCGGGTGTAGTTCAATGGTAGAACCCCAGCCTTCCAAGCTGGTTGCGTGGGTCCGATTCCCATCACCCGCTCCAACATTTACGGTAAGCCGTAACGTGTTTGAGAACGAGCATAAATGCGCTTGTAGCTCAGCTGGATAGAGCACCGCCCTTCTAAGGCGGGTGTCAGGGGTTCGAATCCCTTCAGGCGCACCACCCTATGGCGGGAGTAGCGCAGTTGGTTAGAGCGTCAGATTGTGGTCCTGAAGGTCGTGGGTTCGACTCCCATCTCCCGC
>CAKQME010000024.1 GCA_934254815.1 uncultured Clostridia bacterium | reverse complement strand
AAAAGGAGCCATAAAAAATGAAAAATACAAAATTCAACGAATAACGATACGGAGGAAAATTTACGAACAAAGCAGCAACACAATTAAACGATGAGAGAAACGGCGCGCCCACCACTACTCATACCGAAATTATCGGCGGTAAAAAATACGTTGTCGTAAGCCATTACATAGGCAAAAAGGATTTCAGAGAGGTGTTCGGAGACCTCGCTTTTCGGCAAGTACTTACGGAAATGAAAAATTCCATCCGCTGACGCATATACGGCAGCTTGAAATTTTCGGCGTAATATGGTATAATCATGCTACGTTGAAATTTCAGGCTGCTTTGATTCAAAGGAGTAAAAGAATGCAATCAAAGCAAAACAACAAAGACTATATTGTCGGAATGTACGTGCGTTTATCCCGCGACGACGAACGCGCCGGCGAATCGCTCTCTATCGAAAACCAAAAGGCAATTCTTTCGGACTACATAGCCGAGCAAGGCTGGACTCTTTACGATACTTACGTTGATGACGGAATTTCGGGCACCACCTTCGAGCGACCGGGCGTAAAACGGTTGCTCGACGACGCGAAACAAGGCGTTATCAATACGATACTCGTAAAAGATATGAGCCGATTCGGAAGAAATTACATTATGGTCGGACAGTATCTCGATTACGTTTTTCCCACATTCGGCATACGTTTTGTGGCGTTATCGGACAATATCGATACGGAGAATAAAGACACTCCCGCTATGGATATGATGCCGATTACCAACATATTCAACGAATGGTGGGCGGCAACGACGAGCAAGAAACTGCGCGCCGTGCGTATCAAAAACGCCAAAGAAGGCAAAAACGGAATGTCCCACCCGCCTTACGGTTACGTCATCGGAACGGATGAAAAACGCACTTTGCAGGTAAACGAAGAAACCGCGCCTGTCGTAAAGCGCATCTTCGAAATGCGCGCAAGCGGTTTGACGCCAAGAAAAATTGCCGACGTTCTGAATGTTGAAAAGGTTTTAACCCCCAACGATTACAGAATATCTACGACGGGTATAAACGGCGTAAGGAATCCGTCTCATTTGTGGCACACCTCAGTTTTAAGAACGCTTTTATCGAATCAAGCGTATATCGGCAATTTAGTCCAGCACAAATCTACTACAATTTCATACAAAAACCACAAGTGGCACCGTCGCCCCGAAGAAGAATGGATCATTATCGAAAACGCGCACGAAGCCATTATCTCAAGAGAACTCTGGGATAAAGTTAAGGAAGTCGAAAAAGCCGTGGGACACGGAAAGCATACGCAACGAGGTTTTATGCATCCGCTGTCGGGATTGATGTTCTGTGCGGACTGCGGAGCGAAAATGAGGCTCGGTTGGAATATGCCGAAAGATATCCCGTATTTCAACTTCAACTGCGGCACAAAGTCGCGTATGGGTTCGTCTGCATGTTTCAGCCATTTCATTACCGTACCTGTTTTAGAACAACTCGTCAAAAACGACGTCGCCGCGAAAGCCGAGATGATTATAGGGCACGAAGCGGAATTCAAACAGCGATATTTACAGCGGCAATCCTCGCTTGCAGACAAAAACCAAGCCGACGTGAAGAAAGACCTGAAACGCGCCGCAAAACGCTTAAACGACCTTGATAAACTGATTGAGGCGGCGTTTGAAGAAAAAGTATCCGGCAAGATTCCCGAAACCGTGTGCGTGAAACTGATTAAAAAGTACACCGCCGAACAAACGGAATTGAAAGAAAAAATTGCCGTTCTTTCACAAGGGCTTGAAGAAGTAACGCAGGCAAAAACGGATGTGGACGAGTTTATTCGCAGGTTGAAAACCTATTTCAATTCGCCTACTTTAACTCGTGAAATGTGCTTGGCGTTATTCGACCACCTTGTTATCGGCGGCAAAGAATCGGTTACGAACAAACCGCAGGAAATCCATATTTATTACAAAATAGATATCGATTCCGTCCTTACGCCGTAACAAAATACCCTTGAAAATAAGTTTTATGTCCATTTGGCTTATTTGAAGGAATGAATCAATATTATTCGGCTGAACTATCGCAAAAGGTGCATAGAGGTTTAAAAGAAAGTTATCGCAAAGGAAACAACACGGGTGGTTTCGTTACGTTCGGTTATGACGTAGTTGATAAGAAAAACGTAATAAATCCTATCGAAAGCGAAGTGGTGAAAGAGTTATTTACCAAAACTGCGCAGGGCTATACGATTGTTTCTATAATAAGCGAACTTAAAGAACGCGGTTTCAGAATGAAGTCGGGTAAATATCTGGATAAGTCAAAAGCGTACAAAATAATAACCAACAGTAAATATATCGGTAAAGTAACTCATTACGGGGTTGTATATGATAATATTTTCCCGCGAATTATAGATGACGAAACGTGGGAAAAAGTTCAGGAAATACACAAACAAAATATGCACGCACCCGCGACGAAGAAAAACGTGTACGAGTTTCTGCTTACGGGAAAACTTGTGTGCGGCGAATGCGGAAGCCTTATGGTGGGAGAAAGCGGAACGAGTTGTACCGGCGTAAGGTATCAATATTACGCCTGCCTTGCAAGACGGCGTAAAAAAGCCTTGTGCGATATGTCCTCGGTAAATAAGGAATTACTCGAAGATTTGGTTGTAAACACGACGTTGCAATTATTGTCAAGCGACGAAGTTGTTACAAAAATAGCGAAGTCGGTGTATAAAGTTCACGAAGAGGCGAATAGAAACGACGCGGTTTTAAAGAGTCTTGAAAGTAAACGAGGCGCTGCGATAAAAGCGTCGCAAAACTTGATTGCCGCGATAGAACAGGGCATAATTACCGAACAAACAAAAATGCGATTAAAGGAACTCGAAACGCAAATATCTCAATATGATTTCGATATAGACCAGGAAAAGAGAAGGACTTACGTTACTTTAACTATAGATAAAATCAAGGCTTATTTGAAATTGATGATAAAAAGCGAGGTGAAAGACGCGCGAAGCAGGAAATTATTAATAAATTCGTTTATACGGGAAATAGTTTTGTGTAAAGATAAAGTTATAATAACTTACAGATTCGACGACGATTTAAAGCCGTATAGTATAACCAAAAAGAATACGCGAGAGATTATATCCGAAGCAGACGAAAAAAAGTCTGCTTTTATAACTGATTTTAGTTCGTCTATATCAATTCCTGCGCAGCCACCAATATCTCAGGAAAAACCTGAGATTTTTTACTTTTTACGACGTTTTTAATAAACGCCGTAAACGGCTGAATCTTCCCCAAAATGGGGAAATTTTTGGGGAAAGTTTTCGGAGTGAATTTTTGCTTTTTGAACTCGTTTCTAATTGTTTTTACTGATAAAGTTGTTTTCGTATTTTTTTTATTGTGCTTTCCTGTTGGGGAAAATTTTATCTATGCCGGACAAAAATAATACAAACCTTGCAAAAACGCATCGTCAGACCACGGTTCGTATTATCCTTGACCGGCATAATTTACCTTTTCGGCTTCTTTTAGTTGGAATTCATCGGAATAATGAGTATAAACCGTTGTGGTTATCGTTCCGCTTAAAGTTTGACAGATATTTTCTCGAATCGGCAGAATCGTTGTACAAATAATAACCTGCCATACTGCCCGTCGTTTCGAATCCGTCGCAGAGTTGCACCTCGTCAATAAACAAAAATTTTGTTTTTCCGCCGTGTAACGAGCGTCGATATATTTGTATAGATTATCTCCGATTTTAAGAGATTCAAATTCTTTCAGGTTTAATTTTATACGAATAACGTTATCGTTTGAGGATTGTTTCTGAACGTAAGAAATAAAAGCGTCCATAAGTTTCGATTTCCCGCAGCGGCGGACAAGTCGGAAACCGACTTTCAATATAATTAAAAAAACTAAGATATCTGGCTGTCCAAAAAAAATATTATTGAATGTAAAACTTCGCTAAAAACAAAAAAGTCAATCTGAAAGCGACCGCTTCACGTTTTTATCGTGCTACAATAAAGGCGCAAAAGACGAGAGAGTCGTTTCATATTATGTATCTCAAAATAAAAAATCGTTACCGTGCCGGTTTCTGTTAGTCTTTCAAGGCGCGGTACAAAAACAAAAATATAAAGGAGAACCCATGAATAAAATAGTATGCCCCAAATGCGGAGAAGAATTTGAATTGATCGATACCGATTATTTATCTATAGTTGACCAGGTGAAAACCGAAGAAATTGCCAAAGAGGTAAATGAAAAAGAAAAGTCGCTTAAAATCGTTATGAAAGCGGATATCGAAAAACAAATGGCGAATAAAGAGTTGGAAATCGAGAAGTTAAACTCTATAACCATAAAACGGTATATGAAAAATTTTTGCGAGTTTTTTGTGTTATCGAGGGTTGTAAAATTGTGGTCTTTACAAAAACTTTACTATAAATTTACCGTCATTTGTAGTTATAAATTGAGAAAAATGATATAATTCGGGTATGGAAATAAAAAACGGATATTTAACGGATTTGCACGTTCATTCTTCATTTTCTTACGATTCCGAAGAGACAACGGAAAATTATATAAGAAAGGCAATTGAACGCGGGGACGAGCGTATAGGGTTCGTTCAGCATTACGATTACGACTGCTTTTTGATAGGCGATAAAACTCCGCTTTGCGATTTGGATGCGTATAAAAACGAAACGGATAGGCTAAGAAACGTATACGGTGAAAAAATAAAGATTTTTTTCGGGATAGAATTCGGTTACGACGAACGCGCCGAAAACCGTTATGCCGACCTCGCGGATAAATATAAATTCGACTATGTTATAAACAGCGTTCATCTGGTCGGCGGTAAGGATTGCTGTCTGAAAGAATGTTGGAAAAATCGCCCGACGGACGATATATACAAAGAATACCTCGAAAAAGTATATAAGTCGGTCAAAGCAAACTATCCGTGGCAGATAGTCGGGCATTTAGGTTACCCCGCAAGGTACGCGCCGAAAAACGAGCGGCAATTCGGTTTTGAAAACTATTCTCGCGAATTGACGGATATTTTAAAAGCAATCGTAGCAAACGGAAAATTTTTGGAAATAAATTCTTCCACTAAAAGTGAAAAGCCGTTTATGCCGTTTGAGGACATATTAAAAAAGTACGCCGCTTTTGGCGGTAAATTCGTTACTTTCGGCAGCGACGCTCATTCGGTAGAAAGGTATTGCGAGAACGCCACCGAAGTCGAAAAAATTATAAATAAATACGGTTTTACGCTCGTAGGATAAAATAACCCCGCGTTTATAAGGCGCGGGGTTTTCGCTTGTCATAACGATTTTTACTTCACAATAGGCGATATATAAGTCACATATCGCTATTGACTTTAAAATTAAAAAACGGTATAATATTTAAGAAATCCGACGATAAAAGGAGTCTGTACCGTATATGATAAGCGATAAATTTCAAACGGTGGTCAAGTTTGTTTTGGTTATTGCGATTTTAAGTTGTGCCTTTGGCTGCGGAACGAAAGACGCGCATAAGCACGATTATTCAGTAGTTGAAGCCAAACAATCGACTTGTACCGAGGCGGGCAACGTTTTGTATTACGAATGTTCCTGCGGAAAGTTTTTTGTTAGAAACGGCGAAAATTACGAAGAAAAAAATTACGACGATTTGATACTGCCCGAAACGGGACACGTTTTCGATAAAGAAATCGCGACTGAAAATTTTCTTGCCGCAGAGGCAACGGAAACGACCGCGAGAACTTATTATAAATCTTGTAGGTGCGGCGCGTTCGATAATGAAAATCCGGCGTTGACTTTTACGGTCGGCAAAACGCTTTCAGATTACGAAAAATACGATAAATCGTTCTATACGCCTGTTTCGCTTACTTTGTCGTTATACGACGCCGAAAATTGCGTGTACGGTTTTACTTGGAATACGAAAGCCGAACCTGCGCGCCCGATTGTGAGAATGTGTAAAGGGAACGCTTATGGAGAATACGTTAAATACGGCGCGAGATACGAAATCGCGGAGTCATATGAAATCGGCGATAAAAAAATAAATTACTACGTTTGTAAAGTCGAAATTCCGCTTAAAAGCGATACGGAGTATACTTATACCGTAGGCGACGAATATATGGGGACGACGACGGAAGCGGCTACGGTTAAAACGGTCGTTCCGACGGAAAAGAGGAGGTGGCGTTTTTCTCACGTAAGCGATTCGCAAGCCGAGGGAGACGTAACGAGCGGAGGTGTCGATACCGGTAACGCGTTTGCGAAAGTGTTGAAAAACGTAACGGGAAAATCCAACAACAGGTTTATGATACATACGGGCGACGTCGTGGAATACGGCAAATATGAGAGTTACTGGACGGAAATGCTCGATAAAAACTTTAATTATTTAAGCAGATTGCCGATAATGGCAATATCGGGCAATCACGAAACGACGTATAAAAACGGCGCATATGAAACGTATAAGCATTTCGACTATAAAATGCCCGAACAATATACCGATTTGGGTTTTTATTACTCGTTTTCTTACGGCGGCGTTAAGTTTATTATGCTGAACACGAACAGATTGTTTGCCGATAATAAACTTTCGACAGATCAATACGAGTGGCTTGAAAACGAACTGAAAACCAAGACGGAAAAATGGACGGTGGTATGTATGCACAATCCTATGTATTCCGTCGGCAAATGGGGATCGGACGCGACGAGAAACGCAATAAGTCGCGCGCTTACCGCTCAACTCGGCAATCTGTTTGCGGAATATAAAGTCGATCTTGTGTTACAGGGACACGACCATATGGTTTCGAGAACTCACCCGATAGGCATGGACGGAAAACCCGCGGAAGAGAAAAAAGAAACGAGCGGCGGGGTTGAATATACGCTTAACCCGAGCGGCGTTATATACGTTATGAACGGACCTGCGGGCGACCAGAAAAAGGATAAATCGTCGATATATCCTCACGACGAGAGTTTATACGAATACGCCGAAACTTCCGAAGAGAGTTCGTGGGCGGAATTCGAGGTTTCATCCGACTCGATAACCGTCTACGTCAGAAACGCGGGTTCGGGCGCGGTAAAGACCACGCACGTTTGGGGTATAAAGAAAACGGTTTGACTATTAAGGAGCAGAAATGATAAACAACGCAATGGATTACCCTTTAACGGGGGAAATAAAAACGTTCGGTTACGCAGGCAAAATTACCGAACTTACCGTAAAGAAACAGTATCTCGACGAGTCGCTGTGGAAAGTTACCGTGGACCAGTACAAGATAAAATCCGATGATTCGAGCGGCGACTGGCGGGGCGAGTATTGGGGAAAACTTATGCGCGGCGCGTGCCTTACTTACAGGGCTACGGGTAGTAAAAAATTATATTCCGCAGTTACGGCAAGCGTTAAAGATATGCTTTCGGCGCAAGATAAAAACGGCAGATTTTCTACTTACACCGAGAAAAACGAATTTACCTGGTGGGATATGTGGTGCAGAAAGTACGTTATGCTCGGTTTTATCTACTATGTTGAAATTTGTCATAACGAAAGTTTAAAAAGGCGTATTCTGCGCGCTTTAAAAAAGCACGCGGATTATATTATGAAACGCGTGGGCGCGGGAAAGGGTAAAGTCGATATTTGCGATACGTCGATAAGATACGGCGCGCTTAATTCTTGTTCGATATTAGAGCCGTTTGTAAAACTTTATTCTCTTACGGGCGAAAAGAAATACCTCGATTATTCGGAATATATAATCGGCACGGGTTTATCGAAAGATTTCGATGTTTATAAGGCGTGTTTGGCAAAAGACTCGTATCCTTACGAGTTCAAGTACACGAAAGCCTACGAGATGACGAGTTGTATAGAGGGCGTACTCGAATATTACAAAGTTACGGGTAAAACCGAGTGTCTTACCGTTGCGAAGAACTTTGCCGATATGGTGATTGAAAGCGATTATACGATAATAGGTTGCGCGGGGTGTACTAACGAACTCTTTGACCATTCTTCCGTAAAGCAAACCGAGTTCTCGGAAGACGTTATGCAGGAAACCTGCGTAACCGTAACGCTGGTGGGGCTGTTTGCGAAATTGCTTGAAGTTACGGGTGAGTCAAAGTACGCCGCGCTAATCGAAAAGTCGGGCTATAACGCGCTTTTCGGGGCGGTAAATACCGAAAATCAATCTATGAAAAGTGCGCAGGGTTACGCCTGGAAAGGCGACGAAATGTATTCCGTCGCACACGAGGCGTTTTTATTCGACAGTTACAGTCCGCTGTATATGAATCGCAGGGCGACGCTCGTCGGCGGTTTTCAGGTTATGCCGGGCGGAAGATCTTACGGCTGTTGCGTGAGTATCGGCGGGGCGGGAACTGCTACTTTCGATCTTTCGGCAATAACGAAAGGGGAGGACTGTCTTTTCGTCAACTTGTATAACGACGAGAAATATCGAGGCGAAATTAACGGTAAACCGATAGAATTAGCGATTAAAGCGAACGTATACTGCAAGGACGAAGCGAAAATAAACGTAAAAGCGGACGGCGAGTTTTCCGTTGCGTTAAGAATACCCGAGTGGAGTATTAACTTTAAGGTTATTATAAACGGAGAAGAAGTCGGGTATACCGTTAAAAAAGGTTATGCGGTTATTCGCAGGCGGTGGAAAGACGATATCGTAACGGTAAAGTATCCCGCTAAGGTAAAAGCCGAACTGCTTAACGGAAAAATAGCGTTTACGCGCGGGGCGATAACTCTTGCTCGCGACGAAAGGTTCGGCGAGGATATTTCCGCCCCCGTAAAAGTAAAAATAAACGCCGACGGTTACGTTATCGGCGCGAAGATAATTAAGAATGAATTATTCAACGCTAATCTTACGGTCAGGATAAAGACCGATGACGGAGAAATAACCTTGTGCGATTATTCTTCGGCGGGTAAAAACGTAGACGACGAAAACTGTAAAATAACCGTCTGGCAAAATCAATAAAAGTTGACTGCAATATAAAAACCCCGTATTTTTTCGTTTGCCGAAAAAATACGGGGTTTTTGTTATCTGCCGAAAAACGCTTTTCTGTACTCTGCAAAAAGAGCGTTTATTTTTTTTACCGTTTCAATATCTTCGTTTTCAACCGCATACTTCAATTCTTCGGCGGTTTCGGATTTTACTTTCTTTGCCAAAGGCTCGAAATTGTCTACTAAAAATCTTGTGTATTTTACCAATCTGAAATCGCCGTAAACCCGATATTCGCTGCCTATTCGCTCTATAGCCACGGTTTTTAAATTTTTTATTGCGTTTTTTACTTCGTTTACGGAACTTGCAAACGCGTAAGTAAAGAATTTATCGAACAGTTCGCTTTTTACGTTGTGGCAATCGGAAGAACCGACTATGGGAATAATAACGCCCTCGGAACGCAGTTGTTGATACATAGCCGTTTGCAGATTTACGCCGTTGCCCGTGTGATCGTCGTCGTCAACGACCTCGAACGCGTCGAAAATACCGTTTTTAAGCAGAAATTCAAGCATTTCGGTTTGCATATTGTATTCGCCGTAAGCGTCCCAATACGGGTGGCATAAAACGCTGACGCCGTTAAATTCTCTTATTTTTTGAGATACCCATACTCTGAAAGCAAATTCATTTTTGTCGAGAGAGTCGGGCAGAGCATATTTTTCGGCGATTTTATCGGCTTCTTTCGTAGCGGCTGCGAAAACTCCGTCGGGGTCGGCGTTGATAATATCGTTTACGCTGTCCGTCGCGCCGAAGTTTATTATATGAAAGTACCCCATATCGCGGTTGTGGACTTCCTCGCCCGCAAAGACTTTAAAGTCCGTTCCCGCCGAGGAAAACCGTTTTGAAAGTGCGGCGGAGGGCGCGTATTTGTGGTGGTCGGTAAGAGCCATATAATCGAACCCCGCCGCGTAGTAGGCGATAGCCGTGTCTATCGGGGAAGAAAGTCCGTCGGAGGCGGTGGAATGTATATGTCCGTCGCCCTTATACGGGTTTAACGCATATAAGTCGCTTTTAAGCGAATAAATTTCGAGCGTGTATTTTTCGCCCGCGTACTCGGCGTATACTCTGTGGCGTTGTTCGCCGCAAGGCGTGAAATCGAATTTTGCGCTACCGTCTTTTATAGTTACCGAAAACGACGCATATCTTTCGTTTTCGTCTATGCGATAGAGCGCGCAGTGCGGAACGTTGTATTTTTCCATAGACTGAACGGCGACGGAAACGACTTCTCCGTCTTTAAAATTTTCGTCGCGCAAAACGAGCGTCGTTTTTTCGTTCGCAAGTAAAACTCTCGGAAATATTTGCATAATCAATTCTCCTTATTGATAAATCTGTAATATGACGAAGTGTGATTAAACCCCGCGTCCATAATAATTTGCGTAAAACTCTTGTCGGAAGTCTTTTTTTGTTCCTCTATATAGCGTATACGAGTTTTGTTTATATACGACGGAATACTTTCCTTCATATATTTGTTGAACATTCTCGAAACGTATTCGCGCGAATAGCCTATTTGCGAAGCGAGAGAATTTGCCGTTATATCTTCGCGGAAATGCTCGGAAATATAGATAAGCATACGCCTTATATAATCGGGTTCGCTCTGCGGGTTGTTTATCGGGGCGGCGAATTCGAGTTTTTTAAAGAGTAATGCGAGCGCGTAATTTATAACCGATTTCACAAAATAGGCGTTATCGGCACATTCTCCGCTTTGCATTATTTTTATTTTATCAACGGCGTTTAAAATATCGTCCACGAGTTGCGCGTCGCGAATGACGGTGGTTTTTATAATTTTGTTTCCCTTTTCGGCGTCGAACCCTTTCGACATTGCGCTCGGTATCATAATTACGCAGTCATCGTCGGTTTGACTTTTTTTCTCGTAGGAATGTAAGTCGTAATGGTCTACCATAAATATCGAATCGTCGCCGACAATAAAACTTTCGCCGTTTTTGGTTACTTCGTATTTTCCTCTTTTAACTATAAAAAGTTCGAGGTTGGAATGGAAGTGCGTCGGCCAGGAATGTTCCACGTTGCGGAATATAGATACTTTAAGACTGTTTTCAATGTTCTCGAAAATAGGATCCATAAAATTTACCTTGCGTCGTCGTTATATTTCCCGTTTAAAAAAGCCTTCGAGCGAAACGGGATTTTTACCCGTAGCGGGTATTTCGCCCGAAATTACTTTCAACACCGCTTTTTGCGATTC
>CAKQME010000023.1 GCA_934254815.1 uncultured Clostridia bacterium | reverse complement strand
AATAGCTTCAATTCATTTTCTTCTATTCAATTTTTAATCTGCATAGGTAAACGTACCGTTTACCAGAGCGCTATCTCATCGACAGCTTACCCATTATATCATACTCTAATAGATAATGTCAAACGTTTTTGCAAGGTTTTTTAAAGATTTTTTAATTTTTTTCCCAAACGCGATTTTTGTCGAATATTTTATAAACATATTATATAATATAAAAAATTTCAATCTATATTTCGTATCGATATTTACGACCGATATATTAAAAAAACTTGCCAAAATACGCATTATGTGATACAATATATGCGATTTTTACATTTATCCGTCCTGAGCTTATCTTACCGCAACCCGAAATACGGACGCTAAATCATATGAGGTAATAATGTCCGTAAACATTTATGTCGACCGCTTCGGCGGAAATTACGTCGGCGCGGTAGCCGAAAACGGAAAACTTATCGAATACAGACTTGAAAACGTTACCAAAACGGTAGCCATCGGCAGTATCTTCAAAGGAAAAGTCGAAAACGTGCTTGGCGGAATGAACGCCGCGTTCGTAAACGTAGGGCTTGACAAAAACGGCTATCTTTCGGCGGGCGATATGCTTATGGACAGAAGCGAACTTATAGGCAACGTCGAAGTTCCGTCGATTCTCGACCTCAACCGCGGCGACGAAATCATGGTTCAGGCAATCAAAGACCCCGCGGGTACCAAAGGCGTAAAACTGACTTCGAATATTTCGTTCGCGGGCAGATACGTCGTATTCATGCCGACAATACAATTTGTAGGGGTCTCCCGCAAAATTACAGACGAAAGCGCGCGCGAAAAATTATACTCGATTGCAAAATCTTACTGTCCCAAAAAAGCGGGGGTTATCATTCGCACGGCGGCTCAGCAAGCAACCAAATCGGATATAAAACGCGAAATAGACAGGCTTCGTAAGCGATACGCGCAAATCGCGAAGCAATTCAAAAAACAAAAAGCCCCCTCATGCCTTTACGAAGAGGGCAACCTTGCGTTGAGAATTATCCGCGACGTCTACACTTCCGACGTAGACAAATTTATCGTCGGTGACAAAGAGACATACCGCGTAGTATCGGATTACGCGAAAAAATTCGAAACCGAACTTAAAAGCAAACTCGTTCTATACGACAAAAAAGAAGATATGTTTACGCATTTCGGACTTTCGAAAGACGTTGAAACCCTGCTTACGAACAACGTTCCGCTAAAAAGCGGCGCATATCTCGTAATCGATAAAACCGAAGCTTTGACCGTCATCGACGTAAACACCGGCAGATATACGGGACAGGACAATTTAGAGGACACCGTTTTCGAAACAAATCTCGAAGCCGCGAAAGAAATTGCGCGACAATTAAGGCTCAGAAACATTTCGGGCATAATCGTTGTCGATTTCATAGATATGCGTAGCCACGAACACCGCGAAAAACTGCTCTCGTCGCTCTCCGAGTTTGTCGCAGACGACAGAGAAAAATGTACGGTAGTAGGAATGAGTCCGTTAGGGTTGGTGGAAATAACACGCAAGAAAAAACTTCGCGAAAGCGTGGCGTCGCTCGTACAGCCCTGCCCTTACTGTCAGGGGTCGGGGTTGATACAGTCAAACGACTACATAGTTATGAAAATAAGAGCCGCCCTGCTCGATTTATTCGCCAACGGATACGACAACGCGATAGCGGACGTAAACGTAGACATTGCGGAATACATTTTCGCAAAAAAACAATTAAAGGGAGATATAGAGCGATTATGGGCAGGTAAACGAGTATATATCATTCCTCATAAAACCTATCACAGACAATTTTTTATAGTAAAAGGCGACAACGGCTTCGCAATAGAAGTTTCCGAAAAGGCGCGCTTGTTATACTGAAATGGAATACAAATTAAATTTCGAATTAGTACCCGACGGTTGCTGGTATTCAAATCTGAGAACGATACTTAAACCGAAAATGTGGGATATAGTCCGCCGCGACGCATACGCGAGAGCAAACGGAAAATGTATGATCTGCGGAAGACCGACAAACCGACTCGAAGCGCACGAAAGGTGGAGTTACGACGAGAAAAACGGCATACAAAAACTCGAAGACGTTATAGCGATATGTCACGCCTGCCACAGCGTAATACACATCGGCAGAACTCAGCTTATGGGCGACGAAGAAAAAGCCATCGCCCATTTTATGAAAGTAAACAAATGCAGTTACGCCGATTACCGCAAGGCGTTAGGCGAAGCAAACGAAATTCACCGCCGCAGAAACGAAGTTCCCGAATGGGCGGTAGATTTAAGTTATTTAAAGAGATACGGCGAATAATATGAAGTTATTTGAATACAAATGTCCCGAATGCGGAAACGTTTTCGAAGAAATGGTAAAATCTTATGACGAAGAGGTCAAATGCCCCAAATGCGGAAAGCCTGCGGAGAAAAACTATTCGGGGAAAATTTACACTTCGACGGGAAAAGGCAGCGGAGCTTGTACCGGAAACTGCGCGACTTGCGGTCAGCGTTGCCATTAAAATCTAAAAATCGTCTTTCGGTATAAAAAACGATTGACAAAAGGCTAAAAATACTATATATTATAAAAGTAAATTTAATATGCGAGTATGGCGGAACTGGCAGACGCGTTAGATTCAGGTTCTAATGAAAGCAATTTCATACAGGTTCAAGTCCTGCTACTCGCACCAAACAAGAATAAAACGAACCCGAGAGACAATCTTGAGTTCGTTTTGTTTTTTACAAGAGATTATTTTGGGCTTAAAATCAAACGTTAAATAGCATTTCAACGTTCAACCGAGTGTTTCAAACACTCGGTTTTTCTATGCCGTTTTGCCGTCCGATTTATCGCCTTTCGTCGTCGCGTTGTAGCACAGTGAAAAGCGAAAGTCAACGGCAAAAATTTTTACCGAAAACTCTGAAATTACCGACTATTACATAAAATTTTTTGCTGGTCGTTGACTTCCGTCATTGCGACTTTAACTCACATTGTTATTGCGACTTTTCCCGGTGCTACTTCCGTTTTTGCCGAAAGGCGAAGTAAATCGGAGGTAAAATACAATGAAAGAAGTAAACAAAGGCATTTTGGATAACGATATGGTTATCTCGGCAGAAAACGTACAGAAAATGGGCGAAGTTATCGCCTTGACCTGTATCAAAACGGTAATCGTCCGTTCGGGCAAGGATTTGCATTATCTATACAAAGGACTATTGCGAGATATGAACCGCTCCAAAAACGATTATTCGCCGTTTTCAAACGCATACGATATTGCGCAAGAGGCAATACTGTTTCTTTGCCAACATATAGGCGAGAAACTCGGTGATAACTACACAACGAAATATGGAAAGGTTGTAACTATTAAAAGTGCTTGTTATCGTTGTGCCGACAATTATTTGCAAAAGCAATACACACGCTATATGGCAAACACAATAAGCCTTGACGAGCGAATTACGGCAGAACCTGAAACAACGCTCGACGATGAGCAGAAAAACGATTATACAGTCGTTGACGGACTTATAGCGAAGATGAAATTGACTGCCACGGAATATGAAACGTTATGCGCTTATATGGCAGGACTTACTTATCTCGAAGTGACGCGTCTTTTGAATGTAAACCGAACGACGATTTGGCGCAGAAGAATGAGTCTGCAAAGGAAATACGCACTTGCTATAAACAGTCTTTAATATAAAAATATAGACGGATAAATCACTAAAATTTGTCCGTCTATTTTTACGCTGTTTTTATGCTTAAATTTTTACCTTCTAACTCGCAAGGTTTTTGCGACAATAGCGATTAGGCGTGTGCTTGTCTTGTCTTGAACAAGTTAGATTATAATTTCATAATAATTCTATTAAAAAAGACTACACCTCATATTCCCAACCATTACACCGTGGAGAGGTTTGTCTAATTTATATGACTCCATAATGCCTTGCCATAAGAATACTTTAATTGCGTTATAGAACGGCATGCGTGTTTCAAACAGTTCAATCGGAAATATTCCTGAAGTTGTAGAAATAATACTTTTTGAGTACGCTTTTTTGTCTAATTCCTCGCTGTATTGACTTGGAATATTTTCATCATAGTCAATAACAATACCTTGGGGATTTGCAAATTTAATAGTCCTCAACTCTAACCAATATGGCATAAATTTTTCGCCTTCATGCGGAATTACTTTTGTCTTCACATCGGTGCAATATTTAAATGAATTGTTCCTGCCAAATATTTTTTCATAACAATTTGAGTATTCAGTTGGTAATTCTGATACCAGTTTTTTGATTGCTATATTAAGTTTTTTATCATCATATAACGAATAAATAGGATTACCATGTGGGCGTTCAATCGGTGTATAAGCACTTGTATCTATACCATTTGCCGTAAATTTTATAATGCCACTTGATTTGAAATCATCATTGCAAGTATTCCATACTCTATAGACTTTTGAAATCTTTCGTTTTTCAAGTTCCGCGATTGCAAGACAAAATAACGTGTATTCTCTTTTAAACAATCCAAGATTGTTTAAAAGCACGTCAAAAGGATAATATTTTCCGTTCCAAAACTTGAAGTCACATCCAGCAAAAGTCGAAATGGCTTGAATTAAATCAGCACCCGAATTATTAAAAGGAGTCCTACTCAATGCATTTAAAAACGCTTGTTTTTTCTCGATATCTTCATCCGCAATACTATCATTGACGATATGCACAAAGTACGAAAAGAATTTGAGCAAATTGTTTTTTGCTGTTTCAACAGTTTCTTCATCTTTATAGTATGTTTTTACAGCATTAGGTTTACTTAAAACATAGTTTTCCGTATATGCCATTTTGTCCAACATACCAAACACTATTTCGTTTAATACCATGTCCGATAAATATTGAGGATTAATTATACCTAAATTAAAATAATCTTCCATCAATGCAATAAATACATCTTGCACATATTTCATAGGAGTGATTGTGTTGGTAAAATCAAATGTCGGTTTTAAATAATGTTGTTGCATGAATTCTTGAACACCACAATCCAGTTCGTCTTTACATTGCAAATAGAGACCAAACGCATTCGCATTTTGTCCATTTGATAGTTCATATGGTTCGCTTCCTACGGTCGAAATTTTAAGAGGTAATCCAACTGAAGACGCTATTCCAAAACGCCAAAAATTAGGTATTAACTCTTTTAAAAAAGGAATATCTTCCATGGCTTTATTAAGCCATTCAACGGCTAATCTTATTTCTTCAATTTGTTGAGGAGTCTTATTTATAAATTTGGCATTTCGTTCATTCGCTATTTTTAGCAATTCATTATAAAAAATATCAATATCAGTAATTTGATCGCAATCATTTAATCTTAAAGTAATATGGTCTTTATCTTCAAAATTTAAATGCATTAGATAATTATCTGACAGGTATTTATAAAAACACTTTTTAGTATTTAATTCAACAATAAAAACAATGGCTGGACTTTCTGTAACTTTTTCTTTGACGTAAAACAAAAAGGGAGTATCTAACGAATAACTATAACTTCCATCTTTGTTTAATTTTAAAGCATTTGTTTTTTTAATTTGAACAATAAACTGCTTTTTAGGTTGCTTGGTATCCGTGTTTACCAACTCAAAAAATCCGTCGTGATTAGGTGTCTTTTCATTCTCCCCGAAAAAAGTTTTTATGCTATTCTTGCTTTCTAATAGCGTTTTTAAAATAGAAATTTCTTTCGATTCGTCAAATGAAGAATCCGAATGTGTTTTCATTCCAGGAGCCATAATTTTACCTCCATTGAAAATCATAATTTTTTTATCAAAATAATTATACCACAAACACAGTTAAAAATCAATGACGATGAAACCATAATAAACCAAATAAATGGTAAATATCAAGTTAGTGCATAAATGTAGCCCGACTTGTTCGGTCGGGCTAATAAGAATGTGTTTGTATGTAAATCAAAAATTTGATTTTTTTCTGTTACACGGGGCGCATAAAACTTGCGCATTTGATAAAACAGTCCTACCGCCTTTTGACCAAGCCTCAATGTGATCCATTTGTAATTCTTCGGGATAGAACCATTTGTGGCATATTTCACATTGATATTTTCCGTTTTCGCAGTTTCGAGTTGATAAGTAGTTTTTCTTGTCATCGATAGTAAACAACCGTTTTTCGTCAACGCTAATCCCATTAACAACAGCTTGAATTATATCCTCAATTTCTTTACGTTTGTCTGTAAACTTTGAATCGTCGCTTTTTATATATCTCTTAACACGAAGGTTGATTTCCTGCTTATTTTCTTTCCAAATGGTATAGTCTTTCAAATATTTTATTGCCAGTGAAAAATATATATCTATTTGTCCATATTCATCAAAGACATCTCTGACAAATTTGATATACTTCATTAAAAGTCTTTGGTCATTTGCAAATGTTAAATTTTGATTTTCTTCCACATAATCGTTTATGTCTTTTACTTCTTTTAGAATACATAAAAACTTTAATGCTTTCATTTGGTTCTTACCGCGACTGTTGGTTCCAAAGACTTTTAATGCGTCTTTATCGGCAGAAACATAACTTGATAACCCACGAAGATATTCTCCGTTATACAAGCCGTTTAACACTTCATAAGGGGAAAGCGGTACACCGAGTGTATTTATTCTGTTGAAGATCTTTCTTTTTAATTGCTCATCACCACTACAAATAATTACAGATAATTCCGTCATATTAAAAATCTCATGAATTTCTGCACTTTGCTTCCAGATCTTTCCATTATATTCCAAATCATTTTCAATAAACTTTCTTATGGCTTCAATACGTTGTTTCCCATCTAATACCTCCAACTTACCATTTTCATTTTGCCACAAATAAAAAGCAGGCAGTGGAACATTATTTATAATACTGTCGATCACTAAAACCTGTTTTTCTGTATTATAAATAATTTCTCTTTGCAATTCTATATCACTGATTATTATTCCATCACGTATTTTTTCATATAGTTCTTTAATTTTCATTTATGTACACATCCTTGTTTCTAATAATAATCCTTTCGAATGGTGCTTTATATGGTTTACCGTCTTTTTCGATCCAAAGGGTTGCTTTGTCTCCCTTAAATCTTTTTGTTTTCTCTACTTGAACGCCTTTACCAATTATTTCAAATTGTTCCGGGTTATATTTTTGCAAAAAAGTAATTGGAACGCCCATATGTCCAGAAAAATCATAAGGAATTGATTTTGTTTCGTTTACATCAATACCATTGTAATTGTAATATCTTGGAAATCGTTCGGGCGTATAGTTTTCGGTTAAAATAAGTTTGTCGTGACGATATTTTACGTCAAGATTTGTGAACCAACAGCAACAACGTGGTAGAGCATCATTTTTTTTAAGAATTGTGCCATCAGGTAAAATAAACCCCGTCAAATGGTGATGATATCCAAGCCATAGCCTGTTGTCTTTTATATATTCAAAGGTTTCTTTGTATGTAATTGCATTCTGTGGACCAATAATTATAAATTTCATATTATTGGAAAACATAGTATCCACAAATTCTCTAAATAGGCTAAATGGCGGATTTGTTACTACAACATCATATTTAGTGTAATCTATGTCTTGAAACCTGATCCCCTCATTCGTAGCAGGGTTATATCCGCTAACACTAATTGATTTCATCCCATAGGCTTCTGCATGAGCCACAAGAAACTTTACAAAGTTACATTTAACCAAATCAAGACTTTTTTCAATTCTATTCAATGATGCAGGTATATTGATATCCTTAATCGTATCTCCCTTGGATAGCAACGTTGCTGCAGGAACATAATCTCCATCGCTATATACGATTTCTTCAATTAAACTTTCGTCCCAATCGCAAGGGCAAATTATCCGTTTGCCTTTGAGTTGTTCTCTATAATTTGGTAGTTCCGAGGCAATATCATCATATAAAGTATAAAATTCGTCGTTTTTGCGATTGTAAGAATTCAACAGTTTTTCTTTTGACATTTGATGCTCCTTTTTAATTCGAAATGAGCATCAAACAAAATATTCCACGCACGCATTGTAGTAAAACGAACATCAAAAGTTAAAGAGTGGCACAAAAAATACAGATGATATCGCCTGCGAGCCTTGATTTTTGCAGGAAAATTTGCTATAATAATTAAAAAGTGTGCATCAATTATTTTGTTTGATGCACGCTTTTTAGTTGTTTTTTTATAGCAATTTCCCCAAACGATTCATCATATCTACCTTATGTTCCAAAAGAGAGTGAGCATATCGGTTAAGTGTAATTGTCGCGTTTTTATGTCCTAACAGTTCCGAAAGAGTTTTAACGTCCATTCCGCATTCCATTGCACGAGTAGCGAACGTATGTCTTAAGGAGTGAAAGCCTTTGTGCGGAATATTAAGTTTTTTCAATAGAAACTCAAAAGTTCGTTGATACGAGCGCACAAACACGGGTTTATTGCCGTCGGCTACGATATATTCGCATTCAGCAGAACGCTTCTTTACGCCTTTTAGCAGGGACAATATTTGTTTCGGCAACGGTATTACCCTGCGAGAATGAACGGTTTTTGGGCTGTCTATAATGCGTATATGGTTTTTACCGTCGTTTCCGTCGTGGCAGGTTTTTGAAACAAAAAGTAACCCTTTGCCGAAATCAATATCGTCCCACGTTAAAGCAAGCAGTTCGCCGATGCGTAACCCCGTGTAAAGGCACAAAACAACACCGAATAATTTATCTTTGCCACTATTTAATACATAATTTTCAATTTTTCTCTGCTCCTGACAAGAAAAACATTCGACTTGCTTTTCTTTTGTCTTGGGGCGTTTTATTTTGTTTGCGGTATATTCGTTTGCGATACCTACTAAATGCGCCGTTTTTAATGAGTTTTGAATAACGGATATAACCATATTCACAAAGTTTGCGGATAACTCTTTACCGGTTTTCAGATTGCCGGTGTTTAACAATTCCGTCACGAACGATTGTAAAACGATAGGCGTAAGGTCGTTTACGTCTTTTCCGCCGACTTTTTTGGCAATGTGCGTGCGTATAAGTTGCTCATAACGAATGTATGTGCGTTCTTTTGCACTTGGTTTTATGTAATTGTTGAGCCAAATATTCAGCCATTCTATGTATTTCATTTTTTGATTCTCCTATGATTTTTAATTGATTTTCTAATCTTTCAAACTCGCAAGGTTTTTGCGACGTTGGCAATTAGGCGTGGCTTGTCTTGATACAAGTCGGCTCGGCTACGCCTCGCCGAAGACAAGCCACGCCTCTGTCCGAACAAACAAACCTAAATCGGACAATGAAAGCACGGGCGGAAGGCGAAGTCGCCGCTAACCCGCTTGGCGATCTTTCGCCTTTTTCTCCGCCGTGCGTGGACTTTCATTTTACTCCGAGTTTATGCCGTTTGCATTTTCGGAACAGTCGGGAGCGTTTGTGCTTTTTACTTCGGCGTTATTGCAAAAGTATTCCGTCATCAAAGACAGCAGAGTGCTGTAAAACGATTTTTGTTCTGCCGTGGACATCTTTTCAATGTTCGGCTCGCCGATTGTGATTATCTTGTATTGCTTTTTCATAGCCGTTTCTCCTTTTGCCCAAAGGATAGCGGTCAAACTCGCAACTTCTTTGCGACTTTGAGTAAATTTTTTCATTTTTTTGGAAAATTTCAGTCGAACTCGCAAAAAACTTGCGACTTTGGATTGTAGTCTTGTGGACAAGGAAGAAACAAGACGTTTTTTTCTTTCTCGCGGAAAGCCTATCCGATTTCGGTCTGAAAACTTTTATGGGTGCAAACACAAATCGAGCCACCGCAAGGGTAAAAAATATAGTGAGAACTATAAAGACACAAAAAATTCCCCTATATTTTTTACTGTTTCCTTGCTGTGTTCGCCAAAATCGGATTGTTCGGTTTCCGTCGAAAGACAAAAAAAATTAAAAGGAGTTAATAACCAAAATGAAAAAAGCAATTATTTATGCCCGTTATTCCAGCGATAGCCAAACCGAACAATCGATTGAAGGACAACTTCGTGTGTGTCGAGAGTATGCTCAAAACAACGGTATACTCATAGTCGATACCTATATCGACCGCGCTATGACGGGAACGAACGACAACCGTGTCGCATTTCAAAAAATGCTGAAAGACAGCAGCCGCAAAGAGTGGCAGTACCTTATCGTTTACAAATTAGACAGGTTTTCACGCAACAAGTTTGAATCGGTAATACACAAAAAGACGCTCCGAGATAACGGCGTAACAATTCTCTCTGCAATGGAAAACCTTACGGACAGTCCCGAAGGTCGTATGATGGAAACCGTTTTGGAAGGTTTTAATCAATACTTTTCGGAAGAACTTACGCAAAAAGTCAATCGCGGACTGAAAGAGAGTTGGCGCAAAGGTAAAGCCACGGGCGGACAAGATATTTTCGGCTATGACGTCGTTGACAAAAAATACGTTGTGAACGAATACGAAAGCAAAATCGTGGAAGACGCGTTTTTGATGTATTCGCAGGGGTATAAGGCAGTTGCTATTGCGGATAAATTCAAGGAATGCGGTTGCCGCAGAAAAAACGGTAAACTCGTAGACCACAAATATTTGTATTTCATTCTGCACAACAAAAGATATACCGGAGTTGTGGAACACCAAGGAGAATTATACGACAATATCTTTCCGAGAATTATATCGGACGAACTTTGGAACAAGGTAAACGCAATAAACGAAGAAAACAAACTTGCGCCGAGCCGTAAAAAAGAGATTTTCGACTATATCCTTTCGGGAAAACTCATATGCGGAGATTGCAAGCACAGAATGGGCGGTGAAAGCGGAACTTCTCATACGGGTGCAATTCATTACTACTATATTTGCCTTTCCAAACGTCGCAAGCGTGCTAAATGCAATATGAGCAGAGTGCAAAAACAGTTTATCGAAGATACGGTGATAAACGCAACGACTCAAATGTTATCGAGCGTGAACAATGTCAAGAAGATTGCGCAAAGCATATACAACGTACATAAAAAAGAAACCGCAGACAACACGGCTTTGAAACTTATTGAAAAGAACCGCACCGAGGCGGTAAAAGCACAGAATAATATCGTAAAGGCAATCGAGCAAGGCATAATCACCGAAACGACGAAAAGCCGTCTGACCGAACTTGAAAATCGTATATCGCAATACGACGTAGAAATCCTTAAAGAAAAAGCCCGCAGTTACACATACTTAACTGCGGACGATATAGAGATGTTTTTAAGTAAATTCGTGTTTGATAACACGGACGACATAAAAGTGCGAAAACTAATTGTAAATGCGTTTATACGGGAAGTAATACTTTATGACGATGAAATTGTAATAACCTACAACTTTACGGACAGCCCCGAACACCTAAAACTAACAAAAGAACACGTCACAAAAACAGAAAAAGAGATAGAAACGGCGGATAAAACCGCTATTTCTTCTAAAACAGGTTCGTACAAATTATGCCACACGGCACCATCTTTGTAGTACGAAAAAGCTACAAAACACAAAAAGCACAAGATTTAGGTCTTGTGCTTTTTTGTTACTTTATTTAGTGTTTTACGCACTTCTCGGAATATTTGAATTTAAGAGCTGCATTTAGTTAATTATTCGTGGGGAATTTTCGGGTAGGTAGGTTTTAACTGCCTACCCGTTTTTCATTCCCGCGTGCTTTAATATGAATTATACTGCGGTAAATTGATTGCGCCTACGAATTTGTAGATAATTTCTACTTTCTGCATTTTTCTGCCGTTGTATTTCTCGGTTTCGCCGATATAAATTTTTTCAATGAAACTATTGAGAATTTCGGGCGTCAACTCTTCGATTTCCGTATAACTTTTTACAACTTTTAGAAACTTTGAGAGTTTTTCTTCGTCCTGAACCGATGAAGCAAGTGCATTTTGTAACTCTTGAATTTTCGTTTTCAGATCGTTAACTTCGTCATCGTAAGATTTTGCAAGGAAGTCAAATCGTTCATCTGTGATTCTGCCGTTTACGTTATCTTCATAAAGTTTACGGATAACTCTGCCTATTTCTTCTTGCCTTTCGGAAAGCCGTTTTAATTCGGCTTTAGTTTTAGACTGAAACTTTACCGTTTCTTTTTTAGAACCGGACAAGTATTCGTCCGTAAATTCTTTTTCGTGAAGAAAAGCGTATTCGCATACTTTTTGCAAATCTTCTTTAACTATCGTTTCAAGGTCGGATACCAAAATTCGATGGCAACTACACAAGCCTTTCTTTTTCTTGCGATAGGTCGCACAGGAAAAATTGTCCATTTTCCTGTTTCGTGCTACGCGCTGAATCGTCAGATGATTGCCGCAGTCAGCGCAGTAGAGCAATCCCGAAAACATATTCGGCTCATTGTATTTTGTGCGGGCGCGTTTTACTTTTCGCATTTGCTGTACCGTTTCAAAAGTTTTTTCGTCTATAATCGGCTCTTGCGTATTGCGGTAGATTATCCAATCTTCCTTGGGCAAACGAATTTGTTTTTTTGTTTTATAGGATTTTACTGCCGTCTGAAAATTTACTGTATGTCCCGCGTATGCCGTTTGATCTAAAATGTATTTAATGCTCATCGAATCCCATATTTCGGGATATTCGCTTCTTGCATTCGTTTTAATTCCTCGATTTATATAGTAAAGCATAGGCGTTTCAACTTTTTCTTCCGTTAATTTGTGCCCGATTTCCGAAATGCGATAACCGTCAACAAACATTTGAAATATTCGTCTTACCGTAGCCGCGGCGTCTTCGTCTATAATCCATTTATCTTTGTCATTCGGATCTTTTTTATATCCGAACGGGGAATTAGTCGAAAGATGTTTACCGGAATTGCCTTTTGCTTTGAATACTGCGCGAATTTTCTTCGACGTATCTCTTGCATACCACTCATTAAATACGTTTTTGAACGGCGTCAGGTCGTTTTCCGTCTGAATATTGCTGTCTACGTTATCGTTGATCGCAATAAAGCGAATGTCAAGATTCGAGAAATAGATTTCGGTGTAATACCCAACCATTATGTAATCTCTGCCGAATCGAGACATATCCTTTACGATAACGGTAGAAATTCTGCCTTCTTCCGCGTCAGTCATCATTCGCTGAAAGTCGGGGCGATTGAAATTCGTACCCGAAAAGCCGTCGTCAACGTAGAATTCAATATTGGTAAAGCCGTGTTCTTTCGCATATTTTGCGAGAATTTCCTTTTGATGAACGATACTGTTGCTGTCTCCGACAAGGTCGTCGTCTTTGGATAATCTTGCGTATAATGCCGTTACGTCACCTCCGTAATTGTATTTTTTGTTATTTTTAATCGCCGTTTGTCCTATCATAATTGTTTACCTCCGTTATGCGGCAAACAGCGAGTTCGTACCGGTTCGCCTGATTGTATTCGCGCGCTTTGGCGTGTTATCAGGCGTTTCATAATATCGAGCGGAGTATCTGTCACGCCGAGTTGTTCCCGTGCTACCACAACGAAGGTTTTATCTCCGATAGGGTGATACTCTAATCTGTAATTGTAATCGTTTTCTTGTCTTTTAGCCGTGTTTTCCGTAAATATAATCTCCTTATCAATGATTTATTTACGTAAAACGGCAGGAAGGGCGGCTTATAATTTGCCGTCTTTTTTCATATTTTTCAAAGCTTCGTAGCCTTCTTTGATTAGTCGGACTTTCGTAATTCCGTTTTCTTCGAGAAAAGCGTTTATTTCATCATATAAGGCTCTAGGTATCATCGTTCCGAAATTGCCGCTCGCTTGCTTTCTCTTTTCTTTATTTCTTTCTTCATACTTCCTGCGCGTTTTACGCACGGGAGTATCTTCTTTCCGTTCCATTGAACTGTTCCTCCGAAGATATAAAATCGTATTGATACATATTATAGCAATTTTACTCTCAGGAGTCAAGCTCTTTTTATGAACGGGTAGAAAATATCCCTTTAATTTTTGTAGTTGTTGGTGTTGCCTTGTTTTTCTTGCTTTTTGCGTTCTTCTTCGATTTCCGCTTCTATTTGCTGTAACCGGGGGACTTGCCGCACAATATCAAGCGTGAAGAGCGAAAGCACGGAATCGAAAAAACCTCCGATTGTTTTCGGCTTTCCGTGGACGATACGCCGATATTCCGTCGGGTTTGTTCTTGCAAGTTCTTTGCCGACGTTTGTATAATGGGAATTATTATCCTTTTCCTTTTGCAACGCTTCCGATCTTTTAGCATATAGCAAGGCTTCATCCATAGATTTTGTAAGTTGCTTTGAAAGGTCGTTATTTGTCGCTGTTAAAGCGATTACTTGCTCTTGTAACTTACCGCGTTTCCTCGGAATATTTCCGCTTTTTGCCTCGGTTAAAGCGTCTGCATAAACCTGACTTTCTTCCCGTATGGCTTCCGCTTGTTCGATTATCTTTTTCGCCTTAAATTCGGCGGTGGAAAGATGTTTCTTCTGACTGCTTTCTTTGCCGCGCTGTAAACCCCAACGTTTTCCGACGGTTTCGTAAAAATCTGTCTGCAACTGTTGCAGTTGCGGTTTATCGAAAAGTTGTTTACTGCAAAGCCGTCCGTCTTTCGTTACGGGCATTAAGTTTAAGTGCATATGCGGCGTTGTTTCGTCGGTATGTACTACCGCCGCGATAATGTTTTCTTCGCCGTAACGCTCTGCAAAAAATTTGTAACAGTCCGAGAAAAAGTTATACTGTTCAACCTTGGCTAATCCGTCGAAAAAGGTTTTATCCGAACCTAACACGAAAGAGTTCATAACAACCGCGTCCTTGCGCGGGGATAAGCCTAACTCTTTTATTCTGCCGTTTATAAACTCCATATAAGTTTTTCCGAAATACGGCGTAAAGCGATAATTGTTTCTCGTCCGCTCGCTGTCTATCTGCGGATTTGCCGCTCCGTAATTTTCGTCCCGCTCGTTTTCCTTTTCGATAGGGGCGACGTCTTGTTTATGGTATTTCTCCATATGGCACACTAAATATGAAATGATGATTTTCCTCCTGAAATTTGTTTTTATTTTCATTGAGCAAAGTGTGTAGATAATCTCTGCCGACTGTTTTATTAGTGGATTCACAGCCTCGCAGAGCACACTATTTTGCAAAGCAAAGTATAGTATGTACACTTTGCTCATAAGCCTTCTGTTTTACTTCCTGTTTGTTTCCAAAGTTCTTCCCGCTACGGCGGGCGGTATTGATTATAATTTTTCATTGTCTTACCTCCCGAAAGACGACAAAAAAGCCGCTGATATTTTTTCTATCACCGACTTAAAATACAAGTATTAAGTTTTAGTTTTCGTTACATAATGCACCTCCGATTTGTATATATGGATAAAAAAATCCGTGCGATTTCGGTTGCCTTAAATGGCTCGTTCTTCGCACGGATTTCAATCCCCGAATTATTTAATTTTTAGTCGATTTTATCTAAAAAATCGTATTACAATAAAACCCACGTCGAAATCTCTCTTTTTTAACGATTTCAACGCCCGTCGCGGAATTGCCACACCTGACTACAATTCTATGGTAAACGACGGTAATTATCCTGTCCGAGTCCACAAAAGGGAACGAACAATCGGGCAACTCCTTCACGCCCGATAACGCCTTTCTTACGGCGCAATGATTTGACCTTATATCAAGACTATTATAGTATAACATACGAACATTTGTTCGTCAAGTGTTTTTGATTATTTTTTTCAAATATGCTTTTATTATTAAATCGACAAAAATTTTAAATATACGGCACAAAAGGGGGACAATATAAGGGACATTTTGTCTTGACATTTGTCCCCGATTTTGATATACTAATGTTGAAATCATAGAGTGGAGGTTTGAGATGATAAATTTCGGACACGAAACGGAAGAACTTGAATTTAAGAAAAGCACAAGTGAAATGCACGATGCAATGAAAGACATTGTTGCAATATTAAACAAGCACGAAAAAGGTGTTTTATATTTCGGTGTTGCGCCAAACGGTGACGTAAAAGGCTTGCAGGTTGTTGAATCGACTTTGCGCGATGTTTCGAGAGTAATTTTTGAAAGTATAAAACCGCAAATTTATCCTCA
>CAKQME010000022.1 GCA_934254815.1 uncultured Clostridia bacterium | reverse complement strand
TTGCAGGTTGTTGAATCGACTTTGCGCGATGTTTCGAGAGTAATTTTTGAAAGTATAAAACCGCAAATTTATCCTCAAATTCAAAAAGTCACGATTGACGGGTGTGATATAATCGAAGTGAAATTCAGCGGGCGAAATAAACCATATTCGGCTTACGGGAAGTATTATATCCGAGTTGCCGACGAGAGTCGTGAATTGACGCCTGCCGAACTTAAAGAAATGATGGTTGCAAGCGAGTATTCCGAGAGATGGGAACAATTTGAAACTCCTTACACGATTAAGGATATCGACGAGTCGGCTTTGAAAGACTTTTATAACCGAGCCATCGCTTGCGGAAGATTGCCCGACGACGGATACGACGCAGAAAAGTTGCTTAATAAACTCGGTTTATTAAAAAACGGCAATTTGAATAATGCGGGATACGTTCTCTTCGGTAATAACGGTCCTGTTACACTTAAAATGGCGGTGTTTGCAAGCGATGAAAAGTTGACTTTTTTGGATATAAACCGAACCGAAGATAATATTTTCAGATTAGTTGATACAGCACTTACCTATATCAAAAAGAATATTCGCTGGCGCGCAGAAATCGGAAGCGTTACGAGGGAAGAAATACCCGAAATACCGCTCAAAGCATTGCGCGAAATTGTAATAAACAGTTTTGCGCACGCAGAGTACGGAACGGGTTCTCAACACGAAATTGATATTCATCCCGGTAAAGTTGTAATATATAACCCCGGAACGTTTCCTTCTGAATTTTCTCCCGAAGATTTTGCGACGAAAAACCTATCTTCGATTATACGAAACGAGTTAATTGCAAAAGTGCTGTATCTTTGCCACGATATTGAATCTTTCGGCAGTGGATTCAAACGTGTCTATACTCTTTGTAACGCCGAAAACGTTTCTTGTTCTTATGAGAAAACCCCGATAGGCTTCTCGTTTATCTTTTTGCGAAATGACCCTAACGCGTTGAAAAATGTCCCTGAACTGCGGCAAAATGTCTCTGTTGTTTTGTCCAAAACGGAAAAAGCGGTTTATAAACTTTTGAAGTTGCAACCCAATTTGACGCGAGAAGAACTCTCAATGGAAATTTCTAAAACCGTTAAAACGGTTCAGCGCGCTCTTGACGGATTGAAAGAAAAAGGGCTTATTGTTCGCGTTGGTAATACCCGTACGGGGTACTGGAAAATTTTACAACAATAATATTGATATCAGCAAGATTTCGGACTTCGCGGAGTAAGAGTTTGCAGTAGTGGGAAGTTAGAAGATTTGTATAAAGACTATGCCGATGATCCCGATCCGATACTCTATGTAATAGATGAGGTGCATAGATACCGCAACGAATTAAGTGACAGTTATTTATGGCTCCACCAATTAACCCGTTCTAATGCAGAGAATAAAGTTATTTTACTGACGGCAACTCCGTATAACAACCGTCCGCAAGACTTATTTGCTCTTGTAAAACTCTTCCAAACACCAAGTCGATCCACTATAAATTCGGTGGACAATTTAAGCGTACGCTTTCACGAATTGATACGAACTCGCTATTTGCACTGTTTTGATTTAATATTCTTAAAATTCCCCAAGAGTATCTGACATTTGACCTGTTTTTCAAAAAACAGGACTCGAACTAACGACCTTACTTTCTTTCATATTGAATAAACAAAAATAATAGAAGAATAATACTTGACGTATTGCTTATGAAGGGTGTTGCAAAAAACTTCACTTATGAAAAACTGTTGAGATAGAATTGAACCTTTGAGTTTTTGAAACTGAGAAATTAAATAGGCAAGGAAAGTCGAGAAAAAAATTGTTCTCTGAGGTATAATTATTGTCTGTAAGGAGCTAAAGGAATATGAAAGAACAGATTTTGGCTGTCCAGCGGATGCAGGATTATATCGAGAAGAATAATGCAGAAGAAATCAATTTGTCGGACTTAGCGCGCGTATCGTTGTTTTCTCCGTGGTATTCTTATCGACTGTTCCGTGACTCTCTTGGGCTGACGCCGACCGAGTATATTCGTAAATATCGGCTTACTCAGGCGGCTAAACAACTTAAAAGAGGTAACGTAAAGGTAATTGATGCGGCGTTTGATGCAGGATTTTCCAATGTGGATACCTTTACACGGGCATTTTACAGAGAATTCGGGCTGAATCCAAGCGATTATATGAAAAATCCCGTTCCTGTCACCTTCTTTATTCCTTACGGTGCAAAATATCGAGAACTAAAAAAGGAGGACATCGACGTGTCAAACATTCAACCTATTTTTATACAGGTTATCCGCAAGCCGGAACGCCTGTGCATTATCAAACGCGGTAAGCAGGCGGAGGACTATTTTCCATACTGCGAGGAAGTCAGTTGTGACGTTTGGGGTATTCTTATGAGCATGAAGTCGCTCTGCGGAGAACCTGTTTCTATGTGGTTACCCGAAAAATACAAAAAGCCGAATACATCCACCTATGTGCAGGGTGTCGAGGTCGAAACCGACTACATGGGAATAATTCCGGAGGGATTTGAAACCATTCGTTTGCCAGAAGCAGAATATCTGATGTTTCAGGGATCGCCTTTCCGCGAAGAGGATTATTGCGAAGCAATCCGCACCGTACAAACGGCAATGGATAGTTACGATCCGTCCGTCATCGGCTACCGCTGGGACGATGAAAATCCGCGCATTCAATTAGAACCTCGCGGACAGCGCGGATACATTGAGCTACGAGCCGTGCGGAGGATTCAGAAATGAGTGAAGCGATTTTTGTCGAAGGATTAACAAAAACATATGGAGAGAAAACCGTAGTCAATCATTTGAATTTTTCGGTGAAAAGAGGTACGGTATTCGGACTGCTCGGAGCAAACGGTGCGGGGAAAAGCACCACGATAGAGTGCATACTCGGCACGAAGAAGGCTGACGAGGGAACGGTTCGGTTGCTTGGACAAGATCCGAAAAAGCAACGCCGCTCATTGTTTGAACGCGTCGGCGTACAATGCCGGACAAGAATAATACAAACCTTGCAAAAACGCCGCTATTTATGCGCTTTTTTGCAAATTCTCGGATGGTGTACATACAGTACTACCGTCCTCGCCTTTGCAACAAATCATCAAAAATATCGGCGTTTTTGTTGCAAGCAAGTCTAACGTTGTGTTTTTAGGCTAAGGCAAGGCGCGTGAGCGCGTTAATACTGTACGTATAACGCGTGAGCGCAACGCAGCATTAGTCAAAAACACAGCGTCAGACCACGGTTCGTATTACTCTTGTCCGGCATTCCAAGAGGGCGATTATCAGAAGGAGATCAAGGTTTACGAACTTTGCAGGAAAACGGCAAGTCTTTATCGCAAACCTGCCGATTGGCGCACGCTTTGCGAGCAGTTCGGCATTGGTGATAAAACAAAAGCTGCGGTGAAAAGTCTTTCCGGCGGCGAACGCCAGCGGCTTTTCATTGTCCTCGCACTGATCCCTCAACCGGAGATAGTTTTCCTTGACGAACTGACGACAGGGCTTGACGCAAAAGCACGGCGTAGCGTGTGGAAAACGCTTGAATCACTTAAAAAGCAAGGGCTTACAATATTTCTGACTTCTCACTTTATGGATGAAGTCGAAGCCTTGTGCGATGAGATTTGTATTCTGAAAAAGGGGATTGTCGTTTTCCGCGGAACCGTTGAACAAGCAAATGAGCAGTGTGGCTGTGAACACTTTGAAGATGCGTACTTAAAATTGTCGGACGAGGAGGTGGGCGCATGAAACGATTTTTTACTTTTTTGAAAACCGAGTTGAAACTTAGTCTGAGGGATATGAATATGGTGATTTTTGCCGTGATTATGCCGCTTATAGTGTTCATTATTCTCGGCATTGTATATGGCGCAAAACCTGCTTATGACGGGGCGAATTATACTGCTTTGGAACAGTCTTTCGGAGCGGTCGGTGCAATCGCTATTTGCGCAAGCGGATTGATGGGATTGCCACTTGCGGTATCGGGCTTACGAGAAATGAAAATTCTCAAAAGATTGCGCGTTACACCTGTCAGTCCCGTATTCATACTCGGCGCGGAACTTGCTATGTACGTCATTTACTGTGCATTGTCCCTTGCAACGCTGTCCATTATCGCACTCTTGTGGGGCGTAAAACTACACGGTTCGTTTTGGACATTTCTCGGCAGTTGGGCACTTACAATGCTCTCAACTCTGTCAATCGGTATGTTGGTGGGCGGTATTGCAAAGAATACAAAACAAGCAAGCGTTATTGCATGTATCCTTTATTTCCCGATGCTTGTTCTTTCCGGGACGACACTTCCGATCGAGGTTATGCCAAAGGCAATGCAACAGGTCGTCAGTGTATTCCCTTTGACGCAGGGGCTAACGTTGATGAAAAATGTGTTCCTCGGTATCGGTGCGAATGGCATATTGTTACCTACTTGTGTAATGCTTGGGGTTACCGCGGTTTGTTCCGCTCTCTCCGCGTGTTTCTTCCGATGGGAATAAGAAATCAATAAAATTTCTAAGAGTAAGATGTCTATAATTTTGAAAGAAGAAGTCGGGATAGGATAACCTGTTCCGACTTTTCTTTTACCACGCAGAACAGATTGAAAAAAGCGGAAGAATATGGTATAATATGATTGTAAAAGGTTTGACTGTAAAGGCAAACTCACATCATTGCATTGAAGTCAGGAGAAATGCTATAATAATAAAATCCTGAAAACACATAAACGAGAGGTTGAAAATATGGATTTGTTACAAGCAGCAAAAGAAAGACATTCCGTCAGGCAGTATCTCGATAAAACAATCGAGGCGGACAAAGCAAACAAACTCAAATCCTTTATCGACGAATGCAATCGCGAAAGAGAGCTGCATTTTCAGCTGATTTTAAACGAACCGAAAGCCTTTAACGGTTTTATGGCTCATTATGGCAATTTTTCCGGCGTGGAAAATTACATCGCGTTAGTTGCGAAAAAAGGCAAAACTACAGAGGAAGAAATCGGCTACTTCGGCGCAAAAATCGTTCTTTTCGCGCAAACTCTGGGGCTTAATACATGTTGGGTTGCTCTGACTTACAAAAAAGTGAAAACGGCATTTGCGATAGAAAAAGGCGAGAAATTATACAGTTTAATTGCTCTCGGATACGGAAAAACGCAAGGGGCACAGCATAAATCAAAGTCTGCAGCAGAAGTATGCACTTCAAAAAGCAACGAAACGCCCGAATGGTTTAAAAACGGCGTGAGCGCGGCTTTACTTGCTCCTACCGCTATGAACCAACAGAAATTTTATTTTACTCTTAACGAAGACGATTCGTTATCGGCAACGACGAAAAGTGGATTTTACACAAAAATGGATTTAGGAATCGTCAAATACTTCTTTGAACTTGGTGCCGACGATAAGAATATAATTTGGAAAATTTGAATGAAATCATGAATGCAAAGCATAAAAACTAATTACCGTCCGACGCACTTTGAAAATCGGCTTAAAAACGAGATTTTGTCGTACACACAAGCGTGATGGTCTGTAAGTTCTTTTCTTACAGACCATCATTTTTGCATTTTTATGGGCTTTTTCGCCCTATTTTAAAACATTTTACTAATCCCGACTTATAAAAAGTTTAAAAATATATTTCGGAGGCTTGACAACCGAACGGTAGCAGGTATAATATGTAATTGAGTAACATTCAATTAAACGGAGTAACTATTTCAAAGCATGATAATTAAGAATAGCAAGGTAAAAATCACTTTGATTGCTACGCTTCTTATAATCGCATTATTCGGCATAGCGGCTGTCGGCTTTCTTTTATACATAAGTCCGCCGAAAGACGACATCAAGGTTTTCGATTATCCGTCCGAATTCTTTTGCAACACCGAAGAAAACCGTATCGACTATCAGACAGACGGAAAATGCGCGGCTTATGCCTCGGCATACCTTTTGCGGCATATTTATCTTGCAGATTCGATTTCGGAAAATGCCAACGCGGCAGATTCACGATACAATCGGATAATGACCACGGAAGAGTTTAAAGCCGTATGGAAAAACGAAACGATTCTCCCCGACAACATTTATATTGTTGTTAAAAATCGAACAGATAATTTATAAGCGCGGAGGCAACGTAAATATGACGGGACCAGACCCAAATAAAATATACCCTAACGAAAATATCAGGCAAATAGTATTTATAAAAAACGTTATTACCCGCCCCAATATCATAGTCGGAGACTATACTTATTACGATGACGTGAACGGCGCAGAAAAATTTGAAGAACGCGTTACTCATCACTATGAGTTTTTGGGAGACAAACTTATTATCGGCAAATTCTGCGCGATTGCAAAAGGAATAGAATTTGTAATGAACGGCGCGAACCACCGAATGAAAAGCGTATCAACCTACCCGTTCAACATAATGGGCGGCGGTTGGGAAAAATATGCGCCGAACCTCGAAGATCTCCCGTTTAAAGGAGATACGATAATCGGCAACGACGTGTGGATAGGACAAAACGTGACCGTAATGCCCGGCATTCATATCGGAGACGGCGCAATTATCGCCGCAAATTCGGTTGTCGCGAAAGATATTCCGCCATATTGCGTTGCAGGCGGAAACCCTTGCCGCGTAATCAGACAACGTTTTGAATACGAACTTATTTCATTTTTGTTAAAGCTCAAATGGTGGAATTGGGATTCCGATAAAATTTTCCGTAATATGGAAGCGTTATGCAGCGGCGATTTAACAAAAATCAGGAACATTAAAAACAAATAAATTTTATTTCAAATCAAATAAAACCACAGCCCCGCCATCGGCGTTTGCCGACGGCGGGGCTGTGTTAAGCTATTACTGATATTTAACGTCCTTTTTTACTTCTACCCCGTCAGCCGCATTTGCATTTAAAGGGGAAAAGCTTTGCGTGAATAACGCAAAACTTGCCATGATTGCAATTATGGCAAAAATTAAAATTGCCGCCGCTTTTTTTCTGAAAGTTTCCATATTTATCTCAATATATATCAGTCTATGTTATTCCGTTTAAAAACGCCTTTTAAACGTTTGTTTTTAGTTGAATTTACACCCGAAAACCATTTCCAAAGCGGAAAAAAGTTTATTCATTATCGCTTGCGCCGTCGAGTTCAAGTCGATTGCGCCGACAATATTCAACGCCTCGTCAATCGTTTCGGCGGGAGTGTTATACGCCTTTAACGACATATCGAGAAATTTTTCGATTTTTCTTTTCAGGGTAAAATATTTATCGCACGGTCTTGCCATAAACGCGCGCATCATTCCCGCAGAACCTATTTCGCACTCATAAAAATCGCTTTCGGTAAAATCGGGATTAAACCGCCCGAACGTTTTAAACAATTCGGTCGAAGTATACTGATAAATAACTTCAGAAAGTTTCGGTTGAGTATACGCCTCGACGTAAATTTCGCGCAGATTTTCGTCAGACTCGGTTATCGCCAATTGCAACGCCGTTTCTATCGCATAAACGCCGACGGAATTTTGTTCTTTATCGGCAAAAGACCGCGCCATTTCGAATTGATTTTTAAACATAAAATTTATCAATTCAAGTAAAACGCCGTCTTTAGTTCTGAACAAATTCTGAAATGTTCCCGAAGACACGTCCGCTTCGCGTATAATGTCCATCATAGTGGTAGCTTTAAAGCCTTTTTCGATGAACATTTGCACGCACACCATCAATATTCGTCTTTTAGGGTCTGCCACCTGTTCTCTTGTTATCATATTCGTTTTTCGCTCTCTTTAAAACTTACATATTAGATTGTATTCTGGTTTGCAACTCAATAGTAGCATAAAAAGATTATTAAGTCAATTTATTTTACGATTTTTCGGATATTTCTGTTATATAATATTAAAACAACACAACTACGGGCATTAGCTACCCGTTCGCTCGGCTTAATCTACGACAGATAAAATTTAAGAACATAACAAAACGCCCGCTTCCGAGCAGGAAGCGGGCGCAAACTTATACAAATTATTTATCGAGTTTATCGCAACCGTGGAAAGGATTTCCCGCAATGACGGCGGAATCTTTGCCTATTACGTCTTTAAGCGAAGTGCAGCCTGAGAAAGCGCAATCTTTAAGCGTTACGCCGTTTTTAAGAGTGACCTTTACCAAAGCAGTGCAACCCGTAAACGCATACGCTTCAATGCTCTCAACCGTGGACAAATCGAGTTCGTGAATTTTTACGCTCGAACTTTTACCCAGAGCGGTACAGCCGTTGAACGCCTTTTCGCCTATAGTCTTAACGCCGTCAAGATCGATATCTATTATAGCGGTACAACCCGAAAACGCTTCGGAAGCTATTTTTTCGGTCTTGAACGAAACTTCTTTAAGCGAAGTGCAACCGTTGAACGTGTTTGTCTGAAGTTCGTCGAGTTCGCCGCTCAAAGTAACTTTTTCAAGCGTAGTACAGGCATAGAACGCATAAGCGGGTACGGAATATTCCGCATTTTCGCTTACTATTATTTTATAAGCGCCCTCGTCGCCCTCTTTCGCTTCGAAAAGGTTGCCGTCTTCATCTTTAACGACCCACTTTTCAACTTCGTTGCCCTTGTTTCCGCCCGTTATCGTAACGGTGGTCAAAGTAGAGGGTATATAATAGGTTACGGCTTCGTTAGTTCCGTCGTTATACTTCTGCGCGCAGGCGGTAAGACCCGTAGCCTCTACCGTACCAAAAATGTAACCGAAGTTTACGTTGGAGTTGACCGCGCCTACTTTCTGACCTACGAACGGAAGAGTTATTTCTTTAAGCGCAGTAAGTTCGGAAAACGCGCCGCTGCCGATCTCTTCTACAGAATCGGGTACGGTAATTTTTTCGATAAACGAAAGCGCGGAAAGCGCATTGGAAGATATCTTCGTAACGGGGATATCGCCTATTTTGTCTTTAACGGTAAATTCTTTAACCGTATCTTTAGTGAAATCAGCCTGACCGTCTTCTTTAGCGGTGTTGAAAAGTTCGGCAAGTTTTTTATAATCGCCGTTGCCGATAGCGGTCTGCGCTTCGTCGGAAACCGTAAAACTCGTAAGAGTATAATACTTTCCGTCGTCGCTCAATTCGTATTTGACTTCGAAAGCCTTGTTTTGTTCGCCGTTCTTATCGTTATTGCAAGCCGCAAGCGTTGCGGTAAGCGAAAACGTAAGAACCAACGCCATAAAAAATCCGAGTAATCTCTTCATCTTGTCGCTCCGTTTAACGCGAAAAAGTTATTTCGCGCCAAAATATTTATATTCTTTAAGATTTTATCATTAAATACGAGTTTTGTCAATTAGAACTCGGTCATATTTAAAAAGTAGAAACTTTTTTTTATGATTTTTTCACTTCATCATTCTTTTCGGACGATTTCTCTCTATTGTTGCCGCACTTCATCGGGCATTTCGAGCAATCGCCGCCGCAGCCTCCGCCGCAACACCCTTTACCACGCTTTGCATTACGGATCGTAAAATACAAAGCAAGACCAACAATTATAGCTAACACAACTATAAGAATATAATCGAGCGGTTTCATATAAACAGGCTCCCCGCCTGAAATACAATCAGACTCATAATATAAGCCACCCCGCATTGAGCGACAACCACACCGAGCGTTGCCCAAAACGATTTGAATTCTTTACGAATAGTCGAAATCGTAGCAACGCAAGGCGTATATAACAACGTGAAAACAAGAAAACTCACAGCCGACAGAGGGGTGAACATAGACGGCAAAACAGTCGAAAGCGCATCCGCGCTGGTACCCGCAAGCACCGCAAGCGACGAAACGACGGCTTCTTTTGCCGTAAACCCCGATACGAGCGCAGTAGTCACGCGCCAGTCTTCAAATCCCAGCGGACGGAATATCACGGAAATTCCCCTGCCTATATATGCCAGCAAACTTTGAGAACTATCTGTTACAAAATTCAGCCTATAATCGAAACTCTGTAAAAACCATATTATTACGGTTGCAAGAAGAATGACGGTAAAGGCACGGGATAAAAAGTCCTTGGCTTTTTCCCATAACAGCAACGCAACGCTTTTTACCGACGGTAAACGATAATTCGGCAGCTCCATTACAAACGGAACGGGCTGGCCTTTGAATGCCGTAGATTTGAGTATCACCGCCACAAGCAGCGCAAGCAGAACGCCGAAAATATAAAGCCCCATCATTACGAATGCGCCGTATTTCGGGAAAAAAGCCTGAGTAAAAACGGCGTATATTGCAATTTTTGCAGAACAACTCATATACGGCGTAAGAAGTATAGTCATTTTTCTGTCACGATCGGAAGAAACGGTTCTTGTCGCCATAACAGCAGGGACGGAACAGCCGAAGCCCATAAGCATCGGAACGAAACTTCTGCCCGAAAGCCCGATTTTTCTCAAAGGCTTATCCATAACGAAAGCCACTCTCGCCATGTACCCCGTATCTTCAAGTATCGAAAGAAAGAAAAACAACGTTACGACTATCGGTAAAAACGACAACACGCTACCGACGCCGGTAAAAATACCGTCTATTATAAGACCGTGAATAACAGGGTTAAGACCATAGACCGTCAGCGCATTATCTACAATGTCCGATAACGCGGTTATACCCAGTTCGAGCAGGTCGGAAAGGTATTTGCCTATAACGTTGAACGTAAGGAAAAACGTAAGAAAAAGAATACCGAAAAATACAGGAATAGCAGTGTATTTACCCGTTAAAATTTTATCTATTTTAACCGAACGGGTATGTCCTTTACTTTCATGGCACCTGACCACAGAACTTTCTGTTACGTTTTCTATAAACGAATAACGCATATCGGCAAGCGCGGCGTTTCTGTCCAGACCGGACTCTTCTTCCATTTGTACTATACAATGTTCGATAAGTTCGCGTTCGTTTTCGTCTAAACCGAGCTTGTCCGCTATTTTGTCGCCGCCCTCTATAAGTTTTGCGGTACAGAAACGAGGTGGAATGCCGAGCCTTTCGGCATGATCTTCGATAAGATGGGCAATCGCATGTATACAACGGTGAACCGGCGAATCTTCCGCACAAAAATCATATTTCCGAGGAAGCACTCGATTTTTTGCCGTTTCAATCGCCTTATCTATGAGTTCGGAAACTCCCTCTCCTTTAGCCGCGCTTATAGGTATTACGGGAATACCGAGTGCGTCGCTCATTTTTTGAACGTCGATACTGCCGCCGTTATCTCTTATCTCATCCATCATATTGAGTGCCAGCACGGTAGGAACTTTCAGCTCAAGCAGTTGAAGCGTAAGATAGAGATTGCGTTCTATATTTGTCGCGTCGACGATATTTATTATCCCGTCCGGTTTTTCGTTTATTATAAAATCGCGGGTAACTATTTCTTCCTGCGTATAAGGGCGAAGCGAATAAATCCCGGGTAAATCAACTACGGAAACCGACTTCTGACCTTTTATTTCGCCTGATTTTCTGTCTACAGTAACTCCGGGAAAATTTCCGACATGCTGATTAGAGCCTGTAAGAGCATTAAAAAGCGTGGTTTTCCCGCAATTCTGATTCCCCGCCAAGGCAAATATCATAATCCCTCCGTCGTAACCTCTATTTTTTCGGCTTCTTCACGTCTTAAAGTAAGTTCATATCCGCGAATATGAATTTCAAGCGGATCTCCCATAGGCGCGACTTTTTGCAATGTAATTTTTGTCTTAGGTATAAGCCCCATATCGAGCAACCGACAACGCAGTGCGCCGTCACCGCCGACGGCTGTAATCTTCGCCGTTTGCCCGACTTTTAAATTATCAAGAGTCATAATGGTAAATATTCCAAATTATTTTCTGCGACGTAATTATAATATATCCATAAGCATAAGTCAATCAAATAACATATACAACAAGTCGATTAAAACGGTTGACTTTATCGTTACGATATGGTATGATAAGCGTACTTCCTTTGAGAGAGTAGCAAGCGTCCGCGCGATTTGCGGGCGTAACCGCGTCGACATCCCGACCGACGTCAGCAGAAACTTACGGTCCGGCGCAGTTTTAAAAAGCAAGACTCATTGCCGAAACAGCAATGGGTAAAGTATATACCGATTGCAAACGACGGCAATCGGCTTTTTTAATTTTTAAAATCATATCAGATCGGAGTTTATTATGTGGAGTTTTATTTTCTTTGTCGAAAGCGCGCTTATGGGCGTAGGGCTTGCGATGGACGCGTTTTCGGTGTCGCTCGCAAACGGTTTACACGAACCCGAAATGCCTAAACGTAAAAGCTTTTTAATCGCCGGTACGTTCGGCGTTTTTCAGGCGTTAATGCCCATGCTGGGCTGGTTTTTGGTAAAAACCGTCGTTCAGCAACTGAAAACGCTTGAAAAAATAGTGCCGTATATCGCGCTGGTTCTGCTTTTGTTTATCGGCGGGAAAATGGTTTACGAGGGAATAAAAAACAAAAACGAAGACGAACAGACGGGTACGACTTTCGCCGCCCTGCTCGTTCAGGGAATAGCCACGTCTATAGACGCGCTCTCGGTAGGTTTCACTATCGAAAGCTACATATTTATACAAGCGCTTGTCGAGTCGCTTATAATCGCCGCGGTAACGTTCGCAATCTGTCTGACGGGCATATATTTAGGCAAAAAATTCGGTATGCGTTTCCGTGAAAAAGCGACTATCGCAGGCGGCGTAATTCTTATTATAATAGGAATAGAAATCTTTATCCGCGGCATATTCGGCATTTAACGGCAGCCTGAGGCTGCGCGCGAGTATTTGTCCGCCCTTAATATAGTGAGGCATTTCGCTAACGCTCAATATGATATACTTGCTTAATCTTTTATGTTATTCTAAGGCTTTGCGCAAGAAAATCTCGCTATGCGAACAAGCATCTATGACTTTTGCAGTCTTTCGCGTTATTTAACTCAACATATCTAAAATATATAAACAATGATTTTGTTAAACGATAAAATCATTGTTTTTTGTTTATTACTTTTCTGCCGCCGATTATTTTTTTCAAAAAATCATAATTATTTACTTTAAAACGCTTGCCATTATTCGCTTTTCGGACTATAATATTAGCAGACAAGCAAAGAGAGTGCTAACACTCGTAAAATAAATTTGCTAATACTTTAAGAGGTGAAATATATGAAAAGTTTTAAAACGCAATCTAAAAGAGTTCTCGATTTAATGATCAACTCGATTTACACTCACAAGGAAATATTTTTAAGAGAACTTATTTCCAACTGCAGCGACGCTATCGACAAGTTGTATTTTAAAGGTCTTAAAGAGGGGCTTTCGGGGCTTACCCGCGACGATTTCTCTATCGAAATTACCGCAGACGAGAAAGAAAGACTTCTTAAAATAAAAGATAACGGTATCGGTATGACCGCCAAAGAACTCGACGAAAATCTCGGCACTATCGCAAAGAGCGGCTCGCTCGCTTTCAAGGAAGAAAACAAAGACTTAAAAGAAAACGACGACGTTTCCGTTATAGGTCAATTCGGCGTAGGTTTCTATTCGGCGTTCATGGTAGCGGACAAAGTCGAAGTATATTCCAAAGCGTTCGGTTCCGAAGAAGCCAACGTCTGGACAAGTACGGGTACCGAGGGTTACGATATAACCCCGTGCGACAAAGCCGACAGAGGCACCGAAATAGTTCTTCATATCAAACCCGATACGGACGACGACAAATATTCGAATTTCCTCCAGGAATACGAAATAAGAAATCTCGTTAAAAAGTATTCCGACTATATCCGTTACCCGATTAAAATGCAGGTGACGAAATACAAAGAACAAAGCGAAGAAGACAGAAAAGCGGGCAAAGAAAGAGAAAGCTACAAAGAATGGGAAACGCTCAACTCGATGACCCCGTTATGGAAGAAGAACAAGACGGAAATCACCAAGGAAGAATACGACAAATTCTACACGGACAACTTCTACGACTACGAAGCTCCGCTCAGAGTTATTCACACTTCTGCGGAGGGCGCGGTAACGTACAAAGCGTTGCTTTTTATCCCCTCGACCGTTCCTTACAACTATTACAGTAAAAACTACGAAAAAGGGCTTAAACTCTACACCGACGGCGTACTTATAACCGACAAATGCGAAGAACTTCTGCCCGACTGTTTCAGTTTCGTAAAAGGGCTTGTAGACAGCGAACTTACGCTTAATATTTCGCGTGAAACCATTCAGCACAACCGTCAGTTGCAACTGATAGCAAGCAATCTCGAAAAGAAAATCAAAAACGAACTTCTCGACATGCAGAAGAACGATCGCGAAACTTACGATAAATTCTTTGAAAAATTCGGGCTTCAACTCAAATACGGTCTATACGCCGGCTGGGGTATGAACAAAGATTTATTACAAGACCTTATAATGTTCAAGTCGGCAAAAACCGAAAAGTACGTCACTTTGAAAGAATACGTCGCGGAGCTTAAAGACGACGACAAATTCATATACTACGGTTCGGGCAAGAACACCGCTGCGATAAAGGCTTTACCGCAGAGCGAAAAGATATTATCCGACGGCAAAGACATACTCTGCTTCAGCGACGACGTGGACGAATTCGCGGTCAAGATGCTCGGAGAATACGAGGGCAAGCAGTTCAAAAACGTTTTAAGCGAAGAAGTTTCCGCCAACAAAGAAGACGACGAACGCAACGAGCAGGACAAAGACATGCTCGGCAAAATAAAAGAATTGCTCGGTGACAAGGTAGGCAAAGTAAGAGCTTCAACCGCTATCGGCAATCATGCGGTATGTTTATCTTCGGAGGGCGAAGTTTCGCTTGAAATGGAAAAAGTATTATCCGCAATGCCCAACAACCCCGAACAGGTAAAAGCAACGAAAGTTCTTGAAATAAACGCCAACCACCCGATTTACGAGAAACTGAAAGCGGCTTATGCGGAAAATGCCGACGGTTTAGCCGATTACGCAGAGGTATTATATCAATCGGCAAGGCTTATCGCGGGGTTAAACGTAGAAAATCCGACGGAAGTTATCGACAAGTTATTCGGTTTACTCGCAAAATAAGACAGTCCGAGACCGGAAACGTGACGGCAACGTGATGTTGCTCGCAGGTAATTAGTCCGACCTGATATATTTTTGTCATTCTGAACGAAGTGAAGAATCCCACAAAAAAAGTGCGGACTACTTAATACAGTGGGATATTTCGCTCGTGCTCATTATGACAGAAAAAATAAACAAAGTACGTCGTTCTGAGCGAAACGAAGAATCCCACTGAAAAAGGGCGGACTACTTAATACAGTGGGATATTTCGCTCGCGCTCAATATGACAGAAAAAATAAACAAAATACGTCGTTCTGAGTGAAACGAAGAATCCCACAAAAAAAGTGCGGACTACTTATACAGTGGGATATTTCGCTCGCGCTCAATATGACAGAAAAAATAAGCAAATTACGTCATTCTGTCAATATCGAGAGAGCAAACTTGCTTGCAAGGGTTTGTGAACGATGATATTCATAAGGCGCTGCCTTTATTGCGAAACAATAAAGGCAAACTATTGTTTAAACGCTTTAGCGTTTAAGCGCCGAATAGGCTGCGAAGAACCCCACCGAATAATGACTGAATAATAACTCGAACACACTATGCCCTGACGGACTAAGCGACAATAACTCACTCAAGGAGAAAAAGTGGAAGCTAAACGAAATAAAAGATTACTGTTTTCAAGATTTACCATAATCGCCTTAGCCATTATTTTACAGGCTTTGGCGATTTGGATTGTCTTTTACAAAGTCGCTTCGCTGTGGCGATGGGGTCAAGCCGTGGCTTACGTTCTGGGGTTGCTGCTGTTACTCCATATAATAAACAAGGATAACGCCGCGGTTTACAAACTCCCCTGGACTATCGTCTGTCTGTTATTCCCGTTCGGCGGAGCTATGTGCTATCTCACTTTCGGCAGCGTAAGACTGAGCCGCAAACAACGCAAAAAATTCCGCGAAATATATCACGAACATCACGACGACTACTATTCGCAGGAAAAAGTCGTTAAAAATCTGACGACCGACCTACCCGATAAAGCGGGGGTATTCAGATATCTCCGTAACGTCACCTCGATGCCCGTATACGACAACAGCAAAATAGAATATCTTCACGACGGCGAAACGTACTTTTTAGAACTTGTTAAATCGCTTAAAACCGCCGAGAAATACATTTTCCTTGAATACTTCATTATCGAAGAGGGGAAAATGTGGAACGAAATACACAACGTTCTGCTCGAAAAAATAAAAAGCGGCGTAAAAGTCTACCTTATGTACGACGACGTAGGCAGCGTTATAAAAGTATCTTCCGGGTTCTATAAAAAGCTGCGCAAAGAGGGTATCGACGCGCGTAAATTCAATAAATTTTTCCCCGTTGTATCGATAATTCACAACAACCGCGACCACAGAAAAATAGCCGTTATAGACGGTAAAATCGCCTTTACGGGCGGAGTGAACATTGCCGACGAATATATAAACGCCAAACGCCCTTACGGCAGGTGGCTCGACAGCGGCGTTAAGGTCACGGGGCAAGCTTCAGACAGTTTCGTAAGGTTGTTTATTCAGCTGTTCAACATGAGCGGAGTAGAACTGAAAGAAGACGATTTTATCGAAACATCGCACGAAAATTTCGAAAATCAAGGCTATTGCATGCCTTTCGGAGACTCCCCCGCCCCGATAACTTACGAACATATTTCAGAAACGAATTTTATGAACGTTATTTACGGAGCGAAAGATTACGTTTATTTTGCCGCGCCGTATTTCGTGGTTGACAACGACATACGCGACGCGCTTATGAACGCGGCTCGGCGCGGAGTAGACGTAAGGCTTATAATTCCGCAGATTCCCGACAAAAAGACAATTTACACAATGACCAAATATTATTGTTCGAAATTGCTTGACGCGGGAGTAAAAATATATTTATACCGCGACGGGTTTATACATTCGAAAACTATGGTATGCGACGGAGAAATAGCGTTTGCCGGAACGGTAAATCTCGATTTCCGTTCGTTCGTGCATCATTTCGAATGCGGGATAACGTTTACCAACGATTCCGCAGTAAACGCCATACGCGACGACTTCGACAAGCTTTTCGAAACGCAATGTATTATAGCGGACAGCGAAACGTTAAAACTTCGGTGGTACGAGAAAATAGCCAAATTGATAATAACGCCGTTTTCCCCGCTTATTTAAAAAACTTAATATTACTACCAAAAGGTTGCATTTCTGTTTTTCCGAATAGATTTGCAACCTTTTTATTATCCGACAATCGTTTTTTAGCATGCGTTTTCCAAACTTTTCTGAAATTTTAACGAAATCGTTTTGTGAAAGTCTTAAAAACACAGCTTTCGGCGGCGTAACCTCTTCTGCTATCGTTATGAAAAAGATTTTACGAAAAATACCACTAAAAATGCTGAATAATATAAAAAACAGCTTTCAAACGTCGGTTTAAAGTCGAATAATCGTAAAAAACTTCCGCTTTAGTTCGGGAGAGAGAACATTTTTTATTGTTCTCTCTTTTTTATGCCGTTATACGGGGCGCATTTCTATTTACGGTGAGAAAATTTATAATAAATAACAGTAAAGCAAAAGGAGTTTTCAATGAAATATAAAGATTGGTTGAACGTTTGGCTGAAAAATTATATTAAACCGACAGCAAAAATAAGGACTTACGAAAGGTATTCTCAGGTTGCGGAGCAACATATTATAAGCAGTATCGGAGAGGAAGATATTGACGATATAACCCCGTTAAAGCTACAACTGTTTGTGACGGACCTGATGAACGACGGGAATTTACTTACGGGAAAAGGTTTAGCGGCTAATTCCGTAAACGGTATCATTACCGTAATTCAAAGTTCTTTAAAATTAGCGTATACCCTTGGAGAAACTAAAAAATATATTGCGGATCGAATAAAAAGACCTAAACCGAGAGAGAAAGTCGTAACTTGTTTTTCTTTGTCGGAGCAAAAGAAAATCGAACAAGCGATTCTTACGGTTAAAAGAAGTAAAATGTTTGGAGTCGTTTTGTGCCTGTATACGGGGTTAAGAATAGGAGAATTGCTTTCTCTTAAATGGAGCGACGTCGATTTAGCGAAAGGAACGCTTACGGTAACAAAGACTTGTTACGACGGAAAAGACGAAAACGGAAAATTATGCAGAATCGAAGATACGCCTAAAACGATTTCTTCCCGTCGCGAAATTCCGTTACCAAAGCAAATAATTCAATTGTTAAGGGAGTATAAAAAAGTCGGCAATTCACGTTACATAATTTCAAGCAACGGAAAACCTTGCTATGTCAGATCCTATCAGCGTAGTTTTTCTTTGCTATTAAAAGAATTAAACATCGAGCATAAAGGATTTCACTCTCTAAGGCATACATTTGCAACGCGAGCAATTGAATGCGGAATGGATGTCAGAACTCTTTCTGAAATATTGGGACACAAAAACCCGACGATTACACTAAACCGTTATGCCCATTCTATGACGGAACATAAAAAGGAAATGATGAATAAACTTGGGAAAATGCTATAAAAAAGCAGGTCATCTATTAAAGTAATAGATGACC
>CAKQME010000021.1 GCA_934254815.1 uncultured Clostridia bacterium | reverse complement strand
TTACCGCTATTCGGCGCTTAAACGCCAAAAGCGTTTAAACAATAGTTTTGCCTTTATTGTTTCGCAATAAAGGCAGCACCTTATGAATATCTTCGTTCGCAGACCCTTGCAAGCAAGTCTGCTCTCTCGTCATTGACAATATGACAGAAAAAATAAATAAAATATGTCATTCTGAGTGAAACGAAGAATCTCGTTGAATTAAGTCGCGATAATCTGACGAACCGTCACGTTTCTATACGGCGAACAGACGAACGCAAAACGCAGTCATATCGTCGCGGGCTACGCCGTCGGTCAACGATAAAGCCTTGTCCATAATGTTGTCGGCAAGCGTTTTCGGATTCATTGCCTTTTCGGTGGTTAAAAAATCTATAAGGTCGGTCGCAGACCCGAACGCGTCGGATATTCCGTCGCTTACGAAAACTATCGTATCGCCTGCGGAAAGAGCCGTTTTGCAGACCGTCGGTTTCATCTCGTCGAGTATTCCGAGCGGCAACGAACTTCCCTCTATAATTTTTACGCTGTCTTTTGTTATCACGAACGAATACGGCGTTCCGATTTTTATAAAGTCCGCGCTTCCGTCAAATAAATTGACGACGCCTATGTCCATCGCAGTGAAATCGTCGTCGCGGTTAAACGTAAGCGCTTTGTTTACCGTAGACAATATCAGCTCGGATGAAAGCCCCGATTTGTAAAACGTTTCCACTAACGATATAGCCGTCGCGGAAGCGTCTTCGGCATTTCTTCCGCTGCCCATGCCGTCGTTTAACGCGACGAGGAATTTGCCCTCGGAAAGTTTGGTTATAGAGTGAGTATCGCCGCTTTTGGTCTTGTCGGACTTGGTGCGTTGAGATACTCCGAAAGCCGCGTCAAGTCGCGGAGCAATCGATAAATTGACTGCCGATAATTCGCCCGATAAATTCTCTCGCGCGGTTATGGCTACGGTTTTGCCCACCGCTTCGCCTATCGCCTTTAAAAAGTACGGGCGGGATATGCCTGCGGGCGGCAATACCAACTGAATATCTATATCGTCGCCGTCACCGAAAACCATCGCCTCCGTAACGTAAATACCGCAGGCGAAGAGGTTGTCGGTTATTTTTTTTTCGAGCGCGCCCGATTCTTCCAGCCGCCGCGAGTATGCCGAAGCCAGCGTTTTAAGTATTTCCGCAAGCCCCTCGGTCTGCGCCACTACAAGTTCTCTGCCGTTTTCCAGAGCTTCGGTTTCGGCAAGCCCGCGCTCGTAATCCTTTATAAGCTCGTTCAGCTTGATAACTATTTCTTCGGGGTGGTCGCAGTAATCCGAAAAGCTTTTGGGAATATCCACGAGTTTTATATCGCCCTTAGCCGTGCCGAGCGTTACGAGTTTGTCTATCGTTGCTTTGTCGGGCAGAGAGTTCTTTCTGCAACGCATAGCCGACGGACAGACGGAACATACCGAATAGAGTATTTCGTCGCATAGCTTGATTTTAAGGTCGTTTTCGGTGCGGGCGGTTTTGCTGAAATTGCCCATAGAATGAGACATTTCGTCAAACGCCGCCGATATTTCGTAAAGCTTGCCCGCAAGCGCGGCGCGGTTGCGGTTCACGTTGTATCTTCCGAGATTGTCGTTTCTGAAAATACGCAGTTTTTTGTTGAGATTTTTGAGATATTCGTCGGGTACGAAAAGATATATTATAACAGGGGCGAGAAGAAAGAAAATTTCGTATGTATACATTCCGCCGAAAGCCGAAGTCAGAAAATAAAACGCTGTAAGACAAGCCGCCGTTCCCAAAGCCACTAAAAGCCGCGAGTATTTCGCGAACGCTATCGCTACGAGCGCAGTTGCGGCGTATACGGTCACGGGCGCAAAATTCTGATAGTAAAGTGACGGCGGAATCGCGCCGACGACCGCGAATAAAAGCGGGGTAAGCCCCGATAAAACCGACGCCGAAAGCAAAATCGCCATAAGGCAGATCGATAACCATATGTACTGCCCGAAAGTTGCGGTTATGCCGTAACCGACCGCGCAGGCGAGAATCGAAGCCGATATAAATTCGTCGGTAGACACCCGATATTTAAGCCCCTTGACCAGCCAGACTTTAGCTGCGGAAATCATCGGAAAAGTTGCTACCGCGGTAGCCGCCGCAAGCGAAACGCGTATGACCAAATCGTAACTTTCCGAAAACGCCGCGAACGGAGCCGCGCCGAGCGCGACTATAAACGCGGAAATAAAACTTAACCCCATATGTTTTTTCTTTCTTATGGCGAAAATAATTCCCGCAACGATAATTCCTCCGCCCGCCGCGGTTGCGATAGAGATTATATTTCGCGACAGAGCGAAAGGCAAAAGGTACAGCGCGAACGATATTACGGGGCTTAACCCGATAAACACGTTCGCGCCGAGCAAGGAGAGAGAAAACGGAGTAAAATTTCCGTCTGCAAGGGTAATGAAAACGTAAGCCGTGAGAGATAGCAGATATCTTGCGGTTTTTTTAATGTTAAAGGGTTTTTTCATAGCAAACCCATTATATAACGAAAAGGAATAAAAATTATAGAATAAAAAGTCGTAAATTATACAATCATGTCAGGTGTGATTGATATTCAAAAAATATGCTCCGTTCTTATTCGGTGGGATTCTTCACTGCGTTCAGAAAGACATAAAATATTAAATAAGTCTGTCCTATTGAGCGTAAGCGAAATATCCCACTGCTCAAGGGTGGATAAAATACACGGTTAAACTAATCGCTTGTTTGGTGAGATTCTTCACTGCGTTCAGAATGACATAAAATAATTAAATAAGTCTGTCATATTGAGCGTAAGCGAAATATCCCATTGTACAAGTAGTCTGCACTTATTTTGTGGGATTCTTCGCAGCCTATTCGGCGCTTAAACGCCAAAGCGTTTAAACAATAGTTTTGCCTTTATTGTTTCGTAATAAAGGCAGCGCCTTATGAATATCATCGTTCGCAAACCCTTGCAAGCAAGTTTGCTCTCTCGATATTGACAGAATGACAACAATATAAGGTCGGACTAATATATGGATGCAACATCACGTTGCCGTCACGTTTCCAGCCTCAGGCTGTCTCAGGCTACTTACGCTGCCGTTACGTTGAGTAATCTACGGATATTAAAGTCAACCCGCGGGCGGGCATGGTCTTGCCGGCTTTTTCTCTGTTACCGTCGGCTATTATTTTGTCGATATCACGCGGAGATATAGAACCGTCGCCCGCCTTTAATATCGTACCTGCCATTATCCGTACCATATTGTATAAAAAGCCGTTTCCCGTAACCGTAAAATATATTTCGTCGTTGACGCTTTCGACTTTGGCGGAATATATTTCGCGTATCGTGTCTTTTACGTCCGAATTACTCGCTAAAAAACACCTGAAATCATGCTTTCCGATAAACCGCTTGCAGGCTTCGTCCATTTTTTCGACATCGATATTTCCGTATACGCGCGCGGCGTAACGTTCTTTTAACGGCAATTCACAGTCCGAAATATAATATGCGTAACGATAAGTCTTTTTCTTTGCCGAAAACCGAGCGTGAAAGCCGTCGGGAGCAAGCCCGCTTTCGATAATTTTTACGTCGGGACGAAGCAGTCCGTTAAGAGCGGCGGCGTATTTTTCGGGCGGTATCCGTTCGTTGTCTACGTCGAAATGCGCAATCTGCGCGGCGGCGTGTACGCCGCTGTCTGTCCGTCCGCTGCCCGTAACCGTGATTTTTTCGCCCGTAAGCTTTAATAACGCTTCTTCTATAACGCCCTGAACGGTCACGCCGTTGGGCTGAACCTGCCAGCCGCAGAACTCCGTTCCGTCGTATTGAATTTTTAACAGTACTCTCATAACGCGGCGAAGAGCGCGAGAATTTCCGCGCCGTAAATGTTTATAAGTATAACCCCCGCGAAAAACGCGGCTGTCAAAATAACCGCTATCGGATCTCGGAAAGTAAACTTTAACTGTTTGTACTTTACTCTGTTTTTGCTGCCGGAATAACAACGCGCGTCCATCGCGTCACCGAGTTCGTCCGCACGGCGGAACGCGCTGACGAGCAGGGGTATAAGCACGGGTATCAACGACTTCATACGCGAAAATACGTTTCCGCTTTCGAAATCCGCTCCGCGCGCTTTCTGCGCGTTCATTATTCTGTCCGTTTCGGCGGCGAGCGTAGGGATAAACCGTAACGCAATCGACATTATCAGCGCGAGTTCGTGTACGGGGAATTTTATCAGCGTAAGCGGTTTTAAAAGGCTTTCTATTCCGTCGGTAAGACTGACGGGCGTCGTGGTAAGCGTGAGTACCGAACTGCCGAGAACGAGCGCGAGAAGCCTTATCGCGAGAAACGCGGCGTTTAAAAGCCCCTCCTTGGTGACGACCCAGAAGTAGACCGTGTCACCCTCTTTTTTCACATAAAACAATACGTTTAAAACCGCCGTGAACAGCACTAAGAAAATTATGCCTTTTATGCTTTTTAAAACGGCGGAAACGGGTACGCCCGAAAACGCCACCGTAAGGCATAAAAAGACTATCGCCACAGCCAGCGATAAAAAACTCTGCGCAATGAAAATCATTACGATATATGCAATAAAAAGCAGTAACTTTACCCTCGGATCGACTTTGTGTACGAACGATGACGACGGGTAATATCTGCCGAAAGAAACGTCGCTTAACATCTGATTACCGCCTTATAAGCCCATTTATCGCGTTTACGAAACTCTCCGTCGTAAAATCGCACGAAATCTCGACACCGCTTTTTTTAAGCTCGCTTTCGAGATACGCCGTAAGCGGAACGCCGAGCCGTAAATCTTCGAGTTTGCTCCTGTCGGAAAACACTTCTTCGGGCTTTCCGCGCAGTATACATTCGCCGCCCGAAAATACGGCGACGTCGGAACAATTTTCGGCTACTTCGTCCATATCGTGCGATACGATTATAACGGTTTTGCAAACGCCGTCGCGTAAGGTTTTTAGAAGTTGCATAAGCTCGCGCTTGCCGCGCGGGTCAAGCCCCGCCACGGGTTCGTCGAGTATGAGTATTTCGGGTTCGGTTACTATAACGCCCGCTATCGCGACCCTGCGTTTTTGTCCGCCCGATAGCTCGAACGGGGATTTTTTCGAGAGTTCCGCGCTTACGCCTACTTTTTCCAAAGCTCCGTATACAGACGTTTTTATCTCTTCCGCGCTTGCCTGCGGGCGAAAATTTTTATAGCCGAAAGCCACGTCGTCGAAAACCGTTTCGGCAAATAACTGGTATTCGGGATACTGAAATACCATGCCGACTTTCGAACGTAATTCCTTAAGTAATTTTTTGTCGGTTTTTTTGCCGCCCGAAAGGTCGTAATCTCCGACGAGCAATTTTCCGCTTTGAACGGGCAATAGAGCGTTTATCAACTGTATAAACGTGCTTTTTCCGCTGCCCGTGTGACCGATTATGCCGAAAAACGACCCCTCTTCTATCGTGAGCGAGGCATTTTTCAACGCGTCGCTTTTAAAAGGCGTTTTCTGATTGTAAGTAAAACTTATATTTTCCGCAACGATTCGCATAGTTTTTCGGCAAGCTCCTCCTTGGTGAGTATTTCTCCGCTTAAATTCACGCCCGCGGCTTTGAGTTTCTCTGCAAGCATTGCGGCGTGCGGAAGTTCCAGCCCGACGGCGTTTAATTCGTCTTTCCGCGCGAAAACTTCACGCGGAGACCCGCTGATTACGACTTCGCCGTGAGACAAAACGAAAATTTTATCGCAATTTACGGCTTCGTCCATATAATGCGTAATGTTGATGACGGTAAGTCCGCGTTCTTTGTTGAGTTTTTCGACAACGCCCATTACTTCGGCTCTGCCTTTGGGGTCGAGCATGGAAGTCGCTTCGTCGAGAATGAGTATCTGCGGCTCTATGGCGAGCGCGCCGGCTATTGCCACGCGTTGTTTTTGTCCGCCCGAAAGCCTTGCTACTTCTACGTTCCGGAATTTTTCGATATCGGTTACTTTAAGCGCGTAATTTATCGTTTCGCACATTTTTTCGCGCGGCATGCCCACATTTTCGGGGCCGAAAGCCACGTCGTCTTCTACAAGCGACGCCACCTGCTGGTTGTCGGGGTTCTGAAATACCATTCCTACGCTTTTTCGTATTTCGAATAAGTTCGATTTTTCCGAGGTGCTTTTACCGAGTACCGTAACCGAACCCGACGAGGGCAGAAGAAGTCCGTTTATAAGGCGGCTGAGCGTAGATTTGCCGCTTCCGTTCGCGCCGAGCAGCGAGACGAAAGCCCCTTGCTCGATAGTAAGCGAAACGCCGTTCAGAACGGGAATAAGTTTTCCTCCGTCGTTTACGGGATATGAAAATTTAACGTTGTTTATTTCAATTGCTGTCATAGACCGTATTCCTTGTCAGCCGTTGGTTTGATTAAAAAACGCCCGAAGTCGTATTTTCCGTACTACGGGCGGCGATTAAAACAAATGCGGCGTCCGACAATATTTTAGCATAAAAGCGTATATTTAACAAGCGTTGACGGGGTATTTTTGTTTTTCGGCGCAAATACTTGCAAATAACCTTAGTATATGGTATACTTAGTATAATTGTAATATTAAGGAAGAATCGTTATGTTGGTAAAATTTTCCCCTCCGGATATATCCGAGCAAGAAATAAACGAAGTTTGCGAGGCTTTGAAATCGGGGTGGATAACTACCGGACCTAAAACAAAACTTTTCGAACGCGAGATTGCCGAATTTTGCGGCGTGGATAAAGCGGTATGCCTGAATTCTCAGACAGCCTGCGCCGAAATGGCTTTAAGGCTTTTGGGCGTGGGTGAGGGCGACGAAGTGATAACGTCTGCTTATACATATACGGCAAGCGCGTCGGTGGTTTGCCATGTGGGCGCGAAACTCGTGCTGTGCGACGTTCAGAAAGATAAAACAGAAATCGATTATGCCGCGCTCGAAAATGCCATTACAGAAAAAACGAAAGCAATTATCCCCGTAGACCTGGGCGGAGTGCCTTGCGATTACGACAGGATTTTCGAAATAGTAGAAAGAAAGAAGTCGCTTTTCCGACCGGACGGCGATATTCAGCGCGCTTTAGGCAGAATTGCCGTTATGGCGGATACCGCCCATGCGTTCGGAGCGAAATATCACGGCAGACCTATAGGCAGCGTAGCGGATTTCTCGTCGTTTTCCTTTCACGCGGTCAAAAATCTTACCACGGCGGAGGGCGGCGCGCTTACCTGGCGCAATATCGACGGGGTTGACAACGAGGAACTGTATCATCAACTGCAACTGTTGTCTCTCCACGGGCAGTCGAAAGACGCTCTTGCGAAGACGAAACTCGGCGCGTGGGAATACGATATCGTAGGCACTTGGTATAAGTGCAATATGACGGACGTCGTTGCCGCGATAGGGCTTGCGCAGATGAGGAGATATCCCGAAATGCTTCGCCGCCGCAGAGAGATAATCGAAAAATACGACGAAGCGTTTCGTCCGCTCGGAGTAAAAACTCTCGATCATTATACCGACGAACATATTTCGTCGGGGCATTTGTATATAACGCGCGTTCCGGGCATAACTTACGAACAACGCGGAGAAATTATAGAGAAAATGGCGGAAAGAGATATAGCGTGCAACGTGCATTATAAACCGTTGCCTTTGCATACGGCGTATAAAAATCTCGGTTTCGATATATCGGATTATCCGAACGCTTACGATTATTTCGCCAACGAGATAACCTTGCCTTTGCATACATGCCTTTCGGACGAACAAGTCGATTACGTCATAAAAAATTATATCGAAGTATTAAAAGAGTATATCGGATGATTATAAAAAAATGGGAAAAACTTCCCGATTTTATGAAAACGGACGAAGTCCGCAAATATTACGATATATTGCGCAGAAAAAAGTTTTCGCTTTTTTTGAAGAGATTGTTCGATATAGTCGTTTCCGCGCTTATGCTCGTTTTGCTTTCGCCCGTATTTCTGATTCTCGCGGCAGCTATAAAAATCGACAGTAAAGGCCCGGTGTTTTATCGGCAGAAGAGAGTTACGCAGTACGGAAAAATTTTTCGGATATTCAAATTCAGAAGTATGTGCGACGGAGCCGATAAAAAGGGTTCGCTCGTTACCGTGGGCGGAGATAACAGAATAACGCGTGTCGGTAAGTTCATAAGAAAATGCAGATTAGACGAGATAAGTCAGCTTATAGACGTTTTGCGCGGCGCGATGACTTTTGTAGGAACACGCCCCGAAGTGCCGAAATATGTTGAGAAGTATACGCCTGAAATGTACGCGACGTTGCTGTTGCCCGCAGGCGTTACGAGCAAAGCGAGTATATGTTTTAAAGACGAAGACGAACTTTTAAACGGGGCGGAAGACCCCGACGAAGTTTATATTGAAAAAATATTGCCGCGGAAGATGGAATATAATCTGAAATCGCTTGAGAAGTTTTCGATTTTCAGCGATATAAAGGTAATGTTCGGAACGGTTTTCGCGGTTTTCGGTTGCAGTAAAAAAGTTGAGGAGAAATAATGGTTGAAGGGCTTGTTTCGGTTATAATGCCGTCATGGAATACGGGTAAATTTATTTCGGAATCGATAAACTCCGTGCTTAATCAGACTTATAAATCTTTGGAATTGATAATAGTCGACGATTGTTCTGACGATAACACAGACGAAGTCGTTTCCTCTTTTAAAGACGAAAGAATCCGTTATTTAAAGAACGATAAGAATCTCGGCGCGGCGTTGACGCGTAATCGCGCTCTGCGAGAAGCGAATGGAGAATGGATCGCTTTTCTCGATTCCGACGATTTGTGGGAAAAGGAAAAACTCGAAAAGCAAATTTCATTTATGAATTCAAACGGATATGTTTTTTCATACCACGAATATCAGAAAATAGACGAGCAATCGCAACCGATAGGTATTTTAGTAAGCGGTCCGGATAAAGTAACTAAGCGCAAAATGTATAATTACGGCTATCCGGGGTGCTTAACGTTTATGTATAGCGCAAAAGCGATCGGTCTTATCCAGATAGAGGATATAAAAAAGAATAACGATTATGCGATACTTTTACAAGTCTGCAAAAAAGCGGATTGTTATTTGTTGAACGAAAATCTTGCGCGTTACAGAATACGCAAGAAGTCTATTTCGCACGATAAACTTAGTAAAAAGTTGAAAAGCCATTACGATTTGTTTCGGATTTGCGACAAACGGTGCGCCGTAGTTGCCTTTTGGTTTGCGGCGTGGAATATGTTTTACGGTATTTTAAAAAAGAAAAAATACGAAAAAAAGGTCGTGTAGAGATGTCTGAGTTAAAAAAAATAGCCGTTATAGGACATTTCGGCTTCGGAGAAGAACTCGGTAACGGACAGACCGTAAAGACAAAAAATTTTACAAACGAACTGAAAAAACGTTACGGCGGCGATAACGTACTCGAAATAGATTCGAGCGGAGGTAAACTTGCCGCTGTAAAAGCGCCTTTTCAGGTATTAAAAGCTTTGAAAAAAAGCAAAAACGTAATAATTTTTCCTGCGCATAACGGCGTAAGGGTATATGCTCCGCTATTGTGTTTTTTCAGGAGATTTTTTAAAGAGAGAAAAATTCATTATTCGATAGTCGGCGGATGGCTTGCCGATTTTTTAAGCGATAAGCCGAGACTTGAAAAAAAATTAAAAACTTTCGACGGTTTGTATGCCGAAACTACGGGGCTTAAATCGAAACTCGAAGAAAAAGGGTTTAAAAACGTATATCTTGTTCCTAATTTTAAGTCTCTCTGTCCTGTCGACAGATCCGAACTTATTTATACAACCGAAAAACCGTTCAGGTTTTGTACTTTTTCACGGGTTATGAAAGAAAAAGGCATAGAAGATGCCGTCGCGGCGGTAAATTCCGTAAACGAAATTTGCGACAAAACAATCTGTGAACTGGATATATACGGGCAGATCGAAAACGGTGAAGAAGAGTGGTTTGAAAATCTCCGAAAGACGTTTTCGGAACACATAAAATATAAAGGCGTTGTAAGTTACGATAAAAGCGCGGAGGTTTTAAAACCGTATTTTGCATTGTTGTTTCCAACAAGATTTTATACCGAGGGTATCCCCGGAACGATAATCGACGCTTACGCTGCAGGCGTGCCTGTTATTTCTTCAGAATGGGAAAATACTGCGGATATTATCGCAGACGGAAAGACCGGGTATGTTTTTCCGATGGGCAACGTTGAGAAATTCACGGAAATATTACGGGATATATGCGGCGATCCGGATAAAATAAACGCGCTTAAAGAAAACGCGTTAAAACGGGTTTATGATTTCTTACCGGAAGCGGTACTTCCCGCAATGGAAAATAATTTAGGATAAATTTATGAAAAAATTACTTTGCATACTCAGCGGAATGAACGTTGGGGGAGCCGAAACGTTTTTAATGAAAGTTTTTCGTAAAATCGATAAAACGAAATATGTTTTCGACTTTTGCGTTAATAACGAAAACAATTTTTACGCCGATGAGATACGTTCGCTCGGAGGGGAAATTCATATTATACCCGAAAAAAGCAGGTCGCTTAAAGAATTCAGAAAAGGACTGTATAACGTCGTAAAAACCGGCGGTTACGAATATGTTTTGAGAATTACTTCGTCCGCTATGGGGTTTATGGATTTGAAAATCGCCAAAAAAGCGGGCGCTAAGGTGTGCGCGGCAAGATCTTCGAATTCCAGCGACGGCGGAGATTTAAAGGCTCTCGCGGCGCATATCGCCGGCAGGTTACTGTACGGAAGATATGTCGATGTCAGAATAGCTCCGTCTCCGCTTGCGGCGGAATATACTTTCGGTAAAAAGAGTTACAGAGCGGGTAAAGTAAAGCTTATAAACAACGGTATCGATTTAAACGTGTATAAATATGACGAGCAGGCTCGTCAACGGATAAGAGAAGAATTCGGAATATCCGACAATGTTAAAGTTTTAGGTCATGTCGGAAGATTTGCGAAACAAAAAAATCACGAATTTCTGATAGATATCTTTGCCGATTTCCAAAAAAGAGAACCTGAAAGCGTGTTGCTTCTTGTTGGTAAAGGAGAACTTATGGAAGAAACGCGTAAAAAGGCAGTAGAAAAAGGATTGGAAAAATCTGTAATATTTGCAGGTTTAAGAAATGACGTTCCCGATATTTTGTCTGCGTTCGACGCGTTTGTTTTTCCGTCTTTTTACGAGGGAATGCCGAACACTGTCATCGAAGCTCAGGCTGCGGGCGTTCCTTGCGTTATTTCCGATACAATAGACGAAAACGTCAATGTGACGGGGCTTGTCAGTCGAATTTCTTTATCTGCCCCGACCGTTAAATGGGTTGATGAAATCGATGGCGCGCTTAAGCGCGTAAGGAAAGATACGAAAGAGGATATTATAAAAGCCGGCTACGATATAGATTCGGCGGCAAAAAATTTAATCGAAGCGATTTTCGGACAGTAAAAGGCAATTATGACGGTATATATAGCGTATCTTGTAGCGATATTGATAGAAGCGTGGTTGATAAAACCGCAAAAAAGCGACAAAAAGAAGTTCGCTTTTCTTTGCGTGGCGTTTTTAGAACTTGTCGCTTTTACGGGCTTGAGAGCTTATAATATCGGCTCCGATACCGAGACGTATCTCAGATATATCGATAAATACAGGGGTGTTTCGTTCCGTGAAATTTTTGATTTTTCGAATGCGGAATTTGAAAGAGGCTATACGGTTTTTATGCGTATTTGCTCCTATTTCAACTTTACGAAAACGGAATTTTTATTTTTAATTTCCATTGTAACATATTTTCCGTTTTTTGTGTTTATATACCGTTATTCCGATTATCCCGAAGTGAGCGTTTTTGTTTATTTCGCTACGTCGTTGTTCTTTTACAGTTTAGGAATATTCCGTCAGATGATAGCTATATCTATTTGCTTAACGGGCGTGCCTTTCATAACCGAAAGAAAACCGTTGCGGTTTTTTATCGTGATATTTATTGCGTATTTGTTTCATAAAACCGCCCTGATATGGTTGCTGTTGTATTTCTTATATCCGCTTAAAGGGGCGAAACCGGTTAAATTTTTTGCAATTGTAGCGTTGATAATATTGCCTTTCGGCAGACCGTTGGCGATTCTTGCAACTAAATTTTTGCCTGAATACGAGCATTATCTTAACAGTAAATATGATCCTAACGACGGTTCTTATATAGGCATTGCGTTTTATTATATTATTTTGCTGATGTATTTTGCGTTAAATTATTTTAACCGAAAACTATCTAAAATAGAGCGTTTATCCGTAACAGCGTTTTGCATAACGTTAGTGTTACAGGCGACAGCTTATTCTTTCGATATTTTAGGCAGAATGATCGTATATTTCTCCGTGTTCCTGACAATTCTTGTACCGTCGTTTTTAAAACGTTGCTGCTCGAAAGGCGAACGACGGTGGGTAATGCCGTTATTGATAGTTTGTTTAACCGCGCTTGCGCTGTTACAATTATATACAGGCGATACTTCGTATCCGTTTTTATTTTATTGGCAATATACGCCCGGCGCGGAGGCTGTATTATGAAAGTCTTGTTTTATATAGGAACGCTCGGCGTGGGCGGAGCGGAAAAAATCATAACGGATTATATGATCGGGTTAAAAAACCATGGAGTTGAAACGGCGATAATTGTGAATTACAGAGCTAATTCTTTTATCGAAGAGAAGATTGAAAATGCGGGGATTAAAATATACGCGCTCGACAATGTAATGCCTGGAAACTCCGTCGGCGCGCTGATATGGAAAATAAAAATACGGCTGAAGAATTACGGCAAAGAAATAAACGATATCCTTGCCGAAGAAAAGCCCGATATACTGCATATAAACACAAGCGCCGAAAGATTCAGAAGAGTGACCTTTTCGAAAGAAAAAATAGTATTTATGTTTCACTCTGAGATAACTCGCGCGATAAATATCAGTTCGAAAAAAAACATATCTGTTATAAAAACGTTTGCCGAAGACGGAATGAGCTTTTTTGTAGTGAATGATAAAGCTTTATACGACGTTAAAAAATACTTCAGAACGGACAAGGTTTATAAACTGTCAAACGCGGTTGATTACAAAAAAATAACCGATGAAGTTTATGACCGTAACGATTTTCTGAAGACTGTAAATATACCGTCCGACGCATTTGTATTGGGTCATGTCGGAAGATTTCATAAGGTAAAAAACCACGAACGCATAATTAAAATTTTTAATGAATTACAAAAAAAGCGTAATGCTTATTTGGTATTGATCGGCGGCGACGACGGAGAAAAAGCAAATATAGAAAAGGAAATAAAAATGGCGGGAATTACCGATAGGGTTCGTTTTCTCGGTGTGAGAGAGGACGCTTCGCGTATTATCGGTGTGTTCGACGCTCTTGTTTTGCCGTCGTATTCGGAAAGTTTTTCACTTGTTCTTGTCGAAGCGCAGATGCTCGGAATAAGGTGCGTCGCTTCGGACAGAGTTCCCGAAGAGGTTTTTTGCAACGATAATTGTTTCAGACTTTCACTTGACCGTTCCGACGAAGAGTGGGCTGACCTATTGGCTGGTGATTGCAGAAATGGAAATAACGGAGAAATAAAACAGTTTGATCTTGAAAATATCGTAAATAAATTGATCGGTTATTACGAGGAAATTTTAAATGGCTGAGAGAAAATATTTCGTTCGTTTCGATGATATATGTCCTACTATGGATTATAATCAGTTTCAAAGAGCGAAAACGCTTATGGACAAATACGGAATAAAACCTTTACTCGGCATTATTCCCGAAAATAAAGACGAAGATCAGATGAAGTGCGCCGAAGACCCCGATTTTTGGGCGGAAATGCGAGAATTGCAAAGTCGTGGTTGGGCGATGGCTTTGCATGGTTGCAATCATATTTATAATAATGAAAAACCGAAAACTATGGTCTGCGGAAGAAAACATTCCGAATTTGCGGGGAATGATTACATTACGCAATACGAAACAATAAAACGAGGCAAAGAAATACTTGAAAATCACGGTATAAATACTGATATATTTTTTGCGCCTGCGCATACATACGATAAAATAACCTTAAAAGCTTTAGCTGCGAACGGATTTAAATATAACATCGACGGTTTGTCTTCAAAACCGTACAAGCAGTGCGGGATAATAAATATTCCGTGTCGATACAACGGAATTCCGCGAAAAATAAGCGGAGAAGTCGTGATAGCGGTCAACCATTCGTCGGAATGGTCGCGCGAAGATAAGGCGGAGCAATATGACTTACTTGAAAGATTTTGCGCCGAACATGCGGACGAAATATCTGATTTCGGTCACATAGAGAAAATCGGGTGCGGTTCATTTATTGTTCAGAAAATAAGCGAGAAGCTGTTTAAGGCAAAAATGAAATTGCGTGAGAATATATGTAAAATATATCGCGGTTTAAGGCGCCGCTGAAATTAGTTTAGAGAGATATAATAATGAGTAAATATTTGATAAAAGGCAAAAGGTTTTTATCGTACCGGATTTGGTTTGAGGTTCCGAAAGAACTGCCGAAATGCGACTATGTTCTGTTATACGGAGTTGCCGAGACAGATATCGGAAAAATAAATAAGATTTCCTCGAAAGTCGCGCAATCAACGTTATGCACCGATTTGGCTGAAGACGAAAACGTGATTTTTTCAAAATTTTCGTCAACCGTTAGAAACGAAATAAACAGAAGCGAAAAAGACGGGGTAAAAACGATAATATTTGAATCTTCCGAATTAAAGCAAAACCGTGAGACAGTTGAAGCGTTTTCCGAAATGTATTCGGCTATGTATAAAGAAAAAGGGATGAAAGAGTCCTTGAATATAAACGAGTTGAATTCGTATATCGAAAACGGGGATTTATTGCTTACGGCAGTTTATACGGATAATACGCCTTTGATTTTTCATTCCTATATTAAGAACGGGCAGAACGCGCGTCTGTTACATTCGTGTTCGGAATTTCGCGTTTCGGATAAAGGTATGCGGAATTTTATCGGCAGAGCTAATAAATATTTGCATTGGACGGATATGCTGTATTTAAAGTCTGAAGGCGTAACGAATTATGATTGGGGTGGAATTCATTCGTTTGAAGAACCCAACGGTATAGATAAATTTAAGATGGCGTTCGGCGGAGAGCGTAAAGAATATTATAATTTGTGGGTTTATAAGTCGCTGAAAGCAAAAATCTATAATTTTATTAAAAATATGTTTTCAAAAGGTAATTGAATAAATGAGACAAGACGAGAATTCGACTAAAATTGCGCAGGGGCTTTCCTGGTCTTTTGCCGAAAGAATTACCGCTCAACTTGTTTCGACGTTGGTTGGGATATTACTTGCCCGATTGTTGTTGCCGGACGATTACGGTATCGTTTCTATAGTTATGGTGTTTATAACTTTGTGCAACGTTTTCGTCACCAGCGGATTCGGTACGGCAATAGTGCAAAAAAAAGAAGTTGACGAAACGGATTATAATACGGCTTTTATATTGAGTTTTATAATGTCGGTTGTATTATATGGTGCGTTGTTTGTGGCTTCGCCGTTTATCGCGCGATTTTACGAGATGCCCATATTGGAGTCTGTTATCAAAGTTTTGGGCATACGCCTTATATTAACTTCTTTAAACACGATTCAGCAAGCGCACATTCAACGCGAGATGCAATTTAAGAAATTCTTTATCTCGACGTTGTTCGGTACGGTAATTTCATGCGTTGTCGGTATTGTGTTGGCGTATAGCGGGGTTGGAGTATGGGCGCTGGTAGCGCAATATCTCACTAATACAACCATAGATACAATTGTGCTTGCGTTTGTCGGGGGCTGGAACCCGTCGTTAAGATTTTCAAAGAAAAAGGCGAAAGAAATTTATTCTTTCGGAATTAAGGTACTTTGTACCGAATTGGTATTTACTCTTGAGGGCGATATAAGAAGCCTGGTCGTCGGAAAAGTCTTTGGCTCGGCAGATTTGGCGTACTATGATCAGGGGAGAAAATACCCTGCGTTAGTGGTAAATAACGTAAATTCCTCGGTGACGAAAGTTTTGCTTCCCGCTTTATCGAGAGAGCAGGATAATATGTCCGCATTAAAGCAAATTCTGCGTAAATGCGTAAAAACGGCTTCGTATTTGCTGTGTCCGTTACTGATCGGGTTTGCGGCGGTATCGGATAGTTTCGTGACTGTTGTATTAACGGATAAGTGGATTGAAACCGTTCCGTATATTGTAATTTTTTGCTTTGTCTATTTAACCCGACCGATAGAAACGGCTTGTCATCAGGCTTTGCTTGCAATCGGACGCAGCGGACTTGTATTCTGGCTTATGGTGGCAATAAACAGCATAGGAATAGTCGGGATATTTGTAAGCGTTTTCGTGTTGAAAAGCGTTTTGTGGATTGCTTTGTTTTCGTTGGTTACAACTGTTATCAGTTTGATAGGATTTCTTGTGTCGACAAAGGTTTTGATCGGCTATAAATTCAGAGAGCAATTCACGGATATATTCCCGTCTATAGCTATGTCGCTGATAATGGGTTGTGCGGTGTATTCGTTTAGTTTTATTGCAATGAATATGTATATAAAATTCGTATTACAGATTGTTTTGGGAATTATTGTTTATATTCTTCTGTCCGTATGTTCTAAAAACGAATCCTGGAAAGCGGTTACGGGTTTTATAACGGAAAAGTTAAAGAAAAAAAATAAAAATCAGGAGAGTGATGCCGAGTGAACGATAAAACTATATTGATAACCGGAGCGGCGGGTTTTATAGGCGGGAATTTAGCCAAAGAACTACTGAAAAGCACGGAAAGATCGACAATAATCGGATTGGATAATATGAACGATTATTATGACGTAACGCTTAAAGAATACAGGCTTGCGGAGATCGGGAAAGCAGCAGATGACAGTAAGTCGTCGTGGTTGTTTGTGAAAGGCAATATTGCGGATAAAAGCCTGATAAACGAGCTTTTTGAAAAATACAGGTTCGATATCGTAGTAAATCTTGCCGCGCAGGCGGGCGTGAGATATTCTATCGCTAATCCAGACGTTTATATTGAAAGCAATATAATAGGATTTTATAATATACTCGAAGCTTGTCGCCATTCTTACGATAACGGAGCGAAAGGTGTGGAACACCTTGTGTATGCGTCGTCGTCTTCGGTGTACGGAAGTAATAAAAAGGTACCGTACTCTACCGACGATAAAGTAGATAATCCCGTTTCACTTTACGCCGCGACAAAAAAATCCGACGAATTGTTGGCGCATGCTTACAGTAAGTTGTACAACATTCCGTCGACCGGGTTAAGATTTTTTACGGTATACGGAGAAGCCGGCAGACCCGATATGGCATATTTCGGATTTACGAATAAGCTTATAAAAGGCGAGAAGATAAAAATATTCAATTACGGAAATTGTAAACGCGATTTTACATACGTTGCGGATATAGTCGAGGGAATAAAGCGAGTAATGCGTCGCACGCCGGAAAAGAAGAACGGAGAAGACGGGTTGCCGCTACCGCCGTATGCGGTATATAACATAGGAAACAATCATCCCGAAAATCTGCTCGATTTCGTAAAGATATTACAGGAAGAACTCGTTAGAGCTGGGGTTTTGCCGGAAGATTACGATTTCGAAGCTCATAAAGAGTTGGTGCCGATGCAGGCGGGCGACGTACCGATAACATACGCGGACACAACCGCATTGGAAAGAGATTTCGGGTTTAAACCGAATACTTCGCTCAGAGACGGGTTAAGAAAATTTGCCGAATGGTATAAAGAATTTTATAAGTAAGGAGAAGACGAAATGAAAATAGCTGTAGCCGGAACGGGTTATGTCGGGCTGTCGATGGCGATATTGTTGTCGCAACATAACGAAGTAAAAGCGGTGGATATAGTAGCGACAAAAGTGGAAATGATAAACGAAAAGAAGTCGCCTATAGTAGATAAAGAGATACAGGAATATCTGGCGACGAAAGAATTAAATTTAATCGCCACAACAAACGGTGACGAAGCGTATAAAGACGCGGAATACGTTATAATAGCCGCACCTACGAATTATGATCCTGAAAAGAATTATTTTGACACTTCGGCGGTAGAAAGCGTAATAGAACAGGTACTCAGAGTAAATAAAAACGCGATAATGGTAATAAAATCAACGGTACCCGTAGGATATACTGAGAGCGTTCGTAAAAAATACGCGTGCGAGAATATAATATTCAGCCCAGAATTTTTACGCGAGGGACATGCTCTGTACGATAATTTATATCCCAGCAGAATAATAGTCGGATATCCGAAAGGGGACGAAAGACTGTTAAAGGCGGCGCAAACGTTTGCCGAACTGTTGAAAAACGGCGCGGTGAAACAGGATATAAGCGTGTTATACGTCGGTTTGACCGAAGCCGAAGCGATAAAATTATTCGCGAATACATATCTGGCGTTAAGAGTTGCATATTTCAACGAACTCGATACTTACGCCGAATTGAAAGGGTTGGATACAAAGTCGATAATAGAGGGAGTGTCGCTGGATCCGAGAATAGGTAACTATTATAATAATCCGTCGTTCGGATACGGTGGGTATTGTTTGCCGAAAGATACGAAACAACTACGCGCGAACTATGCGGACGTACCGCAGAATTTAATATCCGCAATAGTAGAGGCAAATTCGACGAGAAAAGATTTCATAGCGGAGCAGATAATAAAGAAACACCCGAGAACCGTCGGAATATATCGTCTGACAATGAAAGCGAACAGCGATAATTTCAGACAATCGTCGATACAAGGAGTAATGAAACGTATTAAAGCTAAAGGAATAGAGGTAATAATATACGAACCGACCATGAAAGAAGAGAGTTTCTTTAACAGCAGTGTAATACGCGATTTAGGGGAGTTTAAAAAACGTTCCGACGTAATTATAGCCAACCGCTATACCGATGAACTGAAAGACGTTTTAAATAAAATTTATACTCGCGATTTGTATTTCAGAGATTAAGAAAATTGACGGACTGAGCTTTTGCCCGGTTCGTCTTTTAATTTATAGGCGAGTTATATTTATCTTTAAGTTTTAAAGCGGGTAACGCTTTTCTATATCGTAATCAAGCCCTATTTTGTCGGAATGTTTCCACTTCTTCAGAATTTCGAGACATTCGACGTATGCCGTTTTTTCACCGCACCTGAATTCGCTGTGATCCGTTGCGTTTATCTTGTTTAAATAGTACTCCAGAGATTCTTTTAAGTACTGTATCAATTCTTCGCTGTCCATTTTGATGCCTGCTTTTGGTTGCGGCTATGATAGAATCATGTGTCAAGTAAACAATCGTGATATTTTCACCTAAACTGCAATCTGTTTATAACATTTTAATCATAAATATTTTACCATTTTATAACCTTAAAAAATTTCCAAATATTGGTAATTTTATTTGTTAGTCTATGGTAGAATAAACCTATGTATAGGTTTCAGATAAAGACGTTAGAATTATCGGTGATAAGAGAACTCGGCAGAAGCGACGCGGATGAAAATATAAAAAATGCTTTCGCTTATGCCTATAACCATTTTACCGACGAGAACTATCTTTACGGAATCGAGCATAAATTGGTTATAGATACTATTTATAACAATAATTTTTATAAGTATAAATCGACGAAAGCTTTGTCTCAGGAAACGCATATAGACACAAAAACGCTTTTGACTTACAGAAAGTCGTATTTAAGGCTTTTAGCCAAACAATACCTTAATCTGAACGAACCGACTGCGCTCGATCTTACGATGCTTTATAATGCGTTGGAAAAATTAGCGGAAAGCCGCGGAGAGACCTGCCGTAAGACGGAGTGATATTGCGTAACGATATAAATACAAAGCCCGCCCGACAATAAGTCGGGCGGGCTTTGTTATATATTTAAAAGGGGAAATTATATGCTTGCGAAATACTTAATGGTTCTTACCATCTGCGAAGTATAGGAGTTTTCGTTATCGTACCACGAAACAACCTGTACCTGATAAGTGTCGTCGTCTATCTTCGTAACCATAGTCTGAGTTGCGTCAAACAACGAGCCGTAACGCATACCGATGATGTCGGAAGAAACGATTTCGTCGGTGTTGTAGCCGAACGATTCGTTCGAAGCCGCTTTCATAGCCGCATTGATAGAATCCTTAGTGATATCCTTGCCCTTAACAACCGCTACGAGAATAGTGGTAGAACCGGTGCAGGTGGGAACTCTCTGAGCGGAACCGATAAGTTTGCCGTTGAGTTCGGGGATAACGAGACCGATAGCCTTAGCAGCGCCGGTGGAGTTAGGAACAATGTTCATTGCGCCTGCTCTTGCGCGTCTGAGGTCGCCCTTTCTCTGCGGACCGTCGAGGATCATCTGATCGCCGGTGTATGCGTGAACGGTAGTCATAATACCGCTGAGAATGGGATAAGTGTCGTTAAGAGCTTTAGCCATAGGAGCAAGGCAGTTAGTCGTGCAGGAAGCTGCGGAGATAATCTGATCGTCCTTGGTTAAAGTCTGGTTGTTTACGTTGTAAACGATAGTCTTAAGGTCGTTTCCTGCGGGAGCGGAGATAACGACTTTCTTAGCGCCTGCCTGAACGTGAGCCATAGCCTTTTCTTTCGAGGTGTAGAAACCGGTGCATTCGAGAACGACGTCAACGCCGAGTTTACCCCAGGGAAGATCTGCGGCTTTCGGGCAAGCATAGATAGTGATTTCCTTGCCGTCTACGGTGATAGAACCGGGAACAACAACGGTTTTACCGTCTTCACCGAGAACCGAATCCTTATAAGTAACGGTGTGACCCATAGCGACGTAGTTGCCCTGAGCCGTGTCGTACTTCAAGAGGTGAGCAAGCATTTTGGGGCTTGTAAGATCGTTGATAGCTACGACTTCGTAACCTTCCGCGCCGAACATTTGTCTGAACGCGAGACGACCGATACGACCGAAGCCGTTGATCGCAACTTTAACATTTGCCATAATTATATCCTCCGATAATAAATTTACGAAATAACAGATTAAACGGAAAACGCCGTTCATATCCTTGTATATTATATAAAAAGCGAAGTTTAAAGTCAAATAAAAATAAGCGTGGGAGCCAAATTTTTCTGAAAGTAAAAAATAAAAGCGAAAAAAAGAAGAAAAAGGATAAAAATAATTGACAAAAAGCGATAAATAATATAAAATAAAAAGGCTTTTAAAGAGAGAAGCGAAAAAGTAAATAAGGAAGCGTATCGAAGCGGTCATAACGGGCACGATTGGAAATCGTGTAGTCTTAACGGGCTCAGGGGTTCGAATCCCCTCGCTTCCGCCAATCAAAACCTAAATCGAATACGAAAGTGTTTGGTTTAGGTTTTCTTTTGCAAAAATTCAGGTTTTATCTGTGTTTTTCGGCAGTCGGTGTGCCGTTGTTTCGGTCTTTTCGGGGTTCGTATGGGTGGGTTCGTATCGCCTTATCCGTAGCACTTGCAGACGGCTTTATGCCGCGAAAGGTTCTTGACGTGAGAAAGGAGTGTGTCAGGTTATCTTGCCAAAGGCAAACGAAAAGCCCCTCGGGGCTGTCGGTTGGCGGTTTATTTGCCTACCGACACGCACCTGAGAGGCTCACGTCAAGAACACCGTGGAATAAATCGTCTGCGTAATTGTCAGATACGCATTATAAGTCTAAAATCTTTAAGTCCGTAATACTCTCTGTTTTGTATCACATACGGCATTTTGACGTTTTTGTCGTAAAAAGAAAAACCCTGACTTTCGTCAAGGTTTATCGTCTTTGGGGTATTGTAGATAATAACCATTTTATCGTCATACAACCGAATTTCTTTTATGAAGTAATTTATCAGTTGTAGCGGCTCTTTTTCAAGCGCAGATTTGTAATAGTCTATTATTTGCTCTTTGGAAAGTCTGAACGCCGTTTGAGATTTTTCAATCGTCAATCGCTTTTCGATGTCGGTCAGTTTTTCTTCGAGTTCTCGCATACGTTTCATAACCGTTGCGCTTTGTCCGCCTAATTCTATGGCTTGCATAATGTTGTTGATCGTATTCTCGGTTTGGCGTTTCTCTTTTATGAGATTTGTCAGAACCGAGTTTTGTTTTATGCGGTTTTCCTGCACTTGCAGTAAATACGTTGCCATTTTATCTAATATTTCGGGGCGTTGCATTTGCTCGCATACGTTGTCAAGCACATATTTTTCGAGTATTTCTTTTCTGACTTGCGACTTTTTACAACCACTTTGGTGTTTTCGTCCTAAACATTTATAATAACGTATTTTTTGTCCGTTTTTAGCCGTTCCGCACTCGGCAGAGATAGGACTGCCGCAATATCCGCATTTAATTTTGTTGCGAAGTAAATACACGACTTCAACGCTACGAGTTCCGTATTTGTTGGTTTCGGTCTTTCGTCTTACGTTTTCGTAAATTTCCGTCGGCACGATTTGCGGATACATATTCGTAAATACTTCGTTGCCGTGTCTGTAAATACCCGAATACTTTTCGTTTTTGAGTATGTTGTAGACGGTATTTCTCGCAAACTTTTTACCTCGGTTGAAAATACCTCTTTCGGTAAGCGTTTTTATTATGTCTTTAACGTAAACACCTTGCGCGTATTGGTCGTAAATAAACCTTACGACTTCGGCTTTTTCTTCATCTATCACAACTTTGTGATTTTCTACTTTATAGCCGTAAATGATTGTTCCGCCCGTAAAGTTACCTTTTTGTCTTGTTTCGTTCATACCGCGCTTTACCTTTTGAGAAAGTTCGGCAGAGTAATATTCGGCATAGCCCTCAATCATACTTTCGAGTATAATCGCCTCGGGACTGTCGGGAATATATTCGGTAGCGGAAACGACTTTAACGCCGTTGTCTTTAAGCGTTTTCTTATGTTTCGTGGTTTCGTATTTATTGCGCGAAAACCTATCGAATTTGTAAACGAGTACGACATTGAAATCGTGTTTTTTGCTATCTTCTATCATCTGACGGAAGTCGGGACGATTGTCGTTAGTACCCGTCATAGCACGGTCTATATAGGTTCTTAAAATGAGTATGTCGTTGTTTTTCGCATACTCGTTGCATACACGGAGTTGTCCCTCTATGGACTGTTCCGTTTGGGTATCGCTCGAATAACGAGCATAAATAACTCCAGTTTTCAAAATTTGTTACTCCTTTAATTTTATTTTTAGATTTGTCTTTCGACGGGAACGGAGAAAACGGAAACGAACTAAAATTGTTCTCTTTCGTGGCTTGCGGCTTTTATCGTCAAGGGTTGCGCCAAGCAATGCACTTTACCCTTGACGAAAAAGTCGTTTTCGTTTAACCTTTCCCGATCCGAAAGACTAATTAGTTGCAATGCGGCAACTGCGCTATAATTT
>CAKQME010000020.1 GCA_934254815.1 uncultured Clostridia bacterium | reverse complement strand
TTAAGCGTTACATCGCTCGTAAGCGTTATCGTATCGCCCTGATAATACGACTTCTCTCCTGCGTCTTTTATTCCGTTTCCGTTCGAATCTTCAAACAAGCCGAATATTATCGCAGTGGGAAACTGATTCTGATTCACGAGTTGCGGACAATAATACCCCTCGCTCGTGATATAGTTATAATTATATCCCGTGTCCTTACCGTATGCGTTTTGCAATATTTCAAACTGCGCTTTTCCTTCGGAGTCGACAGCACCATTATATTTCATAAACGCGCCGTAAGGGAAAAGTTGTTGGATATTTTCATACGTAAATTCCAACTCCGTTCCTTTGGTCAAAGTCACGCCGTTCCACTCGGTAACAAGCATATTCTCTTCCGAGTAAGTTGCCGTGGAACGGTTGTCGTCTGTTTTACCGTTTCTGTCTGTTACGTCTTTCGACGTAATGCGAAAACCGCCGTTCATTTCAATCGTCATCGTAACGGCATTCTCAGCCGCCATAACGGGTGCTTTTGTAGTAAGCGCACCGCCTGCGGCAAATAGGGCCGAAAGCGCAAGACAACCTAAAATAAATTTGCTTTTTCTCCTCATATTTTCCTCCTGTTCGACTTTATGCCAACAAATTGCTTATAAAATCCGCATTAAGTTCCAAAAACCTGTTTGTAATGGTGGTGTTGGCAAGTTCCGAAGTAAAACCTGCTCTGTCCGCTACCGATAAAAGCGTAGAATAGGCAGAATCGAATTTGTTCCTGCTTGCGCCGCTTTGAAGCACCGCCTTAAACTCGGCCTCCAAAAGCTCTCTCTTTGCCCATGTTTGCTCTATCCCCGCAATTTCAGAGTTTTTCCAGCTTGACATATCTGCAAGGTGTGCGACGGGACATTTTTCCACGTCGGAACAGACTACGCCAGAAGCGTATGCGGACATAAGAAAGTCAGACATTTTAGACACGTCGTAAACGCATTTAGGATGATATATACTTCCGGCATTATAGAAAAACGAAAATACCGGTTTTGCAGACTTGACCGTCCCGTTGGAAAGATTGTATTTCTGAACTTTCGAGCCCATGATACCCGTACTGTAAACCATTTGAGTTACAAGGTCTTCGTCTTTATAAGAACGCGTCCCGTCTTCCGCCTCGTTAAACAAACCCGCCGACGCAGGTCCCCATGCGTAAACTTTATCGGCAAGTCTGGAACATTGATAATCAAGCCAACGGAGCAGTTGCGCAAGATCCGATTCCCTTACGTTATCCTTAAAAAAGTAAACCGCGCTCGGAGCCGCAGATCCTCCGACGATAAACTTGAAATGTTCGTTTACGGGAATTTTCATATATACTTTTCTGTATTTAACGCTTTCCGTTTTACCATTGATACCCGTATATTGTGCGGTATTACCAGAAACGAGGTTGTTGGGATAGTATGCAATAGCAAAGTTGCCGTTGTTGAGTTCGGCTTGAATATCCGCGTTATTTATCGTCATACCGTAGTTGGAAACGTATTTACCATCTGCGATAAGCTTTGCCCATTCGTAAACTTCGTCTTTGTAAAAATCCTGACTGAAAGTTCTCTCGACTTTTTTTGTCTTTGCGTCCCAGTAAGTAAACTGATTGTTAAGCAAGGTAGAACCGAGTAACCTCGGTATTAAAACGCCCAGAAAACTCCAGGTGTCTCTGTCCTGCCCGTCGGTTACAAGCATCGGTTCGACCCATTTTTTACTTGTTTTTTGGTAACGATACGTGCCGTCTTCGTTTTTTGTTGTACGAAGCACGCTATAAATTTTAGGTAAAAATTCATTTCTGAACTGTTCGGAAGAAGTTATGCTCACGTCGAAAAGTTCTTCTTCGGTAAAACTCCCTCTTTGCGAATATATCTCGCCTAATTGCTCGGTAGTTCTTGCATTAGGATACGCCGTCGTCAAAACATCCTCCCGAACATAAACGTAAGGATACGGATCGTAGGTATATTCGAACATCAAAGTCTTTTTAGGATCGGCGAGCTCGTCAACCGCAGAAAGACCAATGTTACCCAGCGCGTAAGGAATACCGTAAACTTTGCCTTTCTGTCCTGCGTTTACGATAGGCGTATTCCATACGTTTTTGGGAATACGCGATTTTATCGTCGGGCAATATTTATCTATAAGTTCGGTAAGGTCGTATACGGCATCTGTATCAACCGTCCAACTCGAACCGTAAGCGATATCGGGCAAACGGTTTGTCGCTATAAGTTGCCCGTATTTAACGTCGGAAGTAACGCCGCCGTTATCGAACGATTTATCGCTTATGCTTACACCCGTAACGCGTTTGATTTCTTTCGACACCACGTCGTCGGACGCCTCGTAAGTTTTGCCGCCGCCCTGACCGTCAACGTTCCACGCAACGAGGTTGATTTGATTTTGCCCCGCGTAGTCAGATAACTGCGAAGAATCGGTGTAGGTATCTTTGAGCCACTCATAATTGACGTCTATGACGTCGGATTTGCCGTTGTCCTTTTTCCCGCAGGAAACGCTCGCAACGCAAAATGCGGCAGCTATACATACGGAAAAGATTTTTTTAATAGTTTTCATAGGTTTCCTCCTAATTTTTTTCGTTTTTATTCTTTAACGCTACCTATCATTACGCCCTTTACGAAATACTTCTGCAAGAAGGGGTAAATCATAACGATGGGAATGGTCGAAACGATAATCTGCGCAGATTGTATCGAGTCGCCCGAAATATCGGTGCTTATATCGCCGAGCGGTCTGCCCGTTGCCAGAGCATCCTGAATCATTTCCTGAATTTTTGTTGCTTCTTTTACCGATGCTTGCAAAACGTATTGCAATACCTGCAAATTTTTATCCATAGTGTAGTAAAGCGTAGTAGTCCAGTCGTTCCAATGCCCTACCGCACACCATAACAAAATAGTGGCGACTATCGGCATACTGAGCGGCAACATTATCTTAAACAATATAGTAAACTCGGAAGCGCCGTCTATTCTCGCGGACTCCATAAGCGAGGCGGGTATTCCCGCAAGATACGTTCTTATAATTACCATATAGTAAAAACTGAACGACCCCGGTAATACATACACCCAAAACGTGTCGTACACGCCCAACTTTGAAAAGACCACGAGATTTGCGATTATTCCGCCGTTTATAAACATAGGCAAAGTCAAAAACAAAATTATCGCTTTTTTAAAACGAAGTTTTGGTTTTAACAAAACGTACGCCGTAGAGAAGTCGAGAAATAACGAAATCAGAGAGCCGATCACCACTCTCGCCACGCTTAAAAGAAAACCTCTTATAATCGAAGTGTCCTGCAATACCACGTTATAGTTGTCCCACGACCACACTCTCGGCCAAAGTGCGATTCCGCCAAGACTCGTATCTTTTGCGGAGTTCAGCGATTTTGCAAGAACATGCAGGTACGGAGCGAAAAATATAAACGTCAATATAAGCATAAGCAGCGTATTAAGCACTACGAATACTTTTCTTGAATTAGAAACTTTTATGTGTACCGTCTTTATATTTTCCATATTATCACCACATCGAAACATTAGTGAGTTTATTAGATATAGCGTTTACACCAAACGTCAACGCAAGAGATATAAGCCCTTGCATCAACCCTAACGCCGTCGCCAACGAGTATTGTCCCTGATTTATTCCGTACTTATAAACCGCCGTGCCTATTACTTCCATTTTCCACGCAACGGGATTCTGAAGTCCGTATACAAGTTCAAAGTTAGAACCTAAAATCGATCCTGTTTTAAGTATAAGCAACATTACCATCGTCGGCATAAGACTCGGTACGGTTATTTTGAGCGCCTGAGTGAACTTACCCGCGCCGTCTATTTCCGCCGCCTCATACAAATCCTGACTTATACCCGAAATAGAGGCAAGATATATAACCGCGTCCCAACCTAAACATTGCCATATGGTAATAAACAAATATATCGGCACGAAGGCGCTTTCTTTTTCAAGCAATAACGACGGCAAACCTAAACCATCCAGAATACTCGTGATTATACCATTATTGTTGAGCATAACGTTCGCCATACCCGTTATCGCCGCCCACGACAAAAAGTGCGGTAAGTAACTTACGGTTTGTACGACTTTTTTGAAATGCACGTTCTTTATTTCGTTTATCAATAGCGCAAACACGACGGGCAAAGGAACAGTCAACGCAAGCGTAAGTAAATTTATCATTATGGTATTTACTATCGCTTTCGAAAGAGCAGGCGTTTTAAAAACTTCTACGAAATTTGCAAAACCGCCCATACTCGTCCACGGACTCATAAATATACCGAGTTTCGGCTTGTAGTCTTTAAAAGCGAGTAACAATCCGCTAAGCGGCAAATACGAAAACAAAAATACCATTATTATCGTAGGTAATAGAATGATATAAAACGGCAAATCGCTTTTAAAACGACTCCTTCTGTCTGCTTTTCGGGTTAAATTTATTGTGCCTTTCATTTTTTATTCATCACTCTCCGTAAATATCGTGCGTTTTATTTCGTCGGCAATCAAACGACCGATGATTTTTTGTCCTTTTTCCGCGGGATGGCAACCGTCTGCGGTCAATTCTTTCCAAGACGACCCTATACAATTCTTCGCAAACTCGCCTGCTATGTTGACGTAGCCGTCGGCATACTCGAAAGCAAGATCTCTTATAACCTCTTTATAGACGCCGTAATCGCATACTTCCCGTATCCTTTGCTTCCGCTCTTTTACCATACAGTTGAGCGTATACGGTTCGACGAGAATAAATTTTACGCCCGTTAAGGATTTCTTCGCCGTCATTATAATTTCGTATACGTTTCGTCTGAAAATTTCGGGAGTACATTCATAATTCGTATCGTATTGTCTTGAAATATCGTTAGTTCCGACAAGCAAAACAACCACGTCGGGAGCGACTTCTTCCAAATCTTTACAAAGCCTCTCTAAAACGTGGCAACTTCTGCTACCCGCAACACCGCGATTATAATACTCGTTACCGCTGCCGAACTCTTCCGCAACGTACTTTGTATATCCCGTTAAATCGGGATAATTCTTACCGCCGCTCCCAGCGTCGGTTATACTATCGCCTATAAATAATATTTTCATAATTTTCACCTCTTAAACATATCGACAAGTTTGTTTTTTCTGAAAATACGAACGTCCCCTTACAAACATAACATATAAATAATACTCGTTCCTCTCGTTTTTCACTATAATGAATATCTTTTTATTTTACGTTGATTCATATTGACTTCACTTCACATTTTTGTTGAGATTATGGAAGAAATTTATCGACAGAAGGTTGTGAAAAGGTATGTCGGCAATTAACTATTAAATGAATTTTTTGAAACTGACGATAAACAATGCCTATAATAAAGCAAATTACCCACCCGCCGCCTTAGTTAAATATTTTAAGGAATATCTCGAGAACCAATAGTTTCCTACGTTGCGGACTTAAAAGTAAAACGGACTTGCACACTGCTTACTGACACTAACTAACAAATAATAACAACAGCGTATGCCTCGGGCTTTGAAACGCTATAATATTTTAACAGAACCTTTAAGCACAAAACGAGCAAACACCGAAAGAGTATCATAAAATACAAATCCATTCGAAATATTGATGTGTTTTTTTGTTATAATAATCAATCTCGGTGATATTATACCATATTTATAAAACGCAGTCTACAACGTGTTTTTTACAAAACCTATCTTTTTTTTTAGTTTAACGCTTTTTAAGTTGACTTTTTATGTCTATTTTGATATTCTTTATACGGAGCGGATTGTATGAATTACAAAAAGAAACTTATAAAAACATTAGGCGTTTTCACGCCACAAAAATACGATAGTAATCTCATAATGTGGGAGGAAGATTTCCTTTATCCCGAAGGGGGGATTTCGTTTCATATATGGGAAAATGAAACTGCATATTCCCATTATCATAACTTTTACGAGTTTTTCATCGTTACCAAAGGGGAATTGAAACACACAATCAACTCTTTCTCCACCAATCTTTCACACGGTAGTATTTGCTTTATTACTCCTGATGACCGCCATTCCATTCAACCGCTGAAAAACATTGTGGCTCAACACTTAAATCTGGCTATTACGGAAGAAAAACTAAAATATTTATGCAATGCGATTTCCCCGACAGCATTTGACACTATTTCAAAGCACTCAACTCATTTTTTGTTATCTGAAACCGACCTTACCTATTTTCTGCATAAATCAAATTTGTTGAAATTTTCCTATTCAAACGATAACAATGACGTATCCAACCAATTTATTATCATCGAAATGCTGATCAGCGCAATATCTTCCTTGTATAGAAAATTGATAAAAACCGACCATCAATTACCGGACTGGTTTAACTCCTTATTGTATGAAATCGAAAATGCAAATCTTGCAACGTTAAAAATAACCGACGTTTATAAGTTAAGTAATTACTCTCCCGCCGCATTATTAAAATATTTTAAACTCTATTTAGGCGAAACTATTAATTCTTACGTGAGTAAATTGAGAATAAATAAAGCCTGCGCACTATTAACCAGTACCAATTACACGGTTACTTATATCGCAGAACTGGTCGGATATAACGCGTTAGCGCATTTTAACAGAACGTTCAAGTCTCAAACGGGACAAACGCCAAAGGAGTATCGTCAACAAAACAATAAATAATTTTTTTAAACGTTATACATTCGGTAATTATACGAATAAAATGTTTTCATCTGTTTTTTAAAGACTGATATTTCAACGGAGTCTTTCCGTATTTCTTTTTAAATAGTTGTATAAAATGCGAATAGTTCGTAAAGCCGGAATCGAAACATGCCGTGGTAACGTTTTCTCCAAGATCAAGTAGCATTTTTGCGTTTTTAAGTTTCACCGATATAAGGTACTCGTATGCGGTTACCCCGCAATATTTTTTGAAGATATCAGTCAATCGTCTTTCACTATAGCCGAAATATTCCGCAACAGTATGCGCTGAATTTAAAAGATTAAAATTATATTCCATATATTCTATCGCCTTAAATAATAATTCCGGCGTTTTTTCCGTATACCTCGTTTCGGAAGTTTTGCAAGCGTTCCCTATAAAATCGCACAACAAAACGAAATAAGCAGACAGGAGCATCCTTTTGTTTGCGGGGTTCTCGCATAAAAGCGTAACTATCCGATTAACTATATTTAAAACTTCTTCCCTGCCATTATCCGACAAATAAATGCAACGACTTTTATCAATGATTAAAAACGACAACAATCCCCTTATCTCTTCATTGGCGACGTCAACTATTTCCGACGGAACACAAAAATCGATATACTTATGTATTCCGCTTCTGAAAAATTGACCGTAATGGGCGTCTTTCGGGCAGATGGTCAGAACGTCGCCCGCTTTCGCTTCTAAACTCTCGCCTGACACGAATTTCGCCCTTATACCGGAAGTCAATAAAATACTGATTTTGTAATAAGGTAAAGAGTCTATTACTCCGTCGCGTCCCTCGCGGGCATACTTAGAATTATAACATACGGTAATCGGTTTTTCTTCTTTGCCTATATCAAACGTTTCACTTATCATAACATTTCCTTATTTTAATGTTTTTATTCAAATATGTGATAGAAATAAACTCTAAATTTCTATATAATAATATCATAAAAAATTTATCATGTCAATATAAAGGTAAAAATTATGATAAAAGAAATAGAAGCGACCGAAAGAGTAAAACTTTTGCGAGAATACTACTTAAATAATGCGCCGTTATTCGTAAACAGCAAAAAATACGGGTACACAATGGACGGAAACGCACTTATTTATTACGTGGAAGGGTGGAAAAAAACACCGACGACACGTTCTTCAAGAATTCGGCGCGCAATGGCGGAACGTTATATGCTCAATCATATAGAGCCGATTATTTCCGACAATGAACTTATAGTAGGGCAACCGGATCTCGAAGTTAAAGACGAACAAAAGTTAAAAGACTCGATTGACTTTTGGGCAATGGAATTGATGTCGAATGCCATGCCGAGCCATATGGGGTTGGACTATGAAAAACTGTTGAAATACGGCGTCGTCGGTCTTAAAAAACAAATAGAAAAAAAAGTAAACTTGTTAGACAAAAGAAATGTCGATAATCTCGAAAAAATCGAATTTTACGAAAGTTGTCTTATTGAACTCGACGGGGTTTTGGAACTTGCCGAAAACTACGCGGAGAAAGCGGAGAAATTAGCCGAAAGCGCAGACGAAAAAAGAAAAGTCGAACTGTTTGAAATTGCCGCAATATTACGAAGAGTACCTGCTTACCCCGCAAAAACGTTCAGAGAAGCATTGCAAAGCATACATTTCTATACGTTTAATCTGTTCGGTTTGTTTTCTCTCGGTAGACCGGATCAATATTTATATCCCTATTACAAAGCAGATATAGAGGACGGCGTTTTGAACGAGAAATCTGCACAAGAACTTATAGATTGCTTATGCTTGTTGTATATTCCTAACGTAATATCATGGGCAGCCGCCGGATTTATGCTCGGCGGCAGGGATTCAAAGGGCGTCGCCGTCGAAAACGAACTGACGGCAAGATTTTTAAACTCTATACCTCATACTCACGCCGCCGATCCGAATATTGCACTTTGCGTAACAAATGAAACAAGCGACGAACTGTTAGAGTATTCCGCGAAATTGATTTCCGAAGGACATACTAACCCGACTATCTGGAGCGATCAGGCAGTAACCGATTCTATGCTTAAATACGGGTACTCCGTCGAGGCTGCACGAGAGTACACTAACAGTACCTGTACGGAAGTAACCCCTATAGCGTGTTCCGGGGTTTCTAACGGTTCTCCGTATGTAAATACTCTTCAAATCTTCTTAAACGCATTCTATAAATTTACGGACGGAATGTCCATGGATGAGATGTTGAACGGATTCTCCGTCGAACTGTCAAAGCATCTCGATGCGGCTATTTACGAACAAAACACGTTCTTGCTGGAAGCTGCCCGTACGGGAAAACTAAATCCCGCAAGAACGTCTTGCCTTGTCAACGACTGCATTGAAAAAGGAAAATCTATTGAACAAGGCGGTGCAAAATACAATCATTTATCAGCCAACTTTCTCGGTTTAATGAACGTTGCAGAATGTCTGAACGTGATACAACGAATAGTGATTGACGAAAAAAGAGTTTCTTTATCGTATTTACAATCCGTTGTAAAAAGCAACTACGACACAGACCCGTTATTGCTCGATTATATTAAAAATCACGTTATCCATTTTGGCAATAACGACGATTTGTCGGATAAGATTGCAAAAAAAGTAGCGGATATAGTCTGCGAATGTTGCAAAAATTATAAATGCTATCGCGGCGGAGATTTGATTCCCGGAGCTTTTGCTTATAAAAATCATACCTTGTTCGGCAAATACACGGAAGCCTCCCCTGACGGAAGAAAATCCGGTCAACCGTTGCACGACGGTTCTAATCCCATACAAGGTTACGACGTAAGCGGTCCTACCGCCTCTATTCTTTCTTTAGCCGCATATCTCCCGGCTCGCTTTTTGGGCGGCATAACTTTTAACGTAGCCATAAACGACAATACAAAAAATTTGCAGAGTACTATAATTTCGCTGATTAAGGCTTACGTTGCTTTAGGCAACCCGCAAATGCAAATAAACATCGTGGATAAAAACATGTTGATTAAAGCACAAAAAGACCCCGAAAACTATAAAAATCTTTTAGTCAGAGTAGGAGGATACAGCGACTTTTTTGTTAAACTCGATAAAACGATACAAGATGAAATTATTTCACGTTCGATAAATTAGGAGTATTTTTATGTTCAGAGGAAAAAACGTAGTAATAACAGGCGGCTCGAAAGGAATAGGTTTTGCAACCGCAAAAATTTTTGCCGAGGCAAATGCAAACGTACTTATAACAGGGAGAAACGAAGAAGCCTTAAAGAATGCTTGCGCCGAAATCGGTCGAAATTGCAGATATATAATATGGGATATCGCCAGACTCGAGGTTTTGGACGATAAAATCAACGAATGTATACAAAATTTAGGGAGAATAGACGTTTTCGTTAATAACGCAGGCGCGCTCGTAAGAGAATCCCCTATGGACGTTACGCCCGAAAGTTGGGAACTGGTTATAAACACGAATATGAGCGCGGTGTTCTTCGCATGTCAAAAACTGATCGACTATATGATTAAAAACGATATCCGCGGGCATATAGTAAACGTCGCCTCCGAAAATGCCTTTATGTTTAACGCTAACCCGTACTATATATCAAAATGGGGTACTCGCGCCATAACAGGCGGGTGGGGATTATATGCCGCGCCGTACGGAATCGTCGTGAACGGAGTCGCGCCCGGAGCAACAAAAACAGATATGACCAAAGGCGCGGCTAATACTGCAACTATACCGCGCGGGAAGTTGGCAAAGCCCGAAGAAATAGGCGAACTTATTAAATTTTTGGCAAGTCCCGCCGCCGATAATATTATAGGCGAAACGGTACTGTCCACAGGCGGGCATAATCTGCAAGTTCCGTGGTAAAAAAAGTAATGAACGGCTATATTTTTAATATACAAAGATTTTGCACGAACGACGGAAACGGCATAAGAACCGTGGTTTTTCTGAAAGGGTGTCCGCTTCATTGTCTTTGGTGTCATAATCCGGAGTCTCAAAAACTTAAGCCCGAAATATCTTTTTCCGAAGAACGCTGTATTCATTGCGGACGGTGTGAAAAACTTTGTCCGAAAGGCTGTCATAAAGTATCGCCGACAGACCACGTTTTTTTACGCGAAAAATGCGACGGTTGCGGAAAATGCGCGCCCTGCCCCGCCATGGAACTTATAGGTAAAAGCGTGTCTTCGGAAAGCGTTATTGCCGAAGTTTTAAAGGACAAAGTATTTTATTCGTCCTCCCGCGGCGGCGTAACCTTTTCCGGCGGTGAGCCTTTTTTTCAATTCGAATTCTTTTTAGAATTATTAAAACTCGCAAAACTTAATTCTCTCGACGTATGCGTTGAAACAAGCGGGTACTGTTCCGAAAAACAACTTGTTTCCGCAGCACAGTATATAGATTGTTTTCTTTTTGATTATAAACTAACCGACAACTCTTTACATAAACGTCACGTCGGGTGCGACAACGATATAATTCTAAAAAATCTGCACACGCTGAACGGATCAAACAAACCCGTAATTTTGCGTTGTCCGATAATTCCGAACGTAAACGACAATACGGCACACTTTAAAAAAATAGGCGGAATCGCAAATGATACGGACTGCGTTAAAGAAGTTCAAATCGAGCCGTACCATAGTTTCGGAGAATCAAAATATAAAGATCTCGGAAGAGTTTCTGAGTATAATAATCCTATAAGCGTAACCGCACCGACGAAGGATTGCTGGCTTAACGAGATCCGGTCGTTTACAAACAAAAAGGTAACTCTTGCTTAAAAAAGTATACCTGCGTTTTGCCGAAAACGGTCAACTTTTCTAAATTCGCAAAACGATTAAAAAACGTTTTAACTGACGAAAAGGCGAAGAAAAATCTTCGCCTTTTCATTTTATCCGATATCTTTTACCAAGGCATTTCGTTGCCGTTGAAATCGCCATAAAGGAAATCATACTTTTTCGTTTCGGCAAGTTCTACGAGTTTTGCCGCCGTATCCGAAGGCTCTTGCTCGGGCGAATATTTATCGGTCGCGCCCATATATCCCTGCGGTGTTTTCATCCAGCCGGGATGAATCGCGTAAAACTTTATTTCGGGATAAGCGTTTTGCAGTAACTTCGTCGCCATATTCTGCGCCGCTTTCGACATACAATATCCGTATTCACACACACGCATGGCATTTCCGATCGAGCCGGCCTCCGACGAGAGATTAACGATACATTTCCCCTCGCCTTTCTTCACCATATCGATAAAAGTCCTTACGACTTTCACTACGCCGACGGCATTGATCTCATATTGTTTCGATATAATGTCAAAATCGAAATCCGGGTCTTCGAGTAACAGTCTTTTACCATCGAGCCATACGCCCGCGTTATTGAAAATATAATCGATTTTATCCGTATGCTTTAACACTTCGTTTTTTATTTCTTGTAATTTTTCAAGATTTGTAACGTCGCACTCGAATAAAAAGCAGTTATCGCCTTTCAGCGCGTTCAACTCCGGACTTATATGCCTTTCCAACGTATAAACTCTATAACCTTTTTTCAAACAATTTCTTACAAGTTCTAAACCGAGCCCTTGCGAACCACCGGTAACTATAACGTCTTTCATAAAATCTCCTCGTTTATCTTCGTATAATCCAAAATCGTCTGAATAACCTGCTCGCCGTGTTTATCGATTTGTTCGTAAGCCTTAGGCGCATCGTTAAAATCAATCTGGGTGGTTATCAAGTCGGATAATTTCAATTCCGAAAGCAACTTAACGCAGGTTTCATTTCTGCGTTTCATATCCCAAGCGTTAGAAATCGCCTTATCGATAGCGCAGGTATGCGAAGTTCTGATCGTTACGCGGTTATGATGGAATTCTCCCGAAAAATCAAGCACGTCGTAAGGTCCGTGATACCAACTTATGCAAGTAACGTTGCCGTCGTATGCCGCCATACGAATAGCCTCCTGCAAGCCGCGCGTGCTACCCGAAGCCTCGATCACGAGATCTGCTCCGCGATAATCTGTCAATTCTTTCACTTTTTCAGCCGTACCTTTTCCCGCTTTAAACGCGTAATCTATCGCGCCGAGTTCTTTTGCCTTATTAAGTCTTAAATCGTAGCCATCTATACCGATAACCGTTGCGCCGCTCTTCTTTGCAAGTTGCGCGATAAGTTGACCGAGTACTCCAAGCCCCGATACCACGACGTAATCTCCGAGTTTAATGCGACTGTCTAAAATACCGTTAAACGCCGTATTGAGGTTGTTTAAGAAGATACCCGTTCTGTAATCTATCCCTGCGGGCAACTTCGTACAAGAACCTTCCCACGCTACAATCTCGCTTTCATGCGGAGCGACGACGTATACCACGTCTCCGACGGCGATATCCTTTACTTCCGCGCCTATTTCGATGACTTTACCGACGGCAGCGTAACCCATCCACCAAACGCCGTCCTGATTGCTGCTTATAGGATAAGTCCACGCATTTTGTCCTTCGGCAGGCTCTTCAAACAATCTCGTTTTCGGATCTTGCACTTTCGTCCATTGCGGAGCGTCGCCGCGATAGATATTCATCTCCGTTCCGTGGCTGATACCCGTATACATCGTCGCTATGCGAACGTGATCGGGCTTTAACGCTTTAGACTCCGCATCGTTTACTTCCAACGCCCGCGGCCCAGTATAAGTTAAAACTTTCATACTCTTTTTCTCCTTGAGTTTCGTACTATAATTGTAATACGTAATTTCGTACTTTTCAATGGCTTTTTCGTATAAAATAATGGACATTTCAGACTTTTTATGATAAACTATTATTATGAAACTTATTTTTACAGGAAAAAACGACGACATCAAGGGCTGTTTCGAACATCAACACCCCTCTTTTGAAATCATAACGGTAAAAAACGGCGATTGCACAACCGTCGTGGAAAAAGATATTTTTAAACTACAAAAAAATTCCGTTCTGATTATCCCGCCAAACACAAACCACAAAAATTTTTCCGAAACGACGTTTTCGGATTTGTTTTTGCAAACCGACTCTTTACCCTTCGATATTGATAAAACTTTGTGTATCAATGATTTCGGCGGAAACCTTTTGCGTCTTTCGGAAACAATTCATTCATTAAATATTCAAGGTAACCGAAAAAAAATCGTCGACGACTTATTTTTAACTTTTACAGACCTTTTAGCAAACTTTGTATACGCAGATAAACACAACGAAATAGCGTTACGCCTGAAAAACGCCATTGAAAAAAAATTTACCGATACAGAGTTTTCTTTGGCAACTTCATGTAAAAGCCTCGGCTATAATCAGGACTATTTAAGGCGGCTTTTCAACAAAGAATTTGGTGTCTCTCCCGTAGAATATCTGAATAAATTACGACTGGATTATGCAGAAAAACTAATTTGCAATACAAACTACCCCATAAACGCGGTAGCGTTACAAAGCGGATATGCCGATCCGTATTATTTTTCGCGTGTATTCACCAAACGATTCGGCTTATCTCCGATAAATTATCGTCGCGCCTATACTTAAACTTTTTTCTCTGCTTTTAATCGTTCCCTTGGGTACGTTCACATTCTCCTGTCATGATGACACCTGCCTCCTGTCAGAAAATGGGTATAAAACGCCCTTGTAAGTAAATAATATTTTTTCGGCGGCGTTCCGACGATAGTCTTTACGGCGGAACGCCGCTTTTTATTTTATAACATAAACTGCTTTTGCCGCCGTTTTGCCGAAATCTTTGCTCGGTTTTTAATAGCCCCGCCTTTTTCAGTTCCTTTACCGCCCGACGAACCGTCGATTCGGAAATTTTCAGATCTTCCGCTATCGTAGGTATCGACGGCCAACATTCACCATTCTTATTCGCATGGTCGAGCAGGTATAAAAAGACGGCAACCGCTTTCGACGAAACGTCGCTCGAGTATAAAAAATCAAGTCGGCTCATTCTCATCCCTTTCTTCTTCCGTCGTCGGCGACAACGGATACTGCCTTTTTATCGACGAAGTCCTCAAAAACGGCCTGTTCGTCCGCAAATCGTTTGCAAAATGCCGTCTGCTTTCTACTTGCATTTGCCCGCCTATACCGCCGCGAGTTTTTGCTTTCTCTTCCGTTTCGGCTTTCAAATCGGGACAGTATTTTTCCACGATTTTTTCTATAAGTTCTTTCTTCTCGGCGTATTCCACTTTGCGGTTCGCGTTTTCTGTTACGGTATACGTCTCGCCGAAAGATATTCCCCAATCGAAAAACAGTTTTAACCTCACTTTCATCGGGTGCGCGCCCGTTTTCATTACGACGAATTGTCCTTTCGGCATTGCCTTTAATTCGTCCGAGCGCTTTGGATAAAACTTCCGCAGACGGACTGTTCGGGGCAAACCCGCCGAAAATTGTGAGTTGTGTATTATCCACGATGATCTCTTCGCCTTCTTTTCCGTAGTTTTTATCGAGTTGTGAAAAGCTTTGTATAATCGGCACAATCTGCAACCGCCTTGAACGCGATGCCGAAAATATCATTTCCGCGTCCTGAATTTTAGGTAACGTTCCGAACTCGTCGCAAAAGAAGATGCAACGGTTTTTAAGTTTGCCACCTTCTTCGTCCGCTAGCGCTAAAATCTCGCGGTATAACTGCTGAATGATAAGCGAAATCATAAAGAACGTCGTCGGCGCTTCTTCGGGCATTATGATAAATATAGCGGACTTTTCCGAGCAGAATTTTTCCGCGTCTATCTCGGTATCGAAACAAAGTATTTGTTCGAGTTCCGAATCGAGAAAGGCGTTCAATCTCGAAAGTGCGGTAGACATTACGCTTGCCATCGACTGATCGGAAGCGTTCAACGCCGCGCCCGCAAACCATTTCGCTTTATGGTCGTTCGGAAGTAACGCCATCAGTTCCTGAAACTGATTCTTATTTCGTTTTTCAGACGGCGCGAGCAATTCCTGTATAATCTTAAATACCGACACGATATGCCGTTTCTGCGGTTCGCAAAATTCCGCCACAAGCAATATCGTCGCCGTGAGAATACCTTCCGCCGCGTCGTAAAAGTAAGCATTCTGCCCGAACGACGCCGATTCCGTACCCGACAGGATAATCGTTTTGGATATAATTTTCGCATACTTTTCTGCTTTGGTTTTATATGCAAGTTGGTTCGGGTGTTCCTTGTATAAGTCCATATACTTATTAACAAGATTCAGCAGATTATTGCCGTTGGATTTCGTCGGGTTTCTTAAATCAATCACCGACACGTTATACCCGTACTCTTTCGCAACGCCGCCGTAGTTTCGCATAACGTCGCCCTTGGTATCGGTAGACAAAAACGACATTCCGCTCGCGCAGGCGTACTCGATACACGGATACAACCAATACGCCGTTTTACCCACGCCCGCCGCGCCTATCATAAGCGCGTGGACGTCGCCCGCATCCACCATCGCCATAGTATTTTTCTTCCCGCCTTTACACCCGACGATTATCCCTTGCGGCAGTTCTTCTTCGATAGATTTTTTGCGATTAGTGAGCCTACAGGTCGGTTTAACGCCGTTTTTCGCCTGCGCCCGCCACTTATTCGGCGTGAACGGAATATGCCTGTAAACCCGCTTTATTTCGCTTTTCGTCGCCCACCGTGCCGAACCGTGCTGCCCGTCGCCTACCGTCTTGCTTTTGATATTATTCAGCGTATAAACGTGCGCCAAAAGCGATACGCCGCCGAGCGTACATGCCATCGCCGCAGCCGCTATTATGAGTATTGTAATCCCCGACATTCTTTCACCTCCGTGTTTTGTAATTGTTCTTTCGTCGCCAAAAGGTCGTCGTTCCAGTCCTTGCCTTTCGGTATTTTTATATTGAACTCAACCCCGTTTTCTTTCAGTTTTTCTGCGATTCGGTATTCGGCGACTCGTCCCGCCCAGTCGTTATCCAGACACAAAAACACTTTCTTTATATTCGGATTGTCTTTCAGCATCTGAAACAATACCTTATCGCTCACGCCGCAACAAGCCGCGTAACTATGATCCTGCCAGCCGTCGCCTTTCATCGCTATAAAAGAGAGCATATCTATGGGGGCTTCGAATAAATACAGTTTTTCGCTCTGCCCTGCGCAATGAAACGAGTATTCGGGCGTGCAACCGGGCGAGTTGCCTTTGAACGTGGAATTCGCATAGGTAGAACGCAGATTAACGTGTTTCAGATTGCCGTTCTTAGCCGCGAGTGATTGTGTTTGAACTCGGTCTAACGGCGTGTTTTTGGCTAATACTGCGTTACGCTCACGGGTTATAACACATAGTATGAACCCGCTCGCGTGCCTTATCTTAACCTAAAAACGCGCCGTCAGACTTGCTTGCAACCACAACGCCGATATTTTCGATGATTTGTTGCAAAGGCGAACGAAGGTGTATATCCATACATCGAGCGAGAATTTGCAAAAAAGCGCGTAAATAGCGGCGTTGTGGCGCGTTCAAACACAATTACTCGTGGCTAACCCATAAACGCAACGTTTGCATATTTCTTCGTTTCGCCTATGAGTTTCTTTTTGAAAAAAGGGACGAGAACTTCTTTCGGTATTCCGCGACGAACGTTTAAATACGCATACGCTTTTCTCGGTTCTTCTGCAAGCTCGGGCGGCTCGAATTCTCTTTTCTCTTTTGGCTTTACCTGTTTCGGCTCAACTTGTTTAATCTCGCCCGCGCCGTCGCCGAGAATGAATTTCATCGCCTCGACGTAGGTTTTATCCATAAATTTCTGTACGAACGACACGGCATTACCGCCTTTCTGCTCGTATTGATAATACCAAAGATTGCCGCGTATGGTTACTCTTTCGCTACCCTCGCCCCATTCGTATTCCGAGCCGCTACGCTTTAATCGTTCGCCTTGCCGTTCTAACATTTCCGCTATATCCGCGTTTCTCGCCGTTTCCTTTTCCTGCGGCGTGAAATATACAAACTGTGCCATTTCGGCTATTCCTCCTATTCTAATTTCAATCCTTGCGCCTGCTTTTTCTCCGCTATTCTGCGGCGGAGTTTTTTATCCGTTCTCATTATTTTTGCGCTGAATTCCGCTTCCGCCTCTTCTTGCAATACCCCGCACAAATATTTGAATAAACGACTTATACAAAGACTTATGCTTTGTTTATCGAACAACTCTTTCTGCCTGATGAGTTCCGCCGCGTACTCGTTGCCCTTTTCCGCCGCAGAGCGAAGATATTCCATTGCAAGCGGTAAATCTTTTTCTACGCCGAGTCCGAATAAATATATTCTGCCAAGCGTATATTCCGCAAAGTCAAAGTCTTTTCCCGCCGAACGTTTCAGATAGTCTATTGCCTTTTCTACGTCTTTTGGAAAATTCTTGCCGCGCAAGTATTCTTTACCGAGCAAATACGCCGCGTATTTATTTCCGCGACTTGCGGATTTTAACAGATATTCTTCCGCCGCAACCGTATCCTTTTCTACCTCTTCGCCTTTCAGATATAGCCTGCCGAGCGCGTATTTCGCGAACTCGTTTTCTTCCATTGCCGCTTGTTTCAACCAATCGATCGCTTTCGATATATCTTTCTCCACGCCGTCGCCATTCAAGAACATTTTGCCGAGTTTGTATTTCGCCACGGTAATGCCGCCGTTCGCTGCCTCAACTAATAATTTCACGGTAAATTCGGGATTATATTCTTCGCCGTTTTTATCCATGCAAACCTTTGCCCAATCGTAAAACTGCCACGCCGTTTTGTAGTCATTTCGCTGTTTCTTTTCACTTTTTTCTATTTCTTTATCCATCGGTTCGGCGGGTGTTTCGTCTACTGTCGGCGTGTCCGAAAACGATATATTCAGCACTTCCGCAATCACCGCGTTACGCACCGACTTGAATTCCTCGTTTGCGGAAAGCGGTAACCTTGCGGGCATTTTATCCCTATACGTTTTTAATACGTTTTCGCGTTGTTCGTACCATAATTCGTATAATTTTTGCAAGTCGCTATCCCGCATAAGTTCGTCTATAACACCGTTAACAAAGTTTTTTATCTCTTTCGGCAGATACCCGTAAACTTTCTTGCCCTTATGCTTTTGCAGTTTTTGAGCAAGCGTTTTCAGCATAAGTTCAATAGTTTCGTTTTCGTATTTTTTGCCGTTTATATCGCGTATGATTTCCGCTATTTTCTTTTTGCTGCCGGCTCGCAGTTCGTCGCGGTATTCCGTCTGCTTTTCGTAAATCTCGTATAAATCATTCTTAAAAATCTCGTGCGCGTAGGCGGCTTTTAACTTTTCAAGACCTTGCCTCGTCATATACGGTTCTTTGCCCGTCGAATACGAAACAAGATGAACGTGCGGATGACCGCTCTCGTTATGGAACGCCGCATACCACTTCATATCCGTTATAGGTATTCCCATAGCGTTTGCAAGGTTCTGCGATTTCGAGCGCAAGAGCGTTTTCCAAGCAAACAAATTATCATAGCCGAGTTTTTCCGCATCCTCGCGTCTTAATGAAATTATCGTCGTCCACACAATGCCATCGTGGTAGCCGACTTCTTGCGCTACTTTGGAGAGTTTTATAGGCTCGTCCGTATAAGAGAATAACCCGTGCGAACCCGACTTTTCAACGCGCGGGCGCATCGCTATATACCCGATATAGTTTTCTTTCTTGCCGATCCTGTCAACGTTTTCTTCTATCGCTTTGTCTATAAACGTCGTCGCCGTATATTTCGTCTTTGCAGACAAATAATCCTGATATTCGAAACTGTCTTTACAATCGTGAAAGTCATCTATAAGCCGATTAACTAACTTTTCCTGCTCTTTTGTGGCGGGTTCGTCTTTCCACTTTTCGTTCTCGATTTCCACGCCTTCGCGCGTTGCGATATAGTCGACGTAATGCTCGCCTTGCTTTGGCGCGCCGGGCTTGATATACCGCCACTTTACAATTAGCCTTGCCATTACCCTTTCTGAAATTTATACGCGTCGTCAAACGACACCGCGCCGCGAATACACTTTACTTCGTCCACGCAAAGTCCGCGAAGTTTTGCAAGCGTTCCTTCGTCGATTTCGCTGTTCGCCGCCGTAACGTGTAACGACATTGAAAGTTCCACCGCCATTTTGAACAGCAGGCTTGCCATGCGATTTTCAAACGCGCCGAGCGTGCCTTGCAAGGTAGAAACGATCACTTGCGGGAAATATTCTTTGCCGTCGTTTGCCGTAAGATAACCGCAATAAAAATTGATTGCTTTTTCTATAAATTCCGAGCGGCTTTTCACATTTTCCGCGCGGTATAATTTCTCTACTTTCGCCATCGTTCCTTCGCGTACCCACAGCGCGAATTTCCTTTTATCTTTCGGCTCGAACATAGTTTTCTCCTCCTTCGCGCCCTGCAACGCCTTGTTTTTTCTTTTTGTTTCGCCGTATTTTCTAACACTCGACTCTTTTCTCTGAATCTGTCTTATTTTGCAACCCCTTGCCAGTTTTTCTCAAAATCCCTTTTGCGGTCGGCGTTGCCGTCCGCTGTAAAATGCGAAGGGGTGCTACTGCAACCCCTTCGCTTATTCCTGCAACCAAATAGGAAACGACTTTTACTGCATATTCATATCAAGCGAATGGCATTTCTCCGCCACTTCGTTGTGTTCGCTTTCGTCGTGATAGATATCTTCGTCCGTTATATTTGAGCTGAGCATTCCGAGCATATTCAACGCCCGCTCTTTTTTCGAGCAGCATTTTGGCGCGTTCGCCGCATATTCCGCCTGTTCCGCAATGTCCTCCGCCGTTCGCATATCCGTACATTCCTGCTCGTCTTCATACTCCTCTTCTCTTAAGTTTTCGCAGTATTTGCGCTTTACCTCGTATTCGATACCGTCATCGACAAGTTCCGCGTTTTCGATCTCGCATCGCCGTTTTAACGCTTTCGTCAGCATTTTCCCGAACGCGTTATCCTTATTTACGTTTGCGCCGAAATGGTAATACAGTTCATCGTTACTTACGCCCCAAATACCGTCCTCCGAGTTTTGCATTCCTTCCGACACCGCGTAGTTTGCAAGCGTTTGCACGAAAGAGTTTATTATATCTTTCGCGTTCGGTATAAACGCCGAGTATCTCGGATAGTCATACCCTTGCGTATCCACGAGAATTCCGTCGTTGCCCGTTTTTGAAAGAAGCAACACGCAGGCGTCTTGCCCCGTTCGCCCTTTCAGATATTCTCTGTCTTTCAACGGCTCTTTCAGCACACTCCTGTATTCCGCGTCCGAAAGCGTTATCACGTCCGACACCTCGTATGCACGAGGCTTTATTTCCGGTTCTTCGCACCGTAAAACAGCATTGATTTTCATTTACGTTTCTCCTTGTAGCAACACACTCAAATCGTCAAATTGAGTGAAGAACGATTCATAATTTCGGGATATGCCGACTGACAGTATTTTCTTATAAATGCAATCGCATCTTCGCTACTTCTGATGCTCGCATCGGGAGAATCAACGTATTCCGAATACAAATTATCGAGAATATCGTCGCCCTCGTTAGCCAACGCTTCGCATATCTCATCCTCGACTTCGTCGTCAAAGAGCGCGTCAGCAATCATAGTATATGCGTTGCACTCAAACGCGTCGTTGAAGATTTCCTGCGGCGAACAAGTTTCGATTTTTGTTTTTTCATATTTGTCGATTTGGCGTTCAACCGTTTCACGCACATACGACCGATAATCGGTAATCTCTTTTTCTCTAACGCCTACAACGTCGTGCGGCGCTTCAACCGCAATTTCGGTTTCTTTCGAATTGCGATCTTCGGACTCAATCTGTTCCGCTTCCGCTGTTACCGAAATTTCTACGTTTTCGGATTCCGTTTCCGTCGTTTCCACGGGGTTCTGCTCTTCCGTCATAAAGTTTTCGTTTTCCATTTTCTTTCTCCTTAAAATTTTTTATATGAAAAAACGCCGCTTTTACACGCGACGTTTTGCTGTTTGTTTATAAAATTTACAAGACAAGTTTTCACTTACGCCTTGATATGAAACGTTTTTCCCCGTTATCTGCATTTAACCCATTTTAACCTATTTTTAAAAAAAGATTGTAGGTTAAATCGCGAAAAGCAAAAGAAAAAGTAACATGATCTAAGTCGAAATTATTGTTTATCGAAATAATCTATCATTGCCTTGTAATGATCTTGTCCGTCCAGGCAAGTGTCCGTCAGATAGCCCTTTTCCGAGTTCCACTCCTTTAAACCGCGATAATAAAATGCTTTTTTGCCGTCCTCAATAATAAACGGCACGATATTAAACCGCAAGCATTCTTTGAAGCAAATCAACCTTCCCACTCTGCCGTTTCCATCCTGAAACGGATGTATTTTTTCAAAATTGTAGTGAAATTCTATGATATCGTTTATCGTAACCTCTTTTTTATTGTATTCGGCAAGCAATTTTTTTATCGCCGCAGCAACTTTCGAAGGCGGCGTTGTTTCGTTGCCGCCCACTACGTTTGCTCTTTGTTTATACTCGCCGACGTTAAACCACGGCAGGTAAGAATCTTTCGTTCCCGTTTTCAATATTTTGTGCAGCTTTTTAATGATTTCTTCTGTCAACGGTTCTTCGGCACAGTCGATCACATAGTCGATTGCGCGGAAATGGTTTGCCGTTTCGATAATATCATCCACAGGTAATCCCTCTTCCGCGCCGATCGTATTCGTTTCGAAAATAAGCCGAGTCTGATCCTCGGAAAGTTTACTGCCCTCGATACGGTTTGAATTATACGTCAGTCGCACTTGCGTTTCGTGATACAAGCCGCCGCTGATTTTTGCGTTTTTTTCTTCCCGCAAAATCTGCAACACTTTATTGTCGCTGACTTCCTCAAACAAGTCTTCTTTTTTACAGCCGAAAAATTCGCATAAACGCAAAATTACGTTATCCGCGATTTTTTCGCCTTTCGATATTTTCGCTATCGTTCGTGAAGATATGCCGATTTTTTCTGTCAGCTCGGATTTTTTTAAGCCGTTTTGTTTAAGCAAGCGCGTTAATCCGTCATACGATATCATAGTTAAGTCTCCTTTATCTTTACTTATTATAGCACATTATCAATAAAAAGTAAAGATTTTACGCCGGATTAAAGAAAAACAGTAAAGATTTTTTATCGCTACCCGTATTCCTGCCTTACGCTTTCGAGAATTGCCGAGATTTCGTCAACCGAAAACGCCGTATAAAACGGCCGTTTATCTTCTCTGCGAGTTCTTCGTCCGTCTCCGCTAAAAAGCATTCCGTCAGTTTTTCCGCAACGTTGTCGCCGATGCCAGGCAAAAATAATATTAACCTCGGTCTAACGGTGTATTTTTGACTAATACTGCGTTCTGCTCACGCCTTATACATTCAGTATTAACCCGTTCGCACGCCTTGTCTTAGTCTAAAAATACACCGTTAGACTTGCACGCAACCAAAACGCCGATATTTTTGATGATTTGTTGCAAAGGCGAGGACGGTAGTACTATACGTACACCGTTCGAGAATTTGCAAAAAAGCACATAAATAGCGGCGTTTTGGTAAGGTTCGTATCATTTTTGCCTGGCATAGATTAAAAAGCGCAAACGAATATATCGCCTGCGCTTCCCGTATCTTTATTTCGCTATACCCCGCTTCCGTCATCGCCTGTTCTATCTCGGTATAGCGTTTTTCTTCCGTTTCCTGCCTGTCTTTTACAATCGTCTGCACGCCGTCCGTATTTATATCCATACTGCCCGAAAATATCCCGAGCACTACCGCCGCGGGCGTCATTAAAAGCACCAGACTTCCGAGGATAATTCCGCCGACCACTTTCCGTCCTTTTTTACTCGACAGTACCGCCGTTCCTATTTTTTTGAGTATAGGGATAATCGGTATCGCCATTATCTTCCGCCTCCGCTGCCGAACAGTTCCGCTTTATATCCGGGCGCGATGACTTCGAGCAAGTATCTCTCGTTTCCGCAACGGTACAAACACGTTCCGCGTTCGGGATAGCGTATGAGTTCAAACTCACTCGGCTCTATCTGCAACGCGTCCATATATTCTTTCGGATTGACCTGTCCTGCGTTGAACAGGAATTGATGCGTAGGAATAGAAAACAGCGGTTTCGTAAATTCGCGGATCGAAGGCAGAAGGAAGTCCTCTATATTCTGACTCGCAAGTATCACCGACGAGTCCTTTTTTCTAACGCGTTTCATGGCGTTTCGGATATACTCGATTGCCGTCATATTCGTTAAAAACAAATACAGTTCGTCGATACTTGCCGCTGTGTTTCCTTCGCCGAGCAACCTGTTCGACATATACGACAGAATATTAAACAGCATAGCGTCTTTCAGCCTGCGGTTAGAGTCCATCAGCCCTTTTACGCCGAAACACAAAAAATCGCCCGCAGTGATATTCGTATGCCCGTCGAAATATTTACTTTCCGCGCCCACGCACATAGAGTGTATTCCGAGGCACACCTCCTGCAACGTTTCTTCCGAATACAAGTATTTCTTTCCTTTATCGTACAAGATATATTCCTCTTCGCAGAGCGCATAAAAGTCCGACATCGTGGGATAATCTTTCGCTCTTTTCTGCGTATAGTCCGTTTGGTCGGTGATACCGAATTTATCGTAAAGCTTCGTTAAAAGAATTTCTATCGTGTCGATTTGTCTGCCGTTGAAATCTTTATACGCCCTGAAAAAGTCTTTTAAAAACGCGATGTGTTGCGAAAGCCGCGTTACTTTTTTAAACGCTTCGGGACAGTTCTCGGTATTTTCTTCTTTTCTGCTCGTTTCGTCGAGTTCCGTCCACGCTTTCGGCTCTAACGGATTTATTTTATACTCTCCCGATAAAAAGTCGATATAACAGCCGCCGAGATTTCTGCACTGTTCTTCGTACTCTTGTTCGGGATCGAGACAAATCACTTTCTTGCCCGACTCACGGATATTCGTAAGCAGAAGTTTCAGCAAATAACTTTTGCCCTGTCCGCTGTTTCCGAGAATTAAAACGTTGCTCGTCGTTTTATCTTCCGCGCGGCGGTCGAGATCCACGATGACGTTCGTGCCGTATTTATCTCTGCCGATATAAAACCCGTTCGAATCGGTTTTGCCCGAAAACGCGAACGGGTAGAAATTCGCCGCCGAACTTGCGGGCAACACACGCTCATGCCAGACAAGAATAATACGAACCGTGGTCTAACGGCGTGTTTTTGACTAATACCGTGTTGCGCTCACGGGTTATACGGACAGTATTAACCCATTCGCGCGCCTTGTCTTAGTCTAAAAACACGCCGTTAGACTTGCATGCAACAAAAACGCCGATATTTTTGATGATTTGTTGCAAAGGCGAGGACGGTAGTACTGTATGTACACCATCCGAGAATTTGCAAAAAAGCGCATAAATAGCGGCGTTTTTGCAAGGTTCGTATTATTCTTGTCTGGCATAGCGTTCCGAATTGATTTGCGCCGAAAGGCAAAACAGATAGAAACCCTTCTTTTTGCCTCAGCGTAAGCCTGTCCACCGTAATCTTCGCCCGCGCAAGTTCCATAAGCGTTTCGTTTTGAAGTTCGCGTAAACTTTC
>CAKQME010000019.1 GCA_934254815.1 uncultured Clostridia bacterium | reverse complement strand
GACTTCTTGCATGATGGGATATTTCGCTTACGCTCAATAAGACAAGAAAAATCAAACAAAGCATGTCATTCTGAGTGAAACGAAGAATCCCACCGAATAAGTGCGGCTGTGTTGAGCGGTAATGGCAAAAAACGATATGCTGTAATAAAATAAGCGGGCAGGTCGTAAAACCTGCCCGCTTTTCTTAATAACCGAAAGTCTTTAAAGCGGTTATTATTCCCGCTAAAAATTCTATTTCGCTTTCGGGCGCGCGCCCGCCGAGAAGTTCGGTCAACGCTCCCCGTATTTCTTCTTGTGTGAATTTGTTCTTTAACGCCGCTTTTATCTGTTCGGTAGTCAAATCGGGCGCAATCGATTTGATTAACTGTTCCGCAGTAGGGCTTTTCTTTTTGCCTGCAAGATTGCTTATAACGTAAGACAACCCCAAAGACCCCGAAACCGTCGCCGCAGCCCATGCGTATTCTTTGGACAATATGCCCGCAAGCAAAGACGAAAACGCAAGGGAAATTATTATTCTTACTATAAGTTCCCGCCTTAAATCGAGTTTGAATTTCCGCTTTATCGGCATTACGGCAAGGCTTACTATCGCGCCTATTACGAACTGTTCTATACCGTAACCGAACATTATATCGGCTATAACGTTGCTATCCATTGTTTCACCGCCTTTCGGACGGCTCAGAACAATTCGTCGGGAACAGGCTCGGTAAACCTTACGGCGAATATTTTTCGGTTATCTGCCAAGAAATATATTCCTTTCAAAATCTCACCTCCGTCCGATATTTTTTCAAGGCGCAGGCGTATTATATACCCGTTTTTTTTAATGTCAATATTTTACTGTCTGTTTTCGGGCGATTTATCCGAAATTCAACTGTAGAAAGGGTAATCGCTTGTTCGGTGGGATTCTTCGTTTCACTCAGAATGACAGAAAACATAAAATAAGTATGTCATATTGTCAATATCTAATTTATATGTCATATTGAGCGTAAGCGAAATATCCCACTGTTGCAAAATAAAATACAATTCTGACGAAAGAAAGTGTAAAATTTTTAAGCCGAAAATTTTTTTGAAAAAGTGTAAAAATGCGCTTGACAAATAAGCCTTGTTTGTTATATTATATTGCTTGTTTTGAAACGCGCTTAACCGCGCGATGCTGAAAGTCATTTCGGGCGATTTTTTTGAGGGCGATAAAAAGTCCTTAAAAAAAAACGCCCTTTTTTGTTTTTTTAAGGCAAAAAATACCGCTTTTTGCATAGAATTTTCGTAAAAAAATAAAATTTGTACAACTTTTACAGGAGAAATTTATATGAAGAATACTAAGTACGTTTTCGTAACGGGAGGGGTCGTATCGGGTCTCGGAAAAGGCATCGTGGCGGCTTCGCTCGGCAGACTGCTTCGACAGCGCGGCTACACCATAGCCGTACAAAAATTCGACCCCTACATGAACGTAGATCCGGGTACGATGAACCCTCTCGAACACGGCGAGGTTTTCGTCACCGACGACGGCGCGGAAACCGACCTCGATCTCGGACACTACGAACGTTTTACGGGGATAAATTTAAATAAGTTGTCTAACCTTACTTCGGGTAAAGTATTCTACTCGGTAATCGAGAGGGAGAGAAAAGGCGAATATCTCGGCAAAACCGTGCAGATTATTCCGCACGTCACCGACGAAACCAAACGCTTTATCCGTAAAAACGCCGAAAAGACCCAAGCCGACGTTGTAATAACCGAAATCGGCGGTACGATAGGCGATATCGAATCGAGCCACTTTCTCGAAGCTATCCGTCAATATTCTTACGACGTCGGCAGAGAAAACTGCGTGTTTATTCACGTCTGCCTTGTACCTTACATATCCGGCTCGGACGAATACAAATCCAAACCCACTCAGCACAGCGTCAGCGAACTTCGCGGCATAGGCATTTCTCCCGATATTATAATAGTACGTTCCGACGGCGAAGTGGGCGAAGATATACGCCGTAAAATCGCTCTTTTCGGAAACGTCGACGAAGATTGCGTTATTTCCGACGTCACTATGGGTTGTCTTTACGAAGCCCCGCTCGAACTCCACAAAAACGGACTCGACAAAGTGGTGGCGCGTAAACTCAAACTGAAAGGCAGAACCGACCTTAAAGACTGGCGGGCGTTTATCCACACCGTAAAAACGGCTAAAAAGAACGTGGAAATCGCGCTTGTCGGCAAATACGTTCATCTTCACGACGCGTATTTGTCCGTCGTGGAAGCCTTGAAAGCGGGCGGCTACGCTTGCGGCGCGCAGGTAAAAATACGTTGGGTCGACAGCGAAACTATCAACAAAAAGACCGAAAAAGAAATTTTCAAAGGCGTAAACGGCATAATTATTCCCGGAGGCTTCGGCAATCGCGCCACCGAGGGAATGATTGAAACTTGCAGATACGCCAGAGAAAACAAAATACCCTGTCTCGGAATATGTCTCGGTATGCAGATGATGGTTATCGAGTACGCGAGAGACGTCTTAGGGTTTAAAAACGCAACTTCGGGCGAGTTCGACGAAAACTCCGAATACAGGGTTATCGACCTTATGCCCGAACAGAAAAATATCAGCAACAAAGGCGGAACTATGAGGCTCGGCGCGTACCCCTGCGAACTTAAAGCTGGTACGAAAATAGCCGCGGCTTACGGCAAAACGAGTATATCCGAACGCCACCGCCACAGATACGAATTCAATAACGAATTCAGAAGCGATTTCGAAAACGGCGGCTTGACATTATCGGGTACTTCGCCCGACGGCAGACTTGTCGAAACGGTCGAAGTGAGCGACCACCCGTATTATATAGGTTGTCAGTTCCACCCCGAATTCAAGTCCCGCCCCGACAACGCGCACCCGCTCTTTAAAGGGCTTATAGAAAATAGTTTAAAAACAAAGGAGTAACATGGAAAATTTCAGAGTATCCGAACATTTTGCGGAAAACGTCTTTACGGACGAAGAGATGAAAAAACGCCTTTCCGAAGAGGCGTATAACGAATTTCACCGTTGCATCGACGAGAACGTTCCTATGGAACGCCCCCTTGCCGACGAGCTTGCGGCGGCTATGAAAGAATGGGCTATAGAAAAGGGCGCAACCCACTATACGCATTGGTTTCAGCCTATGACGGGCGTTACCGCCGAGAAACACGAAGCGTTTATCGAACCTGCCGCAAACGGCACTATAGAGCGGTTTTCGGGTAAAAACCTGATAAAAGGCGAACCCGACGCGTCGAGCTTTCCGTCGGGCGGTCTGCGCGCCACTTTCGAAGCGAGAGGCTATACTTCTTTCGACCCGAACTCTTCGGCGTTCGTAAAAGACGGCTCGCTCTATATACCCACGGTTTTCTGCTCTTACGGCGGCGAATCGCTGGATAAAAAAGCTCCCCTGCTCAGAAGTATAGAAACGCTTGATAAAAGCGCGAAAAACATATTGAAGTTGCTCGGAGAAAACGTTCCTAAACACGTTATGGCTAACGTCGGTATCGAGCAGGAATATTTCCTTATAGATAAAGCGGCTTACGAAAAACGCGTAGACCTTATAAACTGCGGCAGAACGCTTTTCGGCGCGAAACCGCCTAAGGGTCAGGAGCTCGAAGATCACTATTTCGGCAAAATCAAGTCGAGAGTATGGGATTATATGAACGACCTTGACAGAGAGCTTTGGAAACTCGGCGTTTACGCCAAAACCAAGCATAACGAAGTCGCGCCCGCTCAACACGAACTCGCCTGCGTATACACCACCGCCAACTTAGCCGTAGATCAGAATCAGATCACTATGTCGGTTATGAAATCGGTTGCGAATAAGCACGGAATGGTCTGTCTGTTAAACGAAAAGCCCTTTGCGGGAATAAACGGAAGCGGAAAGCATAACAACTGGTCGATAGCGACTTCCGACGGCGAAAATCTGTTGAACCCCGGTAAAAAGCCCGGAGAAAACAAAAAATTCATGACTTTCTTCGCCGCTGTTGTAGCCGCCGTGGATGATTATCAGGATATGCTGAGAGTTTCGGTCGCTTCACCGAGCAACGATAACCGTCTGGGCGGCAACGAAGCTCCCCCGGCAATCGTCTCGATGTTCGTCGGTACGGATATGGAAGAAGTAATCGACTCGTTTATGAGCGGAAAAGCCGGCAAAGAAAAGGTAAAAGCTCAGTCTAAAGTCGGCGGAAACATAGTTTATACCAAAGATAACACCGACCGTAACAGAACTTCGCCGTTTGCGTTTACGGGCAATAAATTCGAGTTCAGAATGGTCGGCTCGGATATGTCGTCTGCGGGCGCGAACCTTGTTTTAAATACAATCGTAGCCGAAGAACTCGACCTGCTCGCCGCCGAAATAGAAAAACGCGGAGTAAACAAGCTCGACGATATTTTGCGCGATACGTTCAAAAAGCACGAGAGAATAATTTTCAACGGCAATAACTATTCGGAGGAATGGAAAGCCGAAGCCGCGAGAAGAGGGCTTACTAATATGCCCACCACGGTAGACGCTCTTTCCGCATATCTCGATAACAAAAACGTAACGACTTTCGAAAAACACGGAGTTTTCACCGGTACCGAAATGAAGAGCAGATACGAAATCAAGCTCGACAGATACGTTAAAACGCTCGATATCGAAGCTCGCACTATGCTCTGGATGGCTAAGCGCGAAATTATCCCCGCCGTAGTAAAGTATCAGAAAGGATTATCGGAAGAAATTTATTATAAAGAAGCGGCTAAGGTAGACGCGGTTGCCGAAAAGAAGATGCTTGAAAAGGTGTCGAAACTTACGAACGAAGCCTATAAAGCCGTAGGAATGTTGGAAGACGGTTTAAAAGCCGTTGCGGATATAGACGACGAGAATGAAAGCGCGGTATATCATAAAGACGTAATAAAGAGTAAAATGGAATATCTGCGTAGTTTCTGCGACGAGTTGGAAGAAAACGTCGGAAGAAACGAATGGGCTTTCCCGACGTACGTCGATTTATTAAACAGTGTCAAATACTGATAGAATATAACAATTTTATAAAAAAATCTCAGGTTCCCGCCTGAGATTTTTTTTATATAAATTTTCGTTTTAAAAGTCGGTTACGATTATTTTTCACGATAAAAAGCGAGTATGCTTTCGTTGTCGCCGCACTTTTTGAGAAATCTGCAGAACCTGTCGGTCTCGATTATTCTTTTTAATTTCGTAGACATACATGAAAAATAAAATACGCTGAAATATATGTAAATAAACGCCGACAATATAAGCATTGCCACAAAATTGCTTTGCGACTTCGTTTCGGCAGTCACCGAACCGTCGCTATAATAGGTTACTACTTCATACGTCCTTGACGAGTATAACGGAGATATTTTATACAATACATATATAAAAATATTGCAATTGATACATGCAAAGAGTACAAGCGCGGTAAAAATATAATCTTTATTTCCGTTTATTACGGTATCTTTTACTTCCTGTTTACTCGCCATAGCGATAAACAGCAATATCATTACAAGCCAGAACGCAAACTTGATTATTCCCACAATAAAATTAACTAATTTTCTTATAAATGAAAAATTTTTATCTTCGGTTGCGAATATATACGGACCTTTTGCAAACATCGGTGCAAAATACTGTTTGAAAAAGGTAAGAAAACCTATATGCCCCATAAGATATTCATAATTGGCATTGATTGCTTCGTCTCGTTTGGAATTTACAAAATAATCTATCAATTCAAGTAAATTCACGCCGAGAATAATCGATATAAGAATAATATCGTATTCGCATATGAATTTTCCGAAAGTTGCGTATAAGTCGATTATCCGCTCGGTTGACTGATTTATCACTGCAAATCTTGCCGCGATATAAACTATCGCCAACAAAAATACGGAAATCAGAATTTTACTGAAAGGTTTTGCTTTATTGAATTTTACACTCATTGTAATCTCCCTGTCTGCTATATTTTATGATTATATATATAAAAAACTTATGTCTGATACGTCTTGTTGATATAGCCTGACTGATTATATACTATCATAGTTTATAAGCGAAATCAAGCCGAATATTAAAAAAATATACAAAACTGCACAAAAACGACAGTTTTTCGGTGGTTGATAGCCGTTTCCGATATAATTTCTTTGTTGTTACGCCGATTTAACAACGAGAGTATAACTTTTGTCAACAAGGGGGTATTTACAAACAATTTTGGGCGTGTTACAATGTTTTCAGAAAAATTTATAACGCAAAAGTGCGTTAAAAGGGAGTAAAAAAGATGAAAAAGATAATTTGCGCTTTAACCGCGCTGATTGCCTCGGTCTGTTTATGTCTTGGGTTGTCTATGTTTTTCACTTCTCCGACGGAAGTAAAAGCCGACGGATTAGTTGAAACTTTTGACGATTTCGAAACAGGAACCGACAATTTTTCTAAGGGCTGGTCAGGTTGGACTATATCCAACGGTCACTATGTGGGAGGCAACTACTATAGTACCTATTACAACAAAGAATTAACCGGCGATTTTGTTGTTGAGTTTGATTCTGTTATAGGTAACGGAGAAGTGAGATATACGTTATTTCCGGGTGTAAGCGGCGAGGGCGAAAATATAAATCACGCCGTTCCGGAATCGGGAGCTTTTTATGTTAGCATTACAAAAGAAAGAGCTGTTACGGTAAAAAGTAATAATATTAAGATTGCCGACGGTATTACGATAAATGAAAGTCTTGACGGTAAATACCATTTCACGTTTATATATGTCAACAATAAACTTTCGGTAGTAGTAAATGACACGCAGATATTGTCCGATTTAGAAAGTAAATTAGAAACCGCGCAGACAAAATATTTTGCTTTATGTTCTTCAAGCGTGGATGATTATGTTGATAATTTCAGAGTAAAACCATTTACTACTTCTTCGGTTCTGAATAATTTTATTATTGCCGATTCTACCGAGTATGTTGTAGGATATTTTGACGGAGGCGACGAGGGAATAAGAAGCAATACGACCTGGGCTAAGGCATTTGCTTATAATAAAAAATTGTCCGGCGATTTTACCCTTTCTTTTAAAATTGCATTACAACCACACATAAACAGTGCGGGTGGGGCTTCAAGAATTGCATTATTCAGCGGGCTTAACGGTGAAAAATCGGTAGATATTCTTAGTGGTAATGGTTATTATTTTTATTCAATAACAGAAAACGGTTGCGAAATAGATGGCAATAATACTGTATCGGATATTAAGCGCGGAACAACTGCCGGAGATGTAAAAGTATATAATTTTAAAATGATATATTTCTGCGGTAAATTATATACGACAGTAAACGATGTGCTTATTGTAAACGGACAGACAATGACAAACACTGAGGGATATCTTGCTTTCAGATCTATGCGGACGGGTGACACAATAAGCAATATCACCTATTCTGAATTTAACATAGAAGACTCGGATATCGAAGCGGCTGGACAATTCGGAGATAAAGCAACAAGCGTATATCTTCCTGAAGATAACAATGTTGTAATAAAAACGACAGGCGCATGGACTGTTGCCTATTATCAAGAAAAACTGTCGGGCAACTTTGAAATTTCTTACGATTTATTCTTAGGTTCTAATATCGAAGGTGCAAATTCTCAACCCGTAAGAATTGGTTTAATGGTTCCCACAGCTTCAGGAACACTTGAAAGACGAACAGGCTCATATTATTTCTATATCAACGCAACGGGAATTAAACTCTATTCTCACGACGGTAACGATACAGACAGAACTGCGGCATTTAATAATCCAGGAATCATAAAGAAAGACGGAATAGCGAAAAAATATAGTATTCTTTTCAGATACGTCAACAATAGTCTTTCTATAATGGTTAATAATCAATTGATTTTGAACAATTATAAAAACGACGCTTTTACTGCTACTGAGGGTTATTTCGGCGTTCAATATCAATATACCGACGAGTATATGGATAATTTCAAAGTAACTAAATTCACCGAAGCGAATTCCAAAAAGCTTACATACGATGGAGAAGAAACTCTCATAGGTTACAACATACAAGGCGAAACTTATAGCGGTTTGTATAATTATGATAATATTTATGGTAATGACTTAGATAATATCAAAGTAACACCTATAACTGTTAAAAGTTACGCTATGGCGGCGGGTGCAAGCGTAAGAATAAATTCCGTAAACGGAATACGCTGGTATTCGACAATTTCAAAAGCAGAACGCGAATTAGTGGAAAACTACGGCGCTGTGTTCAAAACCGAAATATCCGCCGCGGGACAAGACGAAAAAGTAACAATAACACATAAAGACGGTTTCAATTTAGTCGGTGATACTTACCAAATTTACGCCACGATAACCAACATAAAATCAAACCATTATAATTTAAAGATGACCGCTCAGGCGTATATAGAAATCAAATACGCAGACGGAACAGTCGGCAGAATAGACGCTACAAAAGCCGATACGGGGCGTTGTTATTCGGAGGTAGTGCTTAATGCGTTAAAAGACGTATCGACAAGTGAAAGCGGCGATTATAAATACGCGGTTAAGAATGATAGTTCGATAACAGAAAAAGAGGGCGAAACGGTATACTCGTGTTACAGTGAAAATGTTTACGAATATCTGCGTAGCGAATACAACAAAACGCTTAGCGGTAAGGAGGGTGAATAATGAGTAAATATATAAAACCTTATTTAGAAATTTTAGATATGGGTGACGTTATAACCACTTCGGGTGTCGATATAAATGATGAGCTTAACGAAGACACTCATGACGATATCTGGTAAGACATAACATTAACAAAACCTCGCGCGGGCGTAAGCACAATGCTTACGCCCGCGTAATTTTATATATACTATTTATGTTTCCATTATCGAACCGACAAGCACACGGATATTTCAGCAATGGCTTAAAAAATAAAATATGCCGTTTCTGCCGTCATAGCAAGAAATTCTTTTGCTTTAGCTTTTCCGTTTATTTCTTCTTGACAACGTAAAGTCGGGTTTAAAAAGTTGAAAAACTTCTACAAGTCGTTTTATCCTACGGGAATTTGCCGTTTCCCGCGAGCGGGAGTCCCTCGGCAAGAATACGGCTGACGCCGTATTGACGAACGAGGTTCGGTTTCGAGAAAGCACCAAAAAGCGGCGGTTGCAATTTTGCAAATAATTGTGGCGGGAATTTGCCGTTTCCCGCAAGCGGGAGTCCCTCGGCAAGAATACGGCTGACGCCGTATTGACGAACGGGGTTTGATTTCGAGAAAGTGCCAAAAAGCGGCGGTTGCAATTTTGCAACCGCCGCTTTTTGGTACTCCCTGCGGGAATCGAACCCACAATTGTCCCTTAGGAGGATATATCAGACCCTAATGTAGGGTTTGCAAAATACCTAAAATGCGTATTTTGCGTCATTTTCGCCGTTTGCCCGCCGTATTTTGCATAATTTTTACGTCTTTTAACAACTTTTATAGCGTTCAAAAACCAAAGGCAACCAAAAAGGTCACCAAATTTGGTGACGTGAACCTATGGCAATAATAGTATAGGCATTACCAACCCCTGTGCTTTTTTATTTCTTTATATCTTTCTGGACCATAATGACATTCCCAGCAAGTTCCTTGGTTTCCTTGCGTAAAATAAAACTCGCTATCGCCACCTTTTTGCCGCATTGAGAACATGTATAGGTTCTCTTAGTATATTTACAATTCGGTTGTGTGTCATTATTATGAGTAAAATTTGTGCTAACATCAGCAACAGGGTTATTCTCAATAATAATTTGATTACTTCGTTGTATTTCTGATCGCGCGTTCCTTTCTCGCTCATGTTTTTCCGCTAATTCCTGGCGTTCTTTTTCCTTTAATAACGTTTGAGCGATTTCAGTTTCTTTTTGATTTTGCCATTCGATAAACCTTGAATTATAACCTTTGATAGATAATTCGCCGTCTAACACGCATAGGTCTTTTAAGTCTGCTTTTTCCTTGTATATTTCTTGACCGATATTTAACTGATACTTCTTTTTATCAAGTCGATATTGAATAATTTTGTCCTTGTCAACTAAAATAAAATCATTGTTTTTCGATTCGTTCAGTAAATAACGCTTTAAAAAAGACACGCCGTTTTCTTTAAACAATAACATCTCTTCTCCGATCACAATCCACTTAACGTCAATATCCTTTAACGAGTACTCTTTCAATAATTTTTCTACGTAGCCGAGCGTAGTTTTCGAATCTCCCATTTCTATAACGAAAGCACCATTTCCGTTTGAGCAAAGTAGCGGAGAATAATGGTGATCCAAAAATTTTACCTCGGTTTCGACTTTATATCCGAGATCTAAAAATTGTCGAGATAGAGATATTCGTAATTCCTTAAAAATTTCGTTATCATTTTTGTCAAATCTATCGTAGTCGCAGTCGGTATTCGTCAAATGAGCAAAATAAGCCTGTTTTTTATCACCGTGACAATATCTTAGAATAGGATTTTTACAATGCGGGTCAACACATTTTAGATACTTGTTTCTGCTGCTTATTCTAATAGCCTTTTCTTCTTGATAATTTAATGATATTTCATATGCGCTAACAACTCGTTCGTTTAATAATGCTTTATCCATAAAATCCCCCTTTTAATTGTATTGTAGCACGATTATATTTCAATTATCTGCATGTTTAATACAGATTTTTTCAATCGAATTCATTATTGATTTGCACTTGGTAGCAGATAACCTGAATTCCTTTGCTACCGCAAGCAAATCGTCTTTGGTCGGATTGCCGTTACCGTTTACCGTCATTTCGTGCTCATATTTATCGGTTACGCGCGTTAGGTCGTATGCGGGAGAAAGCGCGTAGCCGTTAAGCGTTTCGTCGTAAATGAATGCAAAATTCTTTCCGTGATCGTCTTTGTTGTTATAGAACACGTTAAAACACATACGGCGGAACGCCTCGTATAAATCATCGGTAGGTTTCGCACTAATGGTTTGAATCACCTGGAATAGATGCATATAGTCAAGGTTTGGTATTTTGTGAGTAGTTTCCAGGAGAGCAGCAAGCGAAATCGTATGGACACGCCTTTCACCTTTTCGGTCAAATCGCTTTACTCCGAAATAGCCCGTGCATAACTTGGACGGAAACAGTTTATATTCGTTTACGTTGATACCGCATTTTTCGGCAGTTTGGTTTGCGATAAATTCTTTTTCGCCTACGTTTTTCGGGTCGATTCTGCAAGCGAATTTTACAATCCATTCTTCGCCGTTTAGTTTAATGTGCGCCTTTGGTCTTGCGCCGCCGCTGGAGCCGCCCAAACCGTAAACCAAATCCAAATCAACGGGTTCGTTTTCGTCGTTTAATATCTTTTCGATTTCCTTTGACAGTTCGTCAAAATTAAAATTGCCGTATTCGTATTCAAAAGGTTGAGTAGGTTCGTACGTCAATCCGCCTAAGCCGTTTTTATTCACGAGCGACAACTTGGTTAAAATGGAAATTTTGTTGGGATTTATTCCTTTCTTGCTCAATAAACGATTCATCAGCAATTCGCCCCAGCCATCGGGGAGAGAATCCCAAAACACGCCGTATAATCCCGCGAATAAGTCTTTTTTGCTAATGTGAACGGCATTATTGAGAGGTAACGATAAAGGAGATATAGAAAAGCCGTTTTTCACCCAGGCGTCGTCGTATTGAAAGGCGATGACGGACGGTTCGATTTCGGCAAGATATCCGACTGTGCGACCGTTATACTTAACTGTAACTTTTTTTATGTCTTTAATCATAACTTCAAGTCCCTTAAGCTCGTTATTCTTTTACTGCCGAAAAGCTCGTTGAAATCTTCAAGACAATTGAGTGCGCTTGCGATTTTTAATAAGGATACGAACGCTATATCGCCCGTACTTTCAAAACGTCGAACGGACGCGTAAGAAACCCCCGACTTTTGTGCAAGGAGTTTTTGAGATAACTTTAATTCCTTTCTGCGCGCTTTAACCCTGTCGGTCAAAGAAACGAGCGTCGATTGAATTGTGGGTGCGTTTACGAAATCGCTTATATCAAATTTTCTTTCCATAGTGCTAATATATTAGCATATTTTAGTCTTTTTGTCAACAATTTGCTCGTATATAAGCAATATTCGATTTATTATTTGAAAAACTGCCAACTATACGATAATTTATTTCGTTTGTTTTGGTCAAAAATTCATCGCTTTTTAAAAAACAATTTCAAAAAGTCAAACGATTTTCGGTAACGGCATGTTTTCCCCTGTTTATATGTAAATTATCAATTCTAATAACCATAATTAAAAGAAATTTTAAAATATGTTCGCAATTTTGTTGACAAATGGCTTTAAGTTGCATATAATACTAATGTAAGCAAAAATGCGAACATATATTAAAGGAGTAAGACTATGGCAAAATATAAGGCTATGCCCAGAAGAGAAGACGGCGCAGTAATTGCAAACACAGAAGGCGTTACCTTCGGAAAAATGATAAAGAAGTTAAGAGAAAGGTGCAATTTGTCGCTCCGTGGTGCTTGTGGAGAAATAGGAATATCCCCGGCATACCTTTCCGACCTTGAAAACGACAGACGCTATCCGCCCGTAGGCGAGGTTCTCAAGAAAATCCTTTCTGCTTACAGCGTGGATGAAAATACCGAGTATGAGGTTATGGAATTGATCGGATTAGGAAGAAAGGAACTTGCTCCCGATATGGCTGAATTCTTACGCAAAAATCAATTTGCCAGACTAGTAGTACGCAAACTAATGCAAGTTGACAACTTGGATTCGCTAGTGGTCGACAACGAAGACGAATCGCTTGCGATAATTTCAGCCGTTGACGGTCTTATATCAAAAGGAGTGGCAATTCGTAAGTTTGACGCCAACGTAGAAGATTAGTCTGCTCCCTTCCTAAAAAGGAATTGCCGATTCCTTTTTAATTTTACCCGAGTGTTCGCAAGATTGCTAACAAATATATAAATAGGAGGAAACACTTTGATAACTAGTAGGAACTACATAAAACTGGACGAAAAAGTGAATTCTATCACTTCTATTCCGCCACGCGCAAAAATACTGCATGGAGAGATTTTCGCCTTATCGCAAGCCGACGGGTTTTGCTTTGCATCAAATAAGTTTTTTGCAAGGCGATTAAACCTGTCAATTCAATCGGTGAGCAGATTGATTGGGGTAACCCACAACAAAACAAAGACTATGAAAAGGCAATTATCGAGGCGAAAGACAAAGGCGAACTGATAGGCGTGATAATCGCCTTCTCGCAAGATACGAGCCTACCGTGGACAACCTTCAGGAAATACTCCAGACAAGCGCACCTGCGAATGCTAACCGAATTTAAGGAAGAATAAATAACGCGCTACAATACAAAAACGACCGAAAAATCGGTCGTTTTTTTGGTCTTCCCGCCGGGAGTCGAACCCGAAATTGCGCCTTAGGAGGGCGCCGTTATATCCATTTAACTACGGAAAGATATATTAATTTTTACAGGATATAGTAATACCCACTTTGGCGAACTTTTTTCGCCGTGGTCACCATTTAGGTCACCAAATTTTATTTTAGGCGTCTGCCGTATCGCAAAAACGCACGATTTTGAGCGGTTTTTGCATAGTTTTGCCCCGTCTTCAAGGGTTCATATTAGGAATAGCAAACCCTTAGGAGGGGACTGTTATATCCATTTAACTAAGGAAGCATTATTTTTTTCACCGCTGAATATTTTACTATATTCCCGTGAATAAGTCAATTTTTTGACAGTAGCTTTAAAAAATTTTATGCCTATTTGCAAAAATTCCCTTTTTATCCTTTTCAAATCGCGCTTTTTGTTATATAATAGATGTATAAATATATCCGTTTTTATAAAGGTGTATGTATGAAAGTTTATAAATTTATTCCTTGCCCCGGCAGAGTCGTCGGAAAAAATACCGCCGAAGCTGTGGCGGAAATCGAAAACTTCTCTAAAATTCTTCAACGCGAATGCGTAGGCGGTTGGGAACTCCTCACCGTTATGCCCGTAGTGGTAAACGCCAAAACAGGTAAACACGCTATAGACGAACCCTATAACGCGTTTATTCTCGTCAGAGAAGAAGACGATAAGTCGAATCCGCAATTGCGCGTCTGAGGTATTTAAATGAATGATTTCGAACGCGAAACGGTAATTATAAAAATGTCCGTCGGAGACGATTCGGCTATGCTTTCGCCTTACTGCGAAACGGGCAAACCCGTAATCTCCTCGGAGGTTGCCGAATTTCTGGAAAATTCCGCCAACGGATATCACCCGAAAGAAAAACTCTCGCTCGAAATCGCGAGCGACTGCATAGACGATACCGAAAAAGAACGTTATCGCCAAGCCATACGCAATTATTTTTCGCTTAAATACCAAGACGTAAAACGCGATATGCGGCGAAAAACAGTAATCTCGATATGGTTTACGATAATAGGCGTTCTCGCGCTTGCCCTGATGTTCGTACTCGACGGATTGAAGCTCAATTCCCTCTGGATAGAATGTATCGACATTTTCGCCTGGGTGTTCCTATGGGAAGCCGTCGATCAGTTCTTTATCGAACGCGGCGGTTTGTTGTTAAGGCAAAAACGGCTTTTAAACTTTATAAATATGGACGTTAAATATATCGACGGAGGGAAACAATGAAAACCGACGAATCACAGGAAATGTATCTCGAAACGATTTACAGGCTCAAATCTAAAAAATCCAACGTACACGCGATAGACGTCGCGGAAGAATTAGGTTATTCGAAACCGAGCGTCTCGCGCGCGGTAGGCATACTTAAAACCAACGGTTACATAACCGTTAAAGACGACGGAACTATTTTTCTTACCGCCGAGGGAACGGAAAAGGCTTCCGCCGTATACGACAGGCACAAGATACTGACCGAAGCCCTGATACGCGTAGGCGTTGAACCGACTTCCGCCGAAGATAACGCCTGCCGCATAGAACACGTTATCAGCGAAGACGCTTTCGAAGCCGTCAAGGAATATGTAAAAAGACAATAATTACCGAACAAAAAGGAGTTACTTATGAAAATTTCAGAAGCTGTACGCTATATCGGCGTAAATGATAAAAAAATAGACTTATTCGAGGGGCAATACGTCGTTCCTAATGGCATGGCATATAATTCTTACGTTATCGTCGACGAAAAAATCGCCGTATTCGACACCGTGGACGGAGCTTTTAAGGACGAATGGCTGAACAACCTCGAAAAAGAACTCGGCGGAAGAACCCCCGATTATCTTATCGTTCAGCACATGGAACCCGACCATTCCGCAAATATAGCGGCGTTTGCCGAAAAATATAAATCGGCTGTGATAGTTTCTTCCGCGAAAGCTTTCGCAATGATGAAAAACTTTTTCGGAGACGACTTTGAAAACAGGCGTTTAATCGTAAAAGAGGGAGACAAATTATCGCTCGGCGCGCACGAACTCGGTTTTATCGCCGCGCCTATGGTACACTGGCCCGAAGTTATAATGACTTACGAAAGCAGCGAAAAGCTGTTGTTTTCGGCTGACGCGTTCGGTAAATTCGGCGCTCTCGACGTAGATGAAGACTGGGCTTGCGAAGCTCGCAGATACTATATCGGCATAGTCGGAAAATACGGCGTTCAGGTACAGAGCGTACTCAAAAAAGCTTCCGCTTTCGATATAGAGAAAATTCTCCCGTTACACGGACCCGTTCTCACCGAAAATCTCGCTTATTATATCGGTTTATACGATATCTGGTCGTCTTATAACGTTGAAAGCGACGGCACGCTTATCGCGTACACGTCGGTTTACGGCAACACTAAAAAAGCGGCGGAGTTACTTGCCGCCGAACTCGAAAAGCGCGGCGATAAGGCGATTTTATGCGATTTGGCGCGCGCGGATATGGCGGAAGCCACGGAAGACGCGTTCAGATACGGGCGCCTTGTTCTCGCCACAACGACCTACAACGGGGATATGTTCCCGTTTATGAAGACTTTCATAGAGCATCTTACCGAACGCAATTATCAGAACAGAACCGTCGCGTTTATCGAAAACGGTTCGTGGGCGCCGACGGCGGCAAAGCTTATGCGCGCGGCTTTCGAAAATTCCAAAAACATAAAATTTGCCGAAACCACGGTTAAAATTCTTTCGGCAATGACGGAAGAAAACAAAAATGAAATAGCCGCTTTGGCTGCGGAGCTTGTCGGCTGATATGGTTGAACAATCTGAAAACAAAATTTCGGAACTCGACATAACGACGGTCTACCCTAACCCCGACCAACCGCGCAAGGCGTTTAACGACGAGGCTTTACGCGAGCTTTCGGAAAGTATCGAAAAACACGGAATAATACAGCCGATAACCGTCAATAAGACGGAAAACGGCTATATGATAGTCGCGGGCGAGCGCAGATACCGCGCTTCTTTGCTTGCGGGCAGGCGTACTATACCTGCGATTATCAAAAGTTACGACGACAGGCAGGTTAAGGAAATTGCCCTGCTTGAAAATCTTCAGCGCGAAGACTTAAACCCCATAGAAGAAGCTTCGGCAATAAAGCGGCTTATGGACGAGTTCGATTTAACTCAGGACGACGTTGCCGAAAGGCTCGGCAAAAGCCGTTCCGCGATAGCTAATTCTTTAAGGCTTTTAAACCTTTCGCCCGAAGTGACGCGTTTGGTATCGCAGAACAAGCTTTCGGCGGGACATGCGCGTTCGCTGGTAACGTTGCCGTTCGTAAAACAATCCGCTCTGGCGCGCAAAGCCGTAGCGGAGGGTTGGAGCGTAAGGGAAATAGAAAAAGCCGTGCGCGATTTCAACGCTCCGACCGAAAAACGCAGAGAAAAACCCGAACAGAAACAAAGCCCCGAACTCAGAGAGCTGGTAGAACGCCTGCAACGCGATTTAGGCACGAAAGTTGCGGCTATCGGCAACGACAACAAGGGCAGACTTTATATAGATTATTTTACGCGGGACGATTTGGATCGTATCAGCGAAATACTCGATTACATAGAAGAACACGAGGAAGACCTACGCAAATAACATGCTGAAATTCGAAAAATATTCCGTAGAGACGTTGCTTAAATATAAACCGTACATAGACAAAAGTCCGTTAAGGGTCAACGACGTTTCCGTCGGAAGTTTTTTTATGTGGAACAAGGGCGTTAATCTCGCCTTTTGCTTAACTATGTCGGGAGCGTTTATTTCCCGTCAGGACGTATGCGGCGAACCCGCGTTCAGTTATCCGTTCGGCGGAGACGAAAACGAGGCTATAGAGCAATTAAAGGCATATTGTCTTAAGAATAACCTGCCGCTTAAATTCTACGGCGTAAGCGACGAAACGCTTGAAAAGATGAAAGAAAACAAGGTCGTCGGCAAGCTCTCTTACGCTTACGACGGAAAGTGGAGCGACTATGTTTATTCGTTCAGGGAAATGCGCGATTTCGTCGGGAAAAAATTCGGCGGGCAGCGTAACCACATTCACAAATTTTTAAACACTTATCCCGAAGCGAAATTTACTCCGTTTACGAAAGACGATTTGCCGAAAGTCAGAGAATTTCTCGATAAATACAAGTCGGAACACGGCGACGGGTTACTCGAAGAAAACGACGAATACCGCCACACCCGCGAGCTTGCGGAAAAGTTTTTCGATCTGGGGCTTATCGGCGGCAAGTACGAATTAAACGGCGAAGTGATTTCGGTTACGATTGGCGAAATTCAGGGCGATACGCTGATAATACATATAGAAAAGGCGTTAAAGAGTTTTGCGGGGGCGTATCCCGCAACTTTCAACGCGTTCGTAAAATACGTCGAAAGCATATACGGCGAACTTGAGTACGTCAACCGCGAAGACGACAGCGGCGACGCGGGGCTGAGAACTTCTAAACAACAATATAATCCGATTTTAATGATAAACAAAAATATCGTCAAAGTCGATTCTCCGTTTATCGGTGTGCAAATCCCCGTTATTAAGGGCGAAAAGGTCGTACTGTCGGAAATAACCGAAAGCGACAAGCCCGAATATCTCGCGCTTTGCACCGACGAAGAGAACAACAAATACTGGGGTTACGACTATAAGGAAGACGAAAGCATAACTTCCGCGATAGACGAAAACACTTTTTACGACATAGTAAAGTTCGACCGCGCCGTGGGAGACAGTATAAATTTTGCCGTGCGCGAAAGCGAGAACGGAAAGTTGGTCGGTGAAACGATAATATATAATTCCACGCTGGACAATCATATCGAAGCGGGTTGCAGAATTTCGGCGGCTCATTCGGGAAAAGGTATAGGCAGCGAGGCTTTCGCATTAACCGTGAAATTTGCCGAAAGCATAGGTTGCCGCGTTACGGCTAAGTGTTACAAAGCCAACGAAAAATCGAGAAAAATGTTACTTGCGTGCGGTATGGAGTTTACGCGCGAAGACGAAACGTTTTATTATTTTATTCACAGGTGAGCTAAGCCCCTCGGTCGGAATTGACCGAGGGGCTATAAAATGCCGATAAAAGATTATTTTTGATTACTTATACAATGGGATATTTCGCTTACGCTCAATATGACATGAAAAAAAATAAATGAAGTACGTCATTCTGAGTGAAACGAAGAATCCCACTGAATAAGTACGGAACACTTAATACAATGGGATATTTCGCTTACGCTCAATATGACATGAAAAAAATAAATGAAGTATGTCATTCTGAGTGAAACGAAGAATCCCACTGAATAAGTACGGAACACTTAATACAATGGGATATTTCGCTTACGCTCAATATGACATGAAAAAAATAAATGAAGTACGTCATTCTGAGTGAAACGAAGAATCCCACCGAATACGGTCGGGCAACTTGTACAATGGGATATTTCGCTTGCGCTCAATATGACAGAAAAAATAAATAGAATATGTCATTCTGAGTGAAACGAAGAATCCCACCGAATAAGTGCGGACAACTTGTACGTTTGAGTATTTCGCGGTTATCGTTTGATTTCGATTGTTCTGCCGCCGAGATTTTCATAAATACGATGCGAAACGGATAATACGGTACGCCCCTCAGACGCGCGACGTAACGCGGCGAGTACCCGCGCTTCGGTTTCGGCGTCGAGATTAGCGGTGATTTCGTCGAGAAGCAATATCGCGGGGTCGGCTGCCGCGGCGCGGGCAATCGATAACAGTTGCCGTTCACCCTGCGAAAATATTCCGTCGGAACACACGGTATTATATCCGTCGGGCAAGGCGGAAACGGCATCGTCTATTCCCGCAAGCTTTGCGGCGGATCTCGCCGCTTCCGCAGTGATATGCGGGTCTCCCAACGTAATCTGATCGAGTACCGTTCCCTGTATGCGTGAAAAACGTTGCTCGACGCAACCGATACAGGCGCGGCGTTCGTTGTCGGGGATATCCGCAACGTCTGCTCCTCCAATCGTTATTGCGCCCGATTGCGGTCTATAAAGACCGAGCAACAGACGAAACACGGTGCTTTTGCCCGCCCCGGTTCTTCCGACCAGCGTCACTTGTTCTCCCTCTTTTACCGTCATAGAAAAGTCGCGCAGAACGATTTTTTCGTCGTACCCGAATGTAACGTGAGAAAATTCAACGTCGCCGCGAATGCCGTTTTCGGATTCCGACGGAATTTCGCGTTCCGGCTGAGATAAAAACGCGTCAATACGCTTTACTCCCGCCATTGCCGACTGAATAATCTGTATTTCCATACCGAGGCTTTCGATAGGCGAGAAAATTTTAGATATGTAATTTATTACGGCGACCGAAGTACCGACGGACATTCCGAACAGCGTGAGAATTTCCGCTTTGCCCGACGCGGAAAGCATCATTACTATCCCTACGACGGCGGCGTTGAGCAGAATTACCACGGGCGAATAAATCGCGTCGTAAAAATTCGTTTTTTCAACGGCGGCGTAACTTTCACCGATACGTTTGTCGTAACGGCGTTCCATATAATCCTCTATGCCGAGAGCGTGAATAGTTCTTATATTGCGCAGAGTTTCCGGCACCTGCCCGGACTCCGCCGCGACCGCGCGGCGGTTTTCTAACTGAGCCGCAAGCATTTTTTTCTGTACGCGGCGCGTAAAGACGGCGAACAGAGGAAGTATCGGCAATAAAACGAGCGCAAGCCCCGTATTTTTTACCGCTATCACCGCAAGTATGGAAATAATCCGACACGCGTCGGCAACCATACTGATAATACCCGACGTAAAAAGAGCTTCGACGGTATCCACGTCGCCCGAAAAGCGCGAAGCGATTTCGCCGGGGTTTTGCGAAACCAACGAGCTTGCCGATAATTTAGTCAGTTTTTGAGACATCTCGGAACGTATGGCGCGGGTCATTTTCTGCCCGAATACGACAAGCAATGCTTCCTGCGCGGAAGAGAGCGCGCCCTCGATCGCAAGACTGCCGAAATACAGAAGAGCGGCGGTAAACGCGAGCGACGCTCCGCCCGCCAGTCGGTCGATAATGCGGGCGAGAATCAACGGCGGAATAAGAGAAGCCCCGACCGAAGCCGCCACGCATAAAACGGTAACTGCGGCGAGCAACGGACGCATTTTTATAGCCGCGCCTATCGCTGTAAACACACCCGATTTATTCTTTTTCATCGTCTTTTCCTCCCGTCTGACTTTCGTACAGTTTTTTATAGGTCGGCGCGGATTTCAGCAATTCGTCGTGCGAGCCGACCGTCGTTTTCCCGTTTTCCATAAATATTATTTTTTGCGTCTGCGGAAAGTGATACAGTCTGTGGGAAATAAGAAAAACGACTTTATCTTTCGCGTAGTCGCGCAGGTTCGAGAAAATTACGTCTTCGGTGTTGCGGTCGAGCGCGGAAAACGGGTCGTCTAAAATCATAATCGGGCGCGGGTGCGCCAGAGTCCTCGCAAGGGCAAGCCGTTGCGCCTGTCCGCCCGAAAGACGAATACCGTTATTGCCGATTACCGTTTCTTCGCCGTTCTCCATAGACAGAACTTCGCCTTTAAGCGCGGTTTCTTCGAGATATCTCATTGCGTTTTCTTCGCTTCCGCAAAGCACGTTGTTTTTAACCGTGTCGGCGCTCAGTTCGGGGTCGTGACCGAGATAACCCACGGCAGAAGCTATTTCGCGCGGGGTGAGGTCGGATAATTCGCGTTTGCCGAAACGAATCGAGCCGCTATAAGGCGTTTCGCAGAGAAAAACGCGACCGAAAGTCGATTTGCCGCAAGCGACGGGTCCCGTAACGCCTATAATATCGCCGGGGCGCGCCGTGAGCGAAAGCCCCGAAAAAATCGGCTCGTTATCATAGGCGAACGAAAGATTTTCGATAGTCACTTCGGCGGGCGCCGGTATTTCAAGCGGTTCGAGCCGTTCGGGAGTTTTCATTAACGGTTTTATTCTTTTCCAGGAAACTTCGGCTTTTTGTACGGAGTTGAACAGTTTGGCGACCTTTGAAGAACGTACGGTCAATTTTGTAAAACAGGAAAGAAAAGTAGTGAACGCCGCTATATCCCAAGATTTCCAACCCGTTCCGAGAACGTTTTTTGCGCCGAACCACAAAATAAACAACACGCCCGCGCAGGAAGCCGCAAGGTAAAGCGGCGGAAGCGCGGATTGCCATATATTGCTCCGCGCCGCGGCTTTTTCGTATTCTTCGAGCGATTCTTCGTAAAGTTCTTCTCTTGCTTTTTCGCAACCGTATACGCGGTAAGTTACGGCGTTTTCTGCGCGGTCGAGCGTAGCTCCGCTTAATTTTCCCGCCGCTTTTTTATACGCCGCCCCTGCGCGCTGTACGGGTTTTTTCATTCTCGCCGCGCAAAAATACGATATCGGGGTAAATATCAGGCTGAGACACGCAAGCCGCCAATCGTATACGAAAAGCATTACCGTATAGCCGATAAGAACAACGCCCGTATCGAAAATTTCCGTGGTGAACTTTCTCATTCCCTCGACGCAGTCGTCTACGTCGGAAATGGCTTTCGTCATCAGTTCGCCCGCACCCTCTTTTTCCTGAGATATGCGGCTTAAACGAACCAGATTTGCGTAGAGAACGCCTTTCATTCGTCTGTTTACGTTATTTGCAAACCTGCGGACGTAAAAGCGTTTGATAAATCTTGCAATCTGCACGGCAAGCGTAATCGCAAGGTAAGCCGTTACCAAAGTCGCCATCGCGGCGAAAGTTTTATTTCCGCCGAGAATATCGGCAAGGCATTGCGCAAGCTTGCCCTCGAACCAGGGCGTTGCGAGTTGCCCTACGTTATAAAACAGACCCGAAAGCGTGACAAATGTCAGCGATAGCCATTCGAGACGAAAATAAGAACCGATTTTGTCGGGTCGGAACGTTTTTTTGTTTTTCATATTCCTTTTTACTCTCCGATAAAATGAGGAAAACCCGCGCGACTTTCGGTTTTCGACGCAATATATAACTTATCCAACAGATCGGCAAAAGTTTTGGCTTCGTTTACCGAAAGCGAGGATAAAATATATTCGTAAAACGACGCTTCGATTTCGGCTTTCGACGCTTTCAGCGTTTCCGCCTTGTCGGTAGGATAAATAAGCCGACTGCGTTTGTCGTTCTCGTCTTCTTTGCGTACAAGATAGCCTTTCGCTTCGAGATTTTTAGTTCTGCGGGCTATAGCGGCTTTGTCCGCGTTAAGAATTTCGGCAAGTTTAGCCTGAGTGCAACCGGGGTTGTGTCGTAACGCGTGTATAAGGTCTATTTCCGCCGTGCCTACGCCGTTTTCTCTTAAAGACTTTAACACGAGCTTTTCGGCTTCTCTCGCTATCTTCGTTATTTTCCGTTCGGTAATATCCATATCGTATCTCCGTAAATAAAAATAGTTGTACATACATACTTGTATATACAACTATTATACTCGCGAATTAAATTTTGTCAAGGCGTTTTTACAAATTTTTCGTCGTCGCGCCGACTGATAAACAGTTATTTATCTGCATTTATCGACGTACCTGTAATAACATTCCTCGCAGGGTTTCTTCTTTGGTTTTTTCGGCGGAGGACAACATATCCGCATTATTTTGCAAGGACATTCGTCCGACGGCGATTTTTTATGCCCGCCGAGCGCGCACGCCGCCAGTACGCCTATCGCTATACCGAGAAATATTCCGTTTTCGTTTTTCATAAGTAAAACCCCGCCCCGTAAAGGCGTTTAAACGCTTCGGGGCTTAGCAAAGCCTCAGATCGGCTTTGCTGTTATATATTATGTTTTTTTAACCCGTAAATGTGCGACGAAGAGAAAAAACATCGGTGAAATCGACATTATCAATCAGAATAAATTTGATTTACTTGAAAAATAATGTTATCATTTATTCAGAGGTAATATTATGCTCGAACTTAAAGACATAGTTAAAGAATATAAAACCGCAGACGAAACCGTAACCGCGCTTAAGGGGTTAAGTCTGCAATTCCGCAAAAGCGAATTCGTTTCGATATTAGGTCCGTCGGGTTGCGGAAAAACCACGCTTTTAAATATTATCGGCGGACTTGACCGCTATACTTCGGGCGATCTTATAATCAACGGAAAAAGCACTAAACAATTCAGCGATAAAGAGTGGGATACATACCGTAATCACTCCGTCGGGTTTGTTTTTCAAAGTTACAATCTTATTCCGCACCAGACCGTTCTCGAAAACGTCGAACTGGCGTTGACGCTTTCCGGGATAGGTGCGAAAGAACGCCGCGAACGCGCGATTGCCGTTCTTGAAAAAGTGGGGCTTAAAAACAAAATCAACGTTCGCCCCAATCAGCTTTCGGGCGGGCAGATGCAAAGGGTGGCTATCGCCCGCGCGCTTATAAACGACCCCGAAATTCTGCTTGCGGACGAACCGACGGGCGCGCTCGACAGCAAGACGAGCGTTCAGATAATGGAACTCCTTAAAGAAATTTCGGGCGACCGTCTTATAATAATGGTAACGCATAACCCCGAACTCGCGGAAAAGTATTCGTCGCGTATAATACGCCTTTTAGACGGGCAACTCGTAAACGACGAAAAACCGCTTTCGGAACAAGAAATAGAAGAAGAAAAAACGACCGATTCAAACGAAAAGCGTACCAACAAAGGCAGAAAAAAGACTTCTATGTCCTTTTTAACCGCTCTATCGCTGAGCTTCCGTAATCTGATGACCAAAAAGGGCAGGACCTTTCTCGTGTCGTTCGCGGGGAGTATCGGCATTATAGGCATCGCGCTGATACTTTCGCTGTCAAGCGGGTTTCAGACTTATATCGACCGCGTTCAGGCGGAGACGCTCTCCAACTACCCGATAACCGTTCAGGACAGTTATTCAGATATGACTTCGGTTATGCAGGATATGAAGTCGGACGATAAAAACGCTTTTCCGAGCGACGGAAAAATCACCTCCGACGACGCTCTCTCCGAAATGATGAAAGCCTATAATGGTTCGCAGGTAAAGAACAATCTCGCGGCATTTAAAAAACATCTCGACAAGGGCGAATACGACAAAACCAAGATAACCGCGGTAAAATACACTTATTCGCTTACGTTCGAGACTTACGGCACGGATAAAAACGGCGAAATTCAAAAATTACAGAACACGCTCGAAAAGCTTAAAGAAATGGGCGTTACGAGTTCGTCGCTGTCGATGTACGCCAATATGACGGGCGGCTCGACGAAGAGCTGGACGGAGGCTCTCGATAACGAAGAGTTCCTGAAAAGCCAATACGACCTTATAGGCGGAGGAAAGTGGATGGATTTTTCGGCGGACGACGAAGTAATGGTCGTAGTCGACAAATATAATCGTTTACCCGATTATATTCTGCCCGCGCTCGGTCTTGCAGACCCCAACGAGTTGTTATATCCGCTTATGAAAGCCGCGCCTAACGTCACCGACGAACTGCTCGCGCTGATAGGCGTTAAAGAAGTAAAAGAAGAAGACAAATTCAAGAGTTTAAACGCGGCGGATTTAATCGGCAAAGAATTTACCGTTTTAACTCCCGCCGAAAGATATAAAAAAAGCGGCGAAGCGTATAAAGCCGTATCGCTTAAAGAAGACGGTTTTAACGAGATTTTAAACGGCGGTAAAAAAGTAAAAATAGTAGGAATTATCAGACAGAAAGAAAACGTTTCTTCGGGGGCGTTGAGCGCGGGCGTCGTATACAACAAAAACCTTACGAAAACGCTTCTGAATACCGTCGGTTTGCAGGAAGTCGTAAAGGCGCAAAAGGCTTCGCCCGATATCGACGTAACCACGAACGCTCCGTTCGGAACTTACGAGATAGGCGGTACGAAAATTACCACGAGTTACGAATCGAATATGCTTAATTTCGGTTACGCCGACGAAAGTAACCCCGCTTCGATTTCGATTTACGCTTCGTCTTTCGAAAATAAAGACTATATCGTCGATTATATAAACAAGTATAACGACGGGCTTTCGGAAGAAAACAAAAACGATAAAATTTCTTACACCGACTATCTCGGTATAATGATGAGTTCTATTACGACGATAATCAACGCGGTATCCTACGTTCTGATAGGTTTCGTGTCGGTATCTTTGGTGGTTTCGTCGATAATGATAGGAATAATAACGTATATATCCGTACTCGAAAGAATAAAAGAAATCGGCGTATTGCGCGCGTTAGGGGCTTCGAAGAAAGACGTTGCGCGCGTATTCAACGCCGAGACGCTGATTATCGGGTTTTCTGCGGGAATAATCGGCATAGGCATAACCGTACTTTTAAACTTACCGATAAGCGCGATAATATACGCGCTTGCGGATATAAAGAACGTAGCGGTTTTGCCGTGGCAGGGCGGAGTGATTCTTGTCGCCATATCGATGATACTGACGTTTATCGCCGGGCTTATTCCGTCGCGGATAGCGAGCAAAAAAGACCCCGTAATCGCGCTCCGTTCCGAATAACGCCCCGGCAGCCTCAGGCTGCCAACGTCACGTTGCCGCGTAGCCTCAGGCTGCCGGACTAATCGCTTGAACGAAAAGTCAAGTTTCCGACCCGAGGCTGCCAACGTTGTTTATTTCATCGAAGAAACTTTTTCCTTGCACATCGCAATGAAATCTTCTAACTTCATCTTGCCGATATCGCCCTCGGCTCTGTCTCTGACAGCTACTTCGCCGCTCTCGGCTTCCTGCTCGCCTATAACTAACATATACGGCACTCTCTCAAGCTGAGCTTCTCTTATCTTCTTTCCGATCTTCTCCGAACGCAAATCTATTTCGGGGCGAAGACCCGCGTCGAACAACTTCTTGTATACTTCTTCCGCATACTTCGCGCTCTTATCCGAAACGTTCATAACTTTCATCTGTACGGGCGACAACCAAAGCGGGAATTTGCCCTCGTAATGCTCAATCAATATACCTATAAACCGCTCTATAGACCCGAATACTACGCGGTGTATCATTATGGGTCTATGCTTCTCGCCGTCTTCTCCGACGTATTCCGCGTTAAATCTCTGCGGAAGCTGGAAGTCGAGCTGAATGGTTCCGCACTGCCACGTTCTGCCGATAGAGTCGGTAAGGTGGAAGTCTATCTTCGGTCCGTAAAACGCGCCGTCGCCCTCGTTGATAACGTATTTAAGATGCATTTCGTCAAGCGCGGCTTTCAATGCCGAAGTTGCCTGTTCCCAGTCTTCGTCGCTGCCCATACTGTCTTCGGGACGGGTGGAAAGTTCGACGTGATATTTGAAACCGAACAACGAATAAACTTCGTCTATAAGTCTTACTACGCCTTTTATTTCGCTCGTGATCTGGTCGGGCGTCATAAAGATATGCGCGTCGTCCTGAGTGAAACATCTTACTCTCATAAGCCCGTGCAACTGACCAGATTTTTCGTGTCTGTGAACGAGACCGAGTTCGCCTATACGCATAGGCAAATCTTTATAACTATGCGGTTCGAGTTTATAAATAAGCATTCCGCCGGGGCAGTTCATCGGCTTTATGGCGCAATCTTCGCCGTCGATTTTAGTGGTGTACATATTATCTTTATAATGATCCCAATGTCCCGAAGTTTCCCAAAGACTGCGGTTTAAGATAATAGGCGTCGACACTTCGACGTAACCTTCTCTGCGGTGAATTTTTCTCCAATAATCTATAAGGTTATTACGGAGCGTCATTCCGTTGGGGAGGAAGAACGGGAAACCTTTACCCTCGTTTAAAAGAGCAAAGAGTTTGAGTTCCTTACCAAGTTTCGTATGGTCGCGCTTTTTAGCTTCTTCGAGCATGGTGAAATACGCGTCCATATCCGCTTTTTTAAGGAAAGCCGTGCCGTAAATACGGGTGAGCATCTTATTCTTCTCGTCTCCGCGCCAGTACGCGCCCGCAAGCGAAGTGAGTTTAAACGCCTTTATAAGCCCGGTATTCGGAAGATGCGGTCCTCTGCAAAGGTCGGTGAAATCGCCCTGTCTGTAGAACGAAATATGTTCGCCCTCAGGGAGATCTTCTATAAGCTGAACTTTATAAGGCTCGTGGTATTTTTCCATAAGCTTTATAGCATCTTCGCGCGAGAGTTCGAATCTCTCTACGGGGAAATTACCCTTTATTATCTTCTGCATTTCGTCCTCTATCTTAGACAAATCGTCCTGCGTGATAGGGGTTTTGAAATCCACGTCGTAATAAAATCCGTTTTCGATAGTAGGACCTATAGCCAGACAGCAGGTAGGATAGATATGTTTGATTGCCTGCGCGAGAACGTGCGAGCAGGTATGTCTGTAGATATTAAGACCTTCGGGATCTTTAAGGGTGATTATCGACACTTCGCAGTCCTCTTTGAGCGGCGTCGAAAGGTCGGTAAGTTTACCGTTTACCTTGCCCGCCACGGCGTTTCTTTTAAGCCCCTCGCTTATAGCGGCGGCGACTCCGCCTACGGTAGTGCCTTCGGGAAGCTCTATAACGCTTCCGTCGTTAAGTTTAACGTTCATTGTATAAATTCCTCCGTTTTTTTGATATAAAAAATCCTTGACGAAAAACTGTCAAGGACGAAATTACTGTTATTCCGCGGTTCCACCTTAATTGTCTCTTATTTAAAAAGAGACCTCTTTACACGTCGAAAAAGCCGACGATACGCTTTGCGCCGATAAAGCGGTTTCGCGTTCCGACCGTCGACGCGCGCCTTTCAGCCGCGGGCTGCGCTCTCTGGGGTCTGTGCCGGACGTTACTTGTCAATATCGTAACACGCTATGCAATTGTATCTTAATTATACCTCATTATCGCGATTTGTCAACCGTTTTCGAGCTAAATTTTAAAATTTTTCTTTTTCCCCCTTGCTTTTATCCCGCAATTATATTATACTATATACATGATGAAAATTCTTCAGATGATAGATACGTTCTATCCCACTGCGGACGGAGCGATAAGCGTCGCCAAAAATTACGCGGAAAAACTCAACGAAATCGCGAGTTGCGATCTTGCCACGGCTATCCCCGCGGAATGGCAGACGTATAAAGAAAACCAAAAATTCAAAGTATTGCGTTGCGCTGCTATGCCCGCACCCGAAAATTACAGAAACGCGTTGCCCGCGCTCGACTTCGATTTCCGCCAGCAGGTAGAAAACGGCGGTTACGATATTCTGCACAGTCACTCGCCGTTCAATATGGGCAAGTACGCGCTTACCGCGGGCAAAAAAACGAACGTACCCGTAGTGGTGACTCTTCACACCAAATATTACGAGGACTTTTTCCGCGTGACGAAAAGCAAAATGCTTTCCGATTTTATGATAGACTTTATCCGTAAGACTTACGACCGCGCCGACAGCGTATGGACGGTTTCTTACGCGAGCCGCCAGACTTTAAGAGATTACGGGTACAGGGGCGAAATAGAAGTCGTTAGAAACGGAACGGATTTCGTCTATCCCGACGACCCCGAAAGCCTGATAGCCGAAATAAACAGGCGGCACGGTCTGGCGGGTAGAAAGAACGTGTTTTTCTTTGTCGGCAGAATGGCTATGTACAAAAACCTTAAACTGCTTGCCGACGCGTTGAAGATAGTAAAAGACCGCGGCAAAGAGTTTATGATGTTATTCGTCGGCGGAGGGTTCGACCTCGAAGAGTTCGAAAAGTACGTCGCGGACAAAGGTTTGAACGACGTATGTATCTTTACGGGGAACATTACCGACCGCAAATTGTTACAGGGCTACTATCTGCGCGGAGATTTAATGTTGTTTCCGTCGGTATTCGATATGGCGAGCATAGCCAAAGTCGAAGCGTCGGCGCACAAAAAAGCTTCGCTGGTTATAAAGGACAGTTGCAGCGCGGAGGAAGTTATCGACGGCGACAACGGCTTTTTATGCGAAGAAAACGCCGAAAGTTTAGCGGACAGAATCTGCGGTTTATGCGGCGAAGAAGACAAGCTTAAACTTGCGGGCGAGCGCGCACACGCCACGTTATACCGCACCTGGACGGACGTCGCAAAAGAAGTGTACGCGAAGTACGGCGAAATAATCGCCCGACATAAAAAACTTACTCTTTGAAATCGCGTATTAAAAATAATTAAGGAAAAATAATGCTTTACGATATAGCCGAATTAAAAATTCAGATAGACAACAGACTTAAATACACCGACAAATTCTGCGAAAACTACCTTGCGAAAGACCAGACGGGAAAACCCGATTTAACGGTAGCCGTAACGAACGAAGAATTTAAAGCCGAAAAAGCGGCAAGCGAGAAATTTTCCGACGGATATATCGAAAACCTTTGTATCTATCGCAAAATCTGCAATCAGGCTCCCGCTTTCGACAGATTTTTACTGCACTCCTCGGTAATAGAATACGGCGGTTACGCCTACGCTTTTTTAGGTCACAGCGGCGCGGGAAAATCCACTCATTCGCGGTTGTGGCTGAAATATCTCGACGGTGCGAAAGTGCTTAACGGCGACAAACCCATTATCGGTTATAAAGACGGAAAATTTACGGTATACGGCACGCCCTGGCAGGGCAAAGAGGGTTACGGCTACAACGGCAAAGCAGAACTTAAATGCGCATGCTTTATAGAACAAGCCGTACAAAACTCGATAAGTCGCATTTCCGCAAACGATTTTGCCGAAAGAGTATTCTCTCAGACCCTTATGCCGGAAACCGCCGACGGAGCGATGAAAACTCTCGAACTTCTCGACAAGCTCGTCAACACCGTACCCGCCTACGTTCTCAGGTGCGACATATCCGAAGAGGCGTTTAAAACTTCGTCGGGGGTAATGCTGAAATGAGCGGACAATTCGACGGAAAAACGAATTTAAAAGAAGTAATCGAAACCGAGGGCAGATTTGTCGGCACGACGGTAGGAATCAGCATGCGCCCTATGATTCGCAGCGGAAAAGACGTTATAGTCGTCGAAAAAAAGCAGGGCAGACTTAAAAAATACGACGTAGCTCTATACACGCGCGGCGACGCGTATGTTCTGCACAGAGTTTTAAGAGCGGTAGACGGCGCGTATATCATTCGCGGCGACAACTGTTATTCCGACGAATACATTCCCGAAGAAAACGTGTTCGGCGTGTTGACGGAGTTTTTCCGCGGAGACAAAAAAGTAGACCTTAAAAGCAAAAAATATCTGCGTTACGTCAGGCGCAGACTTAAAACCTACCCCGTAAGAAAAAAATTCGTGCGGTTTAAAGCCGCCGTCAGGCGATTTGCCAAAAGGATAATAAAAGGCAAATGAGCAAAATTAAAAGTGAAATTCCCGAAAGCAAAAAACGGCTGAAAGCCGACATAAAACCTTACGCGGTAAAAATAGCGGTACTTACGGTTTTATCCGTCGCCGTTTCTCTTTTATCCGTCGGGTTCGCGTATCTTACGCAATTTCTCATAAACGGAGCAAGCGGCGGCGATAATCGCCTTATACGCCTGTTTTCCGTAATTTTAATATGCGTTCTTTTAGCGCGCATAGCCATCAGGGCGATAAACGCTTACCTTACCGAAAAATACAGAGCGGAAATGGCGGAAACCATTTCGGAAAAAGCGTTTTACAAGGCTCTGAAAGGCAAATATGCGAGATTAGCCGATTTCCACAGCGGCGAAATAGTAAACCGAGTATTAGCAGATTCGCGCGAGATAGCCGCGGACACGGTAAGCATCGCGCCCGTCACTGCGGGGCTTGCGGCTCAGCTTGCGGGGTGTCTTATCGCTCTTTTCACAACCGACAAACTTTTTACTCTTATTTTAATCGTCGGCGGGGGGCTAATCTTCGGTTTAAGCGCGTTATTCAAAAAAACTCTTAAGAAGTATCAGAAAGAAATAATGTCGCTCGACGGCAAAAACAAGTCTTTCCTACAGGAAACTATATCTTCCGCGCTTACGATAAAGGCTTACAACGCGGAAGAAAAGACGGCTGAAAAGTCGAAAAAAATAATGTCCGCTTACACCAAAAAACGGCTCGATAGAGCGAAAACCTACTCTTTCGTAAACGTTTTATATTCGCTTATAAGCAACATGGGGTTACTTTTCGCCGTGGTATGGTGCGCGGTGGCGGTCGTGAACGGTAAAATGGAATACGGCGCGATTTTATCGGTCGTATTACTGATGGAACAACTTCAACGCCCGCTTACGTCGTTCGCTTCGGTTATGCCCGTAGTATACGCGAGAGCGGCGAGCGCGGAAAGGCTTTACGAAATAGAGACTTTCGAAGAAGAAAAGACGGGCGAACCCGTCGTTAGTTACGATAGTATAAGCGGAATAAAGTTCGATAACGTCGGGTTTTCATACGGCAGAAACGTTGTTTTCGATGATTTTTCCGCAGAATTCAAAAAGGGTGATTTCGGCTGTCTTGTCGGCAGGTCGGGTATAGGCAAAAGCACTTTATTCAAGTTATTGCTGGCGTTTTACAAACCGACTTCGGGCGAAATAAAGATAATTTCAAAAGACGGAGAAAAGCCGATAGACGAAACCGACAGGGGGTTATTTGCCTATGTTCCGCAAGGAAATTTCCTGTTTTCGGGTACCATAAGAGAAAATCTGACGTTTTTTTCGGGTGAAAGTCCGAGCGAAGAAGAATTGAAAACAGCTTTGGAAACCGCCGTAGCGGAATTTGTTTACGACCTGCCCGACAAGTTGGAAACCCGATTGACGGAGCGCGGAGGAGGCTTATCCGAGGGGCAGTTACAGCGGCTTGCGGTAGCGCGCGCGGTCTTATCCGGGCGACCGATACTTTTACTCGACGAAGCGACTTCGGCTCTGGACGAAGCGACCGAAACCGAGTTATTACGGCGATTAAAGTTAAACGGCGAAAGAACGGTGATAATGATAACTCACCGCCCCGCCGCGACCGAAATATGCGATTCCGTCATTCGTTTAGCAGTCTGAGGCAGCCTGAGGCTGGAAACGTGACGTTTCATCCAAGTATCTATCCGCCCTTATATTTACTCCATACTTAATACAATGGGATATTTCGCTCACGCTCAATATGACAAAAAAATAAATAAATTTTGTCATTCTGAACGAAGTGAAGAATCCCACTGAATAAGTACGGAACACTTAATACAATGGGATATTTCGCTTGCGCTCAATATGACATACTTATTTAATGTCTTTCTG
>CAKQME010000018.1 GCA_934254815.1 uncultured Clostridia bacterium | reverse complement strand
ATACAATGGGATATTTCGCTTGCGCTCAATATGACATACTTATTTAATGTCTTTCTGAACGTAGTGAAGAATCCCACTGAACAAGCGCAGACTTCTTGTACAATGGGATATTTCGCTTGCGCTCAATATGACATAAAAAATAAACAAAGTATGTCATTCTGAGTGAAACGAAGAATCCCACCGAATAAGTACGGAACACTTAATACAATGGGATATTTCGCTTGCGCTCAATATGACATACTTATTTAATGTCTTTCTGAACGTAGTGAAGAATCCCACCAAAAAAGCGCAGACTTCTTGTACAATGGGATATTTCGCTTACGCTCAATATGACAATTAAAACTGACTGCAATGTGTCTTTATGTCAATATGACAGAAAAAATAAATCGATTTTCTTTATTCGTTCAGCGAGTTTTCGGTCTGCCGCGCCGAGCTTTTGCACGCGGCGGTACGGACGCAACCAATTCTTCGTGCCGCGCGATATACGCAAGCGTTTTGGCGTTCAGCATATACTGCGGCGGAGCCGTCGTTTCGGGGTCTTTCAACTGCGAAGTCGTCTGCTCCGCGGCTTTTTCTTTGCCCGCGGAAAAGTCAGACTTGCCGCTCGCGGCGGTGTTGAATTTGTCTATTAAATCGAAAAGTCCGAATTTTTCCATAATTTCTCCTTAAATTCTCGTAATACTATAAAAATTTCGTTGCTAAATTTTGTTTTTTAGTGTATAATTGTTAGAGCGTATAAGCATATACTCTTCAATTATATATGCTTTCGATTTCAACGGTATTCCGAAAAGGAGTAAAATATGGCAAAAAAAATATCGGTTTTATTGTTGGCGATATGTCTTTTGTTCTCTTTCGCGGCTTGCGGAAGCAAAACCGTTAAGGTTAAAGACGATTCGCTTGCTTCCGTCGCTTCTAACGGCGGATTTTTAGTCGAAACTGGCAAATACGTTTACTTTATCAACGGCGTGGAGTCGTATTCGACCACTTACAAAGAGGGCAAAGTTACCAAAGGCGCGCTTATGCGTACCGAAAAAGCCAATCTTGCGAAACTCGGAGACGAAAGCGTTACATACGATACCATCGTTTCCCGTCTCGTCGTTTCCGACGATAAAAACGCGGGCGTTTATCTCTACGGCGAATATTTCTATTATGCCGTTCCGTCCGACGAAAACAACAAGAAAGGCGAAGTAAAGAACGATCAGCTTAAATTTTTGAGAACCAAAGCCGACGGCTCGTCGACTTCTTCTTCAATTACCAAAAAAGACTTTTCTCACGACGCTCAATATCGTTTCGTACAGAAAGGGTCTAACGTTTACCTTATCGTTTATTCTACGGGGCTTTACGTTTACGACGCCGTAAACTGCAAGTTGCTTAACTCTTACGAAGACAAAACTTCGTCCATTCAGGAAATTCTTTTCGACGAAGAAAACAACGGCGACGTATTCTACAGAATCAAACCCGTAAACGGCTCCGTATACGGCGAGGATTCCGAAAATAAAACTACCGAAAACTTCAATTTCGTATACAAACTCGTTTTAGGAGAAAGCTCCGCTACAGCCGATTTCGAACTCGTTCTCGACGGAACCGGCAAAAAGACCCCCGGTATGGGTTCTGGCGACTGCGCGTTTTTAACGGGCGCAACTTTCGACCTTATAAGATATACGGGCGGCAAGCTTTATTTTTCGCTCACTTCTCTCGACAGCTCGCTTTCGAGCCTTACCGAGTACAGAGCGGTTGCCGCGGCGGATCTTAAAGAAAGCAACGCCAAGAAAATAACTTCCTTAGGCACGCTTATGAACGAGGGCGATTACAACGCTTCGAAAGTCTTTGCCGACGGAACTATGATTTTAAGCGAAAACAGCATACTTTTCGTCGGAGACGACGGACTTATGGTTTACGATTATTCGAAGAAAACCGATAAGAACACCGACCTCGGCGCAAGTTTCGTTTACGACAGCGAAAACATAAAGAGCGCGACTCTCGACTTCATAAAGAAAGAGGGCGAACACGATTTCCTTTATTATCATAAAGAAAAGGTTTATTACAAAGTCGATTTGACCGACGTTCTTAGCGGAAACGTTAAAGCCGAAGAATTCAGAATCAACAAAGTCGACGTAAACACCGACTGGTACAAACCAGAAGTCGTAGCGGTAGAAGTAAGCGGAGCCACTCATTATATGTTTATCGCGGCTTACAACGACACCGATTATCTTTCTTACGTCAACGTCATCGATATGACGGAAGAAAAAGCTGCTTACGAAGAATATATCAAAGATTTGACTTCGGACGAAGACAAGGCTAAATTCTACACCGAAGATCTTCCCGACACCGCGGCTAAGAAGTACGAAGCTATGAAGAACAGCATGCTCGGCAAGCTCAGCAGCGACGATCAGAAAACGGTTGACGGCGAAAGCGCGAAAACGAAGTAATAAAGAAAATACAGTCACAGGAGGTCGAACGCAACGAAGTTTATTTTCGTATGCGTCCGACCTTATATTTACTGCGGGAAATATAGCAATAAACAATAAATAATTAAAGAGAGGTAAAAATGTTACAAGTAAGCGGCGTAAGCCTGCAATTCGGCAGCAGAAAACTTTTCGAAGACGTAAATATTAAATTCACTAAAGGTAATTGTTACGGAATTATCGGCGCAAACGGCGCGGGCAAATCTACGTTTCTTAAAATTCTTTCGGGAGAACTCGAACCACAGAAAGGCGAAGTCACGCTTGACAAAAACGAGCGTATGTCCGTTTTAAAACAGGACCAGAACGCCTACAACGACGAAACCGTTATCCGTACCGTAATGCTCGGTCATAAACGTTTAGTCGATATAATGGACGAAAAAGACGCCCTGTACGCTAAAGCCGATTTCTCCGACGAGGACGGCATACGCGCCGCCGACCTTGAAAATGAATTTGCCGAACTCGGCGGTTGGGACGCCGAAAGCGACGCCGAAAAATTGCTTTCCGCGCTCAATATTCCGTCCGAACACTTCGAAAAGAAAATGGGCGAACTTGACGGTAAAGAAAAGGTTAAAATCTTGCTTGCGCAGGCTCTTTTCGGCAACCCCGACGTTCTTCTTCTCGACGAACCTACAAACAATCTCGATATCAAAACAACGCAATGGCTCGAAGATTTCCTTATGGATTTCGAAAACACCATTATCATAGTATCTCACAACAGATATTTTCTGAATAAGGTCTGCACTTATATCTGCGACGTCGATTTCGGAAAGATAAACGTATATTTCGGCAACTACGATTTCTGGTACAGAACAAGTCAGCTGCTTATCCGTCAGCAAAAGGAGCAGAACAAAAAAGCCGAACAGCGCGCCAAAGAATTACAGGAATTTATAGCGCGTTTCTCGGCTAACGCTTCCAAATCGAAACAAGCCACGGCAAGAAAAAAAGAGCTTGAAAAGCTCACCATAAACGACATTAAAATTTCGTCGAGGAAATACCCCTATATCAATTTCAAATACGACCGTGAAATAGGCAACGACATACTTTTCGTCGAAAATCTCTCTAAAGAGGGTTATTTCGAGAATATCTCGTTCACCGTCGGCAGAGACGATAAAATAGGTATCGTCGGAAAAAACAGCAAAGCGATTACTATGCTTTACGATATTTTAATGGGCAAAGAAACGGCTACGGGCGGTTACTTCAAATGGGGCAAAACTATTAACCCGACGTACCTGCCCACCGATAACGACGAATATTTCGTCGGTTGCGATTTATCGCTTGTAGATTGGCTCAGCAGGTATTCTTACGACCATTACGAAGAATTTGTACGCGGTTGGCTTGCGAGAATGTTATTTTCGGGCGAAGAATCTCAAAAGAAAGCTTCCGTTATATCGGGTGGCGAAAAAGTAAGATGTATGCTTGCAAAAATGATGCTCGAAGCGGGTAATTTCATGATTATGGACGAACCGACAAACCATCTCGATCTTGAATCTATAACGGCGTTAAACGACGGTCTTTCGGCGTTTAAGGGCTGCATGTTATTGACGAGCCACGACCGCGAGCTTCTGAACACGGTATGTAACCGAATAATAGAAATCGACGGAACGAAAGTTTACGACCGCCCCGTCGATTACGACACTTATTTAGCAGAGACATTAGCAACTTGACGTCGGCAGCCTGAGGCTGTCTCAAGGTATCATTCCGCACTTATTCGGCAGAGTTTAAGAGCGACATACTTTGTTTGATTTTTTCTGTTTTATTAACGAGAAAATATTAAAAACGGTTGTTTTAAACAACCGTTTTTAAATTTTGAAAGTTTCATAATCCTAAAGGAGATTTTTTTATTTTACCGTTTGAACGCGGATAAATTTCGGGCGTTAGACTTACTTTCTCTATCCTTATTATATTACGCTCGCCTGCGTTTAACGGCAGTTCGAAAGAATATACGTCCTTTATCTTTCCGCCTAATTTTTCTATTCCTTTTTTCGCTTCCGAAATTTCTTCTCCGGCTCTTCCTTTATACGCTATAAATTCTCCGCCTTTCTTTACAAACGGAAGACAATACTCGCTTAAAACGTTTAATCTCGCCACGGCGCGGGCTATCGCGTAATCGAATTTTTCACGGTAGTTTTCGTCTCTGCCGAGTTCCTCCGCACGTCCGTTTATAACGGTTACGTTTTTTAATTCAAGTTCTTTTACTACTATTCTGAGAAACTCGCACTTTTTACCCGTAGCTTCTATCAGGGTAAATTTAAGATCGTCGCGCATTATTTTTATCGGTATCGACGGGAACCCTCCGCCCGAACCGACTTCTATGACTTCCGCCGCTGTGGAAAAGTTATCCACCTTTACGGCGCTGTCCAAAAAATGTTTTACGTTTATTTCTTCGTCGTCCGATATAGCCGTAATGTTGAAATTTTGATTGTATTTCTTCAAAAGCGAGCGATAAAGCTCGAATTTACTGATTTTTTCTTCGGTTAAATTTAAACCGAACTCTTCGAAAAATTTATTCATCAACAAGATTTTAACATTTTAAAAGAATTTGTCAACCGTTTTTCAACAGTTTTATCCACCGTATGAAATTTAAGAAAAAAATTTGCCTTTGTTGCCGAAAAACGACCCCTTTCGGTTGCTTTTTTTCCGTTTATACTTTATAATATTAGGTGCGTCGGACGGCGGGAAACGAAAGTTATCCACTTTGAGTCGCGGCTGTCAACTTTTTCTTAACACGGCTGTGTTTATAAATCAAAGAGTTGTCAACCGTAAATAAAATTAAAAATTCAAGATAAAATCGTTTATTTTGAATTTAAATTTTGAGTTTTCCACATTTCGACAACGCCTATTACTACATATATTAAATAATAAAAAAAATAATATATTATCTATCTTAGGAAAAGGCGTATATAAGCAAATCAAAGGAGCGGACAAATGAAAATTATCGTCAACGGAACGGAATTGTCATCGGCGGTGATGAAAGTATCTAAAGCTATAAGCGTAAAGACTACCAACCCCGTGCTGGAGGGTATAAAACTTTCCGTAAGAGGCGACAATCTTACCCTTACCGCGACGGATACGGAATTCGCCATAGAAAAGACCATAAGATCGGATACTTTCAGAGAGGGAGATACGGTCGTTCCCGGCAGATTGTTCGCGGAACTCGTTAAAAAACTCGAAAACGAAAACGAAGTGGAATTGTTTCTTATAGAAGAAAACAGGCTTAAAATAACCTACGGCAACAACGAAGTGTTTCTTTCTACTCTGTCTGCCGAAACTTTTCCCGAAATAAAAAAGAATTTAAAGGAAAAGTATTTTACTCTTTTACAGAAAGAATATAAAGAGCTTATAAACAAAACTATTTTCGCCTGCTCGACGGACGAATCGAGACCTATACTCAAAGGTTGTCTTTTCGATATAAAAGACGGAGTTCTCAAATGCGTCGGTCTCGACGGGTTCAGAATGGCTATTGCGGAAAAGAGGCTTAAAGAAGCCAGCGGAGATTTCAAGATAATAATACCCGCGAGAGCGTTGAACGAAATAGGCAGACTGCTCGAAAGAGACGAAGAAGAAATGACTATCGTTTCCGAAGAGAACACTATGATGGTAGACGACAACGGAACAATTTTCGTTTCGAGACTTTTAGAGGGCGACTTTATAAATTACGAGCAGATAATACCGTCGAAATTCCAGACGGTAGTTACGTTTAAGCGCGAAGATTTCCAGAACAGTCTTGACAGAGCGACCATCGTCGCCAAAGACGCGAGAAATATAGTAAAACTCGAAATAAAAGAAAACCATATAAACATAAAGGCTAATTCCGAAAAGGGTAACGTCACCGAAAACGTGCTTGTAAATATCGAGGGCGTGGATATGGATATAAATTTCAACGCCAAATATATTACGGAGGCGTTGAAGTCTATAAGCGACGAATACGTTAAACTGAGTTTCGTCGGAGAAATAGCCCCGGCTATAATAACGTCGGTTTCGGGCGGAGATTATCTCTATCTTATACTTCCCATAAGAATAGGCTGAAAACGATTGACAAAAACAAAAAAAGAAAGTATAATTTCAAAAGCGATAATAATATTACGTTATAAAAACGGATATCTAGGAGTAAAATTATGAAAAGAACTTATCAACCCAAAAAGAAAACGAGAAACAAGGTTCACGGCTTCAGAAAGAGAATGTCGACCACCGCAGGCAGAAAAGTATTGAAGAGAAGAAGAAATAAAGGTCGTAAACGCCTTACTTATTGATAGAATTTGATAGACAGACTTAAGAGAGAGAGCGATTTTAATAAAATTTTTTCCAAAGGGAAAAGAGTTTACGCAAAATCGCTCGCTATGCTATATATAAAAAGCGATAAACTTAAAATAGGCTACTCCGTAAGCAAGAAGCACGGTAAAGCCGTTACGAGAAACAGGGTCAAAAGGCTTTTGAGAGCCGCCGCAAGTCAGGCGTTCAAAGATTCGCAAGCTAAAATCAACGTCGTTTTTATGCCTAAAGTAAGCGATAAATACGAATACGAACGCTTTAAAGAAGATATGCAAAACATTCTCGCAAGGGAAGGTTTAAAATGAACCCCGTAAACAGATTTCTTATCAGAATACTTAAGTTTTATAAGAAATATATTTCCGCATCGCTGAAAAGCGGGTGTATATTTACGCCCACTTGCAGCGTATACGCGATGGAAGCTCTCGAAAAGCACGGGCTTTTCGTCAGTATGATTTTGATTATATGGCGGATACTCAGATGTAACCGCTTGAATAAGGGCGGGTTCGACCCCGTTCCCGATAATATAAATAAAAAGAAATGGCTTTACTGAAAGCCGTTCGGAGTAAGAATGACAGAGTTTTTCTCAGGAATAGCCGTTACCCTTATAGGTAACTTAACCGCGCCGTCTTACAGATACGCATGGTTGCTTTCGATAATCAGCAACCTTATAGGTCTTGTAGCGGACGTCGGTCTCGGTATTATTTTATTTACCCTCGCCCTGAAACTTATAACGCTGCCCTTAGATATATTTTCAAGGGCTTCTATGAAGAAAAACGCCCTTAAAATGGAACTTATGAGGGACGATCTCGAAAAGTTGCAGAAACAGTACGCCAACAACAAGCAACTGTATCAGCAGAAAATGATGGCTTTATATAAAAAGAACGGATATTCCGCTCTGATGCCGTGTTTGCCGACGATAGTCACGCTTGTTTTCTTCATAATAGTCATAGGCGCGTTCAACTCGTATACTAAAAAAGCCGATTTCGAAGTTTTTCAGAAAATGGGCGCGGCTTACGACAGCAGCATAGAGCTTTGCATAGAAGACGGAACGGTTATTAAACCCGACGAAAACAAAGACGAATACTATCTCAACATAGAAAAAGCCGTAAACGAAGCGTACAGCGGATATTTCAACGCAAATACTTCGAGAGAAGATTATAAATACAATATCTATTGTTATACTCTCACCGAAGACGGTTATAATAACTTAAAGAAAAAATACGCCGAAACTCTTATTGATTATTTCACCGAAAACGGCGACTTTAATTACGACGGCGAAAAGTTAAAAGGTTATTTAAATACCTACGCGCAGGATAAATTCATTAAAAACTGCGGAGTGGAAATATCCGTACTCGAAAGCGAAAAAGCTATTATAAAAAGCGGTAATTATTACGTTATAAACAACGGAATAAAACTTAAAGAGTTGCTCGGTTCGAATTCGGGAGCCGGTTTGATAGATGCCGACGGAGTTTTCGATTATAATTCGTATCTCACCGCCGAAGAAAAAGAAACTACCGCAAAAGCGGCTTTGAACGAAGAGATAATAACTCTCGCTTTAAAAGAATATAAAGACGAAAACGTAGCGGGCAAGGCTCGCCTTGCGGCTAAGGAAAGTTATGAGAAAAACCGTTCGAAATCGGTTGTTTTCCCGTGGGTAAAGAACTTGTGGCAGGTAGACAGCCCGTTCAAACCCGCTATCCCCGACTATGCGAACTTAAAGACTACGCTCGGCGCGAATTGTATTCAGGAGGGTCAGTATAAAGAACTCACCTACGAATTGAGCGAATACAGACAGACCGGGTTCGGTAAAGGAAACGGCTGGTATATACTCGTCGCGTTGTCGATACTCACTATGTTTGCTTCGACGCTTATAATGAACAAAACCCAGAAAACGCAGATGGAACTTTCCAGCGTAGACGGGGCGAACGGCACGGCGGCTATGCAGCAGAAAATGATGACCTGGATGATGCCCGTTATGTTCGGTATATTCGCGTTCATCTATTCGGCGGGTTTCTCGATTTACATGGTGACAAGCTCGATACTTTCCACAGGTTTTACTCTGCTTATAAACCTTTGCGTGGAAAAATCGTTCAAAAATAAGATAAATAAACAGGTATCCGAAGAAAACAGTAAAGCAAGATACGGTAAAAGAAGATAAACGGAGGTAAAAACAATGCCCGTATATTACGGCAAATCGGTAGAAGAAGCTATCGAAGCAGGACTTAAAGAACTCGGCATAACGCAGGAAAACGCCGAGATAAAAGTAATCGAAGAAGCGAAGAAAGGCTTTTTGGGTATCAATTCGAAAAAAGCGGAAGTAGAAGTAAATGCCAAGAAGAGCGACGGGGAAAGAGCCAAGGAGTTTTTGAGCGGATTGCTCGCATTGATGAACGTAAACGCCGAGTGTAAGCTCGTATCCGACGACGACGGAATAGTTCTCGATATAAACGCCGATCGTTCGCAGAATATTATCGGTTACAGAGGCGAAACTCTCGACGCTATTCAGACCATAACCGGCGCGGTTGCGAACAAGGGTAAATCTGAATACAGAAGAGTTGCGGTAGATTGTCAGCAGTACAGAGAAAAACGCGAAGAAACTTTGAAATCTCTCGCGTTGAAACTTGCCGACAAGGCAATGAGAAACGGCAGAAAGCTCATACTCGAACCTATGTCTCCTTACGAGAGAAGAGTAATACACAGCGCGCTTGCCGACCATACGGGAGTAAAGACCGAATCTGAGGGCAAAGAACCCAACAGATACGTTGTAATTATTCCGAACGAACTCACGAGCGACGAACCCGAAGACGTGTCTTTTAAGGGCTATAGAAACGGCGGAGACAGGAAGTCTAACGGTAACGGCAGATACGGTAAAACCGAGCGTTATAATAACGGCGGACGTAACGGAAACGGATATAATAAGACGAAGCGTTATGACAGAGGAGACAGAACTCCCCGTCAGCCGAGACCCAAGACCAGCGGATGGGGAACATTCCTCGGAAACAGCGGAAACACTAACGCGGACAGCGGCGAAGAAAAAGAATAAAGATAAATAAAGTAAATAAGCATAAGTACCTGAAACGCGGGATTGTCTTAAAAAGTCAATCCCGCGTTTTTATTTATTTTTTCTGTCATATTGACAGAAAGACATATTTTAATTTTGTCATATTGAGCGTAAGCGAAATATCCCATTGTATTAAGTAGTTCGCCCTTATTCGGTGGGATTCTTCGTTTCACTCAGAATGACATATTTTATTTTTGTCATATTGAGCGAAAGCGAAATATCCCACTGTATTAAGTAGTCCGCACTTACTCGGTGGGATTCTTCGTTTCACTCAGAATGACATGTTTTATTTATTCTGTCATATTGAGCGTCAGCGAAATATCCCATTGTATTAAGTAGTCCGCACTTTTTCAGTGGGATTCTTCACTTCGTTCAGAATGACAGTAATATTTTCGGTGGGATTCTTCGTTTCACTCAGAATGACAAAAATATTATTAGGTCGGATAGATATTCGGATGCAACGTCACGTTGCCGTCACGTTTCCAGCCTCAGGCTGCCTCAGACTGTTCACGTTGTAAATCGGCAACTTGGGTATAACTTTTGTCAACCTGCCCATATTTACGAAAAAACACGTTTGTGGTAAAATAATATTATAATCGAATTCTGTACGCAATCATCTGCGGCTAAGAATTTAAATAACTTCTAAAAAGAGGAGAAAAGATGACTAAAAGTAAATACATCGCGCTTTTGTCGGCGTTTTTGCTGTGTTTCGCGTTTTTTGCCGATTTCCGTGTTAAAAACGTAAACGCGGAAGAAATAGAAAATACCTTTTCGTTGAATTACGATTACGACGGTAAAGGCAGTATTTCCGATATGGGTTTTTACGCGTATGACAACGTTATTAAAGATGTCGGCGGTAACGCCGAATTCGGTCTTATCCCCGCAGATGCGTGGGGCGCAAGCGTAAACGCGGGCGACGGATTTTTCGTCTATGAAATTAAAGCCGAAAACCAAAAGCTTCTTAATTCGCTTGTGCTTTCGTTCAACGCTTATTACGGCTGCGCGAATATGAGCTTGTATTACGGCTCGGCAAAGACCAACGTAATAGTTTCCGTCGGCTCCGACGGTAAGAATTTTACAGCCGTGTTCGACCTTTTCGGCGGTAAAAACTATAAAGATATACTTTCCGCTACCGTTACGGGTACGCCGAGTTCGGGGCTTCAGACAGGCGACAGCTCCGAAACGACCGATAACGTTTACGGAAATAAATCATGCACGATGGAATATACGGCGAATCTCACCGAATACGTCGGCGGCAAAAAAAGAGTGTACGTTCGTTTCGATTTCGTTCATATGTCTTATGAGGAAGTAAAACAAGAGAACGGAACCGACCCCGAAATAACTTATCCCGTGTATTTTAAAGACGGTAAAACCGCGCTTCAGGGTATGGGTATAAGAATGCATAACGTGAAATTCAACGGCGGTCAGGGCGAAATAGACGAAACGGGTAAAACCATATATTCCGAAAGCATTGATATCGATTACGATAAAATTTCCGCCGAAGAATGGAGTAAAACGGGCTATGAAACGGCGGGGCTTAATCTTGTTAAAAACGTAGATTACGGCGACGGAAAAGGCAAATATAACGTACTTGGTTGCCTTAATACTAATTCCGACGGGTATATAGTATATAAATTCGCCGCGACGGACGGAAAGACTTTCGCGGGCGCGGATATAGAGAGCTTCGCAAGACTTTTCGATTATAATTTGAAACTCGTTAAAGAGAAACTCGACTATTATATAAGCTATGATAACGACGAGTATATTCTCGCGTATTCTTCTCATATAACCAAGAATTACAGGGGCGTTAATACGCAGATAAATTTAGATAAATACGTTTTCGGAAGAACGCAGTTCTATCTGAAAGTGGCTATAGGCTGCTCGAACGATACGACCTGGACCAATCTTAAAAATCTGAAAGTCGATATTAAATACGAAACCGTAAACGTAAAAGTAAAATTCGGAGATATAACCGAGAATATAGAGATTGAAAAAGGCGGCAAAATCGACTTGACCGAAATAAACGTTCCCGACGGAATAGTTCTGACGGGCGATTATTACTATATCGACGAAAACGGCGACGAGCAGGTTTTCGACGCGGATCTTCCGATAGAAAACGATAAGGAAATTTACTGTAAAATCGAAGAGGATAAGTATTTAATAGAATACGAACTGAACGGCGGAACCGACGGCGGACAAAACCCGACGACGTATACCGAAGAAGACGGCGCGGAGATTTCCGCCCCGACAAAACAGGGATATATCTTTGCGGGCTGGTATACCGACGAAAACTTTAAAGACGCGTTTTACGGACTTAAAAAAGGAACGACGGGCGATATAAAACTTTACGCTAAGTGGGTTGAAGATAAAACTAAAAGTTTCGATATTCCAAACGAAGAACGGGAAAGTAAAAGCGGCTGTAAAGGAAGTCTGAATTACGCAGGAATAATTTCTGTAACCGTAATTACGGCGTTAATCGCCTTATACGGCGCTAAACGTATCGGAAAGAAAAGCGATAGCGAATAATCGGCATACAATAAAAATAAATATTAAATTTCAAGGTAAAGAGAGAAAATGAAAAAATCAGGTAAATTAAAAATCGCTTTGTTAATAATTTCCGCAATGTTTACGGTTTTTTGCGCCGCGTCTTTCAATACGGCTTACGCAAGCGGAATTCCGGCAACCGAAATGCGCGAAAGATACGTTGCGTTTTTAGACGAAAACGGACTTACCGAACAAACTGTTACAAGCGGTAAAATTACGGAGTTTTTAAGAGCCAACGCCGCGGACTTCAGACTTTTCCCCGCAAATAAGGGCGGCGCGGTCGATATGATATCCGAAGAGGGTATAGAATATATCGATTACGTCTTCGGCAGAGACAGAGCCGAATTCCTTTTAAACGGCGGAACTATCGGCGCGGCAAACGGCGAAAATATTACGGGCAGATTTAAAAAGACTTCCGCAAGCGGAGTCGAAATAGACGAAAGCCTTTCCGACGGAGAATTTTCCGTTATTATAATGGGAGATCAGCAGACCGCCGTGGAATATCACAGCGCGTATGTAGCCGAAGCCTACGATTATATAGTCGAAAATAAGGATAAAATAAATCTTAAAGCCTATATCAATATGGGCGATATCGTCGACGACTGTAATTTTCTTTCCTGGAGACAACCCGTAGGCAATAACGGCGCTAACGGCTTTGTCGTAAACTATAATCCCGGCAGAATGAGCAGCTATAAAATGCAACTTCAGTTCGCGAGAAACCAGTATCTTAAACTTCTGAACGCGGATATACCTACGGCAATGGTCATAGGCAACCACGATTACGAAGATATGGCTGAAAGCTACCGTATAAAGACGAGTTTCAACGAATATTTTAAAACTTCAGATTTCGACGGTAAAGATTATTTCGGCGGCTCGCTGTATAACGACCTTGAAGCCTGCAACTATTATTTCGAGGGCAACGGTCAGAAATATATGGTGATAACTCTCGGCACTTATCCCACGGACGAAATGCTTGAGTGGGCTAATAAGACGGTTTCCGAGAATAAAGACTGTAAAGTTATAGTAGCTACGCACGCCTATATAGACGCGACTACGAACGACCTTGCGGAATACGGAATGAGAATATGGGATAACTTCGCTTCTCTGCACGAAAATATTTTTATGCTCGCCTGCGGACACGACTGCAATACCGATTCCACCGTATATAAAAGGGTCGATTACGGAGTGCACGGCAACGCGGTTACTCAGTTTATGATAAACCCGCAGATAGAAGAATTCGGCGGCGCGGGTATTTTTTCGAGACTTATTTTCCGCAACGACGGAACGGTCGACTTCGTATATTACAGCCCTTATACCGCCAATCATAACGGCGCGGGCTATTTTATGGACGAAAATCAGTTTAAATTCAGTCTTTCGCCCGAACGCCCCGATATTGAAAATATAACTCCGACCGAAGTCGGCAACGAAATTACCGGCGAAACGGTTAAATTTAATTATCTCGATTTCGAAAACGGCGTTAAATGGAAAAATACCGTGTATTCTTACGGCAACGTGAAACCGACGATTTCGGGGCTTACGAGCGAAAGTTCGGGTTACGTCGTTCATAAACTCGACGCGGACGAGAGAAAACGTTTTAACCGCGGTTCGGTTACGGTCGACGGATTTTTCGGACAGAACGGTGCTTACGAAATAGACGTTTCCGACGACGGCGAAAACTGGAAAACCGCGGCGTACTTTAATACCGAAACGGGATATTTTAATCGCGCGGTGAATATAGACAGTTTTGTTGCGGGCGCGAAAACGCTGTATATAAGACTTGCGTTTACCGATTGTAAAATAGCTTCGCTCGGCTTTACGGGCGGTCAGATTCAGACGGAACTCACGGACGAAAATTCCACCGTTTCGATAGATTTCACCAAGATGGAAAACCCCGGCGAGGGCAGCTTTATCGAGGGTTATATAGACGGAATATATTCGAAATATATGGCTAACCTGTCAAACGGAGTTCTTGCCTCCTGCGCGATAGGAAAGTTAGCCTATAAGTCGGATATCGCGTTCAGATACGACGCGGAAGAGGGCAGAAACATAACTGGGCTTAACCTTGATTTCTCAATGCGTTTCAAAAACCCGTATTACGACGTTTCCGAACTGAATAACTTCGAATTCGAAGAAAAAGACACTGAATACCTTTACAGAGTAAAGATATCTGCGGACGGCGGCAAGACCTATAAAACGGTTAAACAATACGATTACGCAGATTATATCGTCGACGGCGACGTTTCGGAAGACAACAAGACCAAATATAAAAACGGCGAGTTCTGCACCGTCTGGGCGCAGATAGATTTAAGCGGAGAGACCGGAGAAATCTGCTCCGACGTTATCGTTAAACTCGAATATTTCGGCGCGGGCAGACTGTATTCGAGCGTAGGGCTTACGAAAGTAAACGTAACCGTTTCTTACGATTCCGCTATCGACGCTCCCGACGAACAATACGAAAAGAATTACGTTTTAAACGGCGGCAGAACGGAACGCGGCGAACCCGTAAAAGACGGTTACACGTTCGTCGGTTGGTATTTAAACCCCGACCTTAGCGGAGAATCCGTCGACCCCGACGAGCTGAACGACGATAATTATACTTTCTACGCCAAGTGGAAACGTAAAACGTTCAATATTACCTACGTTTTAGACGGCGGAACAAATTCGGCGCATAACGTAAGCGAAATTTCGTTAAACGGCGAGCTTGTCTTGCAGGACGCCGCGAAAGAGGGTTACAGGTTTGTCGGTTGGTACGACGAAAACGGGAAACGCGTCGAAAAAATCGGCGGAGACGATATAAAAGATACCGTTTTATACGCCGTGTACGCCGAAAACGGCAGCGAGGAAAAGTCGGGCTGTAAAGGCAGCGCAAGCGCCGTTTATTTGCCGTGTGTGCTTGCAATTGTAGCCGCGTTGACTAAAAAACGAAAATTATCAACCTGAGTATAGTTTTTGGAAACCTGAGCATATTGACTGTTGACGAAACCTATTATAAAATATTTAGGTGGACGAAAAAACTGCGATAGTATGCGGTTTTTCGTTAATCTTGTAACTATGCTCAGGGGTAAAAATGAATAATTTCAAAGTATTTCAGTCAAGGGCAAAAAATCAATACGATCTCGCTATATATCAGTTCGGATACGAAAAGTGTACGGCGGATCAAAGGTTCGGTTCTAAAAGAGATTGTTATTTGCTGCATTTCGTCGTATCGGGCAAAGGCAGATATAAAGTACGCGGAAAGACTTACGAAGTCGGCAAAGACGACTGTTTTCTGGTTATTCCCGACGAGGACACCTATTACGAAGCCAACCGCGACGATCCTTACGAATACTACTGGATAGGCTTCCGAGGGGTAAACGCCCGTCAGCTTATGGAGGGCTTGGGCTTTTACGACGATAATTTCGTGTACAGGTGCAACCCGCAGGAAAGCGAAATAATTAAGAAATATATGAGCAATATAGTAGCAAAGGGCAAAGTGGACGAAAAGAGTTACCTCTACGCGCTCGGACATCTGTATCTCATACTTTCGCTTTTGACCAGAAGTACGGAGGATATAAGTTGCAGCGTAAAGATGGATGAAGATACCTGGCGCGAAGTAAACGAATACGTCGCGTTCAATTACGGCAATCAGATAACGATAGACGATTTATCCAAAAAATTCGGCTTCCACAGAACGAGCCTTTATAAATTGTTCAAGCGTAATTCGGGTATGTCGCCCAGCGAGTATATACTCAATTACAGACTTGACAGAGCTATGAATTTAGTAAAAACAACCAACTGGTTTTATAAGACCATAGCTTTCGAATGCGGGTTTAACAACCTTACCTATTTTTATAAGGCGTTCAAGAAAAAATTCAAACGGACGCCTCATCAGATAAGAGAGTTGAATTGATAAATATTATCGGAGGGTAAGAAAAATGAAAAAGAGCAGATTTAAAAAACTTACGTCGCTTATTCTGGCGTCGGTCGCTTTCGCGGCGTTTTCGTTAGCCTCGTGCGGCGGCAACGGCGGAAACAATTCCGACGAAGAAATGATTGTCGACTTGGGTTCGCTTATGCCTACAAGCAACACTACGGCTACGGTAGATAACCCCGAAGTTATTCAGGCGAGCAAATACATAGCCGAAGAATATAAAAAACTTACGGGCGTTACGGTTAAATGGGCTACCGAATACGGCAGATCCACGGGCGACGATATAGAGAAAATAACTCAGTGGTATTCCACGAAGATGTCTACAGGCACATGCCCCGTTATAGGCTATACCGCGCTCAATTATTATCAGGACAGAGATTGGTACGTTACGCTCGACGAGTATCTCGATAAACCCAACCCCTACGCCAAAGCGGGCGAGGCGGGCAGCGTAAAATGGCGCGATATGTTCTACGATTACGTTCTCGAGGATAATACAGTACAGAACGTAAAGGGCGAAATAGTCGCGTTGCCGATAGTCCTTTCGGCGGGTAGCCAGACGGCTATTTTCTATAATAAAGACCTTGTCAAAAAGACCCCGTCTAACTGGGAAGAATATAAAAACGTGTTAGAGGGGCTTAAGGGCGTAGACCGCGTTCAGCCGTATTCGGGCTACACGAGCATAGGCTTGTATCAGTGGGCGATGCAGTTTAACCTTACCCCGCAGGTTCTTGCCGGTATGAACGCCCCCGCGACGGAGAAATACGGTATAGATTACGACGGAGACGGCGAACTTACCAATCTGGAAGTTCTGCGAGGCGTTCTGGAGGGAAAATTCGACCCGACAAAAGCCGACAGCCCTGCCCGTCAGGTGTATAAAGAAGCCTACAACTATTACAGAAAATATCTCGAAGGCAATAAATGGGTCGGCAGAGATTATAAGACGAGTTGGGACAGCGGCAAGCTCGCGATGATCGAAAACGGCTTGTGGCAGATTCCGATGGAGGAAAACAACACGGCGCGAAAATTCGAATACGGAATTTTCCCGATGCCGATAGCCGACGAAAACACTTTCAAGACCGCGGCTAAAACCGAATATTACGATTCTTACGACGACGTTATCTGCCCCGTATCGGTCGCGCTTAACGTAATGAAACCCGCCGTGCTTAATTCCGACGGAACGTATAATCAGGCTAAACTCGACAGAGCGATAGATTTTCTTATGTTCCTTACTTCCGTCGAGAACAATACGCAGATAGCCGAAGAGAAAGGCGGAACAAAGGGCGCGGTTAAAGGCAGCGGCTATAACGCGCTTATCGATAATATAGGCTGGAAAGAAATGAAATTCCCCAAAGTTTCGTATTCCGCAACGTGGCCTACGGGTTATACTTCGGTTTGTTCGGGGCTTATAAACAAAGATTTCGAAATGTGGGTTACGGGTAGCGGAAAAATGTCGGAAGCCACGTTTATGAAAAATCTCAATACGAATCAGACCACGGGCGCGAAAGAATTCGTAAAAGCGTTTTCGATAAACACTACGGGTTGGAATCTCGCGTCGTAAGGGTGAAGATATGAAAAAAAACGGCGGACTTGCCATAAAGCTTCTGGTTACGGGGATAATAGCGGCGGTTATTTTTCTCGGTTGGGCGTTCGACAGCGTTCGCGCTTCGGAGTTTAAAGTAGAAAGAACCTATATATCCGACACTACCCCCGTCGCGAGCAATCGCGAAAGCGTAGATTTAACTTTCAAAGTTACGAGAAACGGCAGACCGTGCAATGGGCATGAAGTGGAAATTACGGCTTCGGCGGGCAGCTGGAGCGGCGGACAAATCGGCTATACCGACGAAGAGGGGTGTATAACCTTTACTTACGTTCCCTATAACGAAACGAAATACGCCCCGGCGGACGACGTTGATTTTATCGTAAAAGACCTCGGAAATTCCGTTTTCATAGAGGTCAACGCGACTTATACGTTTACCGTTTCGCTTCAGAGCAAAGGTGAGTGATATGAATAAATTTTTCGCATATGTGTGGCGGCACAAAGCGGCGTATTTAATGGTCGCGCCGCTGATGATAGGTATACTTATTTTCTGTTATTATCCGCCCGTTTACGGTATAATCCTGGCGTTTACCAACAAGACTTCGACTCCTATGAAAAAAGTCGATTTCGTCGCGTTCGACAACTTTATCAAGTTGTTTCAGACGCCCGAATTCGTCAATTCTTTCAAGTCGATGCTAATAATACAGATACCGAGACTTATTTCGGGCATAGTAACTCCGCTTATTTACGCCGAGATAATTTTCAATATAAAGAGCGTTAAAGCTCAGTCGAAATACCGTATACTGGTGCTTTTGCCTATGGTCGCGCCCGGCGTCGTTTTCAACCTCGTGTGGAAACAGATATATAACAGCGCGCCCGACGCGCTTATGAACACTATCGTGCGCGCGCTCGGTTTTATAGGCGAGGGCGAGGGAATAAACTGGCTTAACGCCGAAAAACCGTGGCAAACTATTTTCGCGATAGAGTTTATGGGCTTTCCGTGGATAGGCGGCTCGCAGGTGCTTATATATCTTTCGGGTATAATGAATATCCCCAAGGACATCTTCGAAGCGGCGGATTTGGACGGCGCGACGACTTTTCAGAAGATAATGAAAATACACCTTCCGCTTATATCGGGGCAGATAAGGTATTTCCTTATTTTCGGCATTATCGGCGGTTTGCAGGATTACGGCACTCAGGTGGTGCTTACCAACGGCGGACCGGGCTATTCGACTTACGTTCCGGGTTACTTTATGTATAAACGTATGTACGGCGACGGGGAATACGGTCAGGCTGCGGCGGTCGGAGTGATACTCTTTCTGATAATAATGATATTCACGGTGATATCGTTCAAATTCGTTAAGTTCGGAGATAGTAAGGAAGATGTATAAGAACGGAAAAAAGACGGGAATAAAAATCTCGCAGATAGTTTTGCACGCCGTAATGATTATATCGCTGATAATGGTGTTGTATCCGTTGGCGATGATGGTGTTCGGCGCGTTCAAATCGGGTACGACGTATAACACAAACAAATGGTTGCCCGCGTTGCCGTTAAGACTTACCAACGTAACTCAGGCGTTCAATAATATCAAAGGCTATCTTTTCAATACGCTGATAGTCGCGGTGTTCGGTATAAGCGGACTTGTGTTTATATCTTCGATGGCGTCGTTTTCGATGTCCAAACTCAAATTCAAGGGTTCTAAAATATGTTTTTCGATGATTTTAGGGCTTACGATGTTACCGGGCGTTTTATCGCTCACTTCTCAGTTCCTGCTGTATAAAACTTTCGGGCTTCAGAACAGTCTGTTCGCGCTTCTGATACCTATGTGGACGGGCGGTTGCGTGTTCGGCGTGTTTTTGCTCAACGGGTTTTACGCGGGGTTGCCGAACGAGTTGTTCGAAGCGGCGGATTTAGACGGCGCGGACGCGTTTGTAAAATTCATTCGTATAGGCGTACCGCTTTCTATGCCGATAATAGCTACGCTCGTAATAATGCAGATAACAAACGTATGGAGCGATTATCTGTGGCCGCAGATAATACTTTCCGAAAGTAAATATACGATAGCGGCGGGGTTGGTATTCGCGTATGAAAACAGCGCGAACATAGCTCAGCCCGTAAAGTTTGCGGCTTATCTGGTGTCATCGGTTCCCGTAGTGTTGTTGTTTGTATTCTGCAACAGGTTTTACGTCGAGGGGTTAGCGAGTTCGGGTATTAAATTATAACATACTTGATACGGCGGGATATTTCGCTAACGCTCAATATGACATAAATATATTATATGTCATTCTGAACGAAGTGAAGAATCCCACCGAAAAAGTGCGGACTTATACTCGAATTACGCTTCGGGTTGCCGCTTGGTCCGTCAAATAAAATAAGGTTATGGAATCATAGATGAGAAAAGTAAAATTCAGATTGCTTATAACGCTGATAACGGCGGCGATTTTCGCCGCCGCGTTCGGCGTTTCGCTTACTACGAACGCGGCTGAAAGAGATAATTCGGTAGAAATAGGCTATTCGTTCGATTTTTCTTCTTACGATGGCGACGGCTCCGCGCTTAAGTGGAAAGACGACGTTTACGCTACCGAGAACCTGAAAACCGCAATTCCCGGCGGAGAGATTAAAGGTCTTTCCGTGTGGGGTACGGATAATAGCGTTTACGAGGGATATGTTACTTATAAAATAGTTGCCGATAAGGCGGTTAGCGATAAGGTAATACATACCCTTTCTCTGCTTTTCAACGGCAGAATCGACGACTGGGGCGGCAATCTCGGTTGCGGCGTTTCCGTTTACGCGGGCGTTACGGCGGACGGGCTGGAGCTTGTGAAAAGCGTTTCCGCCGTGCAAAAAGGCGTGACGGGATATAGTTTCGATATAGCCGACGAAGATAGCCCTTTAAGCGGAGAGAAACAGCTGTTCGTAAAAATAGTTATGCGCGGCGCGAAAACCTGGGTGAGCGCGCAGCGACTGAGCTTTTCGGGCGAAGTCCGCTACGACGGTTATCCCGATGAAAAACCGCAGATAACCGACGGCGAAACTCTTTTCGATATGCCTGCCGACGGCGAAAAAATTCCGTTGAGAAATGTGAGCTTATCGGGCGGAGCGACCGACGTGAAAATCACGGCTTCGGTCATATTCCCCGACGGCAGCTCTCAACCCGCCGAAGAAGACGGCGGAGAGTTCGGCATAACTCCGAAAGGGCTTGGCAGATACGTCGTCGAATATAAAATAATTGCCGACGGCAAACGCGAATATTCGTATTCTTACGAGTTTTATTGCGTAGACGATACTATCAAAGACGGAACGGTGGTTAAAAACGGAAATTACGCTACCGACCTTATTTCTTCCGCCGATAATTACGATATTTCCGACATTGTTGGTTTTTCGGAAAAATACGACGGCTTTAAACTCGAAAATTCTTCTGCGAACTATCTTCTGCCCGTTGTCGCGGATGGTAAAACGTCGATAGTGTTCGACGTGAAAAACTTAAAAGCCGACGGCTTTGCGGAGATTTCGGTTTCCGACGAAAGTTATTTCGGAGATAAGGGCGCGGCGGCAGAGATAATCGCCGTAAACGACGGTTATAAACTTAATATAATAAATCTTTTCGGCGGCGAACGTAAAATCGTAAAAACGATAGAATTGCCGGACGAATACGAACCGAAAATAGCGTTCAAGACCGAAAACGGAACGGCTGAAGTTCTCTGCGGCGGCGAAACAATAATCGTAACCGATACGGGTTGCGATTTCGGAGACGGAGTTTACCTTGGCTATAAGGCGGAAAACGCGAGTTTAAGAGTGACCGTGGACAGACGGTTTAACGACGAAGAATTTAAAAATACCGATAACTATTATTCGTTCGACGCGTCGATCGTAAACGGAGCAGACGACGGAATAATCGTCGACGGCGAAGCTTCTTATCTGTTGCCGCTCGATTTTACCTCCGCGCTTCAGACCGTTTTCGACGCGGGTATTTTCGACGACGAAAAGACTTTCGAAATTGCGTTCGTTTCGTCGGCGGGCAAGGTCGATTTCGACGCCCGCGATAAAAAAGGCTTGTATTTTACAATAAAAAAGATGTCGGGCGTGCTGTGTATGTCGGGTTATTTCGTCGGCGCGGCGGAAAACGGCGGGAACGTCGTTTACTCGCTCGGTGAAGTGGAAGTAAAAAACACAGGCGTTCACGGCTTGTCGTTGGTCCGCAGGGTGGCGGCTCCGCAGACGGGCATAGAAATATGGATAGATAAAGAACAGTATTCGTCTTACGATTCTTGTTACACGGTAAACGTCGAAGATTTCGTCGCGGACGGAAAGGTGTTTGTGAGTTACAGGGCGACGGGCGGAAAAACCAAAATACGTTCCGTAGTAAAATCCGACGCTTACAGCCCCGCGATGTATTCCGCCGACGGCGATTATTATACGATAGGCAAAAAGAGTAAAGACGGACTTTTCGCGGGCGACGATTACGAAATAGAAAACGTGATTTTTTACGACGATATCGACGGAATAATAGAAAATTACACCGTTTCGGCAACCGATTCTTACGGAAAGGACGTAGAGATTATCGAGGACGGCAGTATAAAAAAATTTCCGCTTGTTTACGCGGGCGAGTATACGATAACGTTTACCGCGCGGGACTATACCGGCAATACGCTCGTAGACTATATCTACCTTGCCGTAGAGCTTAAAGACGGCGCGCCCGTAATGATTTTTTACGACGAGCCTGCCGAAACCGGCAGAACGGCGGTTCCGTACTCTATCCCCGCGCCCGAATACGACGACGGCGAGGGCGTTACTACGAAAGTTAAAATAACCGACCCGAAAGGCGACGGATTGTCTTTCGACCTCGGAGAAAACGGAATGAATTTCGTTCCTTACGAAACGGGCGTGTACGGTATTTTGTACTGCGCGACTAAAAACGGACTTACGACTTACTCGTATTACGAAACCGACGTAAAAATCAACGCCGACGAAAGTAAATCGTACAGAGACGTAAACAAACCCGAAAGCTGGTACGCCGGCGAAACCAGGACGGAAAAGAACGCGAACGGAATAACCGTAAAAGATACGTCGTATTGCTATTTGCCGTTCGAAACGTATAACGGCGGGCTTGAAATAACGTTGGACGTGTCGGGGCTTGGCAATAAAAAATCTGGAGCGAGCGATTACAGAGATTGTTGGGTGTCGCTCGGCATAGGTTCGTCGCCCGCACTCGGCGGCTTCGCTTCACCCGTTGCGGGTACGCTGTATTTTATGATATACAGGGAAAATTCCGAGTGGTTGACTTACGCTACCGTTCAGACGGCGAGAAACGTTACTCAACCTCTTTTCGGACCCGAAAGTCTGGGTAACACGGGTATTTTTACGCTGTCGCTCGAAAGAGTTACCGACAGCGACACGAGAACGGATAATATCAATATCTATATAGACCATAAAAAAGTCGGATATTCCACGGTTCTCGATTACGTCAGATACAGCGAAATTTCCGATAACGAAAATTTTTCGTATATATCGGTGTATTCTTACGGCGCATGCGAAGCGGAATATCGCTCGGCTACGATAAAATCGGTTTCGGTAAGCGATCAGCTCGCGCCCGAAATAATACTTTCGTCCGAAATGCCGTCAAGACTTACGCTTGGGCGTAAAGTCAGATTGCCGAGAATAACTTTTAAAGATAATTCGGATAAAAACATAAAGACTTTCGCCATGCTTGTTTCTCCGAGCGGCATTAAGACCGAAGTCGGCAATAATTTTACTCCCTCCGAAACGGGAACGTACGTCTACGTTTTAAGGGCGAGAGATAAGTCGGGCAACGAGACGTTCAAAGAATATAAAATAATCGTCGAAGAAGAAAAACGCGGTTTGCCGACGGCGGCGATAGTCGCGATAGTACTCGGCGCGGCGGCGATAGTCGGCGCAGGAGCTTTTCTTTCGGTTAAGTTTATTTTAAAAAAGAAAAAGGGGGATAAAAAGTAATGAAACGCGCGAAGATAATATCGCTTGCGCTTGCCGCCGTGTTCGCGGCGGGGCTTGTAACCGCGGGTTGTAAAAAAAGCGACGGAAAAATAAACGCGGGACTGAAAACTATAAAATTTCCCGATACGGTGCAGACGGTTGATTTAAACGGCGACGGGTTTGTCGATTACGACAGATTTCTCGCTCAGTCGACGACGAACGAAGCGAGCGAAGAGGGCGTTATAGTAAGCCCTTATTATGAAGCCGAAGCGACTTCGGCAAAAGATACGAAAACCGAGGTTTACGTTTACTCCGTGCCGATGCTGTTAAGCGAAGTACACTCTTTCGGCTATATCGAAGCGGATAAAAACGACTTTCCGATAAAAATTATCGTAAACGCGAAGTACGAAGTCGAAAGCGCGGTCGTGATACCCGAAAAGTTCGGTATAACCCCGACGGTCGAAAACGACGAAATATCGTTTACGGTCGAAGATTTCGGCTCTTATAACCTGTTGTTTAACGGCAAGTATAATTTCGAACGCCCGCTTACGTTTTTCGTCCGCGAAAACGAGAATATCGACGAGGACGGAAGAAAAATCGTCGATTACGACGGCGCGGACGGCATTATCACGGTAAAAAGCGGAACTACGCTCCGCTTTAAGTCGGGCTATCATATAGTCGACGCTCTTACGATGGAGAGTAACAGCGCGGTCTATCTCGAAACGGGCGCGTATATACTCGCGCGTATGCCGGATAAATATAACGAACCCAACGTGATAAACGATTCGGGCAATAACAACTGGCAGGCGTTTTTCAAGGCGTCGGGCGTGGATAACGTCAAAGTCTACGGTCACGGCGTTATAGACTTTTCGAGACTTTCGCTTCACGCCCGCCACCCGTTCAATTTTCAGGGGTGCAGAAACGTTGAGGTAGACGGTCTTACTCTGCTGCACGGCGCGGCGTGGAATCTGCTTATTACCGATTGCGAAAACATAAAGGTAAACGATATGGTTATATTCGGTTACAGAATGAATTCCGACGGAATCGCGCTTTGCAACTGCAAAAACGGGCTTGTCACAAACAGCTGGATACGTTCGGGAGACGATCTTTTCGAAGTCAAAGCGACCAAGGGTCAGGCTAACGTATCGGGAACGGGCGGTAGTAATCTCGTATGGCGCAACAATCAGGCGTGGGCGGAAAAAACGCGCGGTTTCGGCTTTATACAGGAAACGCAGATGGACGTCGACGGCATATTGTTCGAAGATTGCAGCCTGCTCTGTCAGACGGCGACCTGGAACGAAGCCATGGGCGGGTTTCTCGTGATAGTGGGCGACGGGCATAAGGTTAAAAACGTTACGTTTAAAAATTGCGACAGCTATTATTGTCTCGGTTACGTCGCGAATATTTCCGCCGCGCCCAATATGTGGACGATAACCGACCTGCCCGAAAACGCGCACGACCCCGACAGTTACGGCAGCATAGAAAATATCACGTTCGACGGGTTTAAATTTTCTTACGATTATTCGGGCGAAGAGTCCACGCTTACCGACAGTTTCGGTAATTACGCGAAGAGCGGCGGGGGAATAAAACTCTCCGTAGCCGACCATAATCACGCGGGCGTTTACGGCGGAGTCGAAAACCTTAAAGATATTACTTTCAAAGATATTTACGTCGACGGCGTAAAGGCGGAAAAGCTTGAAAATCTGCCGTTCGCGATAAAAAATACGGGCGTAGACCTTATTAAAAACAATATAAGACTGGTAAAATGAAGAAGAATTTCAACGAGTACGGCGAATTGCTGTTGGAAGATTACGAAAACTTTGCGTTCGGTTTTACAAACGTAGCCGTGGCGTTCGACGGCGAAACGGAAGCTCAACTGGATAAAAACCCGTTGACGGGAATATCCACGTCGCTTACGTTCAAAGAAAAAAGCGACGTTGCCGACGGCGCGGAAGTCGTATATACGGCAAACGGAAAGGATACCGAAGTAAAAGCGACGTTTAACTATACCGAGGGTTCCGTAAAACAGATTACGTCGGTAAAAGCTTTAAGCGGCGGACATATACTTACCGAAGCCGCCGTCAATTTAAACGGCGTGTGTTACGAAACCGAAAACTTTTATAAACGCCTTTACGACGGTAGCGTCGCCGTGCATTATTGCCTTAATAAATGGCAGGGCGAGGGACAGTGGAGAACTGCTACGCCCTACGAACTCGGCGCGTATTCCGCCACCGTACATTGGTGGGAAAAGTCGGTTTTCAGAATCGACTCCGTGTCGAGCTGGACGACGGGCGCGTATTATCCGCTTGTAATAATCGAAGATAAAAAGCGCGACAAGTGCTATTATTTCGAGTTGCAGCCCGAGGGCAGCTGGTTTATCGAAGTGTATGTATGCAGCGGCGAACATTCGCGATTTTTGTCGATAAAAGGCGGAGTTGACGAAAGACTCGGCTTTTATAAAAAGATGAATGCGGGCGACGAATTCATATCGGCTTGCGCCGTATACGGCGTGACTGACGGCGGTTTCGAAGAAGCCGTGCGCAGATTGGATAAATATAAACGTAAGACGTCGGTCGCGAAAAACGGCTGCGAACTCGTGTTCAACGACTTTATGAATTGTAACTGGGCGCAGGAAAACAGCGCGAGGTTAGAGCCGCTTATAGACGCGGCGGCGAAAGTCGGCGCGGACGTTTTCTGTATAGACGACGGCTGGGCGAAAGCTCAGGGCTTGTGGTATGCCGACGACGCAAAATTTACGGGCGGGCTTAAAACGATTTTTAAGCGTATAGCGGATAACGGAATGAAAATCGGCGTGTGGTTCGAGTTCGAAACAGTGCCTGTGTCGCTTGCCGCAACGCTGGGCGACGATATATTTCTTACGCGTAACGGCGGCTTGGTCACGCCGAACAGACCGCTTGCGAATATGCGATCCGAAAAGCTCAGAAATTACCTTTTCGAACGCGTCGACGAAATGTATAAAGCGGGCGTAAGGTTTATAAAAAACGACCATAACAACAACGCGGCGGTAGGTACGACGATTTACGGCGAAAGCCCTGCCGAGGGGCTTGTGGAAAACAGCCGCGCCTTTCTGTCGTTTATAGACGAATTGCGCGTTCGCCACCCCGATCTTACGATAGAAAACTGCGGTTCGGGAGCGATGCGGTCGGATAGCGGAACGTTGGGGCATTTCGAAATTCAGTCTACCTCCGATCAGGAAAACTACGTTTATTATACCTCGATATTAAGCGGAAGTCTTGCGTTTATGCAACCCGAAAAGGCGGGAATATGGGCGTACCCCGTTCCGCTGTACTACGACGATTTGTCGCTCGAACATATTCCCGAAGATAAACTCGCGGAATTTAAAAGCGGCGAACAGACGGCTTATAATATGGTGAACGCGATGTCCGGCGCGATGTATCTTTCGGGAAAAATCGATCAGGCGGACGAACTCAATTTCAAATTGATAAAAGAGGGAATAGCCGTTTATAAGTCGATTTACGAACATATAAAAAGCGGATACCCGATTTATCCGTCGGGCAGAAAGGGTATGTTTTACGAGGGCGTGTATTCGCTCGGCATAATAGACGAAGCGGGCGATAAAGCGTATCTTTCCGTGTGGAATACGTCCGAAGATAAAGCGAGCGGGGATATCGACCTGACGAAATACGGGTTTAAAAATTGCAGACTTATATACCCCGACGGATTAAAGAATTTCGGTTACTCCTATACGGGCGGCAAACTGACGGCGAACTTCGGTTGCGGGAAATCCGCAAGACTGCTCGAACTTACGAGATAATATAAAAGGAATTACGTTATGAATTACGACAAACGCGCTAAGGCAATCGAAGAGAATACGGTTTTGTGGCGCGACTACAGAATAACCGCGCTCGCAAGCCGCCTTTTCAGGCTGGAAAAAAGTAAAAAAAAGAAATTCCGCGATAACGCGACCCAGACCGTACTCTGCCGCGATATGCCGAAAGTGAAATTTTCGGTAGAAACGAGCGACGAAACCTGCGTTATAACGACGGAGTGCGTAAAACTTGTTTTAAAGAGAAAGTTGAGAGATTGCCGCGTGATTATCGACGGCGAAGAAAAGCCGATAACCAACGACGGAAACCTCGGCGGAACGTGTCGCACGCTCGACGTGTGCGACGGCGGATATAAGGTCGATTTCGGCAAACACGCCCGTCGCAAAATAAATTTAGGGGTGGGCGTGTGTTCGCGTTCGGGCGTAGCGGTGATCGACGATTCTTCGGCATTGTCGCTCGATTTTGACGGGCGTGTAAACGGAGAGACCGCGGACGGAACCGACGAATATATCTTCGTTTACGGCAAAGACTACCGCGGCGCGGTGGCTGCGCTGTATACCGTAACGGGTAAAGTTCCGCTCGTGCCGAGATTTGCGCTCGGCAACTGGTGGAGCAGATTTTATCCCTATTCTGATAAAGATTATCTGCGGCTTTTAAACCGTTTCGACGAGCATAACGTGCCTTTGACCGTCGCCACTATCGATATGGACTGGCATTATTCGCTGCATGTCGACGAAGAAAAAGGCATTACGGCTTCGGGCAGAAATACTCCGTTTTACGGCGGTAACAACGGCTGGACCGGTTTCAGCTGGAATACGAAACTCTTCCCCGATCATAAAACTTTTCTTAAAGAACTCCATAAACGCGGGCTTAAAGTCACGCTCAATCTTCACCCCGCCGACGGAGTAAGATGGTGGGAGGACTGTTACCGCGATTTCGCCGCCGATATGGGTATAGACCCCGATACCGGCAAACGTATAGCTTTTGATTTTTCCGACCCGAAGTTCATTTCCGCGTATTTCAGACGCATAATAGACAAGAACGAAAAAGACGGAGTGGATTTCTGGTGGGTGGATTGGCAACAGGGTACGACTTCCGAAGTCAAAGGCTTAGATCCGCTCTGGGCGCTCAATCATTACCATTACGCCGATAACGCCGCGAAAAACGAACGCGGGCTTATATTGTCGCGCTATGCGGGCGTAGGCTCGCACCGCTACACCGTAGGGTTTTCCGGCGATACGTTCACTACCTGGCGAACGCTTGCCTATCTGCCGTATTTCACCTATACGGCGAGCAACGTCGGCTATAGTTGGTGGTCGCACGATATAGGCGGGCATATGCTCGGCAAAACCGATTTCCAACTGTATTTAAGGCATATACAATTCGGGGTTTTCAACCCGATAATGCGTTTGCACAGCTCCGACGTAGTACCCGTAACCAAAGAACCGTGGTATTACAAAAACGGAACGGGAATGATAGCCGAAGAGTGGTTAAGGCTAAGGCACAGCCTGATACCGCACCTTTATTCGCTCGATAAAATGTGTAACGAGCGCGGGAACGCCGTTGTAGAACCGTTGTATTACGAATACCCTAACGAAGAACGGGCTTACGATAAACGCGCCGAATACCTGTTCGGCGGAAACGTCGTCGTCGCGCCCGTGATAACTCCGCTTGAAAAAGACGGATACGCGCATACCGAAGTATGGATACCGGAGGGGAAGTGGACGGATATGTTCACCCGCGACGAGTATAAAGCCGGGAGCGGCGGCAAGTTGAAAGTGCTGCTGCGCAGACTCGAAAGCATACCCGTGCTGGTAAAGGCAGGCGGCGTTATAGTAACTTCGGGCGATAAAGGAAATTCGATAAAAAACCCCGAAAAACTCATTGTTAAAGCGTATTCGGGCGACGGGTATTTCACGTTGTTCGAAGACGACGGAAAGAAGTCTGCCGAGACGATTTTCACTATGAAAGGCGAAAAAGACAAGCAGACGATTGAAATAAGTTCTACGGGCGACAGAGCGGTTATACCCGAAAACAGAATTATAAAAGTAATATTCGAAAATATCCGCGAGGGCGAAATAACGGTGACGGCGGACGGAAAACCCGTCGGCTTTGAAGCTCCGTATGAAGACAGATTATCCGTTATATTCGATTACGATTCCCGAAAGGTTTACAAAATAACAATAAATAAAAAGCCGTTGACCGAGCTTGAAAAATTAAAATTGCGCGCTGCCGAAGAGTTGGAGAGCGCAGAGGGGGATAACCCCGATAAACAGATGAACTGTTATCTGCCGTTAATGCGCGCCGGGACGATAGAAGAGTTCAAAGAGATAATGAAATACGTCAAAGTAAGCGATTCCGTCAAAGCCAGACTTACGGAGACTTTATAACCGAAGTTATCCGAAGAGAACTGCGAGGAAGAAAGGAGAAAAGATGAGAAATGGTATTATATGCGTGTTTTTATCGGCTGTAATTACGCTCGGCGCGGTTTCGTGCGCGGGTAACGTAAAACAGTCGGAAGATTACGATAGTTGTTCGGATATCGAAAATTCAGATAGCCGCCGTGACGACGATTCAACCGAAAGCGGGTCGGAAAGTTCTTCCGAACGCGGCGACGACGCTCCGTCGGATGACGGAAGAGAGATAAAAACCGACGGACAGACCTATAAGGGCGGGGACGTGGTTTATCCCGACGAATTGTGGAAAACTCCCGAATATAATTACGAGCCGTCGCTCGATTTCGGCGGCGAAAATACCGACGGGGTAAAGGGTTTGTTTTTCACTTCGCCCGTAAAATACAACGGTAAAAAGACGAGGGTCGCGGCGTATATAGGCTTCCCGAAAAACGCTGATAAACAACATAAAGTACCCGCGATAGTTCTCGTACACGGCGCGATAGGCACCGCCGTACCCGAATGGGTAAAAATGTGGAACGACCGCGGCTTTGCGGCTATCAGTTTAGACGTCGAGGGCGGCGAACCTACCGAGGGTATCTGTAACGCCGATACGACTTTCCATAAGGAGAGAAACCGCTACGCGGAAAGTTCAAAATATACCGCAGGTCCGTCGAACGCGGCGTTCGGAGACGGCAGACAACCTCTTGAAAATCAATGGTTTTATCACGCGACGTCGGCGGTTATCGCGGCGGCTTCGCTTATTTCGTCTTTCGATTGCGTAGACGTCGGAAAGATTGGCGTTACGGGTATTTCCTGGGGCAGCGTCGTCACGGCGTCGGTGATAGGTTATGACGACAGGTTTACTTTCGCGATGCCCGTATACGGCGGAATAACTCTTTCCGAATCGTGTTCGGGGCTTAAAAACGAGTTTAAATCGCCTTATACGGCGACTAACGACGAAGAGACGGGCGAAATTATGCGCAGGCGGTGGGATACTTTGGCGGCTTTATCCCAATCGAAGTGCAAAACTTTTTTCGTAACGTCTACCGCAGATCCGTTCTTTTCTATGGATATAGCGAGCCGTTGTTCCGAAGCCTCAAACGGAGCGGTCGCGTATAAGTTTGATTTTCCGCATAGTCAGGAAGTCGGCGCAAACGAAGAGAATCTGTACGATTTCGCCAAATTCGCGATTAAGGATAAAACGGCGGAGTTTGTGGAAATTACTTCTTCGCCCGATATAAAAAACCCGAAACTCACATACAGGGTTTACGGCGGAGCGCGGGTCGATTCGATCACTCTTTATTATACCGCCGCAACCGAGACGAACGGAGCGGCAAGCTGGAGAAATAAAACCGTCGCGGTCAAAGACGGAGATAGCCCCGAATACGAGCTGGATATTCCCGAAGCGGCGAACGCGTTCGTAAGTATAAAATACGGCGATAAACAGGTGTGCTCGTATATTTTCGCGGGTAAAAAATCCGTAACGCCTACCGACGAGGAAATAGATAAAATACCTACCGTCCGCGCGGCTGATATAAACGACGATTTCACCGCGGGCGGCAAGACGGTTGAAAACAGTAACGTTTTCGAGTATTACCACGTCACGAATCACGATAAATCGGGAAATATAAATTACGCCGAGGCATTGTTGCCCGCAACGGTTATGCAACATAATATGGACGCGGGCGAAGGATATATAACCTATGAAATTTCCGCGGACAGCGGCGAATATATAAAACGACTGAACGTTAATTTCAAAGCGCGTTACGCGCATATGGGCGGAATTTACTGGTGGAACTCGGATAAGACGAACTCGGGCGCGAACGAACTCGGCGCGAATTTGTTTATAGAATACTCTTACGATAATAAGAACTTCGAAAAAATTTACGACCTCAACGAAGATAACAAAGACGAAAACGGAAACGGTTATATAGTTACGCATAATCTCGATAATTCCGACTGTATAATCGAAGCCGACGTCAACCTGACAAAGCATGCGTTCGGAAAGGATAAAATATACGTCAGATTTTATCTGAAACATTTCTCTGTCGACGATTTTAATTACGCCGACTGGAAAGAAAAAGGCGGCGTGCAGTATAACAATTTCGGAATAGAGTTGTACAGGTCGGGCTACAAAGCGGAATTTGCTTAGAAAATAATAAAATTTTACCCGAAAACGTTTGACAAAGACTTTTTCGGGTATTATAATATTGTCGGATATCCTACCTGACGGGTAGGAATTAGGTGAATCGATGAAAATATCTTCAAAAACTCATTACGGCGTACAGGTTTTAAGTCTATTAGCCGCGAAAAACGATTGTCTTTCCGCTAAGGAACTTGAGAAATATACGGGCGTATCGAGCAAGTATCTCGAAAAAGTGCTGAGAATACTTATTTCTACGGGCGCAATCGCGTCGACGCGCGGTACTAACGGCGGATATACGCTTGCAAAGCCCGCCGAAGAGATAAAAATGGGCGAAATCGTGCGCGCGCTCGAAGAGGATAATATGGAGATTATCGGTTGCGTAAATAAACAGGGTTGCTGCTGTCCGTCAAGCGCGCTGTGGAAAAAATTGTTCGACGGAATAAACGATATTTTAGACGGCGTAAGCCTTAAAGATATCGTTTCGGGTAAAGTTTAAAAATTTTTCGCGGAGTATCGCCGCGGAAAGAGGATATATATTATGCAGGAAATTTATCTCGATCACGCCGCGACCACGAGGGTCGACGACAGAGTTGTAAAGAAAATGCTTCCGTACTTCACCGAAGTATACGGAAACCCCAACAGTCAGCACGGCTACGGCAGAAAAGCTCAGGAAGCCGTCGACGAAGCGCGCGACACAATCGCAAAGTTGATAGGCGCAAAGCCGTCGGAAGTGTATTTCACCTCGGGCGGAACGGAGAGCGACAACTGGGCGCTTCGCGGAACGTGCAAAGCCCTTGAACATAAAGGCAAACACGTTATAATTTCCAAAATAGAACACGCGGCAATGCTCACCACCGCTCACGAACTCGAAAAAGACGGTTTCGAATTTTCGTATATCGGCGTTGATAACGAGGGCTTTATCGACCTCGAAGAACTTAAACGTTCGATTCGCCCCGATACGATACTTATAGCGGTAATGGCGGCGAATAACGAAGTCGGCACGATAGAACCTATCAAAGAGATAGTTAAGATCGCTAAAGAACACGGAATAGAAGTGTTTACCGACGCCGTACAGGCAATGGGCGCGCTGGATATCGACGTCGACGATTTAGGCGTCGACCTTATGAGTTTTTCGTCGCATAAATTCAACGGACCTAAGGGAATGGGCGCGTTGTATATAAGAACGGGCGTTCCGCTTGCAAGGCTTATATCGGGCGGTCATCAGGAGAGAATGAGAAGAGGCGGAACGACAAACGTTCCGGGCGTAGTCGGTTTTGCGGAAGCGTTAAGACTTACCAAAGAGACTATCGCGGAAGACAGAAAATACGTTTCTTCGCTCCGCGACAGATTTATTTCGAGAGTTTTAAACGAAATACCTTACGTCAAGCTTAACGGACCTAAAGACGGCAACAAGAGATTGCCCAACAACGCCGATTTTTCGTTCGAGTATATCGAGGGAGAGTCGATACTGTTCAGTCTCGACCTTGCGGGCATCGCGGTTTCGTCGGGTTCGGCTTGTTCGTCGGGTTCGCTCGAACCGTCGCACGTTCTGCTTGCCTGCGGAGTTCCCGAAGAAGTCGCTCACGGCTCGATAAGATTTACTTTCGGTAAAGAAAATACCGTCGAAGAAGTCGATTATACGGTGGACAAGCTTAAAGAGATAGTCGCGAGACTTCGCGCAATGTCGCCGTTATTCAATTTAAAAGGAGAAGTTAAAAATGTATAACGAAAAAGTAATGGAAGCGTTCAAAAACCCCAAGAACGTAGGAGAAGTAGAAAATTACGACGGACTCGGCAAAGTTGGTAACGCGGCTTGCGGAGATATAATGCAGATAACTTTGAAAATAGACAACGACGTTATAACCGACGCGAAATTCAAGACGTTCGGCTGCGCGGCGGCGATAGCCACTTCGTCAACCGCGACCGAAATGGTAAAGGGAATGACCGTTGAAGAGGCGTTAAAGCTCACTAATAAACGAGTAGTCGAAGAGCTTGAGGGTTTACCCCCGCAGAAGATACACTGTTCGGTACTTGCCGAAGAAGCTATAAAAGCGGCTATCGACGATTACCGCAATAAGCAAAAGGGCATAGTAAAAGAAGAAGACCCCAAATATGTATAAACGAAACCGCGACGGCAATTAAAATTGCCGTCGCGGTTATTTTATCATGTTAATTGTATTTACTTTTTTGTGTCATTCTGAGGCTCTGCCGAAGAATCCCACTAAATAAGGACGGACTACTTGATACAGTGGGATATTTCGCTAACGCTCAATATGACAGAAAAAATAAATAAAATATGTCATTCTGAGGCTCTGCCGAAGAATCCCACCGAATAAGAACGGACTACTTGATACAGTGGGATATTTCGCTAACGCTCAATATGACAGAAAAAATAAATAAAATATGTCATTCTGA
>CAKQME010000017.1 GCA_934254815.1 uncultured Clostridia bacterium | reverse complement strand
GATAAGCAAGTTTCCAAATGGCTAACGAGTAGAAACGTGCTTATATTCGTGGCTCGCCATTATGAAAAGAATCGTCCTTCCGATTGGCGAATTTATGCCCCGATAGTAAATGCTCGTCACTTTAAGAATTTTATGCTTAAAGGTGGTTCGCCCATAGGTTTTGTTGAGAAAAGCAGAGATGGAAATATTATTGTGTATGGTAAAAAATTTGCAATAAAATGGTAAAAAGTGAAAGAGCACGTCTTTGGGATACAAATTAAAAATTAGAGAATTCCCTTTCATAGAAAGGGAAAGGCTTGCCCAAATTTTAAAATGAGTAATCGGTGTAATAGAACCCGTTTTTCAAAAGCGTGGAAATGAAAGCTTGACAGTAATAAACTGTCGGGCTTTTTCTACGCCCAAAAGACAACTAAATACAATAAGGTAAAAGGGTTGCTCTGACGTTATAGCGAGGAACGTATTTGTCTTGCCAAATACCGATTTTTCAAATCGCCTCGTTAGGGGCAACCCCTAATACCCCAAAAAACAAAAAAATTAAAGGAGGATAGATTATAGGAAGAACAAGAAAGTATGCCTACAATTTTAGGGCAAGCGAGCAAGAGAAAAATTTAATAGATAGTGCAATTGCAAAGAGTAGACTTACGATGACGGCGTTTGTAATCCGTGCGATAACCGAAAAGCCGATTACCGTGATAGAGAACGGCACAGAGATTTTAGCCGAACTCAAACGGCAGGGGAACAATCTAAACCAAATAACAAGAAACAGTTATAACGGTTTAGCGACGGAAAAAGAAATACGAAGCTGTATTGATGAATTAAAGAAGTTATACGGGAAAATATCTGTTGCAATCGGAGGTGGATAATGCCACTTTTTAAGTGTAGCGCAAGCAAGGCAAAGCCGAAAAACGGGATAGCTTACGTAACCGACGAGAAGAAAGCAAAGATAGTGACTGTTAGAAATCTTTTTGAAGACGAGGATTATGCAAAGCAGTTTGAAGAAACGGCAAGCCGTTTTGGTAAAGGGGATAAGTTTGACGAACGGAAATACTATCATTGTAAATTATCGTGTGCGCGCCAAGATAACGTTTCGCCTGAAAAGGCACACTCTTACGCTGAAGAATTAGTCGCAAAACTCTTTCAAAATTACGAGTGCGTAATTGCTACCCATACGGACACGCAAACGGTTCACAGTCACATTATCGTAAACGCCGTTGATCCTATTACGGGCAAAAAACTGCAATTTTCAAAGCAAGATTATGTAAAAATGAAAGACGAAGTAAACGCAATCGGCAGAAAATACGGCTTTACGGAAACGGAATTTCGGAAGCGAGGCAAAAACAGCAGAACGGCGGCAGAAAAGAAAATCATATTAAAAGGCGGAACGAGCTGGAAAGAAGAACTGCGCGAAGTTATCGCCGAAGCGGTAAAGAAAACGAAATCGCCCGAAGCGTTCAAAAAATATCTTGACGAATGTTACGGCGTAAAAATCACGCGGGACGGAAAGGATTATTCCTATCTGCACCCGAACAAACAAAAACCTATCCGAGGGGAGCGGCTCGGAACAAATTATACGAAAAGCGAGGTAATAAAACGAATTGGAGAACAGAATAACGGGGTTAAGTTCTCAGCCTATAACGGAGGACGAAGTGGATTTAACGGAAAACGTACCGGCAGCGGAACTGTGCGAAGAAGTAAAACGGCTTACGGCGGAAACGCGGGAAGCGTTATTAGAGCAAGCCTTAGCGGTATCGAACGAGAAATGCAACGGCTTAATTTTGCAGCTGAATGCGCGGGTAACGGACTTGACGCGGCAAGTGAGGAGCGTAAAATGGATGAACGAAGAGCTCGCCTCGAGTTTGAAAGACGACGCAGAGAAGCTGACGAAAGAGATGAAAGAAGAAAATCGGAGCATGCTTGCGAGCATGCGAATAACGCTTCAAAGGATAACGGAAACGGTAACGAAGATACAGGAAATAGTAAATACAACTATGGCAAAGGCGACTGACGAAGCGGGAGAGCTGTTAAAGGAAAGAGTTACCGAAGCGGCAGACGACGCGGCGTTTATAATCGACGAGCATTCGAAAGCTCTTACGAAAAAGGTGGAAGAATTGCAAAAAGAAGTGAATAAGGCAAGGGAAGATATACGCTTGGAGCGCGGTTTCCGTAAATTCTTTTTCTGGCTCACGCCTGCATTGTTGCTTTTGCAAAGCGTTATGACGGCAATGTTGCTTTTGAGATAAAAAATTTTTTTCAAAAAGTAATAATTTTAGCTTGACTATAAAATGGCAAGCAAGTATAATGTAATTACAATATCGTATATATACGAGAATGTAAAAACGGGAGATGAAGATATGAAAGCCACGGAAGTGATACGAAAAGCAAATTCGGGCGAGGAGTTAACGGTGGAAGAAATTAAAATTTACAACGCTAACGTAAAACCGCAGAAACACGTTTACGGCAAGTACGGAACGCTTGCAAAAAAGTATCTCGAAGATAAAGGGATCGACTGGACGATTGCAGATCTCCCCGAATATTTACACGGCGTAGACAAAGTGGCGGAAACGCTTTACGATGATATGCGGAATAAACTTTCCGGATGCGAGCAGTATCGCCGAACGGGAGATTATTTGGTCGATGTTAAGAGAATTAACGCTATGAAGCAAATCATCGAAGAAGAAATATTGAATGAAATTGTCTATGTATAGAGGCTGAAATTATGAAATTATTAAAAGTGTTGAACGTAACGGGAAGAATTTTGTTTGCGGGTTTATTGATAATAAGTCATATTATAATGAGTATTATAGGGATTATTATTTGCGCTGTTACGTCACAAAAATAAATTCGCAGGCGATATAAAAATCAATCCGAAAAAGCGAACGAGGCAAGCAGCGATAGTTTGTTTATTTCGGAAATATTAAAAATGGAGGATAATACGCTATAAATGGAGAGAGAACATTGTATCTATATGGTGAGAGAACATAGTAACCGTTCGGGGAAGAGAACATTGTACCCTGTAGCAAAAATTAAAAATTACAGGAGTGACAAAGGAACAAAAGAAATTAAAAGAGGTAATGGACGAAAAGTATGTGGCTTTCTTATTGCTTGAAAGCATGTACGAATCGGGGAAAATTAACAAGGCAACGTATGAAAACGTGCTTAAAGAAAAAAGGAATTATATCGAAGAAAAGTATAATTTAAAGGATGTGACGGTATGAGCAGGGTGATTTTATCTGATTTATCGGAAAATAAAGTGGTTTTGCCGACGAACGTATCGACGTTTGACAGAAACAGGCAGCGTAGCGTTGTATTTTACGGGAGGGTAAGTACGGAGCATGAAGCGCAACTCGCCGCACTCGAAAATCAAATGCAATGGTATGAAGATCAGGCGAAGTATCACCCGAACTGGACGGTGTTAAAAAGTTATATCGATCGCGGAATCACGGGAACGCAGGCGAAGAAACGCCCCGCATTCATGGAAATGCTAAACGACGCCAAGTATCATAAATTTGATTTGATCGTAACGCGCGAGGTATGCCGTTTTGCGAGAAATACGGTAGATACGCTTGTAATTACGAGACAGTTAAAAGAAATCGGGATAGAAGTATATTTTGTGGAAGATAACATCTGGACGATGGATAACGACGGTGAACTTCGGCTTACGATTATGGCGACTCTTGCGCAGGAAGAAAGTAGAAAAACGTCTGAACGCGTTCGCGCGGGACAAAAGATAAGCCGAGATAACGGCGTGTTATACGGCAACGGGAATATTCTCGGCTATGACAGGCTCGGCGATACTTACATTATCAACGAAGATCAGGCGGAAACGGTGCGCATTATTTACGATTTATACTTAAAAGGCAACGGCTTTAATAAAATCGTAAACGAACTCGTGCGGTTGAAGCGTAAAGATTCGTCGGGGCTGGTGCGGTGGGACGCGACAAAAGTTTCTCGTATTTTACATAACGCAACGTATAAGGGATATCAAGGTTATTATAAATCGCATAAGAATAACCATTTGGATCAAAAGACGATAATAAACCGCGACGAAGATACTTATCTTTACGTAAAAGGCAGGTTTACGCCGATTATATCCGAAGAAGTGTGGGATAAATGCAAGACTCTCAGAGAAAGCAAGTTGACCTTAAGGAAAACGCAAGAGGGGAAACTCGAGCGGACGGGGACGAGAACTTCGGAAGATATCTGGGCAAAGCGTCTGATCTGTCGGTGCGGGCATCGTATGAGAAAGGATCGGTGGCACGTAAATAAAACGGGTTTAACTTACGGCTACAAATGTTACAACGTTTTAAATAACGGAAGTAAACAGACGAGAATAGATGCCGGGCTAGATGCGGACAAGTATTGCGATATGGGTACGATAGCTGATTGGAAATTCGATTTAATGCTGCGTGAGTTGTTAAAAGCATTGAATTTAAATAACGACGATTTAATTAAAAAAGCGTATAATCAATTTGAGAACTCGTATACGAAAGAAACGAAGGAGGCAAGAGAACTTCGCGACGCGGAAGCAAAACTCAGAAAAATTCGGATTAAACTTGAAAATTTAACCGAAATGCGCGTTAACGGAGAAATCGGCAAACAGGAATTTATGTCGCTAAAAACCAAAATCAACGGCGAAATGCTTGTGGTTGAAAAGGAAATTGACGATATAAAACAAGGGGTCTTAGACGAAGAACGAAAGACCACGCCACTTATCAGTTTTGAAGTGTTTAAGTCGATTGCGATTGAAAAATTAGATTTTAGCAAGGCGATTAAGCAATCTAACTTGGTGGATGCTATTGTGAAAAAGATAGTGCCGAATACGGCACAAGATTTTAAGTGGTATCTAAATTTATTTCCCAGAGAAGAGAGTACTGAAGAAAACGACTATGAAGAAATTGTTGTGCTTGAAATTGATTATGATAAAGCAAAAGAGTTTCGTGAAATGCGTGGCGCAATGTTAAGAAAAAATCAATGGAAAGACTTAATCATTAGAATAATGGCTTAGAAATTAGGGTATACGAGTAGAATCGTATGCCCTAATTTTTTACGCAATGCAGTGCCAAAATGGCACCAAGATATATAAATGAAAGAAAACTTATTAAGGCGAACGGTATGTTTTAATAAATGCACGATTTAGCGAGAAACATTTTAGGGAAATCGGCGCGTTATGGCGAAACCACTTGATTTTTTCTTTTTTATATGCTAAATACACGTATTTACCTGTGTATATGACAATGTGTTTATGATTTAAGATTCATACGATTAGTCGTGTGCCTTAATTTTTACAGATGTATGTATATATACGGCAAAACGATTGATTATTTTTTGAACTTGCACTATACTTGAAGCATAAAATCTTATAATGGTTAGGGTAATTATTGTTACACGTAAAGAGGATACGTCAAGAAGAGTTGCAAGGCGTAAATACGAAGAAAAGAATAAAGAATTACGCAAAGAAAAGAGCGCTAACTTTCAAATGATGATTCCAAGAGAGTTGTTTGAAGAAATCAATGCGTTTTTGACTGAAAAGGGTATAACGAAAGTGGAGTTCATTAAAAAAGCGTATCAATTGATGAAGAATAAATAAAAGTGCCAAAATTGCTTGCGGTAACAGATAGGAATATCAATAATCCGAAAGGACGACAAAAAACAGCGAAAAGCACCCGAAAAGATATAAAACAAGGTGTTTTGGGGCTTTGACCTACCATTCGCACTCATTCATACAGGCGAATATCCGCAACCCTAGGTAAAGCAAAAATAGCCGAAAATGGCTGAAAAGTGCTATATTTTACAATAAAACGTTAGAAAGGCAATCGTTCTTGCAAAAGCGCGATTGCCTTTTTTCTTACTTTTTCTCGATTCGGAACAAAAAACGCCCTAAAAAAGGCGAGTGGTCAGTGCTTTTTTACACGCAGCAATAGGTACTGCTGTATCATAAAGGGGCAAGAAAAAGGAGATTTTTATGGTAAATTATAGGCTAATTATCGAATATCATCAAAAAGGAAACAATAATACGCAGATTGCTACCCTTTGCAGTTGTTCCCGAATGACTGTTTGGAAAGTTTTGGACAGAATAAAGGATATGGAAATTTCAATAGAGAAGTTATTGAAATTAGACAACGAGGAATTGAAGCGTATTATCTTTCCCGAATATATGAAGAAGGGAGATGGCTTTTTGATCCCCGATTTTAAATGGGAAGAATTTCAAATGCGAAAACATCAATCTTCACTTCGGCTGTGTTGGCGAAGATATTGTAAGCGAGCGGCAAAGCAAGGTCTTAAAGCGTATAGTTGGGCAAGCTTCGGACTTCTATATAGTCAATATAAAAAACCTTGTGCCGACGATGACGATCCGCACGACGCGGTAAGAAACAAATTAAAACGTTATAATTTATTGTTGTCATATTGCAATCCAAACGGCGAGCAATATCAGAAATTAAAGCGAGAAAAGGAAGATTGGCTCAAATCATTACACCTTGACGAAAATAAAATTTTATTTTAATTATGAAAGTGTAATATTGCATTATCTTTTAAAATTTTTATATTTTATCGCAATTAGAGTTGACTTAAACGTTGTTTTTGCGTATAATGAGCCATATCATAAAAATGGAAAGTATGACGAGGCTGAAATGAAACAAGGAGAATTTGAACTTTTATCAAAGCAATTTGCGACGTCGCAAGCCGTTATGACGGAAATTATCAATTTAAAAGCAATACAAGGTCTGCCTAAAGGTACGGAACACTTTTTAAGTGATTTACACGGCGAATCGGAAATATTTTTACATATATTAAGGAACGCGTCGGGCGTTATTCGCACTAAAATAGACCTTGCGCTTGGTAAAAGCGTGTCCGAGGAAGAAAAGAATAAACTTGCCGCGCTTATTTATTATCCCGAAGAGTATTTGTCGCGTATACCCGAAAAGAAAAAGACTTACTTGTTTTATTCGGGGATTTTGCGGCGTTTAATAGAGGTTATAAAACTTACGACGGCAAAATATACCCGCTCAAAAGTGCGTAAAGCCATTCCGACGGAATACTGCTATATAATCGACGAACTTATAAATATGCCGTATCACAGCATATCCAAGGCGAAATATTATAACGGCATAATTCGCGAAATTATCGAACTCGGCAACGCGGAAAACTTTATAATTCGTATGAGTTATTTAATTCAGCGACTGGCGATAGACAGGTTGCACGTAGTAGGGGATATATACGATCGCGGTAACGGCGCGCCGAAAATAATAGATACGCTTGCCGATTATCATTCCTTGGATATAGAGTGGGGCAATCACGATATACTATGGATGGGCGCGTTTTTCGGTAACGCGGCTTTAATTTGTAATTTACTGCGCATAAATTGCCTTTATCGGAATTTACAGGTTATTGAAAACTACGGAATAAATCTGCGACCCTTAATGAGTTTTGCTTTGGAGGAGTATGCCGACGACGATTGCGAGAAATTCGTTATATCCGACCTTTACGGCATAGAAAGCGAACTGGAACGCAACGCCGTTCTGCGCAAGATGACCAAAGCCGTTACTGTTTTGCAATTAAAACTCGAAAACGAACTCATAAGAAATCATAGAGAATTCGAGATGGACGACAGGATTCTTCTTAAAGACGACGAGTTGACGGATAAAGAGAAAGAACTCGTTAATTATCTTATAGGGGAGTTTTCTTCAAGTAAACGGTTGTCGGAGCATATAGATTTTCTCTTGAAAAAGGGAAGTATATATAAAGTCTTTAACGGAAATCTAATAATGCACGGTTGCGTGCCGACGGAGGAAACCGGGGAATTTTCGCTCGTTCCCGTAGGCAACGAAAAATATTCGGGCAAAAAGTTATACGATAAACTGAACGCTGTAGTAAAAAACGCCGCGCGCGGAGATAAATATGCGATAGATTATACTTGGTATTTGTGGTGCGGAAAGAAATCGCCGCTTTTCGGGCGGGATAAAATGCGTACTTACGAAAAGTATTTCGGTGGCACGATAATCGAAAAAGAAGATCCGTATTATAACTTCGTAAAATCGGAAGAATACTGCCTGAAAGTTTTAAACGAATTCAGCGCAAACGGCAAGTATGCGGTAATAGTAAACGGACATAAACCCGTCAGGGTAAAGGACGGGGAGATGCCCGAAAGCGGAAACTGCCGCCATATTACGATAGACGGAGGATTGTCCAAGGCGTACAGTCTGAAAACGGGGATAGGCGGATATACGCTTATAAGCAATTCGGAGGGGTTGTATCTCGTGAGCCACGAGCCGGGATTTTCGGTCGAGGGCGTGTTCAACGGCAATTCCGATTTAAAAAGTTCCAACAGGTTACTGAAAAAATACGATAAGCGAATACTCGTAAAGGAAACCGACGACGGAAAGGCTATGGATAAACAAATTCAGGTATTGAAAAATTTGCTGAAGTACTACAATAAAAAATAGTAATTTTTTCGTGATAACGAATAAAAAGGCGAGGCTTTTATAAAGTCTCGCTTTTTTTATTATCGGATATCGTGCGCTATTGTTTTTTGAAGAGTTTTCTGAACGTTAACGGAGAAAAACCTGTGTAAGATTTAAATATTCTACTGAAATAAAGCGGGTCGTCGAAACCAAATTCATAAGAAACTTCGGATACGGTTTTATTTGTTTCAATAAGAATTAGTTTTATGTTTGATATTTTTAAATTTGTGAAATATTGTGTCGGCGTTTGTTGCGTATGGATTTTAAAATGTTTTGCAAACGTTGATCTTGATACTAAACAAATGTTGGCATATTCGTCAGGCGATAAAATTTTGCTCTTGATATTATCGTGCATAAAAATTAAAGCAGGGGCTATTACGTCGTAAGAAGAGCTGATAATATCGTCGTGCTTTGTATAAGTTTTGCTAATCACCGCAAAAAGATTGAGAAGCGTTATTGCTTTCAACGTTTTGTTGCCGTAATGGGGTTTCCTTAATTCGGTGATAAGAAAGTTTGTTGCGTCGATAAACTCGTTGCAAAGTCCGATTTTTAAATGCGGTTTGTTGATTGATAAATCGTTAAGTAAAGAATCTATTATCGTCCCGTTGAAAAAGATGTAATATCGTTCGTTTACCGCATCGTTACCGTATTCGATATCCAAAAAAGAATGCGGAGGGTAAATAAAAACAGAACCTGCCGTCAAATGATAAACGGTTTCCTTTAACGTAACCGTAGAACTACCGATATGTTGATAAATCATCAGATAATTTCTTTCATGGCATTTTACAACGGAAGAAGATTTTTTTGCAAGGTAAAACCCTGCATTATAAATTACTATTTCGCAGTTTTCACAATTTTTTTCTAAATCTTTGAAATCGCTGAAAGCGGAAAACCCAAAATTATTCATATTATCATTTTCTCCGATTTCAGTATATCAAAATAAAAAATTTTTGTCAAATGCTATTATAATCGGATTACGTCGTTTGAAAGCAAGAATTTTTTGCTTGCGCGGATTATTGTCCATATTTTTAAATTTTTAGTGTATGGAAATAATAAACGTTTCGTGGTAAAATTAAAGTAAATAAATTTGAAAGAGAGGAATTTATGAAAAAAATTTTTGCATTCGCGTTGTGTTTAATGATTACAGCCGGCGCGTGCTTGTATGGTTGCAGCGGCGAAGTTGTCGGTCCTACCGGCGATGACTCTAAATATGTGTTAAACGTTTCGAGTTATGATGGCGGTGTAGGCAGAGCCTGGCTTGAAAAGGCAGAAGCCCGTTTTGAAGCCGAACACGCTTCCGACGAATTTCCCGGAGGAAAGGTCGGCATAGACGTGGTCGTGGATTATAACAGAAACGACGTTGCCGAAACTATCGACTTATCTCGTTACGACGTTGTAATAGACGAAATAAGAAACGTTTTCGATATAAGTGCGCAAAATAAACTTCTTGATATTTCGGACGTCGTAAAGGACGATACCGACGGGGCAAGCATAGAATCGAGAATGACTGATATTCAAAAGCAATCTTTGACGGCAATAAAAGGCAATTATTACGTCGTGCCGCACTTTGAATATTTCGGCGGGCTTGCATACGATATCAATACGTTTGAAGATTACGACTTGTATTTTGCAAAAAACGGCGGTTTCGTATCTAAAACGAACAAAGATAAATCGGTCGGACCGGACGGCATTGAGAACACCTATGACGATGGCTTACCGAGAAGTTACGAAGAATTTTATACTCTGATCGATAGAATGGTAGAGAAAAACGTTATTCCTTTTATTTGGTCAGGGAATTACAAATTTTACGTCAACGTGTTTTTGAACGGTTTACTCGGTAACTATTGCGGAGTTGACGAACTGGAGTCGATGATAAATCTCGACAGCAAAGGTAAAGACGTCAGAGTGGTTACGGGGTTCGATCAGAACAATCAACCTATCATAGAAAATAAAAAAATAACTGCGGAAAACGGTTACTATACGAGGCAATTAGCGGGTAAATATTATGCGTTAAGCGTTTTGGAACGCATAATGGATACCCCGAAAGATAATCCTAAAACGTACTATGACAGATCTATGTTAAGCGGATTTACAAACATAGAGGCTCAAAGAGTATTTGTTAATGCTTATGCAAGGCAAGGTATGAACGGGGAAAAGCCTATAGCGTTTTTAGTTGAGGGAAATTACTGGTACAACGAGGCGTCGGATTCTAAGGTTTTTGCCGATTTGAAGAAATACGGTATGACCGAAGATGAGCGAAAACTCGGATGGCTTCCTCTTCCTAACGCGGTTACTAACGACGAATGGGTCGCAGGTAAAAAGAATACTTTACTTTGCTCCGGTTCTGCTTATATGATGATTAACAACAATATAGCAAACGACGAGCAAAAAGTTAAGGTGGCAAAACAATTTATAAAGTTCCTCAATACCGAAACGTCTTTGCAGGAATTTACTTTAACGACGGGTATAACCAAAGGCTTAAAATATGAGTTATCAGATGCTCAATACGAAACTTTGGGCGGTTTTGCGAAGAGCGTGTGGGATTTGAAGAAAGATTCAGACGTGGTTTATCCGCTTAGTAAGGAACTTATATTTATAGAGAATTTCGGAGCGCTTGGAGTAAATACCAACGAAAGTTTTTGGGAAAGTAACATAAACGGTTCGTATTCTACGTTACCGGTAGATAAAATGTTCAACGGAGCAAGCGCAAAAGATTATTTCGAGGGATTAAAAATTTCTTCGGATGAATGGAACACGAAGTATGGTAAATACTTTAACTGATTTGATATGGAAAAACGGGAAATGAAAAAAACGTTAAAGAAAATAGAATTAAAGAAAGAGATTTTTTATTACGGGTTGTTATTCATACCGTTATTGCATTTTTGCGTTTTCTATATTTACGCGAATTTCGATTCGTTGTATATGTCTTTTACAAGTTTCAACTATAATACCGGAATATATGAGTTTAACGGTTTTGAAACTTTTAAGGCTGTATTTTATAAATTCAGCACCGTAGGATATTATTGGGGTTCGTTTTGGAGATCCGTCAAACTTTTATGTTATAGTTTGTTGGTAGGAATTCCTATTCCGCTTATTTTTGCTTATTATTTGTATAAAAAATCTTTAGGACACGGATTTTTCAAAATAATGCTGTTTTTACCCTCGATGCTTTCTTCAATCGTTTTGGTAACGGTGTTCCGCAATTTCGTGGAATATGCGTTACCGACGTTTGGCAAAATTTTGGGAACGAATATACCTAACGATTTAATTTTTAATCCGCAAAAAGCGTTTCCCGTAACTTTAAGTTATTCATTGTGGCTGGGTTTTGGTACGCAAATCATTTTGTATACCGGCGCAATGAGTTCGATTTCCGATTCGATAATCGAAGCGGGTGAACTTGACGGGGCAAAAAGCATAAGAGAATTCTGGTCGATAATTATCCCTTGCGTTTGGCCTACGATAGTTACTTTTGTCGTCGTGTCGATTTCCGGAACTTTTAACAATATGATGCACTTATACGACTTTTACGGCGGCGGGGCTTCGGAAGATATAATGACGATGGGCTATTATTTGTATAAAAAAATCAATAGCCAAAGCACTTCTATTTCCGAATATCCGGAATTGTCCGCGATAGGTTTAATGTGTACCGTCGTAACCTTTATCGCTATAACCGTTGTTAAGCGGCTATTGGAAAAATTCGGTCCGTCGGAGGAATGATTTTGAAAAAGAAAATCGGTGTTTTTGAAATAGTTGTTTGTATATGCTTGTCGCTACTGAGTTTATTTTTGCTGTTTTTGTTATGTTGGGGCGTTATAACCTCTTTAAAAACTGTAGACGACGCTTTATATAACCCTATGAAATTGCCGACCGAGGGGTGGCAATTTAATAACTATTTAAGTCTTGTAAAAGGGTTTAGTATAATAACCAAAAATGCGGCAGGATTGCAAGTTCGCGTAAAGATGGGGGCGATTTTGCTTAACACAATCGTGTATGCCGGTGTCGGTTCGTTTCTTGCATCGTTTACACCGCTTATCGTGGCTTATTTGTGCGCCAGATTTAAAGACAAAAAATTAAGTAAAGTAATATATTACGTAAACCTTATAGTAATGATGTTGCCTCTTGTCGGAACGTATCCCGCAAACTTAAAGTTGGTAAAAAGCATAGGATTTTATAATACTTTACCGGGTATACTCGTATATCAGACGATCGGTTTTACGGGTCTTTACTTTTTAGTTTATTACGCTATGGTTAAAGGTGTGGATAAGAGTTATTACGAAGCGGCTTACCTTGACGGCGCGGGTGAGTGGGCGGTTTTATTCCACATTTATATACCTTTGCTTAAAAATACTTTTTCTACCGTATTGTTGTTAAGGTTTATCGCTTATTGGAACGATTATAATACTCCGCTTTTATATATGCCTGCGCACCCGACTCTTGCTTTTTCAATTTATCAGTTGTCGAGATCGAATGAGTTGGAGTTCAGTACGTTGCCTATGCGTATGGCTGCCGGCGTATTTACGGTTTTCCCTATCGTAATACTTTTTATCGTGTTCAGAAACAAACTAATCGGAAATTTAACGGTCGGAGGAGTTAAGGGGTGATGAAAAATAAAAAAATCAACTTTGCTTTGGTTGCAACGTTTATATTGGCAATCTGCGGTTTTTGTATAGGCTTAAATTTGCCGAAAGCAAGCGCAAATATCGGAGAAGTTCAAGTCGAGGAGATTTATACTCTTAACGATAACTTTACCGCGCCGGAAATGAAAATAACCGTTGACGGCACGGAATACGTTGCAACCGCGATATTAAAATATCCTAGCGGCAACTTAAAAAATGCTAAAAACGTCATTTTGGACGAGGCGGGTAAATATACGCTTGAATATAAACTTTTGAAAAATGATAAGTTGTATTCAAAAGAGTATTATTTTGTAGTAAACGACGAAGTCTACTCTACTTCCGGTAAAGGAACTTCGTATTATGGTAAACACGATTATTTAGGGGACGTTGAGGGCAGAGTGGTTACGTTGCCGAAAGGAAGCGTTTTCAGATACAATAAGATTTTAAACGTTTCCGATTTAACGCAACGCGATACTCTCATAAAATTTTATATTCTTCCCGCTACGGTAGGTATCGCGGACGTCAACAGGATAACTGTTCGGCTCACGGACGTGTACGATGAAAATAATTACGTCAATATCGTTTCAAAAGACGGTTCTGTGTCCTCGCTTTTAAACGTCGCTAATGCGTCGGGGCAAACTGAAACGGGCTGTGAAGAGTGCAGTTCGACTTATTCCGGGAATCACCCTGTGATAGATTATAACGGAAAGAAATACAAAAAATTTCCGGGAAATCAATACGGAACGAGTAGTTGGGGGTCGGCACATCTGAACGGTAAGCCGTCTTTAGGGTCGATATCGACGAATTACGTTGTTTTCCACTTTGATTATGCTGAAAAATCGCTCTATAACAGACCTAATTTCCTTATTTGCGATTTAGACGATACGGCGTTTTTCACTAAACCTTGGAGAGGTTTTACAACGGGAGAAGTCTTCTTAACGATAGAAGCAAGCGGCTATAGTTCCGAATCGGTTACGCTTATGGTAACCGATATATATGGGGCGGATATGTCCGATAACGTTAGTGTTGACGACGATGCGCCGAGCATTTCGGTTGATACTTCCGCTTTCGACGGATTAACGATAGAGGGCGTTACGAATGAAAAATTCAGAATTTTTTCAGCCGAAGCCAAAGATATTAACGATGGCGACGTAATCGTAGAAAAGAAAGTATATTACGATTATTTTAATAAAAAAATTAGCGTCGGCATAGAAGATGATTGTTTTGTTCCGCAAAAGCCGGGAGTGTATACGATAGAATACTCTGCGTCGGATCGCGCGGGTAATAGGGGCGTAAAAGCGATAAACGTTATCGTTCCGAATAAATCGGACGTGCTCGATATATCGTTTGGCGATAGTTTTGACGTTGACGGATTTGCAGGGCAAAGCGTAACGGTAAAAAATTACTCGCTTATAAACGCGCACGGGAAGGCTCAATGCAAAATTTACGCCGAGAGTTATGAAAATTCCGTCCGCTACGAGATAAACGACGGTGAGTTTTTACCGATTTATGCAGGTAAATATAAAGTCGTTTACGAATATAGCGATTATATTTACGATAAGAGCGTTTTTTATGACGTGGAAATAAAAGGGACGAATAAGCCTTATCTTAATACGGATATGGTTTACGTTTACGATTATTACGTTAAAAATAAAGAGTATAATTTTATTGACGCCGAAGGTTATTCGTTTACCGACGGAAAACCGTTTAAAGAAAAGATTTACGTTGCCGTATACAACGACGGAAAAGCCGATTATGAGAATATTTACGAATCCGCCGAAAGTTTCTCCGTCAATGCGGAGCAAAGTATCAGGTTCAGATATTTTACGGTAAATTCGGGTATTATTAAAGACGTAAATAAAATTGATTTTTCAAATACCGATAATATTGATTATAGAGATTTTACGGCTGAAGTAATAGACGTCGGATATAAAAGCGAGCAGTCGGGAGAAGAAACCCTGAATTTGTCAAAATTTTTTGACGCGAAAAATTTCAGAGCGGGTAGTTCGGACGAGGGGATACTGTTTTCAAACGACGGTACTGCTTTAAACGAAAGTGCGTATATAAAATTCATAAACGGTATTTATTTTTCGGGTTTTTCGATAAATTTAAAATTCCTGAATAATGCCGAAAAAGAGTTTTCCGTTAAATTTTCCGATTTTGAAACGAAACGGTTGGTGTATAAAGTTGACTACAGGTTAAATGCCGATACCGTGTTTGCCAAAGTGAATAACGGAGAAACCGAATATTTTGCTCCGATTAACGGAAACTTGATATTCTTAAAATTCGACGTCGATAACGAGAGCGTTACGCTTTGCAACGGAATAAGCGTTGATTTCGACAAGGCGTTTGACGGAAGTGATTTAAGTGGTTATATAAACAAAAAATTGTATTTTGAAATAGAATTTGCCGATTCGTCTAAAGCGGAAGAGTTTTTGATTACCGAAATCGCTAATCAAAAAATGACCTATAACGCGATAGATGACGTTCCGCCCATCGTTTTCGGCATAGATATTTCAGGCAGGTCGGGTATAAATAAAGAGTATACCGTAAAACCCGCTTACGCTTACGACGTAATCAGTCCCGTTGTGAAGTTTACTTTGATGGTAACCGATCCCGATGGGGAGTTTGTTAAAGACGTAGACGGCAACGTTTTAAGAAATGCAGATCCGACGGTTGAGAGAAAAATTGTTTTCGATAAATACGGCGATTATTATTTTTACTATCTCGCAAGCGACGGAAGTCTGGCAAATCCCGTTCGTGCGACGAGATTGATTTCCGTTATAGACGATGAAGCACCCGTAATAGAACTTGGCGAGAAAAAGTTAAATTACAAAAAAGGCGACAAGGTAAAAGTAGCAAGTTTCAGTGTAAAAGATAACGTTACGAAAGAGTTTAAAACGTATATTTACGTCGTTTACGAGTTGAATACGACTGTCGTTGAAAACGGCGAGTTTGTTGCGACGAAAGCAGGTAAATATACGATAAACTATTTTTGTTCCGATGAACAAGGGAATTGGAGTTTCGTTAGTTACGAAATAACCGTGGAGTAGGATATGTTTAAAAAATCTATTATATTTACAATATCAATAATTTTAACTTTCGTGCTGTCGATGAGCGGTTGTAAACGCAACAAACCGGATGATAGCGAAAATACGAAAGCCAGAGGTACTCACGAAAGAAATATCGAACAAACCGAAAACGATATCGTTAAAAACGGCGTTACGAAGTATAAGGTTCTTATTCCCGCGAACGCATCCACTAATATTCAGGTAGCGAAGAATGAGTTCGTAACGTTTTTCAAGGAAGCAACGGATATTGCTTTAACCGTGGAAGAAGATACTTCATACGATTCTGCAACGAAGTATTTTTCTATAGGTAAAACCAAATTGCTGGAAGAAAAAGGACTTTCGGCGGAGGCGGAACTCGGTCAGGACGGATTTAGGATAACGACGAAAGACTCTTCCGTATTTATGTACGGTTATAGCGATTTCGGTTCGCTTTACGCCGTATACGATTTATTGAATTGCTTGTTTGATTTTGAACCGTATTATACGGATTTGGTCGTTGTAAATAAAAACGTAAAGAATTTGAAACTTTGTAATTACGAGATCAAAGAAAAACCCGACTTTGCTATTCGGATGATGTCGGAGATAAACGGCACTTGGAAGAGAAGATTAAGGGCGCAGTCGGTTGTTGACGTTTTTGCCGACGCTTTACCTAATAAAAGCGTGGAGGCAATTAACCATAACTCTACCTTAATTCTCGATCAGGACACTTACAATAATCCCGCCAAACCCGAAACGTATCACCCCGATTGGTTTTTGGATTCAACTATAAGAAATCCCGCTTCCACTCAACTATGTTATACGGCGCACGGGGACGGTGCCGAGTTGAAGTTAATGGCGCAAGAAGTTGTTACTACTTTAAGAGAAGTTTTCGTAGAAACCGAACTCCCCGTAGACAATATGCTTATGTTTCAATTTTCAGCCGCGGACAACGCCAGATTTTGTTCTTGCGATTCGTGTATGAAAGAGGAAGCAAAGTATGGTTCAAAAAGCGGGGCGGTAATTAGTTTTTGTAATACCGTGAGCGAACTCATCGACGAGTGGCTAAAGTCTGAAGAAGGCAGTCAATACAAGAGGGATTATCAACTTATATTTTTTGCATACGAGGCGTATGCAAAACCTCCCGTAAAAAGTAACGAAAAGGGAGAAAACGTTGCGGCTATTCGGTGCAATAAGAACGTTGTGCCTCTGTTTATGACTTATAACGGGGATCACTTAAGAGATTTAACTCACAAAAACAATAAAGATATGACTGATTTTGCCGTCGGTTGGGGATTATGTTCGGATACTTTGCTGTGCTGGAATTATAGTGCCAACTATACGGATTATATGTATATGCACGACAATTTCGGGCAAATTCAAGAGTTGTATCGTTTTTTGTACGATAATAACTTTTCATATCTTTACGACGAGGGAACCAGACAAAGCGCGGCGCAACCGGGATTTTATTGTTTTAAGATGTATCTTGAAAGTAAATTGGCTTGGAACGTCGATGCTGACGTTGACGCGATAACTCAAAAGTATTTTAAGAATAATTACGGACCGGCAAGCGATACTATGTATTCGTTATTTTCGCAGCACAGGGCGTATAACGCAATGCTTAAAGATTCGGATAAAATAAATTTCGGCGGCGGTAATTCTTCGTCTATGTGGATGGATATGAACAATAAAGATTATTGGGATTTGCCTCTTGTCGAAACTTGGTACGGTATGTGCAATAAGGCTTTGGAGGAAATCGAGCCGATAAAAAGTGTTGACGCTGTAAGATACGAGGCTATTAAAAACAATATTTTAATGGAGAGGTTGAGTTATATATACACTTTGGTCAGCGTATTCGAGGATGAGCTTACTACGCAAGAAGTAAAATCGTTAAAAACGACGTTCGCTAAGGATGCGAGAGAATTGCCCGTTATGTTGTCTACACATAAAAACTTCACGCCTATGTCGAACTTGTTGGAAAAGTGGGGAGTATGATATGAAAAAAATAAACCTTATAGTGAGTTTGTCTTTTTTGTTGCTTTTAACCGCTATAATGGGCGGTTGTAATTGCCGTAAAACACCTGTTACGCCGCAAGAAGTCGAAATCGTTAATGAATATGAAGTCGAATTGTACGATGATTTTACGATATCGGGCGAGCAAGCGGCTGAAACTTGGCGAGTTTCGGATGAGGATATCGTTTCGGTCGAGAACGGTGTGGTGATAGGTAAAAAAGTCGGAGTCGCAACCGTTTTTGCGAAAACGGCATCTGTGGAAAGGGGTTATAAAGTAACGGTCGTCGATAAAGGTAATTTACCTGAATTGATATGTTCCGATTATACCGTCGCTACAGGTACGAGCGGGAAAATCGTTACGAGTTTAAAGTTTTTATCAAAATTAAAATCAGACTATAGTGTAAAGTTTACGACGGAAAACCCGAACGTTGTCGATATAAACGGAACGACGGGTGAGTTTACGGCAAAAGCGAAAGGTTCGGCAAAAATACTTCTTTCGGCATCCTGGCGCACCGTTCCCGAAGATATTTTGGCAAAAGAAATTACGATTAAGGTTGAGAACGAACCGTCCGTTATCTTAAGCGCAATGCTCACGGGAAACGAGGCTGCGGATAAAATCGAATTGTATTCTTCCGAGAGAGTCGGTTCTAAAACCTTTAAAAACTCGGAACAAATAAAAATCGTAGTAACGAAAAACGGCAGCGTGGTAAATATCGAAAACGGCGATTTGAGTTTTGAGTTGTCGGATAAAGAAACGGCAATCGTAAAAGCGACTTCAAATATCGTAACGATAACCGGAAATAAACAAGGGAAAGCCGTTTTAAGCGTTATTTATACCGATAAGGAAAGTAAAGAAAAATTTACGGCGTTCATAGACTTAATCGTTGAGTTGTCGCAGGTAACGTTGTCGGGAAATTATATTTTTGGCAGCGAAGAGATATTGCCGCCCGATATAGAAAAACTTATTACCGATTATAATTATATCACGAACGTTACCGTCGGCAAAGATATTTTTAAAGACGGAAACGAATATAAAGATAATTGCAGCGACGGAACGTGGTTTGTTTCAGACGGGCAAATCGGATATACTTTTAACGCCAAATTTGCAAATAAGATTATCATTAAAACCGAAGAGGAGTTTTTATCTTTATTTAAAAAACTCGACGTCGTTTATAACGAACAAACGAAAAGACTTACCATAGACGGATACGTCGTTTTAGATGCGGATCTTGATTTTTCTTCTATGAAACAAGAAAATTATAATAAGAATTGTCTTGATCCGAGAACCGAATATAGCGGTTATGGATGGCATGGATATTCTGAATTGTCGGAGGATCAATTAAAGCAATACAAAACCAACGGTAATTTGTATACGGAAAAAGAGGGATTTATCGGTACTATCGACGGTAACGGTCATAGTATAAGGGGTTTGACAATCGGTTATTACGGTATATTCCCCGGTGTAGGTTCAACTGCGGTGATAAAAAATCTTGCTTTAACCGACGCGACGTTGGCAAAATATTCATCCGTATTCGGTTATAATTTTTACGGTTCGATAGATAATTGTCTTTTGGATATAAAACGAGATCTTGGCGATACGACTGCCGGCGTAGCGTTGAGCGTTATGGGCAAAATATCAAACAGCATAATTTATATTCCGAATTTGACTCCCGATAACGGAAAACACTTCGGCGCGGTTACGAGAGATTACAAATCAACGAAACCGTGGGAAATAAACAATTCATACGTTATAGGTAACGCCGATAGTTTCGCAATTGCTCGTGAGGGTGAAAGAAACGGAGTAGATTGCTCGTTCTATTTCACTTCGGTAGAGGATTTTGACGCAGCGGAGAAGAATTACTCCGAGTTTAATTCCGATATATGGAATACGACAGGATACGTCGTACCGGTATTTAAAACGTATAACGGAACTAATATTATGCAAAAAGTACGGGAAGAAAACGAACGAAAACTTCTTGTAAGCAAGGCGGACGAAATTTCTTCCGTAGAATTAACCGTTAGCGTAACAGGCGTAAATTCCGTTGAGTATGGGAGTATTCAGACCGATTTTGAATTTGATTCGACGACAAAAGTCTTGAAAGTAAAAACGGCTTCGCTTGCTAATCTTGCAAACGGCGAATATAGTATGATTTTGAATACCGACCAAGGACTTTATAAATTAAATGCAATCGTAGCGGACAAAGTAATCAAGACGGAAGAAGAGTTCCTTAAATTATTCGATTATCTTACCGTAAAGATTGACGGCGCAAACGCCATAATAAAAATGGACGGATATATCGTTATCGGAGCGGATCTCGATTTCAGCGGCGTTGCGCAATCGGAGTATAACGCGGTACGCGGATTGTCCGTGCACGGTAACGCGGCAACGACGGAAAAGGGTCGCGGATTTGGCTTTGCGAGTTACCTTGCCGAAAGCGTTGTAACGGCGGAGCAACTCAAGATATTTGAAAGCGTAACGAATTACGGCGGATATGACGGATTTGTCGGTACGATAGACGGGCAAGGACATAGCGTAAAAGGTTTACAAATAGCGTCTTGGGGAATATTCCCCGCCGTGGGTATAAACGGAACGATAAAGAATCTTGCGTTGACGGACGTTTCTTTGGGCGCGGTATATTCTTACGCGTTAAGCGGCAACAATTTTTACGGAACGCTTGATAATTGCTTAATAGACGTAAAGGCGGTTCAGTCCGGCGAACAAATAAGATTATCTAGACTTTTTGGCGGAACGTTGACAAACAGTATCGTGTATATGCCGATTTTAGGGAAAGGAACCCCTGCGTCGAGTGCGGCGCTTGGGTATAAATCCACGCAAAGAGATTATACGATAACGAGATCGTTCGTGATAGGAACTGAAAGCGTCGTAGCAATAAGAACGAAGACAGGCGATACGTCGATAGTTACCGACGAATATTTTACTTCGTTACAGAGTTTTAACGACGCGGAGAAAGACTATTCGGGTTTCAATACGGCAATTTGGGATTTTGAGGGATATGCCGTTCCCGTATTCAAAACTTACAACGGTACTAATATAACGAAAAAAGCGTAAACAGGCGAAAAGTATGAAAAGAATATCAGAAAATAAAATTGTAGATTTAAAAATCGCTTACGTTGGCGGTGGGTCGAGAGGTTGGGCAAGATCGCTTATGAGCGACCTTGCCAGAGAAGAAGAAATTTGCGGAACGGTTTATTTATACGACATTAACTACGAAGCCGCTAAAGCAAACGAGATTATCGGAAACGGAATAGGTGAGTTGGACGGGGTAAAGTCTGTCTGGAAATATAAAGCCGTAGAAACGTTAAAAGAGGCTTTGACAAACGCCGATTTCGTAATTATCTCAATACTTCCCGGTACGTTTGACGAAATGCAATCCGACGTTCATACGCCCGAAAAATACGGTATTTATCAATCCGTGGGCGACACGACCGGTCCGGGCGGAATATTCCGCGCATTGCGTACAATTCCTATGTATAAGGTTATTGCGGAAGGGGTAAGAGAGTACTGCCCGGATGCGTGGGTTATAAACTATACTAACCCGATGACGATGTGTTGTACGGCGTTGTATAAATATTTTCCGCAGATAAAGGCGTTCGGTTGTTGCCACGAAGTATTCGGTACGCAGACTTTGCTTGGAAAAGCCTACGCTGAAAAATACGGTAAAGAACTTGAAAGAAAAGACGTTAATATAAACGTTCTCGGCATAAACCATTTTACTTGGATTACCGAGGCGCATTATGAAAACGTTGACCTTTTCCCCGTATATGACGAATTCGTCAATAAATATTACGAAAGCGGTTACGGCGAAATTAAAGAAAACTGGGCGAATAAGAGTTTTATATGCTTACATAGAGTAAAATTCGATTTGTATAAACGCTACGGCGCGATTGCGTGCGCAGGAGACAGACACTTGGCTGAATTTTGCCCCGGTTACTGGTATTTGAAAAATCCCGAACAAGTAAATCAATGGAAATTCGGTCTTACCACGGTTGATTGGCGCAGAAACGATATGAAAGAAAAAATTGCGAAAACTAACCGACTTTTGGAAGGTAAAGAGAAATTCGTATTAGAAGATACCGGCGAAGAGGGAACGAAACAAATGAAGGCGATTTTAGGTATCAATCCGTTTATAACTAACGTGAATTTACCTAATAAAGGTCAGGTTTCCGACTTGCCGCTCGGCGCGGTAGTAGAAACTAACGCTTTCTTCTCGGCTCGCGGAGTGCAGCCCGTAGTTGCGGGGGCGTTGCCGCAAGGCGCAGATAACCTCGTTAAGAGAGTCGCTTATAATCAATTGCTTACCGTAGAAGCCGCAATGACGGCTAATTACGAACTGGCGTTTAAAGCGTTCGTAAACGATCCGTTAGTTACCATTCCCGTTTACGAGGCGAGAAAACTGTTTAACGAAATGCTTGAAAACACGAAAAAATATTTATTTTAGTAATAACGCAAATATAATTTAGCGCGTTAATAAAAATCTTCATAATAAGGAGGTAAAATATGAAGAAAAATTACGTCAAACCTGTAGTTTACGTCAATTTGCTTAGCAATATGGACGTAATAAGAGTGTCCAACGGTACGGTTTACGGAGATGATAACTGTATCGGTTGGGAAGTCGGCAAAGCCGTTTTGGGCGAAGGAGAACTTTAAAATGATTAAAAGAATGAAGAAATATGCGGCAACGATTTTAGCCGTAGTTACGCTTTTATGTTTGTCGATAGTTTGTATAAATTATAATCACGCTTACGCAAGCGAAGAAGAAACTAATATTGCGGGAACGTTTGAAATCGTTGACGGGGCGAGTATTCGTACGAGCACTCCGTTCGGAATGCGGTTTACTACTAAAATAGGTAACGATTTTGACGCGTCGTTATCGAGCAAATACGACGATTCGTATCAGGTACAGTTCGGAACGGTGCTTACGACCGCGGATAGAAGTTGGGATGTTATCGCGCAAAAGTTTGTCGATATAAACGGTGAAACTTATCGCGAATACAGGACCGTTTTAACGGATATCCCCGACGAAGAACTTGCTACCGTGGTTACGGCGAAATCATACGTTAAAGTGTATAATTCGGAAAACGAACTTGTCTATACCCAAGAAACAGCCTCTTTGAGCCGTTCCGCAGTACAAGTTGCCTCTATTGCTCTTGCAGCAGGCGATACTTTCGACGTTTTGTATGATTACGTTAAAGGCGTTGATATTGCTTTGGACAGAGCAAAAGATTTCAGATACGAACTGGATACCGAAACGTTAAATCTGACTCCGTCTACCGTTCCTGCAAATTGCAAAGTTGAGTGGTCCGTTGACAAAACCGAAATTGCAACCGTAAGTGAAAACGGCGAATTGAAGCCGCTTAAAACGGGTAGCGTAGAGGTAATTGCAAAACTCGGCAAAAAAACCGCTCAATGTAGCGTAAAAGTAATTAAAGTAATCAAGACGGAAGAAGATTTCCTTAAGTTATTTGATTATCTGACTGTAACGGTTACAGGTACTAATAGTATAATAAAGATGGACGGATACGTTGAAATCGGAGCAAACCTGGATTTCAGCAGTATGGAACAATCTGCATATAACGCCGTGCGCGGAATATCAATAAGCGGTAACGCGGCAACGACGGAAAAGGGTCGCGGATTTGGCTTTGCGAGTTACCTTGCCGAAAGCGTTGTAACGGCGGAGCAACTCAAGATATTTGAAAGCGTAACGAATTACGGCGGATATGACGGATTTGTCGGTACGATAGACGGGCAAGGACATAGCGTAAAAGGTTTACAAATAGCGTCTTGGGGAATATTCCCCGCCGTGGGTATAAACGGAACGATAAAGAATCTTGCGTTGACGGACGTTTCTTTGGGCGCGGTATATTCTTACGCGTTAAGCGGCAACAATTTTTACGGAACGCTTGATAATTGCTTAATAGACGTAAAGGCGGTTCAGTCCGGCGAACAAATAAGATTATCTAGACTTTTTGGCGGAACGTTGACAAACAGTATCGTGTATATGCCGATTTTAGGGAAAGGAACCCCTGCGTCGAGTGCGGCGCTTGGGTATAAATCCACGCAAAGAGCCTATACGATAACGAGATCGTTCGTGATAGGAACTGAAGGCGTCGTAGCAATAAGAACGAAGATAGGCGATACGTCGATAGTTACCGACGAATATTTTACTTCGTTGCAGAGTTTTAACGACGCGGAGAAAGATTATTCGGGTTTCGATACGGCAATTTGGGATTTTGAGGGATATGCCGTTCCCGTATTCAAAACTTATAACGGAACGAATATAGCGAAAAAAGCGTAAACGCGTTTTGTTTGTTTTGCTTGCGCTCGCGTAAACGATCGGGCGCAAGCAAATTTTTTAAATAAAATATTCAATTTGCTTTAAAATGGCGATGAGTAAATTAAATAAAAGGAAATATGCAGATGGACAATCAGATGATAAAAGCGGACTATATAGAAAATTTTGAAAAGTTAGGTTTCGGAATGTTCGTGCATTTCGGATTATACAGCGTACTCGGTAAAGGCGAGTGGGCGGAGTTTTGTTGCAATATAAATAAAGAAAAATATGAAAAACTTGCCGAAAAGTTTAATCCCGCTGAAAGTTGGGCGAAAGATATAGTTGCGACGGCAAAAAAAGCCGGTTGCAAATATATAACGCTTACTACTCGGCATCACGACGGCTTTTCGCTTTACGATTGTTCGGAAATATCCGAATTTAACTCGGTCAAAACAAAATGCGGCAGAGATTTGGTGGCGGAATTCGTTTCCGCTTGCAGAGCCGAGGGTATCGTTCCGTTTTTATATCATACTCTTATTGACTGGCATAACGAGGGATACACCGACGATTTCCCCGCTTATATCGACTATCTCAGAAGAAGTGTAGAAATACTTTGTAAAAATTACGGCGAGATAGGCGGTCTTTGGTTTGACGGCGCGTGGGATAACGCGGACGCGGATTGGCAATTCGATAAGTTATTTGCTACGATAAGAAAATATCAACCGAAGGCAATGATAATAAATAATCAAGGAATGTCTTTCCGCGGTAACGTAAAAAATATCGAGGTGGACTGCGACGTTTACGAAAGGGGTAAACCGCGCCCCGTCGTTCACGAAGATAAATACCGCGCGGGCGAAATGTGTCAGGTTTTAAACGATCATTGGGGTTACGCTAAAAACGATTGCAATTATAAGCCCGTCGGTCAACTTATAAACGATCTCGTCGATTGCAGACGATTTAATTGTAATTTTTTGCTTAACGTAGGTCCGCAGGCTAACGGAAAGTTGAAAATTTTGGATAAAGGCATTTTATACGAAATAGGCAAGTGGATAAAATTAAATAAAGATTTTATCTATAACGCTCACGGTTGCGATTTAAAAGCCGAAAACGCCGAAGTATTGTTTGACGGCGAGTATTATTACGCGGTGATTAAGGACGTGCCTATGGTGGCGGACAGTAACGTTCAATTAACAACCGACGACGGCGTAAGAACTTTTTCCTTACCTGCCGAAGTAAAGAGCGTAACTTGGCTCGATAACGGTACAAAAACCAAGGGGAAGAACGGAAAATTCGAGGTAGTTCCTTTCAGGTACGGTACGAGCCTTGGTCTGCGCATAGCAAAATTTAAAATTTAGTTTTGTAAGAGGTTTGTAATTATGAAAGTTAATGCGGAGTTATGCCACGATTTATTAAGAGATAATGCGGAACTAAAATTGTCGTTTAAAAACGTAACGGATTATTCTTCTTGGAAAAAACGAGTAAAAGATAAATTTTTAGAACTCACGGGTATAGAAAATATAAAACGAAACTCGTGCGAACCGAATTTTGAAATAGAAAAAGTCGAGCAAAAAGACGGTTACAAACGAATAAGATATACGATAGAAAGCGAAAAAGGTTCGGTCGTTCCCGTTTATATTTTAATTCCCGACGGCGTCGTCGGAAAAAGACCCGTGGCGATTACTTTACAAGGACATAGTTCGGGATTTCATAATTCGATAGGCGAACCTAAAAACGAAAAAGAGAACGAGTATGCGCTCGGCCGCGGGAAATTCGCCGTACAAGCGGTCAGAAGAGGATACGTTGCAATTGCTATCGAGCAACGCGGAATGGGTGAAAGACGACCTGTTTCTAATATGAAAGATATATCCCCTATGTGTACTTATGAGGCGATGACGGCGCTTGCGTCGGGCAGAACGATTATAGGCGAAAGAATATGGGACGTTTCTAAAGTAATAGATTCTTTGGTAAATTTCCCCGAATGCGATTTAGAGCAGATTTTTATTACCGGAAATTCGGGCGGCGGAACTACGTCGTTTTACGCGGCGTGTTACGATGAGAGAATAAAACTTTCCGCACCGAGTTGTGCGTTTTGTTCTTATAAAACTTCCATTATGGATATTTTCCATTGTGCCTGCAATTATATCCCAAACGTGATGGCTTGGTTTGAAATGGAAGATCTGGCTTGTTTGATTGCTCCGAGAAAATTGTTGGTTATTGCAGGTAAAGAGGATAATATTTTCCCCGTTGACGGCGTGCGTTCGGCTTTTGAAAACGTTAAAAAGATTTACGCTGCGTTCGGTGCGGAGCATAATTGTAAAATGGTTGAAACCGACAAGGGACATTGGTGGTGCGAAGATATCGTTTGGGATAATATTAAGACGTTATTATAAAAGAGGAACAAAATGGAATACAAGGCGAAAGCAGAGTTAAATAAAATAAGTCCGAACGACGGGTATAATTATTTTTTCGGATATTACGATTTACAACCGTTTGACGAGAGCGGTGAAAAACATTTGGCGCATAGAGTAAAATTTAACGACAGGATTCCGAATAAAGATGATAAAGCGGAAGTCGGATATATAACGATAAAAGACAGGCGTTTTCATAAAGTGTCGGAAACTTCGGCGTGGAATTTTCAGCAGGGCGCGTTATTGCAATGGTACGGTAAGGATGAAATCATTTATAACGATTATCGCGATAAAAAGTTTTGTTCGGTTATAAAAAACGTGAATAACGGAGCGGAACGCGTGATAAATATGCCGTTGGCGTGCATTTCGCAGGATAGGGAATGGGGACTATCAATAAATTTTGCAAGGGTATGGGATTTTCGTCCAGGGTACGGTTACTGCAACGAAAAGGACGATTACTATGATGAAAACGCCCCTGAAAACGACGGAGTTTTTTTGGTTAATATTAAAAAGAACGAAAGTCGCCTTATAATAAGTTACCGAACGATAAACGAATCGTTTCCCGAAAAGCCGTTTTGCGATATGAAAATACTCGTCAACCATATTACTTTTAATCCGTCGGGAAGCAGATTTTTAATGCTCGTAAGAAACTTCGCGAAAGACGGAGATCGTTGGGGAACGTTGCTTTTAACTGCGGACAGAAACGGTGAAAATATCAAAAATTTAACGAATTACGAGGTTAATTCACATTATTACTGGAAAAACGACGAAGAGATAATCATTTATTCGGGATTACCTGATTGGGGAATATATTTTATGAACGACAAGACGAGATCGCGTGAAAGGCTTGACGACGATCTCGTGAATTACGACGATATACATTGTATATATTCACCTGACAGGAAGTGCTTTATAGGGGACGGTTATCCTAATACAGGCAACGATCGTTATATACTTATGTATGATATGGCAAGCAAAAAAAGTCGCGCGATAGTAAAAATTTATTCCGAACCCGTAACGGATACCGATATCAGGTGCGATTTGCATAACAGGTTTAACAGGAACGGCACAAAAATTTCGTTCGATTCGTTTCACGACGGACTCAGAAGCATTATGATTATGCCGTTCGACAGAGAAACGTTGTTAAGATAAAAGTGGACGGAGAAACGGTAAAGTGTTCGATATAATAGAAAAAAAGGAAACGGGCGAAAGGCTTTTGGCTCAAGGCGAAAGTTTTAAGTTTGAATTTGACGAGCAACTGAAAAAGGGCGAAGGTTATAAACTTAACGTGGTGGGCGAAGTCGCCGTCGATTATTTTTTAAGATACGAAGGGGTGCTTCCTTTCTATTACAGAAAAACAGACGATTCTATCAAGTTTATCGACGGGAAAAAGGCTTTAACGTATATCGCTCGCAATCTGACGAAAGAAAGAGTCGCGTATGCAATGATAAAAGACTTGCCCGTAGACGAGTATACGTTGTCTATAATCTCGAAAATTCAAAATCTGAAATCGGAATTTGTACTGACGGCAGAATTTTATTACGGCGAAAACAATACGCGCTATTATTACGAAAAAGCGGATAAAACGGTAAAAGTGTCGCTGCGGGAGAGTAACGAGTTCGTCGTAAGCCAAATAAGATTTAAAACGGACGAACACGCGGCGTTCGTAATGATAAAAATCGACGCGACGGATTTTACGGGCAACGCGGAAATATTTGCTCCCGAACTTATTAGTAGCAACGGAAAAAATCTTTGTCCCGATTTTGACTATTTACCGGGTAACGTAACCGACTTCAAGTGGGTGTGCGAAGGCTTTTCGGTTTTTGAAAAACCCAAATACAGAATAAGCCTAAACGGAAAAATATTTTTCGACGGTCAAATTACGGATAGGTTGGAAAGGTTTGCGGGATTTTCTCTCAACGTGCCGCAACGACTGATTTCGGAAGAGAAGAACGAGTTTGAAATATATTATTATAGCGACAACGTAAAACCGTATAGAATAAAAGAAATACGGCTTGTTTCTGCACCTTGCGGATTTGAACCGTTGGGTGTGAAAAGACGACTCGAAGTAAATGAACCGTTCGGGATATTCGTCTATTCCGAACACGACGAAATAAAGGTTGAAAAAAGCGAGTATTTCGAGTATGAAAAATTCAGACGAATAAGCGGTAATTACGGAGTTATGCGATTCGTCGCAAAGAAAATCGGTGAAAATATTCCCGTTATTATCAACGGAAAACCCATTACGATAGCCGCTATTACGGAAAGTTTGCAAAAAGATATAATAACGGGAACGGGTGATTTTATATACGTTGCGCAAAATACGGACGAGTTTGCCGAATACCTTACTTGGTATCTGAATGAAAATATCGGTAATCTTTTAACTTTCAGGTGCGTATACCATTGGGGTGGCGACAGTGAAATAAACCTTGATTTCTGGCGGGCGGCGGAAGAGTTTTTATCGGAACTCGGTATATATTTTTCTATGATGCGCGACGGAAGAGAGTTAAACGGAGTGAATATAACGCCGCCCGACGATTTTTTTAAAACCAAATATTACCTCGGTTCTCAAACTCACGAAAGGGACGGAGCGTTTACTTATTGGGATCAACAAATAAAAGAAAGCGACGAATTATATTACCACGCTCTTTCAAGGAAAATAAAATATAACGGTATTTACGGTAAGAGAAGTCCCGTGTACGCAAAGGACGGAACTCCGTATTTATATTACGCGCCCGATAAGGCGGAAACCGTACGAGAAGCGTATGAAAACTTAAAACAAAATTTAAGGTTGACGGGAGTAGACGGGGCAAAAAGACATACCGGCGTAACGCCGTTTTTCAGAACGTTTTATGAGGCGGGTTATCAGTGGCTTGGTTACGAATCTATGTATGGACCGCACGAATTGATGTTGGGAGCGTTACGCGGCGCGTCAAACGCTTACGATAAAAAAGGGTTCGGCACACATCTCGCGTTACAATGGTCAACCGTTCCCACAAACGACGAAAAACACTTTATTCGTTACGGACTATCGCTTTATTTAAGTTATATGCACGGCGCGACGGAAATAAATACGGAAGAAGGTTTATGGAGAATTGAAAATCCGTATGCCGACTTCGATAGATATTCTTATGCTTGTAAAGGTCATACAAAATGGCAAAGCAAGTTTAACGAGTTTGTTCAAACTCATAAACGCCGAGGCAGAATAAAAACGAATATAGCGATGATTATCGGCAATTACGACGGTATGGACGCATTTTCAACGCCGTGTGTATACGGACAAAAGAAGTGGAAAGTGTCCGATCCCGAAAAAAGTTGGAATTTACTTAAAACTTTCTACCCCGAAAGCGATATAAACGCTATATATTATTATATAACCGAAGATCCCGAAAACGGAGTTCCCGAAAAGGACAAAAAACTTATGGAAGTCAGAAAGGGGCTTTATAAGGACGTAATAGGCTATAAACAAGTCGGTTTTTACACTAATACTCCATATGGAGTAATAGACGTAATACCTGCAAACAAAGGAAAGTTCGAAGATTATAAATTTCTGTTTTTTACGGGGTGGAATACGGCGACGGAAGATTTGCTCGAAAAATTATGCCGATATGTAAAAAACGGCGGAACGTTACTTCTTGCAAAACCGCATTTGTACGACACCGTGATGAGAGAGGAAGCGTTAGGCGGTACGGCGAAAGTGATATCCTGCCCGATGGTTGAAAAACTTTTAAGTTATCGGAGCGTAGGGCGTGTTATTTACTTTGATAAAGACGAATACCCGATAAATTACGCGCAGGAGTATGCGAAAGTTATAAGGAAATACGCGGAGAAATATGCTTCTATGTTTATTCGTGATACTAAAAATTTAAGTTACACCGAGTATGAAACGGAAGATGGTATGCGGGTGTTCTATCTTCTTAACGTCAACTGGTGGAATGATGAATCGGCGGAATACGTTTTTACGATAAACGGCAATAGTTACGAAAAGAAGTTATACGGCAACGACCCGTTAATTATAACGGTAAAAAATAACGTCGCCGTGTATACCGATAACCTTTATGCGGACGTTGAAAATATAGAAAACGACGTCGTTTATTTAAGCGGTTACGGTCAAACCGTCGTACACGTTATAGCAGCAGACGGCGAAAAAATAAAAGACGTATATCTTAACGGTAAAGCAAAGATAAATTTTTAGTTTAGTGTAAATTTATAAGGAAAAGTAAATATGAAAATTATAATAGGTGCGGATCTTGTCCCTACGGATATAAATTACGAAGAATTTGAAAACGGTAACGTTGCTGCGCTTGCCGACGAAAAAATATTAACGGCGTTGAAAATGGCGGATTATAGAATTTTTAACTGCGAGTTCGCTTTGACGGACAAAGATACCCCGATAAGAAAATCAGGTCCGAACATAAAAGCACCGACTGCCACCGTAAACGGAATTAAAGCACTTGGCGTCGATTTGTTGGGGATAAGCAATAATCATATTTTAGACCACGGATACGAAGGATTCGTTTCAACCATAAAAACTCTCGACGACGCGCAAATAGCGCACGTTGGTGGCGGCTTCAGTAAAGAAGAAGCAAAAAAGACTTATTATTTTGAAAAAGACGGGATAAAAGTCGGAGTTTTTGCGTGCTGCGAACACGAATTTTCGTGGGTGGAAGATTACGGGTTCGGTGCTAACGGATTTGATCCGTTGGAAACTACGGACGATATATCGGATGCTAAAAAAGAGTGTGATTATCTTATCGTTTTGTATCACGGCGGGAAAGAACATTATCAATACCCGTCGCCACGTTTAAGAAAGGTATGTAGAAAGATAATCGAAAAAGGAGCGGATATAGTTCTTTGTCAACACACCCATTGCGTCGGAACGGAAGAGAACTATAAAGGCGGTAAAATAATTTACGGTCAAGGAAATTTTATTTTCGCAAGAGATTATCGGAATTTGAAAACTTGGGGCAAAGGTTTTTTAGTTCAATTGGAATTAAAGAAAAATAAAAAACCGTGTTTTGAATACGTTCCTTATAATAACAGCGATAAAGGAATAGTCTACGATAACACGGACGAGGTTTTGAACGGATTGAAGATTCGTTCGGAAGAAATTAAAGTGCCGGGGTTTATTGAACAAGCGTTTGTAAAAATGGCAAAAGAAACGGTTGTAGACAGATACGTTCAACATATGTTGGGACATATGCCGAGTGAAGAAGAATTAAAAGATCAATTGATTTTCTTGTTTCATTTTGCGGAGTGCGACGTGCATAACGAGTGTTTGATAACCGGATTACGCGCAAAGGGAGAACTCGGTAAATACGGAGAATTCCCAAGCAAAGATTGATAAAGATATTTTTATTTATAAATCGTATAACGTGAATTTAACAGTCCGCGAAATGAACGCAAGCATAGTCCTTTCGCGGAATAGACGGATGAAATTATGGAACTTATTTTATTATTCGGCGTATTGGCGGTAATGCGCGTAATCGAGCAAGTGTGTAACAAACTTTCAAGTAACGAAATAACTACGAAAAAAAGATTTTTTGCTTACGGTTCGTTATATCAGTTTACCGCCGCGTTGTTTTCTTTAATAGCAATTATTTTTACGGGATTTAACAATTTTAATTTAGGCTTAATCGTTTGTTCGGTGGTAAACGCAGTTTTATTTGCGGTTAGTTTATTTTGCGCAATAGAGGCGATAAAGGGTTGTTCGATTGCCGTTGCTAATTTGTTCGGTCTCGGCGGATTGATTATATCCGTTCTCGTATCTTATTTTTGGTTCGGAGAAGAAATAAAAGTACATCAACTTATAGGACTCGGCATATTTTTCGTGGCAGCCTATTTATTATCGAGTAAAGACGGTAAATTCGGCAAAAAGTTGACCGTAAGGACGTTACTGTTGCTGTTTACTTATTTCCTTTCGGAAGGTTTCGTAATGGTCGTGCAAAAATACTTTGCGCTTAAAGTCGAAGGGGCGAATACGCCGCTTTTTTCTCTCGTAACGTTTACGTTTTGCGGGTTGTTTATGCTCGTATGTTTCTTGTTTACTTTGCGGAAGAAAGACGATGAATTAACGCTAAAGCCGAAAGAAGAGGTCGCGGAAACGCGACAGCCGTTATTAACTAAAAGATTGATTATTTGCGGAATATTACTTGCGCTTGCATTGTTTTCGATAAATTTCATCGTTACGGAAATGGGTAAGACCGTTCCGTCGATAGTCATTTTCCCCGTATCGAGTGCAATATGTATTTTGGTATCGACACTTGTCGGATATTTCGTTTTTAAAGAAAAACTATCAGTTAAAAAGATTATAGGACTTATCGTAGGATTGGCATCAATAATCATAATAGGAATTTAAACAAATATCCGTTGATTTATTATCATATATGCTTGGGTGCGAGTGATAAAATAAAGTGAAAAATCAATATGGCAGATAATAAGATTAAATTGCTCATATTATGGGATATTCTTCAAAAAAATACGGACGAAAATCACGCGATGAATTCCGACGAAATACGGGAAGAACTTGCTAAACGGGGTATAAGCGTGATTCGACGGATCGTAGCAAACGATATAGCCACTTTAAACGATTATGGCTATGAGGTTTTATCATATAAGAAGAAATATATCTATTATTACGTCGTTAATCGTTCGCTCGATACGGCGGAAGTATTTTTGATGGCGGATGCGTTAACATAAAAAATCAGGAGTGGTAAAAGGTTGGAGGCAAGCGATTCGACATTTCGTTTATGGGGCAGAATGGATTGAAACAATCGGGAAAATATGCTATAATATAGATAACTAACGAAAAGGAGAAACGCGGAAATGCGGACTGCTATTAACAAAAAACGAATAGTTCTATATGCCGTATGCGCGTTTTTCTTTTGTCTGGCTGGCGTATTTCAGACGGTAGATTCGAGCCTTCCCGATTTTTGGCACGCCTTGTTTGCTTTGTTGGCGCACACGATACTGATTTCTCTCGTGGTGGCGTGGGGCGTTTCTCTTATACATAGAATGGTGCGGAAAGATCTGCGTGCATATTTCCTTACGGTTGCCGTGCTGATTTTGTTTTTCCTTGTGGTGCGAATGATAAGGTACGGACTGACAAAGGACACAGACGCCCTTTCGCGCTATCTTTGGTACGCATACTACGTTCCGCAGATGTTTATTCCGCCGACGATTTTGCTTTCGGCGTTCAGCATAGAGAGCAAAAAGGGCAAACGGCTCGCAACTTTACCATAATAGCAGGTAAGTTAATGTATCTTTCCGTGGACTAAAAAAACAAAAAAGAGCGATAAATGAAAAATTATAACCGTTACGTCATTTGTTCAGCGTTTCTTGTTTCAGCAGAGTTGCGTAGCGCAACATTTGTTTGCGCGAAGAAACGCCGAGTTTTTCCAGAATATTATGGTTGTGGAATTTGAGCGTACTTTCGCGTATATTTAGTATATCGGCGATTTCTTTTGCGGTTTTGCCTTGCAGATAGAGGTTGAAAACGGTTTTTTCTGTTTTTGTAAGTTCTTTTAACCCGATTTTGAATGCTTCGTAGTTATCGGGATCTATCTCGTTTTTGCGGGAATAAGCCAGCCGCTCGATTTCCGTTTGCCGCTTGTCGATTTCGCTGGTCTGGTTCTCGGTTACGATAGCAAGTTCTTCGTTCTGACGTTTCAGGTTTTCCGTTTCGAGATCGCGAAGTCTGTCCTGTTCGGCAAGATAGATGAATAAGTCCTCGATTTCGATAATATCCGATTTTGTTCCCGCATGTTCCTGCATGCGTATTTTTTCAAGACTTTTAATTACAGGGGAAACGAATTTTCGCGAAAAAATTACGCAAAGCACAACGGCGGAGAACACAAGTAAAAAGCATACCAATACGATTTTTATAACATTGACTGTCACGGTTTTATCGAATTCGCTTTTCGGTTGCATAACTACAAGGGTGTAGGGCGTATTGCAGATCGTAACCTCGTTTTTAGTGGCAACGAAAGTGTTTTCTCCTAAGAACTCGGTAAGAGCGTCGTTCATTTCCTTTGGTACGAGGGTACCGCCGGGTCTCAAAGAATAGCCGCCGAGGACGCCCGCCCAGAATATGTTTTCACAGTCGATTTTGCCGTCTTCCGTCGTTTTGGAAAAGGTGCAGGTCAGTTGCTCTAATCTTGTTGGTTGAGCAAAGAAATCTTTAAAGTAATTTTTCGAGATTTCAAATCCGCAAATGCCGTAATACGAGCCGTCGGCACCGAACAGCGGCGTAATGAACGCCATTGCTTTTTCGCTTGTTCCGTTAAGCGTAAAAATATCTGTCAGCAAGGATTTTTTTTCTTTAACGATTGTTTCGTTGAAGAAACTTTTTGTTTGCGGCACGAAATCGATTTTGAATTCCAATCGCCATTTACGGTGCGGCATTACGTTGTTTTTTCTTCCGAGTTCCGCGCTACCTCGAAACAGCAGCAGCGTTTCGTCCGTGCGGTCAAGGGTACTGCGTTGAAAATACAATCCTGTTCTGGATTTATCAGAGTTGACTTCGCCTGTATTCACGGTTGCGTTAAGCATTATAAACGCGCCCGAAGCGTCCGCTTTAAGCAACTCTTCTTTAAGTTTGGGAAAAAGCGCTTCCTGCACGCCTTCCGTATACAATTGAGAATCGTTGAGTGCGCTTATATGAATTCCTTTTTCATTCAGATAATAATCTATTATCGCCGATGAGTCGTTTGCGAGCATCTCGTTCATCATCGAAAGATCGTCGAAGTATTTTTCGATTTGTCTTGTATAGAACTCATTTTGAAAAGTCAGATTGTTTGAATATTTTTCCGTTGTTGTGGAAAATTGCCCGACGAAAAACAAGCCGACTGCGATAAACATAACGACAACGAGAACAAGCGTAAGCATGTATAACAAAAGCTTACGATGCATAGATGTTTTCTTTTTTTTGAAATCTATGAGCTTCATATTCCGGTTGCTCCGCTATTTTGTGTCAGCCGACGTTATTCAGCGCGGCTTCCATTTCCGCAACTATCTGTTCGCAAGTTGCGCCTTTTTCGTATCTGCTTTCAAGAGTATTCTGGATATTGCGGATTTTTTCGTACAATGCGTACACTTTGGTGTAATACCCGTCAAAACTCGGTTCTTTTTTAAAAGAACAGGTTTCGACGGTTGTTGTCAGAGCATTATAAAGATTTCTGTAGGCATCAGACTTGAAAGATCGATCGCCGATTTTTGCAAAAGCGCCCGTTCTTACGGGCATATAACCCGTTGAAAGTACAAAATCCACATTGCGTTGTTCTTCGGTAAACCACCGCGCGAAGACGGTTGCCGCCTCGGTTTTCTGTTCGGTCGTTTTATAAGCGCAAAGTCCGACGCCCGATTGCGTTGCGACTTTTTGTTTGCCTGTCTGTTGTGGCATGGGCAAGACTTTCAGATTCATGGCTTCCGAAGTATTGTCGGGGTAGGTGATTTCGTCGTTGTAATAAAGCACGGAAGCCGAAGAGCCGATACCCGCGCACGTCTGTCCCGTCATAACCTGCGTGTTGGAATACAAATCGGATACGACGATATGTCCTTTGGCGATAGACGTGGCAAACATATCGTATGCTTTCATAAGAGCGGGGTTGTTTGCGTCGTACCAGCCGTCTTTATAAGAAATATCCTCTCCGTCGGATATGGCGCACAGTTCTGTGAGCCTTATCAGGTAATCTATCGCGCAGAACGGTTTACCGCCCGACCAATCGTAATACTTTTCGGCAACGGAGAAAAACCCTTTCCAGGTTGCGAGGTCGGATAACGAAACATTTTTGGCGGCGGCGAATCTGTCGAAAACTCCGCCTGCGATGAAGAGCATATAAGTCGATTTTGAAACAGGGAAAACAACAAGATTATCGTCGACCATACCGTCGCTTAAAAAATCGGGGACGAATTTGTCAAGTTCGGACGGGGAAAAATAATCGTTCCAATTCAGAAGATTATTCGCGCCCAGGCTGCGCGCGTCGCTTGAATGACAAAAGAATAAATCGGGCATTTCCTTGGACCCCGCTTTGCCTGTTTGCGCGTCTTTTAATTTTTTGCCGATCTGCGAGGCGTTTGACATCAGCGTAACGTTTATAATGATGCCTTTGTCTTTGCCGACGGTCGAGTTGAATTGTTCAACGATGTCGTTCATGGGCGAATTGACCTGCTCGCCGTAAACGTGCCACATAGTAAGAGTCGTCGGTTTTTTGGGATCAAGCAAAGTGTTGTCTTTATTGCATGCCGTAAGAGTAAAGGGTACTGCGAGTGCCGTCGCGATGACGATAAACAGTGAAATAATTTTTTTGACCTTACATCTCATATCGATCCTCCGTTACCGGTTACATGAGCGTTTGCCCACCCGATTTTAAAATTTTTTTAACTTTTTTTCGGTTTTCCCCACCTTTTAGCGGTTTGGGTGGGGGAATTTTTATTGTGTTTTTGATATACTCACGTTGCTTCAAACGTTGCATGTACGAAAAGAAACGTTGCAAGTGTAAACAGTATATCACACATGCGCGCCAAAGTCAATTCGCATTTGCAATAACGAAAAAAAAATCTCACATAACAAATGGACGTAAAAGGAGTTGCTATTATGACATACAACACAAGAAAAACCGGGATATTTACGCTTGCATTGGGGCTGGCTATGTGGCTTACGGTAATTCTCGGTATGGCATCGGTCAACCCGCAGACGGCTCGCGCCGATACGACGACGATCGATACGCTCGATGTGGCGTTCAAAAAGGTAAACGCAGGTGACAGTCTTGCCGCCGCGTTTGAATTCGAGGACGAAACGGAAAGAACGCTCAAAGTTCCTGCCGGCGCAAACTATACCGCAACGCTCATGTTCATATCCAAAAACGGGCAAACGACAACGTTGTGGAGACAAGACAGCGCGTTGTTTCCGTGGAGCAGAGTTGAAGATCAACTGATCGAGCGGAAAGTTGCGTATTGCATCCGCGTCCGTTTTGAGACGAAAGAAAACTATAAACTATCCAAAGATGCAGACGCGCTTAAAAGGAAAATGAAGGTTTCCGGTGCGGAACTCGGCAAAGGCAAGGATATAGAACTTTGGGACAGCGCCGGGCAAAACACCGCTTCAACGACAACAGATATGGATTTTATCATTTCCAGAGGAATGAATTATTTCGGTTATCCGCGATACATATCTCCCCGAATCGACGAAAAGGTGTCGGGCAAAATCGGCACGGATTTTACCGACACGGGTATATGGATCAGCGGTGCGCCCGCTCCTTATACGTATGAGGCAAAGATTGCGCCCATAGGAATGGAAATTCAGACAAGCAACATTTTTGACGAGTCGAATTGTTACTATCAAATAATCGCAAAAAACGCAATGGACGGCGGAACGATGTACGTCACCGCAACGGCGGCGGACGGACAGACTTGCGATATTCCCGTTACGATTGCAGCCGTATCGGGCGGACACGAGCATACATGGGTTGAACAAATCGAGAAGATAGATTACGAGCATCACGGTTACACAAAATGCACCGATCCTAATTGTTCCGGCGTTGCCCCTGCTTTTGACAAAGGCTCGCAGTATGCAATCCATGAGTTCTATTCGGGCTGTAACGCAAAGTGCAAAACATGCGGCGATCTCGGTAATCCCGACGCAAAGCACAATTTCTCTGCCGTTGCGAGCGATGACGACGCAACTTGCCACGTGTTTAAGTGCGCTTGCGGCGAAGTTGAAAAAGACAAAAACGGCAACCCCGTTAAAGAAAAACACAGCGGCGGCATTCAGACATGTTTAAGCGGCGCAAAGTGCGATGTGTGCGGAGCGGAATATCTTGCCGCTACGGGGCATAAGTACGAATTCAGGTCGTACGGGAACGGAGACGGTACTTACACGCACCTTGGATTCTGCAAATATTGCGGAAATGAAGATACAACTCTTAGACATTCTCCGAAAGGCGGTGCGGCGACCTGTCAGGAGCGTGCAAAGTGTGATTATATGTTTAACGGCGACGTCTGCGGTTGCGAATACGGCGAATTCAAAGCGCACAATTTCGTGGGAGGAATCTGCACCGAGTGTTCGTCGGGCGAGTATATAAGGGAAGTAGTAATAGACGTACCCGAGTTTTATAAAGGAATGGCATACAACCCGTTGTTTTATCCCAACGTCATTAAAGGCAACGTCATTCCCAAGGGGGATATTTACTATAAAGCGTCTTTGGATCGCGACGGAAACGACTATTTGTGCAATGCTGCCGACTGCGGCGAAGTGAAAATTACCAATAACAGCGTAATACTTTACGCTTTCAGGCCGCACACAACCTGCAAATTCCCCGAAAGTGTCGAAGATCTCAACGTCACCGTAACTAACGGCGAACTTTTGAGCAAACAGATAAGGGAAAGCGACGGAAGTCTGGTTATACTGGTATTATTGCGCGTTGAAAACGCGGTGCAATCATTAGACATCGAAGTTTCTCAACCGCTCGCCGGAAATCTTCCCGAAACGCTGAAAATCACCGAGAAAAACGGATGTGAGGTGACGATAGACGAAACAAGCATCGGCCCGTTGATTGATGGTTTGTTTTATATAGGCGTTCCGTGCGAAGTTAAATTTACGGTTAAAGCGCCGGAGGGAAAAGTTTTTCCGGTTTTGAAAGCATGGAATATCGACAAATGGCTTTGCGATTTCAACATTACGGGCTGTAATTTAATGAGTTATGAACAAAGCGCGGATTTTACGGAATTGACGTTCACCGTGCAAACGCTGAGAGCAACCGATTGTCTGCACGAAAACGTGACGATGAAAGAAGCAGGAAAACTTGCAACCTGTACCGAAGACGGAGTGCGGGATAAATATGCCTGCTCGGGTTGCGGAAAAGAGTTTTTCGACGCAGCTTGCACCATGCCGTGGAGCGACTCGACGGCGAAGTTACCCCAAAAGGGTCATAATCCCGGTTCCGAATACAAAACAGAAAAAGATAAGCATTACCGCGAATGTAAGACCTGCGGCGAGAAAACGGACGAAGCCCCGCACGACTACGGCGCGCTTGTTGCGCAAACCAACCCCACCTGCATGCAAAACGGTGTGAAGGCGCATTATGAATGTTCGGCGTGCAAAAAACTTGTCGACGCGGATAAGAACGAAACGACGCTTGAATATCTGATAATCCCCGTCAACCCCGACGGCGGACACAATATCGGCGCGTGGGTAAACGAAGTCCCTGCAAGCGACGCGGCAAACGGTGAAAAAGCCCATAAGGATTGTCTGATCTGCAACAAGCACTTTGACGCAAGCGACAAGGAAGTGTCCGCCTTTTACCTTATAATTGCCAAAATCGGCACGCACAAAGTAACCGTAAACGGCGAAAACAAAATTTATGACGAAGGCGAAAGAGTTACCGCGATTGCGGATGATCCGGCGGACGGCAAAGAGTTTGTAGGCTGGCAGGACGAAAGCGGAAACATCGTCAGTACGAACGCCGAATACACTTTCACCGTAACGGGAGAAACAGTTCTTACCGCCGTATATGAAGACATACCTTCGGGCGACAGTACGGTTGACGGCGAAATTGCTCCTTCTGCCAAAAACGACGGACTTTCGGGCGGAGCGATTGCAGGCATTGTAACAGGTTCGGCAGCTGTCGCAGGGCTCGGCGGATTTTCGATAGTGTGGTTTGCGGTGAAGAAAAAAACGTTTGCGGATTTAATCGCCTCGTTCAAGGGTGCTTTTAAGAAAAAATGATAAAAACAACGGTTTTAAGTCGCGGATTTTCGGCGATTTTGAATATACAAGTTAAATTTAAAAGGAGTAAGACTATGAAAAGAAAGACGTTTCTCACAATTATAACGCTGGTGTTGACGCTTGTCCTTCTCACCGCTTGCGGCAAGGAAGGAAAACATAATTATTCGGAAGAATGGAGCAATAACGAGACTCATCATTGGCATGCATGCGCAGACGAGGGTTGCAAAGAAATCAAAGACAAAGCCGAACATTCCTGGAACGGCGGCAGCGTGTCGGTTGAGCCGACCACGGAAAAAGAAGGCGCTATGGTTTATACCTGCACGGTCTGCCACAGAGAAAAGACCGGGAAGATTGATAAACTTGTCGCCGAAAAAGAATATACGATAACTTTTGACAGCAAAGGCGGCAGCGCGGTACAACCCGTTAAGGCAAGCGCAGGCGCGGCGATCACGGCTCCTGCCGCTCCCACCAAAGACGGCTTTGTTTTTGCGGGTTGGTACGAAAGTGCGGACGGCGGAGAAACGCTTTCCGACACGGAATTCGGTTTTGCATATATGCCTGCAAGAGTGTTCACGCTTTACGCAAAGTGGGCGACTGCCGACATCAAGGGCAAGACTTTCAATAAGGTTGACGCAACTGTCGAGTGGGAGTCCGAAGCCGTCAAGCAAGCGCTTCTTACAGAAATGGAAATGACGGAGGAGCAGTATATTCAATTCGTCGCTGGATCAAAGATCACATTTGAGTTTGCGGCTGACAAAAATAACGCGACGGTGACCTATGATCAAGGTCCGGGCGGAGAAGGCGGTCAAGGCAGATTCGTGGTGCTGTATAAAATTAAAGGTACTGCAATAGTGTTTTACGACAGCCAGGAAGATATGGAGCAAGAAATCCCCGCTCACGCGTACGGATTGCTTGCCGGCTCGACGTTTGAGTTATCCGCAGATAAAACGACCATTATACAGACAAACAGCGAACCGGGAATGGGTACATTTAAATATAAGTATACCGTTGTAGTAAAATAACCCTACAAAGGCGCGCCGGTTCTTCAAAAACGACAAAAACCCGCCTATAAGTCGATTATCGGCACAAAAACGGCGTAAATAAATTATGTAAAGCCTTAAAAAAGGCAAAGAGCAAGGTTTCGGATCGCAAATCCAAAGGCGATTTAAAAAACAAAATATAAGGAGGCAAAATTCATGAACAAAAAATTACTATGCATCATATCCGCAATACTGATCGCATTAAGCCTGTGCGTTTTTGCAAGTTGCAACGGTTGCAACGGCTGCGGCGGCAAAACGGATGAACTGAAAAGCAGCTTGGGAGTTACGCTTAGCGGCGGAAACTTCGGGAAAAAGGCAAAACTCATAACCGAAAAAGTGGAAATGACGGAAGAAACCGTCAAAAGCACGATTGACAAACTGCCGGAAGAGTTTAAGTTACTCGCCGACGAAAAAATGACGACAATCGACATTTCGGTAGAATCCGACGGCGTAAAGGTACAACCCGACGGAAAAGTCAAAGTATCCGTACCCGCGCCCTTAGAAGGCGTCGAAGAATATATGGTTTTCCACATCAAGAGCGAAAGCAACGTCGAACGACTCGACTGCGAGTTCAAAGACGGGAAAGTTATTTTTGAAACGGACTCTTTCTCTCCTTACGTTTTTCTTGACAACTCAGATAGTTCGGAACTCGTTATAAAGAATCCCGGTCCGTGCGAGGGAACGGTTGTCGTATCGTCTGAATTCAAATTATTTAATAGGTTAGATTATAGGGTAATTGACAGAATCTATTCCGGCGAAGAAAAGACGATCTATTCCAGAGCGAACAAAAAATTGACACTTTCCGTTGAATGCGGATATGATTTTGTTCTTGGCGGCTGGTTTATGGAGAAAGACGGAAAAATCGAAAGCACTCCGTTTTCAACGGAAAGCCTCGTTGAACACGAAACCGTTGCCGGCACAACGACGATAGTTTGCAAATTCGCAGCCGATCTTACCGATATGGAAAGCATATGGGCGTTCCCCGGCAAATCAAACATGCCTAAGGGCTATTCGGACGGAAGAGCCGCCACGTCGGTATATATCAAACCTGGCAATCAGCTGGGAATCGACTTAAGCAAACTTATAATCAAGGGTAAAAAGAGAAAAGACTTTAGACTTGTGTACACGCTTCTTGCGCCCGAACAATTCGTCGTTTCGGGGCTTGACGAAATCGATTATTCCAAAGAGGGCGAGTATCGCGTGGAATATAAGGTCAGAGTCAGCGACGAAAAAGAACTTACTCTTGTTATAACCGTTTATGTTTCCGAGAAGAACAGCGACATTATGGTTAGAGCCGGAATAGGCGGACACTTCTATATGGAAGAAAAATATGACACCTACATCGAAAAACAGCTTATCTTCACCGAAAAAGATCAGAAGTACAGCATTACCGCCGTACCCGCTCGCGATTTCGAATTCGACGGTTGGTACAGATGGTATGCCGGCGGCGTTCTCGGTGATCGTATCTCCGAAAATGCGACTTACGAAGTCGGCATGAGCGACTATGATTTAAGCATTATCGCTATGTTCAAAATCAAACCCGAAAAATCCAATCTCAAAACCGACGTTTATCAGTTGCATCACTGGGTGGGCCAGTCGGGACTGCCTCGGGCAGGCAAAGACGGCCCAGTATACTTTGAAGCGAAGAGCGTATTGTATTACAAACCCGGCACGCCCGAAACCGACTTTTTGAGGCTGGACGTAAGAGGTCTTCGCCGTAAAGATAACCCGACCGACGGCAACGTGTTTGAATACGTACAATTGTTCTTCGGCGATTATTCCATAGATTACGGCGGACTGGACTTCAATAAAGAAGGCCACTACCAAATAAAATACACGGTACATTTCAGCAGGATAAACAAAGCGATGGAAGATGTAGTATACAACGCTTTCATTGTGTACGTTTCGGAACGGTTTGCGCATCTTACCGTCGAACTCGGAGGCAAAGGCTCTATCACAGAGAAAAACAATGAGTTTAACGAAATTAAGACGAGTAACGATCCCCTTGTTTTAAATTATTTCGCTCTCGGTTATTCAAAAGTGTTGCAGGCAAAACCCGCCGAAGGATATAAATTCGCCGGCTGGTATCTGGTGGACGAAGAGGGTAACCTTTCCGAAGAACCCGTTTCGACGGAAGCCGAATATGAGTTCAGACAGAACGGCGTGGATGTGCATATCAAAGCCTTGTTCGTGGAAGAAGTCGAAACGCTTGACGTGGCATGCGATGGGTTTGAATACGGATTCTTCCGTTACGACTTGTCGACCAAAAAACAAGCCGACCTTACGGGGCTTACCGTAACGACAGACAAGGGCAACGTTCTTGACGCGTCCGAATACATTGTAGACGCAAGCAAAGTAGACTACACAAAGACGGGCAATCATGAAATCGTAATTACTTACAAGTATGACAAGACCGTAAGTGCCACGCTCACGGTACACGTACCCCAAGCCGAAACGTATTCGTATCTGCTGGATAGGGACGGCACGCAGGGCGTGATACAGAAAGGCGACGAAGTCGTGGTACACACTCCCGACGGATATAGAGAAGAAGTCGACCTCGGCGGAACGCTCACACTGACGGCTGTACCCAATGAGGGATACAAGTTTGCCGGTTGGTATATAGCCAACTCCAACTCCGGCTCCGAAGGAAATCGCTTCTATTCGTCGAATGTGACCGAAACCTTTACGATAACCGACAACACCTATATTTTCGCGCAGTTTGCCGAAGTGGAAAGGGTTACCTTAACCGTTATCGCGGGCGAACACGGAAACATTTACAATGGTAATATCGAAGGATATTCTCCCGCCGAAAAACAACTGCAATTTGTGGTTACCGAGGGTTCCAAGGTTAAAGTTTCTGCAAGCGGAGAGGCCGGTTACTTTAAATTCCTCGGCTGGTACGACGGCGAAGGCGAAAACGCCGCGCGTATTTCCGACCAGGAAGTTGCCGAGTTCACCGTAAACGAAGACGCTACCGTTTATGCAAGATTCGACTATGCGTTCTTCGTCTATGCGAGAATAGAAAATGACGGCGCGGGCAAGTTTGTAGGCGAAGGCGTTACCGAAAACGGCTTTTATGTCGGCGATCTGCCCAACAATGCAAGCGTTACCGTCGAGGTTAAACCAAACGCGGGCTACCGCTTTATAGGCTGGTTCACCGCTTCCGACACCGCAGGTTACAATGCGGACGAGTTGCTTTCGAAAGACCTTAAATACACCTTTAAAGTAAGCGAAGAAACAGGCAACGTTAATCTGACCGCTATGTTCAGAGGCACCGTTACCGGGATTAAACTCGACGACCTTAACGATTTCGGATTCGAGACCGACGAAAACGGCAATCCGAAAGAAGAATACGTGTTTAATCTTAACAGCGAACATTGGGTTGATTTCGAACACATTACCGTACTCGGAAAAGTCGGCGACAAATACGAGAGACTTTGCCACGGCTTGGAATACAGCGTTGAAAGTACGATCGGCGTCAGCGAAAACAATATGCTCGATACGAGCAAAGCCGGCACTTACACCGTTACTTACACCTATCTTGCAAACTCCGCGTTAAAGGCGGTAATCACCATCAGAGTAGTGGAACAATTCCACTTCCTTGCGCAGTGCTATGAATACAACTGGGGATATATCACCGAAAACGGCGAAAAAGTCGATTTCGGCAACGGTAGAATGGTTGAAAAAGGAACGCAAATAACTCTTACCGCCGTCGCAAACGAATGGTATAACTTCCTCGGCTGGTATTTCTATAACGAGCAGCAAGCCGAAACGCTTATATCCGAGAACGCGACTTATACCTTTACGGTAAACCGCGAGCTGTACGTTTTTGCCAAATTTGCCCAAAAAGAAATGTATAACTTTATCGCCTACGTAGATCCTTATAACGCAGGTCGCATCACCGAAAACGGT
>CAKQME010000016.1 GCA_934254815.1 uncultured Clostridia bacterium | reverse complement strand
ACCTTCGGTTCTCCCCCGTCATCGGACAAAAAAAGAACAAATCAAATCAAAAAGATTTAATTTGTTCTTATGGTGCCCCACCACTATTTTTATCCGAACTGTTGTTATTGATATATATAATTTCTTGATTTTTATCGGCAGAAGTCAAGGGCGATGTTTTGTTTGTATAATTGCAATAAATTTCGCATTTTTCGTTATAAACTACGATTCTTTGGACGAGTGTTTTTAACACAGCTTTTGGGGATTTTTGTATTGAATTTGTTAAAAATTCAACCACGTCAGACTTCGTTAATTTGTTTTGCTCGTTATATTCCTCTACGGCAATTTCGGCATTTATTTCAGATAACTTTTTTTCTTATTTTTCAATCCTTTCCTTTGTTGTGTTTGTTATAATTCCTTGCTCGATAGCATTCATTATATTGTCCAAGGCTTTTTGCGCCTCTGCTTTTTCGGCTATCAAAGTGTCAAGCGTGGTTATTTTTATTGATTTTTCTTTATGGATTTTTAAAACCGCATCTGCAATAAGCGAAACGTTTTCAGGTGTTGAAAGTAACTTTATAAGCGCGTGAATGATTGTATTTTCAAACTCGCTTTTTTTCATAATCGTTTTATTAAAAATTTTAAGTTTTTTTCTTCCTGCACATTTGTAATAGTGGTAAAGAGAGCCATTATGAGATCTGCCGCTTTCTCCCACAAACATTTTTCCGCAGTAACCGCAAACACATAGTTTTCTTAAAATATAGTCGGCATATTTGCTTTTTACTCCTCCACGATTATTTTGTATAGCCCATTGTACTCGATCGAATAAATTTTTAGAAACTATAGGCGGGTACATATCGGTATAGATACCGTCTTTTAGTTCGGCAATACCTATATATTTTTTATTTTTCAATATAAGATTAAGACCGACTTCGTTAAACAGCTTGTTTTTATTTCTAAATCCTTTTTGATTAAGCTCGCGAGCAATGATGGGCATAGATTTTCCGTATAGATATTCGCTGAAAATGTAATTGACGACGGAAGCTTCTTTTTCACAGACCGTAATTCGTTTATTGACCGCTTTATATCCGTAAAGCATAGCACCTCCGGTAAATAATCCCTTTTTATGTGATTCGTATATTCCTCGTTTTACTTTTTGCGAAAGTTCAGCCGAATAATATTCCGCTAAACCTATGTACATATTTTCAAGCAAAATGCCGTCGAGATTTTTAGTGCCGTCTATATTTTCACTTGTTCTTTGGGTCGCAGAAATTAAAGTTTTATGATTTTTAATCATCTTTTGTTTGTTTACCGCTATTTCGATAGAGTTTCTTCCGAAACGGTCTATAGCATAAATTAAGACTATATCCCACGATACATTTGTTGCGGAATCGGCAAGTAATTTTTGAAATGCTGGGCGATTATCGGTTTTCCCGGATATTGCTTTGTCTATATATACGTCGATAATATTTAAGTCGTTAGATTTTGCATACTGCTGACAAATTCGTAATTGCCCCTCGATTGATTGATCGTTTTGCTTTTCGCTCGAATAACGAGCATAAACCACTGCATTTTTCATATTAAACTCCTTTTATGTAAATAATACCGATAAAAGCGTTTAAGCGTAACTAACGTTTTTTGTTCAATTTTCAAACAAAGTAATACTTTTATTTAACTTTTAATCAAACAAATTTATTTTTTATTACCTTAAGTTAGTTTTAACTCTTTCGGCACGCCGAAAAAATCGGGAAAAGGTAAGGTTGTCAAGTAAAAGCAGGGCGATAGAAAAATATCGCATTTAATATTTCGTTTATATATTTAAGCGATATTTTTCGACTTGACAAACTTACCTTTTCCCGATACGAACAAAACCCGAAAGAGTTAAAATCTGAGGAAATATATTGAATTATTGCTGAAGTAGTATAATATAGTTTTGATTTATAACCTAATTTGTTGGTTGTTTAATTAACAGAAAAAGTTTAAAATAATTTCGGAGGTTAAAAATGTTAGAAATATTATTGGATAAAGAAATAAATTTTAAAGTTTTTGCAAACGGCAATATAGATTTATCGTTAATGAGCGACATAGAATTATTTTTATTTGCCAAGCAAATCGAAAATCTTTCTTTTGTACAAAAACATAACGGAGAATTAGTAAATGAAAACGAAAGAACAAATACGAAATGATTTAAAAAATATACGATACTACTATATGAAGAAAGAAAAATTAGACGCAGCATTTGCCAAGACCGGCGAAAACGGTATATTGACAATTGCAGGCGAATATCACAAAATTATGTGTAAAGCATCCCCTCAATTATATGACGTATATGTATCTCTATATGTAAGAGGCATAACGCAATAGAGTACGGCGGAAGAATTAGATTATTCTACGTTTTACATATATAAGCTGAATAATAGGCTAATAAGTTTTTTATATAGCGCATTTAATTGAGGCGGTTTATAAGTTGCTCAAAATTTGTCGAAAATACTGCTCATTTATTTATATGAAAATTGTTCAACCAACTTGACAAATTGTGCTCATTTTGTTATAATTACAATGAGAGGATAATTTTATGAGTATAATCAGCACTAAGAGCGAGTATAAAAAAAGAGTTATTGATCGAACTATAGAAACTTATCTTCAGGTAAGCGGTGCGATTTGTATCGAAGGTCCGAAGTGGTGTGGAAAGACGTGGACTTCGGCTTTTCATGCCGGTAGCGAATTTTTGGTAGGAGATCCTACGAATAATTTCTCTAATAGACAACTTGCCGAATTAAATCCGTCTATGATATTACAAGGTAACACTCCAAGATTGATTGACGAATGGCAGGAGGTTCCGTCGATTTGGGATGCCACACGAGCCGAGGTTGATAAGCGGCATAAAAAAGGACAGATTATTTTAACAGGGTCTTCTACTCCTAAAACCAAGGGCGTTATGCATAGCGGCGCGGGTAGGATAGTGAGATTAAGAATGAATACAATGTCGTTGTATGAATCGGGGGATTCTTCAGGCAAGGTTAGTTTACTCGATATTTGCAACGGTAAATTTTCGATGCAAATGCTCGATGAAGTTCCGCTTGAGAAATTAGCGTATTATATCGTTCGCGGCGGATGGCCTGAGAATATATTAGTTGACGAAAATAAAGCGCATTTAATGCCGAGAGCGTATATGCAAACTGTTATCGAAGAAGATATAAACGGTCTTGATGATGATATCGAATATAATAAGCACAAGACTGAATTACTTCTTCGCTCGCTTGCAAGAAACGAATCAACAACAGTATCGGATTTATCATTGCTTAAAGATATTATAGAAAAAGAGAACGAGTCTATGAGTAGGAATACGATTGTTAAATATTTGGAAGCGTTGAATCGTTTGTTTATTTTTAATAATCAAACACCATATTCTCCGAATTTACGTTCGTCTTTAAGGGTGAAACAGTCAGAAAAAAGGCATTTTTCGGATCCGGCGATGGCTTGTGCATTACTAAATGTTACTCCGGAAAAATTGCTTAATGACTTAAATACTTTTGGCTTTTTGTTTGAAGCGTTAGTAGAAAGAGATCTTGCCGTATATGCTCAATCTTTTGGAGGAAAATTATTTCATTATCAAGATTATAAGAACAATGAAATTGATGCCGTAATAGAATTAGAGAATGGTGATTGGTGCGCGTTTGAAATTAAACTTGGAGCAAAGAAAATAGATGAGGGTGCGAAAAATCTTTTAAAGGTGTGTTCCGATATAGAACAAAACGGAGGCAAAGCACCGAAAATCAAATGTGTTATTTGTGGGCTTTCAAATGCCGCATATCTTCGTCCTGACGGCATATATGTCGTTCCCATTACAGCGTTGAAAGATTAAAAAAAATGATGAAAATGCATTTAGGAACTATTTAAAATAAATATAGTATATGAAATATTTTATGCAGAGAGGGAATATGGTGTAAAAGCGTGATGCAATTACACCATATTTTCTTAAATTTACGAGTTCAAAGAGTATCTTTTTCCTCGAATTTCTATTTTGCCGTCGGTTACGTTCGGTCTGCCTTTTGCGCACGCCCGAAGTAAAATATTGTTTCTATCCGCGTTCGCTTTCGGAATATTGCCAAACGAAAAGTTTTCTTCTTTTCTTACGGCAATAATTTCAAAGCCTTTACAGACGAAGAACGACGAAAATTGCCATAACTTTTCAAACTTGCCGTTGCTGTCGGCAATCAGGCAAACGTTTAAATCTTCGTTGTATGCGGTAATGCGATAATAATTGTTTTCCATTTTAAAAATCTCCTTGCGGTTATGCCGCTAATTGTTTTAATTTTCTGTTTGCATAGGGCAGCCATTTCTTATGAACGAACTCTAATACGCTGTCTTCGGGTTTAGTGTCGTTATCGCCGTAACATTGCAGAACCCGCTTTTGGCTTGGCGAATACTCAATCGTAACGAACGGAACTTCGGGTTGCTCTTTCGTGCGGATAAAGAATATAAGCGATTCTTCCCTTGCGAATTTTTGGTCGTAATTCATTCGCCCAACGCAATGATGGAGCGTGTTACCCTCTGTTGTTAATTCGTTCGGATTTTTAGCAATAATCGACATATAGGCTGACTTCTTGTTGTATTCAAGGTTTAAATACTTATTTGCGACGGCGGCAAAATTATCGTAAAACTCCTTGCGTTCCTGCTCGTCTTTCAAGGCTTTTGCGGAGCGGTATTCGTCAATTCGTATATCGTGCCAACGTTTGAAATCGTGGGGATAACGATTCTTTTCTTCGTTCATATCCAAGCCGAGATATTGACAAGCGTTGAGATAATCTCTGTAAGAATAAAAGTTCGTGTTTTGCTTTTCGATATAGTCCAAAAACTTGCCGACTTCGTTTTTTACAAGTGCTTTAACGATGTCCATTTGGTCGGCGTGATCAAATTTTATCTTGCGTTTAGCAAAATTGTTGATTTCTCGTATCGGTTTGCCGGTCTTGTAAGCCTTCATGATAGAAGAAACGTAGTAGTCGGAACAATATCTTGTCTGTTTTTCGCAATCCATTTGCGGAACTTTTTGTCTTTGCCACAAAGCCGTAAAATTTGCGTTGACATAGCGATATTATGTAAACCGAGTTTAGTAAGATATTCTATTTGCGGGAACTTCTCATAAAGCCGTAAGTATTTAAAAACCTGCATACCCGTGTACCTGTCAACGGCGCTGTATTTGTATTCGGGGAAATGCTGTAATATATAGTCGCGGTTGACTATCGGGGCGTAAGGGTCGAACGAATTGTCGGCAGACCAACCCCAACCGTTACTCTCATACCAAGCGGGATATTTTGAAAGCCCTTGTTCGTACCAACCGACAGAATACCCTGCAATGTACGTAAACTTAACATCCTTACCGAAACATCTATCCGAATGAACTCCGTGAATAACGACAGGTTTGCAATACCATTGTTTTTTATACTCTCAGACTGCAACCGTAACTTTAACGAGTTCGCCGTCGTTTTTAGTAAAGTATGCGTAAAAACGCGTTCTTCCAAGCGGCTTGGTTTTCAATTTGTCGTCGTATAATTTAATTTTTTTCTGTATATATTTGGGAATAGGTTTAATTTTATTTATTTTCATCTGATTCAACTCCTTAAACTAAAATAAAGCAATCGCCTAAAAGTTCAGACAACTCGTAAACCACTTCGGTGTCGAACGCTTTGGCAATCGCTTTTTCTTCTTCGAGTTCGTCGGGTTCTTCTATATCTCCGTCGAACTCACGCATTTCTTCTTCGGAAAGTATTTCGCCCGTATCGTCGAAAAAGAATTCTAAAAAAATATACGAATGCATTTTGTTGACGTTGAATAGTTAAAACTTATAATTAACACCGAGGGCAATAAACTCTCGGTGTTTTAGCATATAAAAAAACAATCTAAACCAAACCTTAAAAGGTTCGATTTAGATTGTTAGTGGTGGAGAACATCAAACCTAAAACGAATTTTTGTGCGTTTGATATAATTCGTTTTGAATACTACTGTCTATCTCTTGTTTTTCTTTTAAATATTGCTCGATTTTGATTTTTTCGGATTCTGTGATTAGTTGTAACTCTGCGGCAAATGTTAAATATGTTTCAGTGTATTTTGTAGCATACATTTTAAACATTTTGCCTGTATCGGTATTTATTTTAATATTTACGCAAATGCTTATTAAAAACAATAAGTATATTAGGTCCGAAATTGCAAATATCACGAATAAAATCTTATCGGGTAAAGAATATGTCGTGAAAGTCTTAACCGCTGACAATGAAATGAAAGTTCCAAATAAAAATAACGTTAATCCAAAATCAAAAATTGCCGTAAAAAAATATTCTGCGGAAATAGTTTTACTCTTTGGTAAGTTAAGATTGCAATGTAGAGTCTCCCAACCAAACAAAGCCGATTCATTATCGGTATTATCTTTGCACTCGGCAAACAGGGCAGGTGCTTCATAAAAAATTCTTATGTAAGCCGAAATATTTATTATTTGTCTGATATTGTCGTTGAATTTAATTGAGGAGGTTGTAACAATAAATATCGGCACAGTCATAATTATTGTCATACCGATTAACATAATTCCGTCTAACCAACCATACTTACCCACAACCGATTCGGTGCCGGTTAAAATATTGTACATAGGCGTTATAAAAGCAAATATTCCGGCAATAAGAGCAAGAACAATAGAAACTAATGTATATCCATGCGAATATGCCATTTCTATGCGCCTGTTTTGTTCGTCTCTTAAAACGTTATACTCCGTTTCACTCATACGCTTGCCTTTACAATTCATAAATTTTGCAACGTTATGTTGATTTTTCATTTGTTGCTTCTCCGAGTTAAAATATAAATCTATTTATTTTTTTATGCTGCAATACGCAATAAAATCATATATTGTGCCGGATATATAGCCATTTGTACATTCAAATCTTACTACTATAGATTTACTTTGTATAAATTAAGCTAAAAACTAAAAACTTGCAGACTTTTACGCCACTAATCGAAATTTTTTTCTTTTGTTGTCATAATTTTTCCTCAGAATTGAAAATTTTGATTAATTTATTCTAAATCATGTAAATTAATTTTTTCTATTCCAATAGTAATTACTGTAAATTGATTTTAAAAGCGTAGCATTCACCGAATCGTCTGTAAGGGTTAAATAACTTTCGATTGTGCTACCAGAAGATACATACCAACTGTAAGGATTTTTAAACGTTACGCTTGTTAAACTGTTACAACCGCTGAACGCAGACTTGCCGATAGAAGTCACGCTATTACCTATAGTTACGTTGGTTAAACGGCTGCAACCACTGAACGCAGAAATGCCGATAGAAGTTACGCTATTTCCTATCGTTACGTTGGTTAAACGGCTGCAACCACTGAACGCAGACTCGTTGATAGTTTTTACGCTATTACCTATCGTTATGCTTGTTAAACGGCTGCAACCACTGAACGCAGAAATGCCGATAGTTTTTACGCTTTTCCCTATCGTTACGCTTGTTAAACTACTGCAACCAAAGAACGCAGACTTGCCGATAGAAGTCACGCTATTACCTATTATTACGCTCATTAAATCGCTACAACCAAAGAATGCGTTCCAACCTATAGAAGTTACGCTGTCGGGTATGGTTATACTCGTTAAACTGCTGCAATCATTGAACGCATGATCGTCAATAGTTGTTACACTATTCGGTATTGTTATGCTTGTTAAACTGCTGCAACCACTGAACACAGAAATGCCGATAGAAGTTACGCTGTCGGGTATCGTTACGCTGGTTAAACTGCTGCAATCATTGAACGCATAATTGTAAATAGTTGTTACACTATTCGGTATTGTTATGCTTGTTAAACTGCTACACCCACTAAACGCCCAATGATTTATCTTTGTTGCGGTTGTAATATTAGCTTTGATTAATAATTCTTCTTGTATAAATAATTTCTTGTCAAATTTTCCATGACGCATTAAATTATATAATCCGTCTATTTTTTCTACCCAGCTGTTAATATCCCCCATATAATATATATATTCAAGCGAACTGCAACCAGAGAACGCAGAACCGATGGATGTTACGCTGTCGCCTATTCTTACGCTTGTTAAACTGCTACACCCACTAAACACCCAACCGTTTATCTTTGTTGCGGTAGTAATATTTGCTTCAATTAATAATTCCCCTTGTATAAATAATTTTTTGTCTGATTTTCCATAACTCATTAAATAATTTAATCCATCTATTTTTTCTACCCAGCTGTTAATATCCCCTGTATAATATATATATTCAAGCGAGCTGCAACCAAAGAACGCAGGATTGCCGATAGTTGTTACGCTATCGGGTATCGTTACACTTGCTAAACTGCTGCAACCAGAGAACGCAGAACCGCCGATGGATGTTACGCTATTACCTATTATTACGCTCGTTAAATCGCTACAATTATCAAACGCATGCCAAGCTATAGAAGTTACACTATCGGGTATCGTTACACTTGCTAAACTGCTGCAACCAAAGAAAGCATAATTGCCGATGGATGTTACACTGTTACCTATTATTACGCTCGTTAAATCGCTACACCACATGAAACCATATAAAATATTACCACCCGTTACAGTTACTGTCTTTAAACTGATCGGAATATAATACTTTTCTGAGTCGCTGTCGCTCAAAATTGTAGAACTACCATAATAATTTTGCGTTGTTTCACGAGCTCCTATATAGCTTGAAGTGCCGAATATATAACCAAACGGATATTGATATTGGTCGCTCGCCGTTTTGCAAGCTCTATTGCCTACAAATGGTATAGTAATTTCTTGTAAACCGCTGCAACCGCTAAACACACTACCGCCGATAGTTGTTACGCTATTCCCTATCGTTACGCTTGTTAAATTGCTACAATTATAAAATGCATAAGCAGAAATTTTAGTCGCCGTTGTTAAATTTATCTCGGTTACTAATTCGTTGTTTATATATAGTTTTTTTGCATAGTATAATGGATTAGCTGAATAATTGTCAAAAACAATCTCTGCCCATTGATCTATCGTTCCTGCATAATTCACTTTTGTCAAACCTCTGCAACCTTCGAACGCACGGCCGTCGATAGTTGTTACGCTATTCCCTATCGTTACGCTTGTTAAACTGCTGCAATAACGGAACGCATCATTGCCGATAGAAGTTACGCTATTTCCTATCGTTACGCTCGTAAGTCCGCTACAATTATAGAACTCCTGATATCCGATAGACGTTCCGCTTGTAATAGTTACTGTTTTTAACTTGCTTTTAGGAATATATACGATTGCTAACGTAGGAATACTGGCAATTTCTATCGGACAACCGCTGTACGCGTAACTACCAATAGTGGTAACGCTATCTGGTATCGTTATGCTTGTTAAACTGCTACAATTATAGAACGCCGATTCGCCGATAGAAGTTACGCTATCCGGTATTGTTACGCTTGCTAAACTGCTGCACCCCGCGAACGCATAACTTTTAATGTTTGTAATTTTGCAACCGATTAGTATTTGTTTTAAAGACGTTTTGTTTTTAAACACACTATCGCTTATTTCAGTTACTGGGAATTTGCCTATAAAATCTAAAATCGTAACGATTTCCGTTATGCCGTCGTAAGATGTAACGCTATAGGCAGTTTTATCTGAATTAAGAGTATACGTCAACCCGCCGTATTCTACAGGGGACTGATAACTTTCTATTACATATAATTCTATTGTTTCGTTTAAAATATTACCGACGTCGTCCTGCGCCTGTATCTGCACAAATAAAGTATTCCCGACAGATTGAGTGCCTGTCTTATTCATTGTAAACGACAATTCTTCGCCAAAACTGTCTACAACCGTAAAATAAGTTTCTATTATTGTTTCTTCATAAACGTAACTACTTGAAAATTCAATTTTCGGCTTACCGTACACTTTGATATTCTGAATCAATTCGCTCTTAACGGTATTTCCCGCTTTATCTGTGGCTACAAGATAAATGCTTATCTCTTTGCCGGCGGCGAACGTATAGCCGGAAGCCGCTTCCACGGAAATTGCGCAGGCTTCGCCGAAGCTGTCCGTTGCAGAAGCGAAAAACTCTTCGCCTTTGCTCGTCAGCTTAATCATATCGGAAGCGCGTTTCGAATAGTTGAATGAAATTTCGTTTACGTCGTACACCTGCACGGTTACGTTTACGGAAGCCTGATTGCCGAGTTTATCCGTTGCGCCGAGAGTATAAACCACCGTATTCCCGCCGGCTACTGTTCCCGATTGCAACGCTACGGTAACGGTTAACGCATTGCCGAAAGAATCTTTTGCGATTGCTTTCAACACGATCGGGTTTTTCACGGGATCTTCGGTTGTTTTTATCGCCAATCTGTCGGCAGTAATAGAGGGCGTACCGTAAATCTTTACGGAAATATCTTTAGAAGTTGCATTGCCTGCGTTATCCGTTGCGATAGCGGTGTAAATCATAGTTTCACCGGCTTTGCCTTCGCCGCTCTTCAGTTTAAGTTCGATAGATACAAACTCGCCAAAGGAGTCTTTAGACGTTAAGCCGAGCATTACGGGCGAAATAACGTCTATATCGGACTGTCTGAATTCGGTTTGTGTCGCGTCTGAAAGCGTAGGCGCGCCGTAAACCTTTACGTCGTTTAATATAAATATAGTTGTGTTACCCTTGCTGTCTGTAGCGGTGAATTTAACTGATATAGTTTTTCCTGCGGATAATGTTCCGCTGTATTTGGTCGCGGTAACGGTGAGTACCGTACCGAAAGAATCCTGAGCGGTAGCGTTAAACAATTCGGCGCTTATAGTATCGGTAGCTTTTATATTTGTTTTATATTCGCTATATTTGATAACGGGCTTACCGTATAATCTTACATTTTTAATCGTTGCAGAGGTTATATTGCCAGCCGCATCGATAGATTCTATAAGGATATTACCTAAAGTTCCTTCTTTATATTCGCCTATAACGCTTACGCGGATTGTGGTGGCGTTGCCGAAAGTGTCTTTGCCGCTTGCTTTAAACGAAGACGCAACAAGACCTTCGGGAACATTGACGTAGTCGGAATATGTGTAATCGAGGGTGGGGTCGCCGTATACTTTCGCTTCGATAGTTCGCTGTTTGTTTCCTGCGACGAATTTTACCGTTACGGTTTCTCCTACGGTAAGGGTGTAATCTTTAGCGGCAATATTGTTTACGGTTATAGTAAAGTCGACGTATTTACCGTCGGTATCGATAGCATACACACCGAAAAGTTCTGCGGTTATAGTATCTTTGTAACTTATCGCGGTTTTCGTCTCGTCGAGTTTTATCGTACCGACGGAATATTTTTTCCAGAATGCTTCGAGCGTTATATTATGGTCGGGCATAGTGGTAGCCTCGAATACGTCGTCGCCAAGGTACCAGCATACAAACGAATAGTTTTCGCGAACGGTCACATATTCGTTTATATCGAATCTTGCTCCGTAGGGTAGTGTGACGGGTTTTATTTCGGATCCGCCGCTGGTATTGAACGTTACGGTATATACTGCTTTTTCCCACATCGAATAAAGAACCGTATCTTCGTCCTTATCCCATTTTACAAGACCTTTACCGTTTCTGTCGGTATAGAACTTTCCGTCTTTATCCGCATAACCGAGGAAAGTGTAACCCTCTCTTGTAGCAGGCGCGTTTACGCTGAAATCCGAGTCGAACGTTACCTGTGATTTTGTGGGCGTAACGACGAATCCGCCGTCAGCCACGTCGGTTTTTCCGGTTATGTTTAAAGTCGTCGTACCTTTTACGGTTCCGAAACTTCTCACTACGATATAATACGCTTTTCCTGCCGTAACGTTATAAATTATCTGGAAATTGTCGTTGCTGCCGGTATCGTCGTCTTGTGCGAGCATTATGCCGTCGGCATTTTTAAGAATACCGAAAGTGTCCAATTCTCCCGTAGTGGTTATAGTTACATTACCGGAAACGAGAGAAACGAACATATACACGCGTTCTTGCTTACCGTCGATATTAACAGTTGCGGTGTTATTTATGTTTATACCGATTGCCGAACTTATTTCAAACCATTTTGCATACAAAGTTAAGTCTTTTGTTATTTGCGCCGTAAAATCATAGAGCGAACCTACGCACTCGCGGTTATCGTACCAACCGCCGAAAAGGAAGCCGTCTCTTTGGGGTATAGCCGGATATTTTAAAGGATTCGACTCATTTACTGTCTGGTCGGCAATGTTGCCGTTTGCACCGTTTAAATCGAAAGCCACGGTATAAACGGATTCTTCGGTTCCGTCGATAAAAAGATTGTATGTGTTTACCGTAAATTTGGCGTAGAGAATCTTATCGCCGGTTTCTCCTCCGCCGATAGTGGTTACTCTGTTTATAAATGTATTTTCTTTAAACCACCCCTTGAAAGTGTAACCTTTCAAAACGGCTTCTTTAAGCGAGTATATGTCGGTTTCCGCCGTGTAGGAGTCGGGGTTGCTGTTCTTGGCTCTTGCGTCTGTAACGTATTCTATCTTGTATTTTATAATTTCCCATTTAGCGAATAATTCAATATCGCCAAAAGTGCCTTTTGTAATTTCGATTATCGTATTTGCATATTCGCCGTCGGTAAACCACCCCGCGAAAGAATAACCGTCTTTTGACGGCTCATAAAGCGTCAGGGCTTGTTCGATTGTGTATTCTTCGACATTTTTTTCGTTGTTTGTTCCGCCGTTGAGAATATATTCGATATTGTATTTAACCATGCTCCATTTAGCATAAACAGTAATATTTTCTGCGGGCATAGTGTCGAATATATATTTGTTTTTTAACCCTTTTTCTTTATACCAACCGTCGAACTTATAACCGTTTTTAGCGGGTGAAGCGGGTTCGGTAACCGAAGTGTCGTAATTTTGCTCGATAGCATTTACGCTTGTTCCGCCGTTACTGTCGAAAGAAATTGTGTATTTATTAATTTTAAAGTTGGCGTAAAAAGTTATATTTCCGTGTGAACCTTGTTTTATTTCGGTTATTATTTCCGAAGTAAAATCTTTATCGGTGAACCAACCGACGAAAGTGTAACCGGTTTTTAAAGGGGCATAGAGAGTTTTGTTTTGTTCGGTATTATAACCGTATACGTTTTTCGGGTTATTCGTTCCGCCGTTTAAAACATAGGTTATTATGTAATCGGCGGCAGTCCACTTGGCATAAAGAGTTATATTTTTACTTGGCATTACGTCGAATACAAATTTTTCGGTTAAACCGATATCTTTGTACCAACCGGCAAAAGCGTAACCTTCTTTTGTCGGGGCTGTCGGCTCGGTTATTTTTGCTCCCGCAGATTCTACTATGTTCCTTACAAAGCTTCCGCCGTTTGTGTCAAAGGTTATTACAATTTTCCAATGAGCATAAAGAACTTTATTGCCGGTAGAATTTTTGGCGATTTTTTCAATTTTTTCTCCGCCTTCGGGTAGAGTAAACCAACCGTCGAACGCATATCTGTCGTGAATAAGCGGCAATAATGTTATTTCGTCTTCAATAGTGTAAGTCGTCGGGTTTTCTTCGCCTGCATAGCGTCCGCCATAGGTGACATATTCGATACTGTAGTTTATGGCTGCCCATTTTGCATAATAGGTCAAATTTCCGGTGGTGCCTTTTTTAATAACTTCGGAGGCTTTGGTTGTTAATTCAGCATCTGAATACCAGCCTATAAATTCATAGCCTATCTTTGAAAGGGCAAATATGGTTATATCTTCGCTTTCGATGTTGTAAGACGTGGCGTTAGTGTTTTTGACACCGTCAACATTATAATAGGTTATAGAGTAATTTTCAAGTGACCAATGCGCGTAGATTGTGATGTCTCCGGTTGATCCTTGAGTGATTTTTTCAATTTTTTCGCCAGTTCCTTCGTCTTTTGATGTATACCAACCGAGTGAATGATATCCTGTTAATTTACTTTCAAGAGTTTTGAAAATAACTTCGTCATTTATGGTATAAGTGGCAGGATTGCTTTCGCCTGCTTTATATTCGCCTATTTTTTCGTCCCAAACGTAAGTTATATTATAGTTTACAAGTTCCCATTTTGCGAATATATCTAATTTTGAAGCGTTAGACGTTAATATTTCCGTTATTTCACTTCTTAGTGTTTCGTCGATATACCAACCGAGGAAATTATATCCGTTTAAACTTAAAGGTGATAATTCGAAAATTTTGTCTTCTACGGTATAACTTGTGCGATTGGTATTGATCGCACCGTTTGTGTTATGATAAGTTATGGTATAAGTTATTGCCTTGTATACGGCGTTTATAGTAATGTTTTCGGCTTTTAAAGTATAGTTTTCCCACTTACCTATATAACCTTTACGTTCAGGAACTTCAGGTTCTTGCAGTGTTTCCGTTTCTATGGTAAAACTAATTGATGTTACAATTTGATTATCTACTTTAAATGTTGCGGTATACTCATTAAGAGTGTAAATTGCGCGAATGGTGATATCTTCGGTATTAAGGGTATAATTTTCCCATTTACCGGTATAACCGATACGCAATGGAACGCTCGGTTCTTGTAATTTTTTAGTTTCTATTGTAAATTTAACTGTGGCAACGATACTATCGTCGGTTTTGAACGTTGCGGTGTATTCAATTGCAGTATATATTGCGTTGATAGTTATGTCTTTTGTGGAAAGAGTGTAGCTTTCCCATTTACCCGTATAACCGATTTTTTCTGGAACGGCAGGTTCGATTATATCTCTGCTTTCTGCATTAAACTTAACTTGTTTTACAATATTTTCGTCCGCTTTAAATGTCGCAGTGTATTCGATTATTTCCCATTTGGCATAAACATGAATATCTTCGGCAAGCTTAGTATCAATTGATTTTATTTCTGTCGTGTAGTTTGCGTCCGTAAACCAACCGATAAATCTATATCCGTTTCTGTTTGCGGTTGTAAGATTAAACGTTTGATTTTCGATATTATAAGTTAATGGATTAGAGTGTGTTGCATTTATTGTATTGTGATAAGTTATATTATAATTTATCGGAGTGTATACTGCATTTATGGTGATATCCTCACACCTTAACGTATAATTCTCCCATTTGCCGGAATATCCTTTTTTATTTGGAACTGCGGGTTCGGTTATATATTGAGAGTTTACAGTAAATTTAACGGAGTCGATAATTGTTGTTCCGCATTTGAAAGTCGCGGTATATTCGTTGATTTTCCATTTTGCATATAAGTTAATATTTTTTTCGGAAGCGTCTGTTATGGAACTAACTTCGGTAGTATAATTTAAATCTGTAAACCACCCTTGGAAAGTGTAACCGCTTCTGACTGCATTTTTAAGTGTCAACGGCAATTCTGCAACGGTATAAGTAGTTTGATTTGGATTTTCAGAATCGTTAACGTTATGGTAACTAATTCCATAATTTATCATGCTCCATTTTGCTGTAAGCGTTAGGTCTCCGATGTTGTCTTTTGTAATTTTAGTTACCTTTACGCCTTCGTTATACCAGCCGTCAAAGATATAGCCGCTTAGTTTGAGCGGGGTTAAAATTATATCTTCCGACTCAACGGTGTAACTTGTAGGATTGTTGTTAGAGGCACCTTTCAAGTTGCTATATTTGATCGAGTATGTATTTATATCGAATTTTGCATACAATGTAAGATTGCCTGTAGAATTTTCTATAGACGTTATTTTATTTTCATATGTATTATCAGTAAACCAACCCTCAAACTTATAGCCGAGTTTTTGCGCGTCGGTTAGTATGATTTTATCTTCAATGGTGTATTTAACGGGATTTTCGTGAGTCCCGCCGATGGTGTTATATTCTATAGAATAAGCGATTGCATTAAACTTTGCATAGACTGATATATTTTTAGAAATATCAGTTTTTGTTAAAGATTCGTTTGTAAAAGGCTTTTGCCATACATTATTATCCGTATACCATCCGAGAAATTCATAACCGATTTTTGCGGGGGTATCGGGAAGAGTTACGGTGTCGTCGGTATTTTTAATCGTGGCATATACTTCATTATCGACGATAAACGATATTTGAGCGTTTTCGACTGAGGCTGAATCGTTTATTATGCCGCAAGCGATTACGCTTATAGAACACAGCGTAGACAAAAGAACCGCAATCAATGTTTTTAAGGTTGTTTTTTTCATATTCTTCTCCTATTAAAATTTTTAAGTTTTGAATAAATAAAAAGTGACACCTTTTGCAAAGTGTCACTTACAGAAAATGCACTTCGCGAAAGTTGTCACACTATATGTAATAATCCTTTTTAACCGATTATGTAGCGATATGCGTATTTCTGTCGAAATATAATATCGGTTAAAAAGTATAACACAAAAGACAGCAAGAAAGTTTTCTTGCTTTTAGATATTACAAATATAATATGACATATAGATTTTAACATAATTTTACATTAAAGTCAATAAATATTTTAAATCAAACCAACTTATATGTCATAAAATGATCTAATATCTAATGAGTAAATGGCACTATGGCGGGTGCTTGACTATACAAGCGCGACGCTTCGCGTCGCGGTCAAGCACCCGCCAAACGACTCACTTAAACTCGGATAAAAGGTCAACTTTGAAGCCTGAACGAAACGGGGCGTTCGCCGCTAAACCGCTTGGCGAATCGCCCCGTAGTTTTCGCATTGACGTAATTTTTACTTGCGGAATTTATGCTTTTTCATATTTTTTGCAAATTTTCACAATCATATTCTTGCAATTATTGAGTTCAGGGTGTATAATATAAACACTTTGCGAACAAACGTTTACGTTTTGAGTAAAATATTGTCGCAAAAATCGAATAATCGCTAAACTGCGATTTTCGAAACTGAATAGTAAAAGGCGTATAGCGAAAAAGCAAGCCGAGGTTTTATAGTGTTGCGAAGTAGCGTTAAGTGAAAAGCGTTTCCCTAAAAGGGGCAGAGGTCGCGTTTTACGGGCGAAATACGATTGTTTAATGGTCGTGTTACGCCCTTTTTCTATTCCTTTTTTCCGAAGTTGTAAAATCTTGCGAATTCAGAAGCGATTATTATCAAAAAAAGGAGGACGAAAGAAATGCTGTAAATGTGTTTGAAAGTAATAGCCGTCGGTAAGCCGAATTGAGGTTTACTGACGGCGAAAAGGATTTATTTTTTGAAAAAAGATTAAAAGACAAAGACACACCGAGCAAGGTAAAAAATAACGCTCGGAAAACAATTTAATATTTCTTATCGGGTAAGTGCAAAGAGAAGAAAGTACCGCCGCATCGCGTGCCGAGATTTCCGCATAGGAACAGTGGACGGATGCGAAAGGAGCAGGATACAAAAACACACGTTTTTTATCCTGCTCTTTTTTTGTACTTTTTTATTCTATTCTCACCCGAAAAAACAAAAAACACGTTAAAGAGAATTACAAATGAATTTACAAAACGTAAAAGTTTATTACGACGGCAGTCATTATGTAGGAATATTGCAAGGGGCATTTCCGAGCGGAAAAGGCTGTAAAAGACGCGTTGTTAAACCGATGAAACAACTTTCAATAACAAACGAAACGTCGTTCGAAACGCCAAAAGAACGCTTTGAAACGGCATATAAAGAGAGTCAATCACTACCGAAGAAAGAACGCATGGCTCATATAAAAGCCGCTTTGGAAAATGAGTTTGCCGACAAAGCCGAGTTAAACGCTTTCGTCGAGAAACATTCCGAACGAATGGAAACCAACGCCATTAAGCGAAGGGTAAGACTTATGCGAAAATTGCGTTTGCAAGAATGGAATTTTTTTGTAACTTTTACCTACTCGAACAAACTTCACACCGAAGAAACGTTTCACAAAAAGTTAGCGAACACCCTAAAACACCTTGTTGCAAGGAAAGGTTGGAAATACGTCGGAGTATGGGAACATGGTAACGATACCGACCGATTACATTTCCACGGATTATTCCACGTACCCGACGGCAAGACGATAGGTAATCTCGAAGAAGTAAAAGACTACGACTCGCGAAACCACAGAATGCAAACGACGTACCAGAACACGCACTTTCTGAAACAATTCGGGCGTAACGACTTCAAAAGCATTGCCACACAGGACGATATTTCCGAGGCGGCGAAGTATATAACGAAATATATGGAAAAGTCGGGCGAGCGTTTAGTCTACGGCGGAAAATTGCCGACATATTTTCGTTCGGATATTTTAGACGAAGACGTTGTTTGTTGCTTTGGAATAGATGACCGAAAAGTGCTGCTTTTCGATAACTTCACCTGTATCAGTGATGGCGAAATTTTCGGAGAGGTAAACAAAGAAATTATATCGCAGTTGCTGAAGTGTAACTGAAAACAATATGTCTTTCGTCACGGGAGAATAAATGAAAGGCCCTTTTTGTCAAGAGTAAATGCATTGCGTTTTTTGAGAGATTTCAATCATTAAGACAACCAACGTAACTCTTGACAAAAATAACAAAATTACGAGTTAATCGACTTATAGGCTTTCCATTTATGTTTATTCCCGTCGAAAGACAACTAAAAAAAACTAATGTCAGATTTGCTTATACGATTTTTTAAAGCGCATAAAGCAAAAATTTCACCCATACGAATGATATTTTCAGCAGTAATAACCGCGTCGTCGCTCATATCTACTTCAAAAGCCATAAATTTTTTCATAATACAATACCTCCGAGATTTCTCGCCTTTCGGCAGCAACGGAGAAGCATAGAGAAAAGATTAAGGTTTTTTAATTAAAAATTCTAAAGACGGAAGTCAACGAAAAGCGAAAAATATTGCATTGTAGTAGTTAAAATATAAATTTTAAGCAATATTTTTCACCGTTGACTTTTGATTTTATCTATGCTAAAACCGTTAAACCGAAAAGCGATAATTCTCGGAGATATTGAAAAATAAAAAAGCAAGATTTTTCAATCTTGCTTTAGATATTTAATTGGTAAACATTTTAATATTTAATCTTATTTTGTGTATTTTAATATCTTTTTCTTTTATTATGTAAGTTGCAAAAAGTAAGTGTGTAATTTATTTATGGCTAGGCTAAATAAATATTTTGAAAAATCATAATTTGTCTTTAAGAAAAGCATATAAGGCATTTCCCCATAAAAACGATCCGTCTTCGTTTGGATGTCCGCCGTATTTTGCATGGAAAATGTCTTTTTCGTCGGATAAAATAGGTGAGGGGTCAAAAATCGCAAAAACTTTTTTGCTTATTTCGTTTTTGATATACTTGTTTAACTTGAGCCATAATTCGCCTTGTTCTTTTGTGTAATCAAACGGTGGAATGCATTGAAAAATAATTTGTTTTCCGGATAATATTTTTGTAATTTTATCGTATGCCGTTATAATTTTTCTATAATCACCGACACGGAAAATATCGTTAACGCCGAAACAAACGATAGCGGTATCGCAGTTGACTGCTTTTTTTGCCCACGCTTTGTTAGTCGCCGCATCGGTTGCCCTGCCGTAGCCTATACCCAAATTCCAAAAAGAATATTTAACCCCTAACGCTTTGGCGCATACGGCGCAATAATTCAGGTACGAATTTTCTTTACAGCCTATACCCTGGGTGATGCTGTCGCCCCAAAAAACGATGCGCTTTTCAATTTTGCGATTAACGCCGATCATCGACGGAAGCGGCAACAATTTATTCGCTTTGACACCATCGCCCTCGTTTTTAAAAGTAGGAATTTGGTTTTCGAGATGACACGGGATTTTTTCGCCGTTATATACGATTTTTACTCGTAAATATTCGTTCGGTTTGACGTTTAAAGATATTTTATCGGTAAAAAATATTTCGTCGGGGAGAACGATTTTACTCTTTTCTCCGTTAAATGTAAGTTGAATTTCAGGTAAATCGACTGTCGTTATTTCGTTGACGGGTGAAACTGACAGGCTTTTGATATACCATTTTCCGCATGAGTCGTTACGTTTGCTGATACTGCCGTCGGCATAGGTGCTGTCTATCGTGTTGGTGTAGAGTAACGAATAATCAAATTGTCCTGCGGCAAAAATGCGGTAAAATGCATAAGCGGTTGCTTTGACGCTTTGATTGTAAAATAGTTGATTGCTTGTTCCTGCCAACGTGTTGGATACATATTGCGCATAATAATCGTCAATATTCATATAAACTCCTTTATTGTATGCAGTCTAATTGAATTATATTTTACTAAGTAAAAAAGTCAAACGATTATTTCTAAAATCAATTTATTACACAATGCAGTGTATGTTTTGCAATGTGGCGTATATTGCTTAATCCGTTTGTGGGGTGTATAATGAAATCGAAGATATTGAGGTGAAAATGATTATATGATATTTTAATCTTCTATGCGAGAAGTTGCTAATTGAGTTTTTTAGGTGTGGATTTAAAGTGTTTTATGAATGCTCTATAGAAGTATGAGTAGTTTTGGTACCCTACGATATAGGCTATTTCTTGGAGCGACATAGAGCTTGATTTTATCAGCGTGTAGGCGTGTTCTAACCGATTGTTATTTATATATTCACTCATCGTTATGCCCGTGTGGGCTTTAAATAGTTTGCATATATAAGAATGGTCGTATTGTAAGTTGTTTAAAACTTGCTTTGCCGAAAGTGAAAAAGATTCGGGCTTGTTGAGCGTTTCAAGTATGCGCGAAATAATTTGTTTAGATTGTTTCTGTTTAGGGGCTTCCGAAATTTGGCTGTTAAAATATGCCTTTAAAATATCTAAAATTAGAAATTTATATAATATTTCGGATGTTTTCGGTGAGTTATAAGAATGATACAATATAGATTTAAAGGCGTTCTCGTTTTTGGCAATTGCGTTGGAACTCAAATTAAAGCAGACGCAGTATCCGCTTAAAATTTTTTCGTAAAAATTGTCGGATAAGGTAGCGCAAACGGATTTAAAGGCGTCTTCCTTAATAAGAAAGTCGCGGTGAAGTATATTTTCGTTTTCTATTTTAGAAAAGTAATGAGAGTCGGACAGCCTAATAATATAAATATCTCCGGGGACAATTTTTGACTTTATACCGTTAAGCGTATGGTATGCCGAACCCGATACAACGTAAAAAATCTCAATAAATTCGTGGCTATGATCGTTGTTGTCATTCACGGTTGAAAGTTTAGAAAAAAAATTGCTTTGAGCCTTGAAATAGTTTTTACTTTTTAATAACACAGTGCAACCTCGTGTATTTTTTTAGAAAATATAAAATAAAAGAGAATAATTTAGCGGTAGAATTTGCACAAAACGCATAAATTGTGGAGTTCCGATATATTTTGATGCAAGCATTCTATGATAAATCTTTATGGTATTCTTGAGCTTATTCGATTTTAATGTTTATTATTGTGGTGGTGTTTTTGGGGTTTGTTTTGGTTAGTTTTTTATAATTTTCATAGAAATTCGCATAGTTGTAGTAACCAACCATAATACTTGCTTGAGTAGGGCGTATTCCTTGTCGAATAAGTTGTTCGGCATAGCGTATTTTTCGTTCGATAATATAATTAACGACGGATATTCCCATTACGTTTTTAAAGAGATGTGAAATGTAATATTTAGATAAATGAACAAAATTTTCTAAATCGTCCAAAGTTATTTTCTGCGATATATTGTTGTCTATATATTTAATAATGTCGCTTATTATTTGGAGAGTATAGTTGTTTGCCTGATTATTTTTTTGAGCGGAGTTAAGTATGCTGTTAAACTCGACTAATAAAGACAAAATATGGATAGGAATAAAATCGTTTGACTTATTCACATCGTTAATAGTATCTTCAATTTTATCAAAAAACAAATCTATATGATTTTTTTTGACAATTTGCGAAGGTATAAAATTAAACTCTTGATTGTTTTGGTCGTAGGGTAACAGAAGTTTTTTTAACATTGCTTCGGAAATTTGTAAATACGTGCTTTCAAATTCGATAACTCTACGTTTATATACGTTAGAATTTAATTTTCTGGTATGAAAACTCCTGGCACCGATCAGTAAAATATCTCCCGTTTGCATATGAAAAATTCTGCCCTCGATAATAAAATCTACATCCCCCTCTAAAAGTTGAATTATCTCGTAATGCTGGTGTGAATGGGAAAACGGGACAAGATTAGTAAAGGAGTCGAAAGTATCCGTTGTATTATGATAAAGAAAGGACAAATCGTCCGAATGAAAATTTATAAAGTGTTCGGTAGCCATAATTATTGTGAAAATCCTTTTTATTTCATTATAAATAAAATGAAAATAAATGTCAATAGTAATGTGAAATGTAAGCAAGATAAAATATGTTTTTAGCATAATAAGGTATTGAAATATTCTTATTTGTGTGATAAAAATATTTCAAGAGGTAAAAATGGGATTTGATGAGAGTTTTAGAAATATTTCCTGCGAGTACGAACCTGTTTATACTTGGTTTTGGAACGGAAGCATAACGAGAGACGGAATAAAAAAGCGTATTGACGAAATGCTTACGCAAGGGATAAAAGCGTTTTATATTTTGGCAGAACCGAAAAATTTCTTACCCGAAAGGAGAAAAACTTTTTTGGAGCCGGATTATTTGACTGACGATTATATTGATTTACTTCGTTACGCTCATACATATGCCGCAGAAAAGAAAATGCGCGTATGGCTTTACAATGAGGGCGGGTTTCCGTCGGGTATGGCTACCGGAGCCGTTGTAAAAAAAGATTCGTCCTTACATGTAAAAACAGTCTATCCTGAAAAAGAAACTGTAAAAAAAGGCGAAGTTTATCATATGAAAAATGAACATATTTCGGCTTTTTTTGAAGGAATACGAGTTAATGACGGTTATACATTCGCGCGAGACGGGGATTTAACTATTTATTCTTACGCCGATACGTGCAAAATCAATCCGCGGTATTCGGAAAACCAAGCGGATATTGCCGATAGAAAGACGACCGAGTTGTTTTTAGAGTTGACACACGAAAAACTTCTCAACGGGTTAGGTGAAAAGTTGATGCAGGAAGCCGGGTATATGTTTGACGATGAGGCCCATATGGGCAATTGGACGAACGGAATGGAAAGGGCTTTCAAAGATAAATACGGATACGACATAGCGGATTTTATGCCCGTCATAACCGGGGTAAAAACGGCAGAAAGCATTGCGGAAAAAACTGCGCGCGCAGACTATATTATGCTTTGCGGCGAAATTGTAAACGAAAATTATTTTAAGCCTATGAAACGTTGGCTTAACGCTCACAATATGAAAAGCGTGGGACATTTGGATTTGGATAATATGTCCGACGGTTTTACTCAGGTATATTATGGAAACACATTAAAACTTTTGCGTAGTTACGATATTCCCGGAATTGACGTTATTTGGAGGCAGATTTCATACCCGAATGACGGGAAATGCTGTTTTGAAGGGTATGAGTTTTTCCCTTTGATCGCATCGTCTGCCGCGCGTCAAACGGGAACTACGGCGGCACTGTCCGAAAGTTTTGCTGTTTACGGAGCGCAGGTTACGCCCGAGGAGATGCGTTTTGTAATAAATTTTCAGGCTGTACGCGGCATAAACGTTTTTAACTTTATGACGATGTCTTATGAAAAAAAAGGAGCATTGCCTTTTCAGTACAGACCGAATTTCATAATAGAAAATTGCGGATTCGATAATTTGAGGGAAATAAATACGTATACATCCAGATTATGCTATCTTATGCGTAGCGGTCAAGCGCGTATAAATACTGCATTGTATTATCCCTATAGGTCGATTAGCGTCGGTGGCGAAGATGGAAAAGCGTCAAAGGATAGTTTTGAAAAAATCGGGTCCGAACTAGAAGCAAAAGGAGTTTGTTTCGACCTTGTAGACGAAGATTTCCTTTTGCAAAAAGACAAAAGTGTAAAATATGACGTAATATACGCTCCGTACTGCCCGTATGAAAAAGAAAACGTCAAAGCCGAACTGCTAAAATACAAAGGCGAAGCAAGCCCTGTTTTAAAATGCGAAAGTTTTGTAAGATACCGCTGTATTGAAAAAGATGACGAACGATTATATTTCGTTACAAACGAAAGCGGAGATTATAAAAATACCGCGATTACGTTGTTTGAAAACGATAACGTTTATGAAATAGATTTGCGCAGCGGCAAACTTTATGCAACGAACGGAAAAAAGACGAAAAGCGGCGTCGAAATGCAATTGTCGCTTTGCCGCGGCGAGGGTAAAATGTTTCTCGTAACTAAACGTGTTTTATCCGCCCTGAGTAAAAAATATGAGAAAACGGCGGAAATAAAATGCAAAACCGCGCGAATAGTTAAACGGTATACAATTAAAAGTGGCGTAAACACTGAAACGGTTGACGAAGAAGTTCAGGTTAGGTATATGCCGAAAGATTTTTCCGGTGAAGTTGTTTATACGGCGTATGTGCCAAAAAGTCTGGAACACGGCGATTATCGTTTGGAACTTACCGAACCGCGTTATTTTACAAAGGTTTTTGTTGACGGACAAAAGGTGAGCGAGATAACGATGCCGCCATATGTTTGCGACGTACGCCTTATCGGTGGCGAAAAAATAGAGATATTCGTTTCGACGACTTATGCAAACGCCTGTGCGGTTACCGATTATTTTGAAAAGACGGATAAAATAATAATCGGACCGTACAGCGATAGAATGATAAAACACGAACGAAACGCCCCCGCGGGCGGTTTTACCGGTAAAATCAACTTATACAAAATAAAAGAAATAGAGGTCGACGAAGAAGTCGTTGCGTAAAAGGAACGGTGAGAAGTACGGAAATTATCAATGAAATTAAAAAAGAGATCGGATATGAATTTCCATCGGATACTCAGTTTGTCGTTTGTAACGACGCGCTCGAAGTACTAAGAAAGAACGGTAAAACTATAGTAAGATACGAAAAAACGAGAGATATAGTCAGGGCTGCGCTCATTTTAAAATCTTATGAAGATTCCGACGATTTCGACATAATTGAAAACAAGAACTTTAACGGTGTCAGCCTTATGTTAGACTGTTCGAGAAACGCCGTGAGAAACGATAGAACGGTAAAAAAACTCATAAGAATTGCCGCCGCTGCAGGTTATTCATCGGTTTTGCTTTATATGGAAGATACATATGAAATAAAAGAGGAGCCGATGTTTGGGTATTTAAGAGGTAAATATACTGTTTCCGAATTGAAAGAACTTAACGCATATGCCGACAAGTGGGGAGTGGAACTTATACCAAACGTACAAACTCTTGCTCATATGAATCAACTTACCCGTTATAAGTACAGCCACTTTAAATGCTTTGATTGTTCGGATATTTTACTTGTCGGAAGCGAAAGAACTTATGAATTGATTGATGAAATGTTCGCTACTCTTTCCGATTGTTTTACTTCCGATAAAATACACGTCGGAATGGACGAGGCGTGGCTTTTGGGACGAGGGAAGTATATGGACGAAAACGGATGTCGCCCTAAATTTGATATTTTCTTGGAACACCTTAACAGAGTTTGCGCTATTGCGGATAAGTATAATTTAAAACCGATAATATGGAGCGACATGTTGTGGCGAATTGCTTATTCGGACGAAAAATTCAGGACCGAAAACGGAGAATACAAGATCCCGGAAGAAATATTAAATAAAGTGCCTAAAAATCTTACATTGTGGCATTGGGATTACAGCGGCTTAAACGAAGAGCATTATTCTGAAAAAATAAAATTCCATAAACAATTCAAAAATTCCGTATGGTTCGCGGGAGGAACAGCGCAAGTAAACAGAGGGTTTATACCTCATCTTACTTACTCTATGAAAGTTGCCGAAGCGGCGATTCGCGCAGCGAAAAACAACGGCGTTGAATATCTTGTCGAAACCGTGTGGGGAGATAACGGCGGCGAATGTCCCGTTTTTGCTGCACTTCCTGCAATCGTGCATTATTCTTACACAGCCAAAGGAATACCGAAAGAAAGACTAAAAAAAGAGTTTAAAACGCTTACGGGGTACGATTTTGACGACTTTATAAAAATAGAGGAAGCACAGACTTTTTGTGGCAAGTGTACCGATGACGTGGGGAATCCCGCAAAATACGGACTGTATAACGACGTGTTTTTAGGGTACTGCGACGCCGTTATAAAATCCGAAGATAAAGAGTTCTTTAAGGTTGCCGGCGAATCCGTGAAAACTTTGCGCGGCGGCGAATACGGATATTTATTTGAAACGGCTTATGCGCTTAACCGGGTTTTATATTTAAAATACGATATTGGTATCCGGTTAAGGAATGCGTATAGAGCGAAAAACTTAACGGAACTTGGTAAGTGCGTATGCGATTTGGAAGAAATAATTTTCAGACTCGAAATTTTCATAAAACTCTATCGCAAACAATGGCTTATAGAAAACAAGCCTCAAGGACTTGAAATTCAGGAGATCAGGTTGGGCGGATTAAAAGAACGACTTTTCGGTTGCAAAGATAGATTGAAAGAGTATCTTGACGGAAAAACGGACAATATCCCCGAACTCGAAGAAGAACTTATTCCTGCGGCAATTTCAAGAAAGAGAGCAGGTGATCGATGCGACTTATTTTCCTACGAGGCGATAGCGAGCGTCAACGCTTTCGACGGTTATACCGAGGTGGACGTATAATATTTCTCCGACGATAAAAATGAATAACTTAAAAATAAAAATATTTAATAAAGGTGTGAATTATGATAAAACAAAACACTGGGAATAACGGTGAAAGCAGTCGAAACGTTGAGAGTCGAAAAAACGACTTCTGCGTAAATTCGACAGCAGGAATATTTCGTAAAGACAACAAGAATAATAACGGCGTTCTGAGTGCGAAGAGAAAGCGAACAATATTTATTATTGCTATGCTTGCTATCCCCGTGGCGAACTGGCTCGTATTTTGGCTTTTCGTTAACGTTCAATCAATTGCGTTGGCATTTCAGGATCCGAGAACGGGAGCCTTGGGTTTTACTAATTTTTTAGACGTTTGGGATTTGGTGGTAAGACCCATAAACAACGAACTCGGTATTTCTTTAATTAACACACTGAAATACTTCGGACTTGCGGTACTCGTAATTATGCCGCTATGCCTTATTGTAAGTTACTTTTTTTATAAAAGGATTGCTGGGTACAAGGTGTTCAGAATAATCTTTTATTTCCCCGCTATAATATCGAGCGTTGTTATGGTTACGGCTTTTTCGGAATTTGTAAGTCCGAGCGGACCTTGGGGAGAAATACAAAGGATGTTTGGATTTACTCCGAATCCGGTAAGCCCCTTATCGAGGTATGAAACGGCAACGCAAACTATTTTGATCTATTGCGTTTTAGTAGGATTGACCACGAACGTTCTGTTATTTACAAGCGGTATGTCCCGTATACCCGTCGAAGTGTTGGAGGCGGCAAAGTTGGACGGTATAGGGCCCGTAAGAGAACTTATTACTATATTATTCCCGCTAATTTGGCCGACGTTTTCCACTCAAATTATCTTTGCAATGACGGGACTGTTCAACTCGTCGGGACCGATACTGTTGTTTACGGGCGGTAACTACGATACTTCGACAATATCGTTCTGGATATTCAAGCAAATGTACGGTTCGGACGGAATGGGACCGAGCGGAGGTGCGTATAATCTCGTTTCCGCTACCGGTTTATGTTGTACGCTTATCGGTGTTCCGTTGGTTCTTTTGGCAAGAAAACTCGTAGAGAAAATTGATAGTGTGGAGTATTAAGGGGGTAACAAATGTTGAAATTTAAAAAGATGAAGCATTCGAAAGAAGAAGCGTATATTTTGACAAAGCGTACGAAAGGCGAAAAAGTTTTATTTTCCGTAGTTTTTGTAATATTTGCGCTGTATAGTTTCGTGCTACTCTATCCGTTGTTGTTTTTACTTATAAATTCTTTTCAGGATTCGCTTTCATACGTCCTTATTCGTACGCGACCCGGATACAATCCGTTTTCACTTCCTAAAGTATGGCATTTTGAAAACTATCGCAATGTTTTAAAATTATCGGTTTTCAACACTCACGGAGAGAGCGTGTACCTGTACAATATGCTTTTAAATAGCGTTTGGTATTGCGTTTTTACGGTGTTCGGATCTGTTTCGATGTGTTGTTGTACGGGGTATGTATTATCGAGATACAATTTCAGATCTCGCGGCTTGATATATGCGTTGATAGTATTCAGTATGACGATTCCCGTAATCGGAACGACGGGGTCTTCGATTAAACTTGCTCATTCGTTAGGGCTTTACAATACGCCGTTGTGGGTATTGATAAGCCATTTGACAGGTTGGGGTTTTAACTTTCTGGTTATGTATGGGTTCTTCAAAAACATATCCTGGAGTTACGCTGAAGCCGTGTTCCTAGACGGCGGCGGAGATTTTACCGCGTTTATCAAAGTTATGTTACCGCAGGCCAAGATGGCGGTAGTAACGCTATGTATAATAACATTTATAACGTCCTGGAACAATTACGAAGCGTCTTTGCTGTATTTCCCGGATTATCCTACAATAGCGTCGGGTTTATACAGGTTAAAATTGACGTCCACACGGTCGGGAGATTTCCCCGCGTATTACGCAGGATTGATGGTTTCAACGATTCCTTTGCTAATCGTCTATGCGAGTTGTTCCAACATTATTTTCAAGAATATGTCCATAGGCGGCTTAAAAGGTTAACGAATAAATACAAAATATAATTATAAAACAAAATAAGGAGTAAAACTATGAGAAAAAAATTTGCAAAATTGTTATCTGTTATTCTTGCTTCGGCAACGCTTCTTTGCGGTTGCGGCGGCAACGGCGGAAACGGAAATCAAGACTCAGATCAGCAACTTGATATTTACTTGTTGGAACAAGGATACGGGTCGGATTGGTGTCGAAATTTAATAGACGAGTTTAAAAAGCAGGATTGGGTAAAAGAAAAATATCCTAACCTCGAAGTTACTTTCTTTACCAACGACGTAAGAGAATGGGCTTTCAACAACATAACTTTAACCAAAAGTAATAAATACGATATTATGTTTGGTAATCAATTAAATAGTTTTGCAGGTCAAGACGATATTTTATTAGACTTGACAGACCTTGTATATAATGCAAAAGTACCGGGAGAGGATGTAACTTTTAAAGAAAAATTAAACGACAGTTATGTAGAGTATTACACTTACACGAACCCGTCCACGGGAGAAGAAACGTTCTATTCCGTTCCGTATTATACAGGTATTTACGGTTTTATATATAACGAGGATGCGTTAACTAGTTACGGACTGGAAGTTCCGAGAACTACCGACGAATTTATTAAAGCGTGCGAAACGATTCGTAACGCAAACCTTGATAAATATAAAAATAACGACCCTGCGGCTCAGTATTGCTTTATACAGTCCAAGGAGGCTGCATACTGGCAGATGGACGGCGGTGTGCTTTCGCCTTGGTGGGCGCAATACGAAGGTATTGACGGGTATAACAATTTTTATAACGGTATAGTCAACGGTGAGCGTTCTGTCGATATTTTTAAGCAACAGGGCAGACTCGAATCTCTTAAGGTAATAGAGGAATTGCTTGATTATAATAATCAATACGTTTCCCCGCAATCGTTCAACCAGGAATATATGATATCGCAAACGGCATTTTTGCAGGGCGCGGCTGTTTTCCACTACAACGGCGACTATTTTACGGACGAGATGAAAGAAGTAAAACAGAGATTGGAAAACAATAATTACAAAATTCCGGTTATCAAAATGATGAAAAATCCGATAATCAGCAGCATTAAAAACAAATGCACCACGATAGCTGACGACACTGAATTATCTGCACTCGTGAAGGCGATAGACGCGGGTAGCAGAGAACTTAAAGGCGACGGATACGAGGTTAATCAAAAAGATTTCAATAAGGTATTCGAGGCGAGAAGAATAGTAAACGGATCGCTAACTGCTCCCGGAGTAATTCCGTCTTATGCAAAAGGAAAAGACGTTGCGATAGACTTTTTAAGATTTATGGCTACCGACGCGGGAATAAGCGCGTACTGTAAGGGCGCAAGCGGAGCGACGATTGCTTTCGACTTCGATCCTAAAACGTACGATAAAGCTTTATACGACAGCTTAGAGCCTTTGCAACAAGGTCGTATAGATTATATGTGTAATAAAAACGATCCCGTTAACATTTTGAAATCGAGCGGTCTTTTCCCGCTTTGCAATTACGGTAAAGTAGATGCGTTCATTGATATGAAATACTATACGATGCTTTCCTCGCAAAACAAGAGAAAAACTGCGCAGGATTTCTACGACGAAACTATTGAGTATTGGACGCAAAACACCTGGCAAACTGCTATTTCTAAGGCAGGCTTGTTATAATTGAAGTAATAGGAGAAAACGATGAGGCAAATAATAAGAAGATTTTTATGCGTTATACTTGCTTTCATTTCGTGTTTGGGTTTATTTGCTTGCGGAGGCAATGATAACAATATCGGCGTGAAACTTAGCGAATCGGATTTAACGATTTGGGGTGTTCACGCCAGCGAAAAAGTAATGCAAGATAAAGATATCGAGTATTATTCGGGTATAAAAACGGAAGCCGACGTTTCGTTGGTTATGGCGCGGGGCGAATACGAGGGCGCGCAAATTATAATAACGCCAAAAAAGAACGTTCCGTACTATAACGTCGAAGTAAGCGATCTTACGAGCGTCGTGGGAGATAAGATTTCGAAAGATAAAATTTCCGTTTATCACGAGCGTTATATTCCCGTTTCCGTGAACGCCGAAAAGACCAACTTGCCGCTCGGAATGTATCCCGACGCATTGGTGCCGTTTTCGGCAATAGCAAAATACGAAGAAAACAAGATTGACGCAAATAAGAATCAAGGCGTATATTTAACGGTTGAAACTTCCGTAGATCAACCCGTCGGAACGTATACGGGGAACATACTTCTGGATTTTAAATCGTATAAAAAGTCCGTGCCGATAACCGTGCAGGTAGTAGACGTAACCGTTAGCGAAACCACGCACTCAAAAAGTTGTTTCTCTATTCGTTGGAGATATCAACAGGGTGAATTGGATACTTCGCAGGAAAAGGTCGAAGCGTATTGCGATGCGCTTATAAAATATCGTCTTGCACCCGAATTCGTGATGGTGGAACACGATTATTCAGACGAAGGAATGGATGTTTACGTCGATATATCGGCTCAATATTTGTTAAATCAAAGACTCAGTTGTCTTAGTATTCCTTGCGGTTCGACTACAGAACACGGTTACGCTACGTTTAATGAGCAAAGACTTGCTACGTTCTTACGCAAATACGTTGCTAAGAGTTACGAACTTAACTTTAATCTTCTCGATAAACTTATATTTTATAATGCGACGATCGATGAGGCGACGGCGCATAACTTGCCCGATGAACAAGTGTTGCTTAACGGCAAACTTTTCAATCAAACGGTTGAGGCTGTTGCCAAGGAGGTGGAGGAGGACGAAAGTGTTGTTTCTCCTTTAAAAGCGGAGATTGCACAGTCGATACGAACGATGCCGCACGTCAATACGTTCGGTTACGAAGAAAGGTATGCCGATTACGACGGCGCAAATAAGGACTATATAAATACTTTCTGCCCGTTGTTTAATTTAATGGATACCGAAGAGCAACGCGCTCAATACGTTCAAAGCGAAAAACAACCCGAAGTGTGGTGGTACGGCTGCAATAACCCCATATATCCCTATACGAGTTATCATATCGACATCGCAGATACGTTACCACCTCGTTTGCTCGGCTGGATGCAGGGTGAGTACGGTATAGTAGGCAATCTTTATTGGGCTGTAAACGATTACGGTCTGTTGGACGACTATTATACTACCGACGCTTATCGCGCTCACGATAAGAATATGGAAGGCATATTGTTCTACCCGGGCGGGCAATACGGTTTGACGGAACCTGTCGGAAGTTTGCGTCTTGAAAGCATTCGCGACGGACTTGAAGAATATGAAATAATTTACGCAATGAAAGAGAAGTACAACGAACTCGGCTTATCCTCAAAGAGTTGGCTTTCATCGCTTACCGCATCGTTATATAGAGGTGCGCAAAACGTTGCGACTGTCAACGATTTTAAGCAAGCAAGGTCCTCTCTTTTCGAAGCAAGCATTGCATTGCAGTCGCCGGCAAATTTATGCATAACCGATTTAACGGAAATAAACGGAAAAATGATTTCCAAAGTATATGCAAGTGCCGGCTACGAGTTAAAGAACGGTGGTAAAACGGTAACCGATAAAGTAAAATTCGGCAACGGATACGTTTATACTATCGAAACCGACCGAACCTTAGGGAGTGCAAATTATCTCGATTTATCGTGTGCAGGTGAGAGTGGTACCTATACGCTTAAACAGTACCTTGGCGGTAAGGTTGAAGAAATCAAAGCCGAAAATCTCGTTTCTAGTGTGAACGATGACGGCGCAAGCGTTACGGTAAAACTTATCGACAATCCTATATCGGGTGAAACGGGCAAAATACTAAGCCTTAATATCGGTGGAACGATTTCCTCCGACGAGGTTTTCCAAACGATTAAATTGGCGGATAAATTGCTTAGCGAAAAAGTTGGTAAAAATACTCAAAAAGTCGTTATCAGTTTCTACAATAACGGCAGTGAAGATCTCGATATTGCGCTTTCGATTAAATTCAAAAAAGATGCCGTCTACGTTTCGTCCGGCAAATACACTATTAAACCGTCGGAAACGTCGGTAATCGAACTGTCGTTTGCCGGGACTAAATGGGACAAAACGGGCGCATTGGAAAATATAAGAATTCGTTTCGGTAGCGGGTACGAAGAATCCGAAAAGACCGTTTGTATCAAAAATATTTTGATATATGATAAATAAGGAGATTATATAATATGAAAAAAATATTAAGTTTCTCCCTTAGCGTAGTTCTTTTGTTAAGCGTGGTTTCGCTTTTCGGTTGTAAAAAGGAAACACAGTCGCAAGATAACAAAGCCGAAGAAGTCGTTATCGCTAATTTCGAGCAGTGGGAACCGGACTTTAAACTTATGGTTGTTTACGATTCGTTCGGAAAAGTATCGAGAAACGAAGATCCGACTTACGTTAAAAGCGGAAAATATTCCGCAAGGTTGCAGCCTGTGGGCGCAAGGGCGTCTTCCTCTAATCCGACCGTGTTTATACCTTTATCGTCCGATCGACTTGAATTTTCGTACAACGATATTACCGTGTACGAAGAATTATACGCGTACATGTATAATGCGAGCGATAAAGATTTAAGCGTAACGATGGGCTTTGCTTCGGGATACGAACAAAAAAGCGTCGGAACGGTAGACGGCGAGAAGATAAAACTTCCCGCAGGTAAATGGGTCAGAGCAAGTTATTTGTATGACGTCGACTTGCTTAACATAAAGACGGACGTTACGTCGGTAGCAGGCATATATTTTATGTTTGACGATATGAACGTACTGTATCCGAAAGACGCGCCGAGCATTTACGTCGATGACGTAACTTTAGTTAAGGCGGCAGAAAAGCGTGAACCGAAAAATCTTATACAACTTGATAAAACGCAAGAAGGTAACGAGAATTATATATCGGAGATATGCGATTTTGAAAAGTCCTATCAAAAACAGGCTTTTAAACTGACCAGAGGCGGTTCGGTGGACGAAACGATAGAGGCACGCGTAGTAAACGCCGCAAATTACGGTCTGACTGCGCCGTCCGGTGAAAAAGTTTTGCACATATTGCGACACGCTGCCGCTACGGGTACAGGCAATAAAACAACCGTGGTATTGCTCGAACCTCTTTTCAAGGCTTGCGGTATGGCAGATATTCCGAAAGAAGAGTGGGCAAGTACCTATATATGTTTCGATTATTGTTACACGACCGAAAATTATAAAAGCATAGATTTGTCCTGGTGGGTTTTCACCGAGGGTATGAAAGATCGTGTACACCCGTCTAATCTCGTTCAGTCGGGAGCAAAAGCGGGACAGTGGAGCGCGTGGACACCGATACCTTACGGTTCTTGTCCGCCGAAACAATGGAGAACTTTCAGATACAGCCTTTACGAATTATCAAAGGGTTTCCAAAAAACTCAATATGTAACGAACCCGGGTGGAATAATGCTTTCTTACGATCAAGCTCCGTCGGTTGACGTTGATATGTTTTTGGATAATTTCCGTCTTGAAAAAGGCGAAAAATTAAAATATGCCGAATAAGGAGGTGAATTAAAGATTGGTAAACAGTTTGAGGAAATTAACGTGTGTTATTACGGCGTTGCTTTGTGTGTTTACGTTATGTTCGTGCAAGGGATGCAATAATAAGACAGAGGGAAAAACCGAACTCGTCGATTTTGCAGACGAAACAATATACGTCGCCGCTTATAACGACGTTTCGATTGCGCCTTATCTCGTTGCAATAGACGAAAACGGTAATCGCTACGTTGGTACGGCAACGGTAACCGATGAGTCGGGCAACCCCGTAAACGTCGAGTTTAATCTGTTCGAAGCTTCGTCCTACCAAACCTATTCGGTAGTAATTACCGTAGAGGTTTCCGCGGAAGACGTAAGGCAGAGAACTATAAGCGTGATTGCGGTAGACGGTAGTGCTCCGATAATAACTTTTTCAAATGAACCGGGTAATAGCCGCGTCGGCACGGAGTATGTATTGCCCGAAGTAACGGCTGTAAAAAGTAGCGGAGAAGTTTTTGAACCGATAATCGAAGTTATGCTGGTTGACGGTAAAAACGAGATAAAACAAACGGTTGAAAACGGTAAGTTCACGCCGTCAACGGCAGGTTCTTACAAAATGACCGTTACGGTAACCGACAAACTCGGCACAGTAACACAGGTGAAGAAAGTTTTTGTAATAAAATCTTCGCCGCCGGAAAACACGTCGGAAGATCCCGTGAGGGACGATCCGTACATTGTAAAACGTTCCGCATCCGTATAACGCATCGAGTTACGGAAGACCTATCATGGGCGGAACAAGAAATATGCGGGCAAATAGTTGTAATATGCCTGCATGCTAAAAAATCTTAAAAGGAGATAGTTATGGCAAAAAAACGTTATGAAAAATGCGAACTCGAAGTAGTAATAGTCAATTTTAACGAAATATTGACCGATATAATTACAAAATCGAATGAAACAACGGATAGTTTTGATCCTGCTTGGGCAAAAGGAGAATTGCAATGAGTAAAAAACGTAAAAATTTATTTGCGGCGTTATGTTGTGCGGCAATATGCTGCTTAGGTGTAGGTTTACTTTCCGTAAACTCGTCTGTTTATGCCGCCGAAACACTCGTTACGAGCGAAGATATGTATATTAAGGAAGGCGCAAGCATTCGTTTAACGCAATTAGACGATCTTCGCGGTATCAGATGGACCACCGTCGTTAAAGAGAGTTATTATAACTCTTTAAAAGACCAAAATCCTGAATTCGGCGTCGTAGTTGCGCCGACGAGTTCTATTGGCAATGATGGTTTGACTGTAGAAGTTAACGGCAGCAAAACTTTAAAATGTAACGTTACTCCGTATTTTGTAAACGGTGAATTCACATACCATTATTCAATAATCTATAACGACTTGGACGAGTCGATTAAAAACAAAGCATACACCGTTGAATTAACGGCTCGCGCTTATGTAAAAGTAGGCGATGAGTACACTTATGTAGAGGAGTATAATACCGGGCGTTCTATGCGCGCTATTGCTTATGAAAGTGTAAGGAGAGGTAATTATACCAAAGACGAAGTCGGTGAATATTACGACGCGGCAAATTTAAGCACGGTAAGTAATAACGTTCAAAGCGGATATTTCGTGGGTTCGATGAAGTCGGCTACACTTTTAAACGTTCACGCGTGGACCGATGTGAGTAAATATTCCGCTTACGTTGGAGCGAACAAGGTAAGTATAGAAATAAATGCGGATAAAAAAATCGTTATAAACGGATACGTCGGCAAGTTAAAGGCGGGGCAAGATTATTATCTGACTGTATTCGATAACGCAGGAAAGGTTTATTTGCAGAAATTTACTTACGTTGCCGACGCTACCGCTATCGACGGAGATCCCGTGAGAAACGACGTATATTGAAACTAAACGAAAAATACTAAAAAGGTTAAAAATAAAAATTGATTAAAATCAAAAACAATCAGGAGGTAAATATGAAAAGTATCGGCAAAATAAAAAAACTCATCGTTACGGCGGTACTTGCCGTGGGAACGGTTTGTAGTGTAAGCGGTATGGCATTATTGGGCAATGCCGCAACCGAATCCGTTACGACGGAGAATAATTTCAGAATGATAGAAACTTCTGCCCGTATAAGTGCGGATAGCAACGTGGGTATTCGTTTCAGCGCGGTTATTGACAGCGTTAAAGAAGATTCCGCATATTACGTTATGATTATTCCGGAATCTTATAGAGAAACTTATAATTTGACTGCGGATAGCGATTATTACGAAGTTCTTCATACCGGTGGCTTGAAATCGGAAATAGATACCGAAAACGCCGATGAAATCAATATGCTCGTTATGCCGTCTACACCCGTTTTGCAAACCGAAGGTAAATATAACGGTAAATATCTTATAAACGGTTCTATCGGCAATATACATTACGCCAACAGCAATAGCGACTTTTTCGGGGTTGCGTTTGAAAAAACTGCTTCCGGCGAACGTGTTTACGCAACCGATCAGGATAACGGTATACAGAATTTATGCAAAATAGCAAGTGCCGAGCTTAACGAATCGAGTAACGATTTGCTTGACGACGAAAAGGTCGCGCTTCAAAACGCAGTTAAAGCCGCCTATAATGTTTCTATCGGCAACGCTGAAGATAAGCAGGAAGATCTTCCCGAATTCAAAGTGCAGGCAGACGATCCGAGAGGCAACAACGTTCAAAGCGGATCTTCTTATACACCGGTTATCAAGGGTATTCCCGATGGACTCGATATTGACGTAAGTTGCGGAATTACGAACGGCGCGACTGCTTCCGTAGCGGAGGGTAATACGATACTCGTTAACGACGAAGTTAAGACGATCGTTTGTTACGCCAAAATTCTCGGTGAAGAATATCCGTTTACCATTACTTCTACTAAAACTATTAGCGAAAGCGGTATCGTGGAGGATTTCGGATCCGGTAAAAATTCACGAAACGCCATCCATAAGGCGGTTGACGCAGATTGGACGGATAAATCTGCAGGCTATAAAGCAGAAGTAACCGATGCGAAAAACGTAAAGGCAAGCGGCGCCGTGCTTAGACTGGCGGGCTCGTCGCAACCGGGTATATCTTTCCGCTCCGCCTTGGCAAAAGACGATTTGAAAGGCGTTTTAGCGCAGGCGGATACGATTTCGGCAAGAGTTCTTTTCGGCGCGGCACAAGACAGATATCAGGGAAAGGCTTACACTTCGGGCGGAACCGATAGTACGCTTACCGTTAAGTTTATGAGCGGAGTATTTACTTTGCCTATTAACACTTGGGTGGATCTTACAATCTCTAAAACCGACCTTGTGAGAAGATTTAACGGTAAAACCTTGGATGCAAAACTCGACGCGTTTTGTGCTGCCGCCGCTAATAATGGCGTCGGCGTAAGTAACTTTATTATTTGCGAGAGTTATCCCGAGTATACCTATGAAGACAACGGGGCAGAAAAGAAATCAAAAGAGTTCGACGTCGTTATAGATATGCTTTTCACGAATAAAGCAGTAGTAGATAATCTCGACGGCGCTACGCCCGTAACTTATACGAAATATAAAGATAACAACGGCGAACTTCTTTTCGAAGTATACGATCAAAGCAGTATCATAGATAGTTATACCGACACTGCAAGCACTACGAAGAATAACGTTCTTAAAATTGATATAGATAAAGATAAGTGGATTAAAATTCGCTTTGATAAAACTGCGGAAGAATTATCCAAAATAACGTCAATATCCTTTGATTTTATGTACGAAGCTGCTTCTAACAATGTTCTCAGATATTCCGATAACAGAGTAAAAGACGGAGGTGCGGTTATTTGGGGTGCAGACACGGTCGTTCAAGCCTCGACTACAAGTGGAAAGTGGGCTACCGTAACATGGACGAAAGAGCAACTTTGTAAAAAGTTTATTACGCAAGATCAGCAAGACGTTGATACTGCTTGGGCAATGTTCTGCAACAATTTCGCTCTTGATGCGGATATTATCTCTGATAACGCAAAATTCTTCTATCTGATGCTTAGCAAAGCTAATCTTTATATCGCAAATTTCAAAATTAACGTAGGTTAAAAAACGAAATTTACGGGTCTATAAAACAATAGTCAGGACGGAAATATCAAATGAAAGATATTAAAAATTTAAAACTTGCATATATCGGAGGCGGTTCGAGAGGTTGGGCGAGAACGCTTATGAACGATCTTGCAAGCGATTCGGAAATCGGCGGCAGCGTTTATTTATACGATTTGGACTTTGATGCCGCTCAGGGCAATGAAAAGATAGGCAATATGCTGTCTGCGCGTGAAGACGTAGTAGGTAAATGGAGGTATAAGGCGGTTAAAACGCTTAAAGAAGCGCTAATAAACAGCGACTTCGTTCTTATATCAATACTGCCCGGAACTTTCGACGAGATGGAGTCGGATGTACATTTGCCCGAAAAGTACGGAATATATCAATCCGTAGGAGATACTGTCGGACCCGGCGGAATAGTGAGGGCGTTAAGGACTATACCTTGCTACGTTGAATTTGCTAACGCAATAAAGGAGTATTGCCCCAAAGCGTGGGTCATAAACTTTACCAACCCTATGACGATGTGCGTAAGGGCGTTATACAAAGTCTTTCCCGAAATCAAAGCGTTCGGATGTTGCCACGAAGTTTTCGGTACGCAAAAAATGCTTGCCGAAATGTGCAAGGAAAAACTCGGGGTAGAGATAGACAGACACGACGTTGAAGTTAACGTTTTGGGTGTGAACCATTTTACTTGGGTTGACGAAATCCATTATAAAGACGTAGGCCTTGTTCCGATATTAACCGAATATGTTAACGAACACCCCGACGGAATAAAACTTCCCGATAACAATTGGATAAACAAGTCGTTCTTTTGCGAACATAAAGTTAAGTTCGATTTGTTTAAAAGATACGGAATTCTTGCCGCCGCAGGAGACAGGCATCTTGCGGAATTTTGTCCCGGCAAGTGGTATCTGAAAGACCCCGAAACGGTTGAACGTTTCGGATTCGGGCTTACTTCCGTAAAATGGAGAAGAGAGGATCTCGAAAGAAGATTGAAAAAGACCGACGAACTTATACACGGTGCAGAGTTCCAACTTATGAAATCCGGTGAAGAAAGCGTACGACAAATCAAAGCGTTGCTCGGTATAGGTAATTTCGTTACTAACGTCAATCTTCCAAACATCGGTCAGATGGACGGTTTGCCGCGCGGCGCCGTAGTGGAAACCAACGCTTATTTTTCGGGTGATAGCGTTCGTCCCGTTTTTGCGGGCGCGCTGCCGAAAGAAGTCAATGCGCTCGTTTCAAGAGTTTGTTATGAACAGGAAACGGTAGTTGAAGCGGCTTTGGAGGGCAATTACGAAAAAGCGTTTGTCGCGTTCTTAAACGATGCAAACGTAAATCTTCCGATTGATAAAGCGAGAGAGTTGTTTGACGCTATGCTTGAAAACACCAAGGAATATTTGCCGTATTACGACGATTATAAAAAATCGGAAAAGGTTTAATTTCGTTAACTAAGTGATTTATGAAATTCGGATTTTTGGAATTTGATACGTTAAATAATCAAGCGTATTTGACGTCGCATTGCGGATATAAAACCGAACCACAGTCATTTACCGAAGTTCAGATTGCGGGCGAGAATTCTCGCTCGCATATGAACGGTAAATCTGTAAGGACTTCCGAGTGGGATAAACTGAAATGCGTTTCTTGCAATGTGTCAGAGGGTAAATTTTCTTTGATAAGACAATCCGATAAGGTGCGAGTTGAAACCGTATTTGAAAGCTTTTCCGACGGAAATACCATAAGAGTACATAACGTAGTAACGAACGTTTCCGGCGATGATATCGTTCTGGAAAACGTTCCGGCATTCGTTTTGAAAAAACTTTTCGGTAAAACTCTGAAAGACAGCAAGAGCGTGTTTTTTACGAGTTTCGTGCAAGGACATCATACGGAATGTCAACCGAGAAGAAATAGTCTGTATGAACTCGGAATGTTCGAGGGAAACGCCGAAAGTCAAAGGAAAGCGTTTTTCGCTTCCGTCGGGTCGCAAACAACCAAAGAGCGTTTGCCGCAGGGGATTTTGGAAGACGTCGAAAGCGGGAAGTTCCTTATGTTTCAGATAGAAAGCGCAAGTTCGTGGATTTACGAAATAGGCGATTTCGATATGGGCTATTATCTTGCTCTCGGCAACGCTAACTTTAACTATCTTAATTGGAGTAAAAAACTTAAAAACGGTGAAAGTTATACGGGCGCAGGCGTTGCTATATCTTATGGTGAAAGTTTTAACGAAGTCATTCGTAGAATGAGCGATTATCGTCGGACAATTAAGCCGCTCTGTATAAAGGACGAAAGTCTTCCCACGATTTTTAATGAGTATATGCATTTGTCGTGGGATAGTCCGTCGGAAGAAAACACGGCTGAAATAGCACCGAAAATCGCAAAAACGGGCGTGAAGTATTACGTTATTGATTGCGGGTGGCATAACGAAGAAGACGGAAAAATTATTTATCCTTACGTTGGACAGTGGAAGGAGAGCAAAGCGCGTTTTCCGCACGGCGTAAGACATACTACCGATTTTATTCGTTCGCTCGGAATGAAAGCGGGGTTGTGGATAGAACCAGAGATCGTCGGCGTTAAGTGTAAAGAAATGCTTGAATATTACGACGATGATTGTTTTATAACTCGTTTTGGTAAAAAAATCGCCGTGGGCGACAGGTATTTTCTCGATTATCGTAACGAAAAAGTCCGCAATTATATGACGGAAACCATACGGCGTATGGTGGAAGATTACGGTGCGGACTATATAAAATTCGATTATAATCAGGACTTGGGTGCCGGAACGGATAAGGAGGCAAATTCGTTCGGGGACGGTCTTGAACGGTGTGCGGCGGCGTTTATCAATTGGGTAAGAGAAATAAAATCGAGATTTAAAAACGTCATTTTTGAACATTGCGCTTCGGGCGGTATGCGTCTCGATTATAAATTTTTGTCAGAATACAGTATCGTGTCCACCTCGGATCAGACCGACTATAAAAAATACGCGTACATCGCGGGTAATATTTTGTCTGCCGTTTTACCCGAACAGGCGGCTGTATGGAGTTACCCCGTAGATACTTTCAATAAAAACGGAAAACCTTTTGAAAGTACGTTTGAGTTTGTAAACGAAAATATATCCGAAGAGCAAATCGTGTTTAATATGATTAACGGCTTTTTGGGTAGAATGCACCTTGCAAGTTATATAAATTTGCTTGACGGTACTAAGTTTGAACTTATAAAAGAAGGTTTAAAAGTTTACGATGGTATAGCGGAATTCAAAAAAACGGCGTATCCGTTTTTCCCTAACGGCTTATGCAGTTTTGAGGACGATTTCGTGTCGTGCGGACTTGTTAAAGACGATAAACTCTATCTTGCCGTATGGAACGTGGGCGTAAATAAAGAGCATAAAGTCGATTTGGGAAGAGCAATTCGTTCCGTTAAAGTTGCTTACCCTGCTTGTAATCGGGTTGAGTTTAGCACGGACGATAGTGTTCTCAACGTTGCTTTTACCGAAAATGTTCAGGCAAGATTTTTCGAAGTCGATTTTTAGTTAAAGTGAAGTATATTAAATTCAGAAAAGCGGATTGGGTTGCAGGAGAGAGTTTCTTTCCGCACAATCCGCTTTCTCTAAAATACCATTGATTTGGTTAAGGATTGCTTGTTCACGACGAATAAGCAGTATCGTGGGTTAAACTATTTTTCCCAAGAAAAAATAAAAAAAATTTGCTAATAAAATTAAGGAGAAGCAAAATGGCGGAAATTACGGTTGCGATAATAGGCGCGGGAGCGCGCGGTAAAGTCGTGTATGAAAATTCCATTAAAGATTTAAAAAACGTTAAAGTTGTTGCAATTTGCGACGTAAATAAACAAAGATGCGAAGTACTCGCAAAAAGAGTGGAGGAATGTAATCAAATCGTTCCGTCCGTTTACGAGGATTATAAGGCTTGTCTTGACGAAACAAAACCACAATCGGTTGTAATTTCAACCGCGTGGGAAAAACATCTCGAAATAACCGAATACGCTATGGAAAGGGGTATCGCGGTTGCGTGCGAGGTCGGCGGCGCATATAGTATCGAAAGTCTTTGGGAACTCGTTCGCTGTTACGAAAAAACCAAAACTCCTGTAATGATGATGGAAAATTGCTGTTACGGGCAGATAGAACTGCTTGCGCTCAATATGAAAAGAATGGGGCTTCTTGGTAAAATCGTACACTGCGAGGGTGCTTATCGGCACGATTTAAGAGATGAATTAACCCGCGACGCCTCGTATGCTTATTACAGGCTTTACGAGTATATTGCGAGGAATTGCGAGAACTATCCCACGCACGAGATAGGACCTATTGCAAAACTTTTGGACATAAATTGCGGAAATAGGTTCACTTCTTTATTTTCCGTAGGTTCGGGTTCGCACGGGCTTAAAGAGTTCGTTGAAGAGAAAAACAGAGATTTTCTTAAAGGCGTGGAGTTTGCCCAGTCGGATATAGTAACTACGCTAATAAAGTGCGCCGGCGGGGAAACGGTAACAATAACCCTTGATACCTCTTTGCCGAGGTATTATTCGCGTGGTTTTCAGGTGAACGGAACGAAAGGTATGCTTTGCGAAGAGAATCGTTCGGTATACCTCGATAAAGATTTTGCGGAAACCGACCATTGGAAGTGGAAAGAACATTTTAATAATATAGATGAGTATTTTGATAAATATAATCATCGTTTATGGAAAGATTATCACCCGGGTGAAGCGGGACACGGCGGAATGGATGCTCTTGTATACGGAGCATTTTTTGACGCTCTTGAAAAAGGACTGCCTATGCCGATAGACGTGTACGATATGGCAACGTGGATGAGCATTTCCGTTTTGTCCGAACAGTCGATTGCAACGGGAAGCGCGGTGGCATTCCCCGATTTTACCGATGGCAAATGGGTAACGCGCAAGAATAATTTTGAATTATAAATCGAATATTCGTTTAAACATTTTAGAATCTATGCCAGACAAGAATAATACGAACCGTGGTCTAACGGCGTGTTTTTGACTAATACTGTGTTGCGCTCACGGGTTATACGGACAGTATTAACCCATTCGCGCGCCTTGTCTTAGCCTAAAAACACGCCGTTAGACTTGCCTGCAACAAAAACGCCGATATTTTTGATGATTTGTTGCAAAGGCGAGGACGGTAGTACTGTACGTACGCCAACCGAGAATTTGCAAAAAAGCGCATAAATAGCGGCGTTTTTGCAAGGTTCGTATTATTCTTGTCCGGCATTCCAGACAAAAATAATGCGAATCGTGGTCTGACGGTGTATTGTCTTCCGATAAGAGGTGAAAGATGAGAGAAATAATAGATTTTAATAAATCGTGGTTATTTCATAAAGGCGATATTGACGAGAGTTTTCCTCCGTATAAAGGTATAGCTTATATTTCGGCAAAAACCGAACGCAAACATATAGGTCCCGCAGCGAAAAATTATTTTGCCGAAGAAGACTCTTATGATGCTTTGCACGATCATCATTCGGTATCGTGGGAACAGGTTGATATTCCCCACGATTTCGTTATTTACGAAACGCCGAATAAAAACGAGAACCCTGCGTTCGGATTTTTAAAGTGCGATAATGGTTGGTATTTAAAAAAGTTTAATCTTGATAAATCTGACGAAGAAAGCGGATAATTATTTATTTCGAGGGTATTGCAACTCACTCGGCGGTTTATTTGAACGGTTGTCTTATTGTAAGGAATTTTTCCGGCTATACTTCGTTTGAGGCGGATATAACCGATTTTGCAATATTCGGAGGTGAGAATTCTCTTGCCGTTTATGTTAATGCCAAAGAGCACGAAGGTTGGTGGTATGAAGGCGGCGGAATCTATCGTAACGTAAAAATGATAAAAACCGAAAAAATTTCGGTTAATCGCGATGGGGTGTTCGTTAAGACTGAACAAAAAAATAAAAGTGAATGGTTCGTTCGCGCCACATTTGAAATAAGAAACGATTTTTCGGCGTTTCGGACGGTGCAAATATCTGCTGCAATAATCAATGCGAACGGTAAAGTGTGCGGAATTATAAACGCTTACGGAGAAACAGCGGCAAAAAGTATAACCGAATTTCACGGCGAAGTGAAAGTTGTTTCTCCCGATTTGTGGTCCCCCGAAACTCCTACATTGTATAAGTGTAAAACGAGAATATTTTGTAATGGCGAGGAAGTTGACGAATACGTTACGAAATTCGGTTTCCGCACATATAAAATTGACCCGGATAAAGGTCTATTTATAAACGGCAAGCACTATAAAATTAAGGGAGTATGCGGACACGCCGATTGCGGATTGTTCGGAAAAGCCGTACCCGACAATATTCAGAGATATAAAGTCCGTCTTATGAAAGAAATGGGTGCGAACGGGTACAGGACGGCACATTATATGCAAAGTGAAGCGTTAATGGATGCGCTTGATGAAAACGGTTTTATCGTAATGGACGAAACGCGGTGGTTTTATTCTACCGAAGAAGGCAAGCGACAACTTGAAACGCTTATCAGACGCGATAGAAACCGACCGTCCGTATTCTTTTGGTCTTTGGGCAATGAGGAACCGTTGCACGCCGAGGAGCGCGGTAAAAGAATTGCTGAAAATCTCGTGGCTTTTGTAAAGAAACTTGACGATTCACGCATTGTAATGAGTGCTGTGTCGTGGACTCCTGCAAGTGCGCCGATAAACGACGTTACCGATATTATTGGGGTCAATTATAATTGGGATTGTTTTGAGGAACTACGCAAAAATTATCCGGATAAGGCGGTTGTATCATCCGAGTGTTGCGCGATCGGAACAACGCGAGGTTGGTATTTCGATCGTGATGACAACCGTGGATTTCTTCCCGCTTACGACTATAATATTGAAGGCTCTATTTACGGATTCGGCAGGGAAAAAACTTGGCATTATATTGTTGATCATGACTGGATTGCCGGAGGATATCAATGGATTGCCTTTGAGCATCGTGGAGAAGCCGTTTGGCCTCGTTTGTGTTCTCAATCGGGTGCGATTGACTTATACTTGCAAAAGAAAGATGCTTTTTATCAAAATTTATCGCATTTTTCCGAAATGCCTGTTATTCATTTACTTCCGCATTGGAACTTTGAGGGGCGAGAAGGCGAACCTATTCGAGTGTGGGCATATACCAACGTTTATGAGGCGGAACTATATCTTAACGACGTTTCGCTAGGTAAACAAAAAATAGAAAAATGCGGACACGGCGAATGGATCGTTCCTTATAAAAAAGGAAAACTAACTGTTTTCGGTTACGATGAAAACGGGGAAATGGTTGCGAAAGATGAAAAAGTTACTTCGGGTAAAGCCGTGAAACTCGTATTGCGTGAAGATACGCTTTTAAACGAGGCTGTCGGCGGTGATACGGCGATATTTACTTGTTATGCTTTCGATAAGGATGGTAATGAGGTTCCGGATGCCGAACCGATGGTTAAATTTATGACAGACGGGTGCGGTAAAATATATTCTACGGGTTCATCTGTTTCGGATCATATTTCGATTTTTGCAACCGAAAGAAAAATGTATGCGGGCGCGATATCTGTTGCCGTAAAACTTAATGAATACGGCGGAGAATTGAAAGTGTACGCTTATGCCGACGGACTTTTGCCTGCTGTATTTAGTAGATGCGTAGATAAAAAACGATAAAGAATATTGATGATAAATTTAGCCATTAGTTCAACTCTCTAATGGCTAAATTAAATAATTATTTCGGAAGTAGAAGCAAAGCAAATGAAAGAATTTTTGGAAAAAATAATATCGCAGGGATATTTTTATACTGCGGGGCAAATTTTAGGATTTGTAATAATCATCTGGAACTTTTTTATTTATACTCAAAAGTCGCATAAAAAGATATTGATATTTAAGTGTGTGGGAGATGTGATGAGCGTTGTACAATTTGCGCTTTGTGGGGCATATACCGGTGCGGCGTTAAATATAGTGATGGCTCTCAGAGAAATTGTATTTTTGAATAAAACAAAACATAAGTGGGCAGAAGGTAAAATTTGGCTGTATATATTTATCGTTTTGATTTTTTCAGCACCGTTTGTTACCAGTAAGGAGCCGATTTTATCCGCTTTATGGCTATTGAATGTTTTACCTGCTTTCGGAAGTTCTTTAGCGGTTGTAGGACTATACAACGAAAAAACATTAATTACAAAGACGCTCTCGGGTATGGGAATTATTTGTTGGTTAATTTATGTAACCTTACTAAAAAATTATGTACAGATTGTAAGCAACGTTATAACTTTGACATCTATTGTTATCGGAATAATAAGTGAAATATTGCGGAAGAGAAAGCATATTGAATCTAATAAGAAAGAAAACATCGGTAACAATATTTGAATCGAATTTGAGGAAAACGGAGATACAGATAATGAAAACAGATAACGAGGTTACATTTTAAAATGCAAGGTGTTAAAAATAAACAAGATATTTTGAGATAATGATTTAATAATTGCGTTTTGCTCGTATAATTGATTTTAATATGAGCAAAGTGATAATTTAATATGAAAACGATTGATGAAATACGGGCGGATTTAAGGATATAAGATTTTATTATTCAAACAGGAAGTATTTTCTTGGTGCGGCAAAAATAATAGGAGAAAACGTAATAGTTAGTACCGTAAACGAATACGCCACGGCAATGAAATTCGCCCCACCGCAACTTGATAGTTTATATTCGCAGTTATACGTTGACGGAGGAACTCAATATTCTATTGCTTATCGGTTAAGTTACTCCGAGGGATATATCCAAAAACAAAATTCAAAGTTATTAAATTATTTGTACGATTACTTTAACGACAAATCATAAAACTTAAAACCCGTCGATTAAATTCGACGGGTTTTAAAATTAAAAATCATAATCTAAACGTTATACGCTTGTTT
>CAKQME010000015.1 GCA_934254815.1 uncultured Clostridia bacterium | reverse complement strand
AAGTTCTGCCGGAAAGTTGCGATTTGAATTTCTGCGCGTTAGTGGCGCTCATCATCAGTGTTCCAAACATGAAAATAGCCCTCATTTGTTTTTTATTTTATTTTCACTTATTATATACCTTTATTAATTTTATGTCAAGCGAATTTGTAAAAATAATTAATTTTTTTTAAATTATTTTTTATTTTATTAAATCAAAGAAAAAACAGCAAATTTTTTATGTCGACAATTGTCGAAAAATGAAGTGAAATAACTTTTTGTATAAAAGCGCGCCGCCACTTATCGTGGCGGCAATGATTTATAACAAATATATTTTTTAAATTTTGTTAGTTTAATATGAACGGTTAAAGCGTTTTTGCAAGCAGCCATTTGTAAATATCGGGATTTGAATAAGTGTCCGTCCAGGCATCGTGATAAGAATGATCGTATATAGTCATTCTAACTTCTGCCGACGAAACCTTTTTAAGAGCATTGACCATTTTTATCGTTTCATTCACATCCACTACGTCGTCTCCGCTGCAATGAAATGCCCATACCGCTATATTTTTTAATACGTCAACGTTCCACGCCATTCCCCCGCCGCTTACGGGAATCATTGCCGCAAGCTGATTTGAGTGCGACATAGCAAACGCCCATACGCCATAACCACCCATACTCATTCCACTAAGATAAATTCTCTTTTTATCTATATAATCTTTATCTAAATAATTATTAAACAAACCATCAAGGCTTTCTCCGTAATCATACCAGGTATGCCCGTCTTCGCACTTCGGCGCAATAATTACAAACGGCAACTTCATCCCTTGATTTACGCATTTCAGCACTCCTGCACTCAATATATTATTCATATCTTCGCCACGTTCACCTGCGCCATGTAAATAAAATAAAAACGGATATTTTTTGTTTTCGTCAAACCCTACAGGCAGATATTCCCAATATCGAAGTTTTTCTAATTTTTTTACTTGCATATTATTTCCTCTTTTCGTAGAAATCACGGTAGATTTTTAAAAACCACGCAGAAGTTCCCGTAGACACGTTTGCGCTCGAATAGCCGTATTGCGGCTCTTTCGTAAACCAGTAATTCGGTATGAATATCGGCGGCTGAAACTCGAATTCCGCTTTATATTCGTGTGTGGGCAATATGTCTTTAAGTATGCTTTCCGCTTTTTCTTTTTCGCCCGTCATAAAAAGCGCGTATGCCGAAAAAGCCGACGCGTGGCAATATACCGAGCCGTTTTCGTCTTTTCCTGCTTGTTTTACGCTGATCTTCCCGAATTTCGCGTTCCATTTCGTAAACGGCGGTTTCATAACGAGTACGCCGAGCGGGGTCGTGAGTTCGTCTATCACCTCTTTACACCTTTCATGGTATTTGCCCGTCGCGACTCCGCTTATTATCGCCCAACTGTGCATATTCAAAAACAGCGAACCCTCTTCGTCTTCTTTGCAGCCGTAAGGTATTCCGTCATCGTTATAGCCCGCGATAAAACGATCGCCTTTATAACAGGCGTTTATGATATTTTCGCTCATTACGCGTATTTTTTCTTCTACGTCTTTCGCCGTTTTCTCTTGCCCGATATGCTTTAAAATTTTTACGAGCGTTCTCATGCCGTATACGAACGCCATACTCGTCCAGGTAGATACGCCCTTGCCTTTTCTGCCCGGTCCGTTTATGGGGTCTGTCCAGTCGCCGTCGTCGAAATTCTTATAATCGTGCAAGAGTACGCCCGACCACTCCCCGCCTTTCGCGACATACGCGAGCATCGGTCTGTCCCACGCGGAATTGCACGGCATAAACGGATTTATTACGAACGGTATTTTTCCGTTTTCGTCCGTATAATCGTCGATTTTTTCTTTTCCGCGATAGGTCGTATACCTTTGCGACGGCTCGAAATTTTCCCACGATATAACGAGTTTGGCTTCGTCTTCTTTAAAGCCTTTCATTTCCTCGTAGATTTCAAGATAATCTAAGTCGCGTTTTAATTTCAGCGTGAACCTATACTCTTTCCCGCCCGCAAATTTAAGCGTTTTTACGAAAATACTCTCAACCGCGCCGCCGATAGCTTCTTCGGTTTCGGATAGTTTTTTAAGTTCGGTTTCGATTGAATAGATAAATTTCGCGCCGAAAGACGATTTAACCGAATATAAGCCGCCATTTATACTTTCCACGGCGATAATTCCGTTGTCGTTGCCGAGCGGTTTATAATCGTTTTCGCCTTTTTTAAAGGTGAAATTACGCTCGGAATTATACGGCAGATCGGCTATCGTTTTAAGAATATACCCTTCTTTTTCGGGTAAAATTTCATAAGGTGTTTTTACGCCGTTTACATACAAAACGTCGTTTTTTTCGTCCGGCATACCCCCCGTTTTATGAAAGTTTAAAACGGTTTTCGGAAACGAATACGCCCTGTGCCTTAAATTGTCTTTCAAAACGAAATTTTTCATTTTTCAACCTCTTATTTACATATCGCCTTAAGTTTTTTCATGACAAACTGTAAAGTTTCAGCAACGAGTTCATTATCGCGACGATAGTCAAATAATATAAACGCGTGCGCCGCGCCGCGAATAATTTGCGTTTCGCACTCGACGCCTTTTTCTTTCAACGCCTTTTCATAGGCGAACGCATCGGCAATATCTACTGTTTTATCTTCGTCGCCGTGCATAATTAAAACGGGGGCGTCGCCTTTCGTAACGTTATATAGCGGCGAATATTTCCTTGCGGTTTCATCATCCGCATTTATACCGTAACGCCACTTGCCCGTAAGATCGACTATGCCGTTAAAATCAACTACGAAATCGACGATTTTCGCGTTTTCGTTGACAAGCGAAAGTGTCTTTTGTGAGCCGAGGCAAACGGCGTAATAGCCGCCCGCCGAATCTCCGAGCGCAACAATTTTTAAATGTTTTTTATATTTTTCATAAATAATTCGCCTTACCGTAAACAATGCCTCGGTACAATCTTTAAGCCCGTCACGAATATCACAATCTCCGTTATTCAATCTGTAATTTATGCTTACGCCAACAAATCCGAAATTCGTTGCATAGCCTATATGCCGACGAAACATATCTGCATCTCCACCTTTCCATGCTCCGCCATGAACAAATAATAAACATGCTACAGGTGTTGTTACGGGATAGGCTATTATCATTGTCAAATCGGTGTTTTTACTATAATTGATTTCCTGAAAATTCACATATAAGGCTTGCTGTTTGTTAAACGATATAAATTTTCCCACTTTCGGCTACCTCTTGTGTTTTTAACGCTAACTCCATTGTATATAGCGTGTGGTGTAAACTCATAGTTTTATTTCCACCATTTAAAATATCGTCTAATAAATCATTAAAAAATGTAATTTTCGTTATATCTTTTACGCTTACTTTTTGACATTTTGCATCATTACAAACAATCACGACTTCTGTATTACCACTGCCGATATCTATATATTTTCTTAACTCTATAAAACCCTTTTCTCCGAGTATAAATACTCGACCGTCTCCGAATACAGGTAATGAGTCCGGAGTAAGCCAGTCCACTCTGATATATCCTGTCGCACCGTTTTCACCTTTTAGGTATACATCTCCAAAACACTCATATTCCTCATTGCTCTCGTTTACTGACTTTCTAATGGTCGCGGCTATTATATTCGCATTATCGTTGCCTGTATAATATAAAAATTGCTCAAATTGATGACTGCCTATATCTACAAAGATTCCGCCCGAACATTCTTTCTTAAAAAACCATTCGGGACGACTCCCTAATCTGTGGGGTGCCAAAATTTCTACGTTTATCACTTTTCCGATTATGCCGCTTTTTATAGCGTTACACGCATACATCGCAGCTTCACTAGCTAATCGCTCCGAGTAATACACGAAATATTTTTTTTGGGTAAGGTTTATAGTTTCTTCGACTTTTTGCTTCTGCTCCGACGTTATAAATGGTGCTTTTGCGGTAAATACATTTTTCCCGGAATTCATTGCTCTAATCGCAACCGATGCTCTTTTGCAAGGAATATCAGCGATAACCACTAAATCAACCTCGTTATCATTTAAAATTTCTTCATAACTGTTTACTGCGACGGCTCCGCGATATCTGCAGACAAATTCTTTAAGCGACGATTTGTTTTCATCGTAGACATACTTCAATATAGCACCTGCATAGATAAGCCCTTCCGTCATCTGATATATATGCCCATGAGCTAAGCCTACAACCGAGAAAACGATTGTTCCATATTTATCCATACCTATATTTACCTCTATAATTTAATAAAACTCCGCCAGATCCGAAATAATAGTGCCTTTGTCATAGCATTCAAGAAGCGCTTCAGTCAAGCCATTAACGACTAACACGCCGTCTTGTAAATGCGACAAATTTTGTTTTACGTTATAAATTTTATTCGCGGAATGTAATTTATCCACAAATAAAACATGCTCTTTAGCCGCCTTAATACCACACAACACATCCACACTACCGTTTGCTGTAAGCTCGGCACATAAATTTATTTTTCTAGTCGCACCGCCACCGAATGGATCACCGTAATTTTTCTTTACACCGTCTTTAAATTCTGCAATTATATTTCCGTTTTCAAAATTATATGATACTGTTGCTTTTTCGAAAACATATTCGAACTTCGGTTCAATTGTTTTATCGGTAGTATGCGAGCCCACAAATAAACCATCCGCACCACATTCAAATTTAAATTTAACAACCGCGCTATCAAATGTTTCAATGTCATTAGCACGCAATAGCGTCGCCTTAATATCAGTTGCCCCCATAGCAGAGTCGATGCAGTCTCCTAAAATATACAGCATATTATGTATATAATGCGCCGCTGCATTATTTACTATGCTATCGGAAATTTTTTCACCGTTTACAGTAAACATTTTCCCCTTCCAACCTGTTTTATTAAAATATTCGGTTTTACGAGGCCATAAAACTATCGTTTTTAATTTTTCGGGTCTCCCTAAAACGCCGCTCATTACATCTTTTTTCAAACGCTGAATGGCAGACGAAAAACTCCATTGAAAACCTATTCCCACAAAATTATTTGTACTGGAAAATTTTTCTAATACAGGTAAATCTTTAACGTTTCCAGTCATAGGCTTTTCACATAAAACATTAGCGCCGCGCATTAAAGAATATTTTATCTGTTCGGTATGAAACTGTATCGGGGTAGCGATATATACAAAATTGATTTTTATACCACTTTTTTCAACTCTGTCAAACGCCGTACTAATATTTTCATAAACAGGTATGTTTTTAGCCTTTATAATATTATTATATATCGGTGATTTTTCCGCATATGGATCAACTACGCCTATTAGATTTATCAAGTCTGATTTGGCCCCGTCAAAGAGTTCTTGCAACATCATTCCGCCATATCCGCCCGTCCCGACGCAAATTGTATTTACGATTTTCATTTTCCTGCTCTGTTTTTAGTTATATTTATATAATCGTTCCATACTTTCTCAAACCATAATTCCCTATCGGGTATGGGGCGCACGTCACGATCAAAGTGTATTATTTTCTCGTCGCACATAACCGATTGTAAGACTTTAATTCTTCCCTCAACTTTTTCGCTTAACGCTTTTCGAAGATTCGGCTCTTCTTCTGTCACAAAAGCCGCCCCTCTCGAACCATATCTGCAAGCAGCTTCAAGCATCGCGCCGGCAGTCAGCTCCTGTGTCAGCAACATTTCTTTATTTTTGATAAGCCCGCATATTTCACTTTCGTCTTTTATCCGATTATCTCTATCGAAATCAGATATAAATTCTCTAATTTTTTTTATGCCGAGCAACATTTTATCTCTGTTTCTGATAAACGAAAAATTATCGCTCATATTACGCTTATACCGCGAGGCGGTATCGGTTATCGTAGAAACATCGCCTAACGCATTACGCTTGAGATTCTCAATATCTTCTACAGCTTCATTTACCAACAAATTGAAATTCTCACTATCAGTATGTTTTTTTGAATATGCTATATGCCTTGCCGCGCGCATACTCCCTACTTGAGTAGAATTCAAAGCGGAGCCACCGGGACGAAAAACCCCGAACGTACCTGCAGCTTCTCCGCAAGCATACAACCCCGACACGCTGGATTGCCAATTTGAATCAACACCGATTCCTCCGTTATTGTGTTGCGCGCATACCGCAATGCGCAGAGGTTCTCGTTCCAAATCTATACCGTGTTCCTTGTATAAATCTACCGCACCGCAATTCATTTTTTTGAGCCTTTCTATCGGGGTTGCAATCAATGCCCCTGAATTATTCAAATATTCGTAGACTGTTGTGTCTAAATTTTCAAACCCGTTTTCAAGTCCACTCGGTTCTCGCGTAAAATCAAGATAGACTTTTCTGCCCAACACCACACTTTCCCTGTAAACAAGTAAATCTATATAAGAAGACCCATATAACTTTCTGACATCAAAAGGCCATTCGTACCCCTTTAAAAATATATTCTTAAGCATATCGCTAGTCGAAGAAAAATTTTCCAATAAAAATTCTCTTTCGACTCCACGTTCATCTATTGAAATATATCTGGGTAGCACTTGCTGATATGTCCCGGAAACATTCCATCTGAAATCTATCGACGCAAGCCCGTATTGCCATTCCGACATATTTGAAAATTCCGCGCCCGCTTCAATTGCTAATGCCGACGCCCCCGTTTGTTCAGTTGGATAGACACTGTCGGCGTATATCGACGCAGGTCCGCCGGTTGCCAGAATTATATTTCCGCTTCTAAAAGCGTAATAATCGTTAGTTTTTAAATTGATTGCGACAGCTCCGACAATTTTCTCATCGTCTTTTAATAATTTCACAACCTGACAATTATCGAAAATCGGTATTTGTTTTGACTTGACAAGGTTTTCTAACGCTTCTGTCATTTTTTTTGACGTATAAGGACCTATAGACGTAGCACGTCTGAAAGGATCGTGATCGGTTTTGTACCCTACATACTCTCCGTATTCGTTCGTAGGGAAATCCACGCCTGCTGCACATAACTTCAAAAAACTCGCCACAGAATTTGCCGATTCGCAAAGAGCTATATCACCATCTACCGCACCACCGTAAAAAAGAGTTTCAGCCATTTTATACACGCTGTCGCCCTCATCCCCAGCAAGAGACAATTTATAATAAGTCTGCTTATCACTGCCCGTATTTCTCGATGTTCCTTTATTTACCCCTTCCGTAACGACGGCAATATTAGTCACTCCGTAATCATACAACCTGTCTGCCGCATTATACCCTGCGCAACCACTACCTATAACAATCGCGTCAAAATCAAATATTTTCACTTTTATAATCTCCTAATATGAAAACCGCCGTCGCAGTTTAAAGCGGTTCCCGTTCCAAAATCCATATATCCTTTTGCTACCGCAAGAACGCATTTCGCCACATCGTAAGGAGTTCCCCAACGCTTCATCGGAGTAATTCCGTCATTTATCAATTTATCATATTTTGCCATAACTGCTTCCGTCATTGGGGTTTTTATTATTCCCGGTCTTACTTCTAATACTGGAATATTATATTCTCCCAGCCTATCGGCAAAAAGAGTAGTTATCATAGACACGCCGGCTTTAGAAATGCAATATTCCCCTCTGGACACACTTGACGTATAGCTTGAATTTGATGAAATATTTACTATACGCGGTTGATATTCACTTAAATTTTTATTTAAACGATCTATCATATATTTCGAGAAAAGCTGACACATAAAAAACGTGCCTTTGGTGTTTATATTTATAAGTCTTTCAAAACTTTCTTCGGAAGTTACCAAAACGTCTTTTCTTTCTCTGCAAGCCACTCCCGCATTATTAACAAGAATATCTAATCTTCCGAAATTATCATCGATAAACTTGAGTGCTTGTTTTCTTGATTCTTCAGATGAAATATCTAATTTGCAATAATATTTTACACCGCCCATACTATCGTGAACATCGGAGTAGACAACTTCGTAATCGTTATCGTTAAGTAAGTCGGCAATTCCTTTACCTATTCCCTGGTAAGAACCAGTAACTAACGCTATTTTTTTCATTTAAACTTTTCCTCGTACAAATTTTTATAATAATCATCGAATGTAGCGCACCCCGAAACATATTTAGACCGCATCAATTCCGTACATCTCGAACAGGCCACGCAACATCTTTTTGCTTGAAAATTACCGTTAAGATAATCTTTATAAAACGACGGATAAGCAAGCGCGCCGCGACCGAATCCGACTAAATCGCATAAGCCGTTGTTTATAGATTCTTCAGATTTTTTAAATAAATCGTTTCTATAATACGATAAACCCGAAGCGATCACTATTAAGTTCGGAAATGCCTTTTTTATCTCTTTTTCGGCAAAGAAAAAACGTTCCAACCCAATCTCCGGTTTTTCCGGCGGTTTATACGCCCCAACTCTGAAAGGTCGATTAACATGCGGGTTATAATACGGGTTTCCTAAAGTCACATTAAGCAATTTAAGCCCACTGTCGATAAGTTTTTTTATTAACATTCTAGGCTCTGTAAGATCAATATTACCGTTTTCATCAGTGCCGAAACCGAAAGGCTTTCTTACCATATCGCTTAGCCCGACCCTCGCAGTAACCAACATATCAGGTACGGCGCTTTTTACGGCATTAAAACAATTCATATAGCATTTTATTCTGTTTTCGAAAGATCCGCCGTATCTGCCTTTTCTATTATAACCAGACAACAATTCCTGCATTAAATAGCCGTGGCAACATTTCATATCCACTCCGTCAAAGCCCGCTTCTCTTGCCAAAACTGCAGTTTCGACATATTTTTCAGGTAGAGAGTCAAGATATGTATCTGTTACGATATTAGCATCGGTAATAGGTCTTGTCGCTTCGTATATCTCATTACGATACGCAACCATAGGCACTATGCTTTGTCTGCCCGAATGGGTCAACTGTAACACGGTTAACGGCGCAAATCCGTTTTCTTTAAGCGCAGCTTCTTTCATCTTTATTAGCAATGCTTTAAATTTTTGCAAATTCGCAGCTGTAATATGCATTTGTCTCGGGTTAGTTCTGCCCTCATCGCATACAGCGCTCGCTTCAAACCATATTATTGCCGCGCTTGACTTGGCGTAATTCAGATATTTACGTTCTGTAAGCTCACTCGGACTACCATCTTCATTACAATCGAAGCCCTCCATAGGTTGCAAAACTATTCTGTTTTTTAATTCTCTATTTTCTACAATCAGTCTTTTAGTTAATACACTGTCAATCATTATTCAACTTCCTATTTAAGAAAAATCAATTATTGTACTCCAACTCTTATTTTCGTTGCGTTTCAAGTATATTTTCAGTTTCGGTTCTACGGAAATTATGCGGTCGTTCATATATACCTGCAATTCGTTATAACCGTAATCTCCTTTCGCAACGTATTTTTCGAGTTTTTGGATATTTTCGGTTTTTTCGGCGTGCCAGTTATAACAGATACCTTTTTTAGTAATCTCGTTTATCGGTATTTCGTAAACTCCGTTTTCGCAAGAAGTTATATTCTCTTCGCCGTTAAAAATTTCGCAATCTTCGGGAACGGTAAGCGTAAGATATTCTGCTTTTAAATCGTAACGCAAAAACGCGTGCGAATACCAAAGCGTATCTATACTTTTTATCCCCGTATTTTTCAGAAAATGCGAAATTTTTATCTTTCCGTTTTCAACGGTAATTTTCTTTTCGTAATAATACTCGTAGCCGTTAAACGCAAAATTTTGTATAAACGCGTAACCGTTTTCTATTTTTTTTGCCACGGTTTCGGCAGGCATAGCGACTTCGTGCATATCCCAGTTGGTATACGGTTTTTCTTCGCGTTTTTTCTCTGCCCCTACGCCTATTTTTACGAATAAATCGCCCGTTTTCGCCTCGTTATAGCCGAGCGGTTTTTCAAACTCGTCGGGAAAGCCCTCACCGTGGAACGGGTGAAATTCTTCCACCGCCCGCGACAATTTTTCTTCTCCGTCTACCTCAATTTCCGTTATATACCCCACGTGAGAAAAACGGGTTGAAAAATGCTTGTCTTTTGCATTTTCGGGATTGACAATCTCAACGCGCATTCCGCCGTTTTCTATTATTAAAAATTCTTCCATTGCTTTATTTCGCCTTTTTGCACTTTGATTTTTTCGCCGTAAACGTAATATTCCGCATCGCCGTCTGCTATAATTTCAAAGCCGTTTTTATCTGCTTTTATCGAATAATTTACACCTTTATTCGTAAAGCAAAACGAAAAAGAATTCCAATTTTCGGGGAGAGTCGGCGCGATATGCAACTTACTGCCCTTAATCTGCACGCCGCCGAAGCCGTACACCACCGCGCTCCACGTTCCGCCGGCGCAAGCCGTATGCAAACCCTCGTGTAAATTCTTGTCGAGGTGCATATTATTTAAATCGAGCAATGCCGTGAGCCTTAAAAACGAATATGCGTGGTCTTTAAACCCGTTGCGAAGCCCGACGATCGCGTGAATGGACGGACTTAACGACGAGCCGTGATTGCACCTCTTTTCGTAATAATCGAAAGTGGCTTTCTGCGTTTTCTCGTCGAATTCGTCGGGGAAAAGATACAACGCCATTACCGCGTCGGCTTGCTTTAACACCTGAACGTCGCTTGCGTAAACGTAGTTCTTGTTTTTCGGCATTCCGTTTTCGTCGCGTTCTATCGCCCCGTTATCCTTTAAGCGGAAAAATCCGTCGTACTGCTCTATAACGCCGTCTTTCGTTTTCGGGAAAGCCATATTTTTCGCGACTTTTTCAAGCAGCGATTTATATTCTTCATACCGCGTTTTGGTCGCTATTCTCTTATACTCGGTTTCGTCGGCTTGCTTTAATTCTTCAATTGCCGACAACGCCTCGCGGATATTATACCGAGCCATAAAGTTGGTATAGAAATTATCGTCGGCGTGAATGTTGTACTCGTCCGGTCCTATAACGTCGAGCAAATGATATTTGCCGTCGTCTTTAAGTACCGCGCGGGACGCGAAAAACTTAGCCGTTTCTATTATCGTTTCTATTCCGCAGTTTTTATAAAACTCGTAATCGCCCGTCTGAACGTAATAATTACGGAACGCGTAAGCAACGTCGGCAGATATATGTATCTGCCTTTTTGCGCACCTGTCCCAGTCGGGCGGAGTTACGTCCACGCCCGTATACGCGCTCGTCCAGGGAAATTCCGCCCCCGCATAGCCGCGGGATTTCGCTATTTCCCTCGCTTCGTCCAGACGCTTATATCTGTATTCGAGCAAGGCTTTCGCTTCCTGCGGACAGGTGGCAAGATAGAAGGGCAACATAAATATTTCGGTGTCCCAGAAGGCGTGTCCGAAATATCCCTGCCCGTGCAAACCCGTAGCCGCAACGGATATATCCGTGTTTTCTGGGTATTCGAGTTGTATTAAATTAAACGCGTTCCAAAGCACGCCATTTAACACTTCGTCGTCGCCGTCGATATTTATCTTCGCGCGTTCCCACGCATTTTTGTAAAACCCGAAATGTTCGTCTATGAGTTGATTATCGCTCTTTTTACTGAAACTTATATCGCAATTATCCCGCGACGTAAAATATGCAAAACGCTTTTCGAACGCGTAAGTTTTACCGCTTTCGGCGTTTAATACAAATTTTTCGTTTATTCCGTTTTTTTCTTCTTCGACTTCGCGTTTTCCGTCGCCTAAAGTTCTCGCGAGCATATATATCTTTTCGCCCGTCTCAAACACTCTTGCGTTGAGTTTCGCCGTTCCGTTTTCTTCCGAGGTACTATCTAATACCGTGGCGCAGATATAATCGCGAAGCCGTGGAATATACTGCGGATAAGCGTTGAGCGTATTTTTAAGCGTAACTACTATTTCGCCGCCAAAATTCACGGGTGTGATTTCCGTGCGGATTAACGCTTCGTGATAAGAAGATTTCAAAACGAAATTCATCGTTTTTACTTGTAAGATTTTTCCGCTTTTGCTTTCGAGCGAATAAGAGTCTACCGTAAAGCCGCGAAGTAAATCAAGCGTTCTGCTAAAATCGGATACGCGGCAATTCAGCACATCGAATTTTTCGCCGCCCGCCGTTATCTCGGCAAGATTACCGTCGGGAACGATTGCGAGCGCGGGCGTTATCGCCTTGTTCTTTATAGTAAGCCCGCAAACAGCCTCGCTTTCCTCTTTCTCTTTTTTATCGAACAATCCTGCGATATACGTTCCCGCTTCGGAAAATCTTCCGCCAAGCGACAATGCGCCGCGCACGCCCATATATCCGTTGCAAAGCGTAAACACCGTTTCTTTGTTCGCTTCGTCAGTAGCGACGTATTCTTTTATCTTTACGCTGTATTTTTCTTTTATATCTCTTTCGTAAAACGCTATTTCCCGCATCTTTACACCTATTATATCAAATTCAAAACGTCTTTTTCAATATTTACCGAAGATAAATCATGAAATTTATAATCTCCGCCGTTTGCCGCGCCTACCGCAAGCGTTTTCATCCCCGCGCGTTTACCCGCCTCAATGCCTGCGTCGGCGTCCTCTACGACAAGACAATCGCAGGGCTTAACGCCGAGTTTTTCGGCGGCTTTTAAAAACACTTCCGGGTCGGGTTTGGAATTCTTTATTTCGTTCCCGTCCGCTACCGCGTCGAAATACCTGATTAAACCCGTCTTTTCAAGTATAATCGGCGTATTTTTACTCGACGAGCCTACCGCGATTTTTACGCCCGCAGTTTTAAGATCGTATAGGTTTTCAGCCACGCCGCTTAATACGTCTTTCTCGGTTAAACCGCTTATCGACTTACGATAGTAACCGTTTTTTCTCTCCGCAAGTTCCTGTTTCTGCTCTTGCGTATATATTTTATCGGACTTTTCGAGTATTATATCTAAACTATCCATTCTCGAAACTCCGCGCAATCTCGAATTTATATCACGGTCGAAGTATATTCCCTCTTCGTGCGCTAATTTCTTCCACGCTTTATAATGACATTCGTCGGTCGTAACGAGTACGCCGTCTAAATCGAATATTACAGCTTTCATAATTTCTCTTTATTTTTAATCAAAGGTTTTATTTGCCTTGCGGACGAAACCGCCCGCAAGGCAATACAAGTTGCTCTTAGTCTTCTTTCTTCTTTTTCATTGCGACCGCAGTCGCTACCATAGCCAAAGCTATCGCGGGCGCGCCGAGCGCGATACTTCCGAAACAGCCTTTCTTTTCGCTTGCCGATCCGCTGCCGGAGGAGCTTCCGCTGTCACTTGTGCTTCCGCTATCGCCTGTATTTCCGCTGTCGCCGCTTTCTCCGTCGACATTCTTCGTGAATTTTGCGTATAACGTAATATCTCCCGTGGTTTCAGCAGATATCCCGGTCACTTTATTCGTAAACGCTTCGTCGGTATACCAGCCCTCGAACGTATATCCCTCTTTCGTCGCTGCCGCAAGCGTTATAGTCGTTCCCTCTTTATAAGATACCGGATTAGCCATATCGTTCTTTGCCCCGTAAAGTTTATACTCGATATGACTGATAACAACCTTTTTTGTATATTTTGCATAAAGATCTATATCCCCTGTTCTATCGCCGGATATACTGCCGATATAGTGACTGAAATCTTCGTTTAGATACCATCCCGAAAACAAATACCCCTTTTTAACTGCAGGCGCGAAAGCCTCTACGCCTTTGCCTTTGTAATACTTTTCAGGATTATCTGCAGAATTTTTTCCTCCATTCAAATGATAGACGATATTCCAATTTTCGTTCTCAGACCATTTTGCATAGAGAATTATATCCTCTTTACAATCTGCGGATACGGAGATAATGCGTTCTGTAAAATCAGGGTCTGAATACCAACCGCAAAAATTATAATTTTCTCTTGTGGCGGGTAAAAATTCAGATACACCTATCAGTTCATAATAAACATTTTTATTGTCTCCCGAATTTATACCACCGTTCAATACATAAGTAATATTATGCGGTGTTAAAATTTCGAATTTTGCATAAACGTCAAATTGACCTACCGAACGCGCAGGTATCTCTTCGATCATGTAAGTCAAATTCTCGTCGGAATACCACCCGACGAATACATATCCCTCTTTGCTAGGCTTATATAATTTCGTGGGAGACCACTCATAATATTCGATAGGATTCTTATCGTTATTAAGTCCGCCATCAAGGTGGTAATTGATCTCAGCTTTTTCCGGTATATCGAAAAACAACGCTTGTATAGTTCCGCGAATACCATTGTCAGAATCCCCGTCGATTATAATAGAATAATCTCCGCTTTCACATAAAGCGTAAGTTACATAAAGTCCGCCGTTACCGTTTTTTCTCACTATCGTTCTTTCCTCAACGGCATCATCGGGCAATCCGCTGGCATCGGCGTAATACGTCTTATATATTGAACTACCGAATGTAACGTCTCCAACATCTGTTTTTCCGTCAAAAATCTGATTATGATATACGGTAATGTAAATAATTTCTGATTTTTCGAAAGCTTTATCGGTCAATGTAAAGGCTATTGAACCTTTTGACGAGTCCGCAGGTCCTCCGACTCTTCCTCTTATATAATCGCCCGTATTTCCCGGAACATTTAAACAAGATTCGATATACTTTTCGCCCGCAAAACCTGATTCTTCTCTGTTATACCATGCCCGCCAATCCCAGACAGGAAATGCCGCGCCGATTCGCGAGATAAAAGCATCTGAGAGCGAATATTCTCCCTCAACGGCAAATTCATAATTACCGACATTATTATTCACGGTAGTTTTGGTTGACAATTCATTAAACGTAACTTTTCCGACGTAAGGATTTCCTTGCTTATCGGTATAGATATTTTTAGTATAAGCCTGACGTTCTGAAGTCTGCAAATCGTAAGCAAACAGCATATAGCCGTCTTTACCGTAAGTTCCTTCCCACGAACCTTTCGTATCGCAATCGCCCGAAATAAAATAGGGCTTAGCGGACATAGGATTTTTATCATCGAAAAACACACCGCCTATACCCGGCGTAATTATGCGAAAATTTTCGTTATAATCTTCGTTTTCAGGATTAGCCCGTGTTGCCACGATTTGATAATCTCCCGCATCCTCGATTTTGAATGTTACAAAAATACCCGATTTATAATCGCTTAAATCTTTACCTTTTATCGTAATAACAGTTTTCGCCAATGGCGTTCCACCGTAAAAATAATCTGTCTCGGAATTATCTTCTTTATTTTGCAATACTTTTGAATTATATAAATAAACGCCGATATCGCCAGTAACGCGCTTACTTGCGCTGAACACATAAACCGTAACGTAAGATTTATCTTTTAAGGTAAAAAATAACGATACTGCTCTGTCGTTACTTTTTGTGTTTTCGAGCCTTAAATTCGTATTATCCGATGACCCTGGGACAAATAACGTCTTATTATCGGTAGACGTAAGCCAATTCTGAGCCGTAATACCCCAAGAAGAGATCGGAGCATTGCCGTTTAAGCCATTGTCTTCGTCTGAATAAAACACTTGCGAGTTTTTTATTATCGGACTAAAACCGCCTATCGCCGCTTCTTCGGCTATATCCGAATACATATCCGAATATACCGTTTTTTTCGCTTTTTCTTGCGCGAATGGATCTCCGCTTAAAACGATATATCCCGACGAGCCGAATTTTCCTTCCCATTTCTGACCGTAATTCTGATTTACTATATGCTCGGCTTGTAATTGCTTTTCTGCGCGTACGGAAACGTTTACGATAAGCATAACCGCGCAGGTTACAGCTAAAAACAAAATTATAACAAATTTTTTAATATATAATTTCAACATACTCATAACCTTTATTTTATCTTCTGTAAACAGGTCGGGTTTTATGTATTTTGCAGACTTTCGTAATTTCGATACCTCAATTACGAAAGTCTGTGAGTTTTATAAATTTTCTATATCGTCGTTATTACCGTTAATCCACCCGAAAGGAATTCTTTCCGTTTCGTTAGACGATGTTATAACGTCTACTTCGGCATATACGATAGTCAATTCGGGATTTATATATTTTTTCATCTTAATCGACCTCCTTAATTGAAATACTCAACTGCAGCGACATTGTATAAATATAAAGCTTTCATAACCGATTTGGTGTCATCTTTACTATCAACCGTCAATGCAGCATACGCATAGGATAAAGCGCTTGCAGTAATAGTACAATCGCCTACGACGATTGTATGTTTCTCGCTTAACGATTTGGCGGCAATATCGGAAATTACTATAACTTTTTTACCGTCAGCCAAAGTTTCAGGTGTATAGATCTGTCCATCTACAGTAACAATATCGGATCCTTGAACGTAAAGACAGAGCGAAGTTTCGCTTTCAAGCATTAAAGACACACTATCGATATTACCGCTGTCTCCCTCAACAATAAATTTATATTGCGAAAGTGTTTCTGCACTAACGGCAGACATACTTTCTGTAACCGTAACGGCTTCGCCTGCAAAATATTCCGCGGCGCGCGCACAATAATTATCGAGCGCAGCGCAAAGCTTTTTTAATTTTGCGCTGATTGCATCGTCTGCTGCTACTTTATCGCAAAAACCTTTAACGGACATAGTATAACCGCCGCCAATCTGTTCGCTGTTCGTGAAAAATTTAAGCGTTATATCCGAAGCGTAATTTTTTGCAACTACTTTCGCAGTGAATTTATATGTTCCGTCGATTTCTTTGGATGGAATAGCCAAGCTTTCGGTTACGCCGTTGCCGTATTCCAATTCTACCGTCAAATTTTTATTGTTCAATACTTCGCCGTCGATTGTCGCGTAAAAATTCAGACCGATCGTTCCGTCTAACGTAAGCGATATATCTTGTATGCCTAATCCGTCGATATAAGGTAAATTTCCGTCAAAGAAAATTCCGCCGATACCGGGTTTAATTTCTCTTGCGGTAGTGCCGGAATATTTTTCACCACTGATGTTTGCTCTTGCTGCAACAATACGGTACGAACCCTCGCTTTCCAACCTGAACGTAACAAAATATCCCGGCAATGATTCGGCAACCCCGTAACCGTTTACCGTTACGGCTGTTTGCGCAAGAGGTTGCATTCCGAAATCATAATATTCGTCCAAACTGTCGCTCGTTTCTTTATTTTTCACGCCGTTTGCGTGATAAACGTAAACTCCGATATCGCCCGTTACGAGTTTGCTCTCGCTATAAACGTATACTGAAACATAAGTAGCTTTATTAACAGTGAAGAATACCGATACAGATTTATCGTCGCATTTAGTGTTTTCAAATCTTAGCAAAGCGTCGTCTGTTGTCCCCGGCGTATAAAGCGTTTTACTTAAAGACGAATCGGTACGATTCATCCAGACGGCGGAAGTGTATCCCCAAGTTGAAATTACGGCGTCGTCTTTAAAACTCTTATCGCTTACTTCAAATCCGTCAAATACCGGAGTGAATCCGTTTGAATATGTTCCATCTTGATACATATCCGAATAAACATATGGTTTGCTGTCTTTACCGCCAAATACTATGTATCCGTCAGAGCCGTAGTTACCTTGCCATGCCTGTTCGAGCGAATCAGAACTGTCGACAAATTCTGCTTTTTCATCCGTTATTTCGCTATCAAAGAAGAACCCGCCTATAGAGGGTTTTAAATCGCTTCCGCTTCCCGTTTCGCCTTGAATGTCTTCACGATAAACTACAACCTGATAATCCCCGCTACCACTTAATTTAAACGTAACGAAATTACCCGCCACGTAATTACTTTCGGTAGCGTTATTTAAAAATACTGTAGCATGAGCAAGCGGAGAACCTCCATAATATTCGTCTACGGTTTTATCCGCTCCGTTATCATTCGTCTTTTTATCCGTAATGGCAGAGTTATAAATACAGACGCCGATTTTCCCTCCCCTATTTTTCGAATTTGAATACACGTAGACGGTCAGATAAGTTTCGTCGCAAGCAGTGTTAATCAACAGAGATACCGAGCGATCGGTAGTATTGGAAGTATTTTGCTCTAATCTCAACCCCGTATAATTACCGTCAGGCGTGAGCAACGCCGAATTTTTAAGATCATCACTCCAATGATAAACTTCGGATGTTACACCCCATTTTTTTATAGATGCGTTTTCGGCAATAGTTCCGTCTACGTAACCGTTATTAGTAGTGGCAGTCAAAGCCTTACCGACGTTTTCCGCACCATACATGTCGGAGTAAAAATATTTACCCTTAGTTGTTCCCGCATCGGAACTTCCGCTCATTACGATATAACCGTTCTTTCCGTAATTACCACGCCAATCGTTTTTCAGATGATTGGTCTGTTTTACATAAGAAGCCGAAACCGATCCGTTTTCTGCCGACACTTTCGCGGGTAGCGCGTTTGTAAATAATCCTATACAAACGGCAAGCAGTAACGCTAAGCACAGGCATACTGAAAATTTACTTTTCTGTTGCATTTGTTTGTTTCTCCTCATAATATTTATTTATAGATTAACGGAATACAATAAATATAAATATATTCCGACACTCTATTCAAAAGACTCGGACTTGTCTTTTTTCTTTCTTTTCTTTATCACTATAACGGTTATTGCTCCCGCACACAATAATACGGAACCTGATATAATCGCTATAATGCCAACGGCGTTGCTTTCAGTTTCAGGGGTGCTTTCTAAACCGTAATCATCGCCAGACCATTTCGCATAAGCCACAACATTTTCATTAATTTCGGAATTTTCGTCAAATTTTTGCGTACACCGTTTATCTGTATACCAACCGAGAAAATCCCGACCTTTTCTGAAAGGGTTGCCGTAGTCGTCAATCTCGGCTTTGACTGAGCCGCCCATAGTCTTTATAACGTTGAACTCACCCGCCGCTTCACCTGATGAAGTTTCGTAGTTCAAATCAAATGTAACTTTATATCCGTAGCGAGCGTAAAGTTTACAGTTATAACCCAACGCAACCGTCGTAATTTGACCGACTACGGAATCGTCCCCCGACGTACTCCAACCGAAAAAGCATTTACCAGTTGCGGTATCGTCCGGCAATACGGGTAAAACACTCCCTTGCTCGTATTCGCCGGAAAATTTGCTTTCTTCATGTCCTACAAACAAACTATGTCCGGCAAAGATTTTTATTTGCGAAGGCGTAAATAAGGTCAATTTTTCGGTGGCGACAGTCAGCTCGCCGCGCACATCATTATTTCTGATAAATACACCGGTAACGCGATTATCGCAATATATTCCCCACTCGCTGTTTTCTATTATGTTTCCGTCTAAAACAACATAACGCGCATCGGACGATATATCTTGCCCGACTGTACTACCGCTGTAAATCAACAAACCCGCTTTAAACGGTATTTCTGAACATTCGGTATCGGGAATCAAATCATGCAAATAATTATTTTTCACCACGACGTCGCATAGTTGCAGACCCATATACTCGCCCGATCTGTTTATAAGAATCTGTATTCCGCCGGTCAAAGTGGTAGCACCCGAACCGACTTTGTAATGAGCGCCTACACCGGAAATGTCATTGTTTTCTATTCTGATATTCCTTACAGGATTAAATCTTCCGCCATCTATTTCCTGTCCGACCGAGACTACCGAAATGCCCGCAGTATCTTTAAGTGTACAATCCTTTATAAGAATATCCGTTCCTACGCAATACACGGTAACGGTCGCAACGCAATCTTCAGCTTTATATTTATAAACCGTTACATTCTTAGCCGGAGATAATATACTGAATTTGCTGGTTGAATCTGGAAGAATACTCCAATCTTTCTCTCCGTCGGCAAGCATATACTTGTTTGTGTAAGGCGTTTGACCGACGGGGTCGATATAGCGTAACTGCCCAGTTCCCGTACCGTCCGCAATATATACCGCATAGCCGTTATAATGCAACATCGTATTGCCGTCTATTTTAGTCCCACCCATAAAATCAAGCGTTACGGAACGACTATCCGAAGCTAACACTTTTCCCGTTGCAAAATATCCCGATGGCGGTTCAAGTAACAAAGCTTCTCCGTCGTTGGTACGGTTCTTTCTGTTGCCCGCATTTTTACACACGCTGTAAGCGACGTAAGTATCGCTTCTGATACTCGGTCCGTGTCCCTCGTAATTCAAATCGAAATAACAATTCTCAATCACAGAGTATTTCCCGTGCAATGCAGGCGAGCCGTCACTACCGCTTTCGTTTACATCATATACGTTTCTTACCGTTAAATAATAACGAACTCTCGCGTAAGTTACTTTTCCCCCAACACTTACGAAGTTCTGAACAAGTAAATTGCGTTCTCCGCCGATCATCAACGGCGCAGAATTCGCTTCGTTTTCCGTTCTGACAAGAGGCAAATCCACCCTAATATCGGATATGAATTTATTACGCGACGACGAAAGCTTCAGATCTCTGTCACCGTCTCCGAAATTAAAAATATAATTCGGCGTATTTGTAGAATTTTTCCAAACCGAAACCGACATTCTGGCCGCTCCAACGTTATCAAAGCCGGTCACATACCCTGACATCTGATTATAAGCGCGAATTAAATGACCGTTACCCGACCCGACATAAAACAATCTTGTTTTATCTACTCCTGCGCCGACTAAAATTACGCCGCTTCTCAACTCAACGCCGGTCGTTAAATAATAATCTCCCTCCGGAAGATAAATAACTCCTCCGCCAAGGCGTTCGAGATTACGAGCCGCCTCGTTAATCGAGGCAGTCAATTGTTTGACAGACGCTATATTATCGATATTGTCTGTTAAGCCTATTTGCGGTTCGGCATTAGGATTTACCGTAATTACATTATTATAATTTAAATTCTGCGCCCACCAAACTTGCAGATCAAGCGGGTCGCAACCGATGTGTCGATCGTATTCGTTCCCGAACACACTCGTATTCCATGTCTGCGCTTTTCTTTCATAAACAATCAAAGACTGCGGCTCTGATAGCCCGTAATAATTTTCGCCGTCAGTCGAAACGAACACATCGAACGTTCCGCATTCCCACACGTCGGGAACTTTGACAGTGATTTTATACGGATTAGTATCATAGATTATTTCGTCTGTAAAACTTTGTGATTTCTGATACTGAACTGCAGATGAAATTCCTCCGTTTTTAACACTCAACACCCACCGTTCTTCTTTTTCGTCGTTATAACCGTTGATATCACCAGTTCTTACCAGCTTTACCCTCAAATTTTCAATGGCATAATTATCGTCACCCACGCCGTATTCCGACGAATAAAAATTCCTTCCGATTATTCTTAACGGCAAGCCCGCATAAGCGGCTTCCTGATCGATATACATCGGTCTGGCAGCATTCATTGTTATTTTTTCCGACCACCCATAGGTGTTTCTAAGCCAAATATCATAAACTCCTTGCACTGCGGTCGTCGGAAAAACAAACATAACGCCCGTACCATTTACCGAATCGGTAATCGTTAAATCTTTTTCCGTGATATAGAACAACCCCGCAGGAATATTATTCTCTGAAAACTCACGTCCGTAATTCTCGTCAGCGGGCGCAACCGCAATCAACATATTGCCGTCTGGTTTAAGATTACCGCCAGTTATCGTAACAGCATCGCCCGGTTTTACAGCGTCTGTAACCGAATACAAAACGGGCTTATTCTTTTCGGCAAACTCTTTTTCGTAAACAATAAGCGACGTTTCGGTCGAATATGAATCGTAACCTTTATTCAGAGGATCTGTTTCGTCCGGAGTTTCGGGAATGCCGACTTTAATCTGATATTCCCCGGCAAAAGCTATCTTGACTTTCAACTCGGCATACCCGTCTGCATTAGTTATATCCGAGCCTAAATAATGATCAAAATTCGGTAATTGTTTTCCGCCGATTTCACTATAAACGTTTTCACCGGAAAGCTCAAAAAATACAGTTACACCGCAGAAATTCTCCATATCATCGGAACTTTCGCTTTGTCTTTTTACGTTTACGGCAATTATCAATTCATCGTCTGCCGTTATGCCGTAACCGCTTGCGGTAAAACGTATAACGGTAGATTTATAAGCCGCCGTTTCGCAAGTGACAATCTGCGAAGTATCGGGCAAGTTAAAATCACAGACGTTCGGAACATTTTTATAATCATAATAAATATCATGAATTTCTCGTTTTAATCCCGACGCAAGCATATATTCGTATGTCGAATTCATTTTTGTATCTTTATCGATATACGCCGAAACACCCGATGGTAAACATCCGAGACTTTCCCATAAATCGCTTCCCATTTCTCTGCGATATACGTTTGTAAGTGAGTTATCGTCGATATTTGTCCAGGACAAACGAATTTCTTTCGCACCGCTTCTGACTGCTGATACTGAATTTACGCCTATCAATGTATTTTCGTGATAACTATCAAAAAAAACTCCCATAAGCGAAGCCACGGCAGAATTAGCTTTATCTACATGCAATACGAAAGAACCTTTTACGGCAAAACTAACGTACACGCCTACGTTTACATCCGTTACAAAATAATCGGATAGGACGTTTCCATTGATATCGCATACGGAAACGTTGGTAGTGGCGTAACTTTTTTCATTCGCATACGCGCTGCCGACGTAAGCCGTGACAATTCTCCATTCGTTATCCCTGACAATTACGGTATAATTCATATCTTCACGCGTAAATTGGCAAGCGGTATGAATTATATTTTGTCTTTCAGGATCAATCGGTAACAATTGTTTATCAAACGAGTCGTAGCCGCCCGCACCTGCATTTTTCAATGCGACATCAAGCTCAAACTGCCTGTTATTCCAGTAACCGTGCGGCTGATCATTATGAGATTTTATATCTCCGCTTATAGATTCAACCCAATCCGGATATTCAACATAATGCGGTCTGCTGTCTTCCGTGAAATCGTTTAAATCGCTTACGTCTTTAAACATTTTTCCGTCAAGATACGCTTTATGATACATCAACACTACGCCGTCTTTTCCATAATTTCTCAACGACGCAAATTCTTTTGTGCCTTTTTCGCCGTTGTACCATGTTCCTTTGGTACTTCTGTCTTCATGAAGAAAATAAGCACCTCCAGATGACTCTTCCGCTTTAATATTTATTTTAGCGGTAAAGGCCATAAACGAACCGACAATGGCTAATATAAAGGCAAATATTAAACTTAATTTAATATTTCTGTAACTCATCTATTTCCCCTGCAATTTTACTTTTTATAGAATTTATCAAGATAATCCTGATTGTACTCCAAAAACTTATTCGTAAATTTACCATGGAAGAAACTATCCGTCCAACCAACGTTATTCAATATTTTATCAAGTTCCGAATAAGCCGCGTCGAATTGCGATTGCGAACCTCCGGCAAGCAAGATTTTCGTCAACTGATCTTCCACGAGTTTTCTTTTCGAGAAAAGTTTTGGCGCGTCTTCCATATCGCTGGCAGTCCAAAAATAAAATCCCGGACGTTTTGCCACCCCTACAAACTCCTTATTTTTCTCGGTACACACTACAGCCGATGAAAAATATGATGTTGAAAGCCCTGTCATTTTACTTAAATCGTAACTACATTTCGGATGATCCACGCTACCTGCTGCGTAAAAGAACGGAAATACAGGTTGCACCGACGTCAAAGTGCCGTTTGAAAGATTATACTTTTGAACCTGTCCGCCCATAGTCGCGGTCGAATACACCATCTGGTTAGCTAATTCTTCATTTTTGTAAGTTCTGATACCAGCGTTTTCTTCAAACAAACCGGCACTGCGCGATCCCCATGCATATAATTTATCGGCAAGACGCGAACATTGATAATCAAGCCACATAAGTATTTGCGGGAGTTTATCTTCGGATACGCTGTCTTTGAATATCATTACGGAATCGACCGCAGCTTCGCCGGAACCCATAAATTCAAACCGATCGTCCTTTTCGATTTTAAGATAAACCTTTCTGTATTTTACTGTTTCGGTTTCACCGTTAATGCTTGTATAAGTGGCCTGATTACCCGACGGCAACATCGACGACATATAGCCTATAGCCTGATATCCGCTGTTAAGCTCTTGCTGAATGGTCGCATGCGGTCTGTCCATACCATCGTCAGAAACAAGATATTCGCCTTTACCTTTGGTTTCTTTTTTGATTTTATTGCCTTCGGCTATCAATTTTGCCCATTCGTATACTTCTTGCTTATAATAGTCCTGAGCCATCATAAGCTCTACTTGTTGCGTTTGCGCGTCCCAGTAAGAAAAATATGTGTTGTAATGCGTACCTGTCGCGCCGAGAAGTTTAGGAATGGTAACGCCGAGGAACGACCAGTTATCATTGTCCTGACCTTCGGTAATAAGCATAGGCTCAACCCAACGGTTATCTGTAATCTGATACTTATAACTTCCGTCCGCTCTTTTCGTAGTTTTTATTACTTTAGCTATTTTGGGTAAAAACTCGGTACGGAACTGTTCGGCGGAAGTTATTTCAACATCGAATAATTCTTCCTCGGTAAATTTTCCGTTTTTCGCAAATAATTCATCGATTTCATCAGCTGTTTTTGCATCGGGATAAGCTTCTTTAAGTATATCGTCTCTGACAACTATATATGGATAATACTCGTTTGCGAATTCAAACATAAATGTTTTATCGCTGCTCGCAAGTGGATCAACCTGCGATAATCCGATATTTCCAAGACCTGTCGGAATACCGTAAACTTTGCCTTTCTGTCCGCCGTTGACCTGTGTATTATTCCAGACGTATTTAGGCATACGCGATTTTATAGTGGGACAATACTTGTCAATTAAATCAGTTAAATCGTAAACCGCGTCGGTATCAATCCAACCCGATCCATACGCTATATCGGGCAAATCGTTAGTTGCAAGCAGCTGCGTATATTTAACATCTGCCAACATTCCGCCGTTATCAAAAGATTTGTCACTGATGGTTACGCCCGTAACACGTTTAATTTCATCGTAAACAATGTTTTCGGATGAAGTATATTGCTTACTGCCGCCCTCACCCGTAACATTCCAGGCAACTAAACTCATCTGATTTTTACCTGCGTAATCCGACAAGTCAGACGTATCGGTATACGTTGAATCGAGCCATTCGTAATCAGCGTTTATTGCGTCTGCCGGTGTGTCTTTTTTACAACCGGCAACAGACAATGTCAACGAGAACATTATCCCTACCGCTATTATCGATCTAAATATTTTTTTCATAACATCACTCCTGTGTTTTTATTTTAATTTATTATTCTTTTACACTTCCGAGCATAACGCCGGACATAAAGTATTTCTGAACAAACGGATACACCATAAGTATGGGCAACGTTGTGACTATCATTTGCGCCGCCTGCAAAGACTCGCCTGAAATATCAGAATTGATATCACCTAAAGGTCTACCAGTAGCAATGGCGTCGGCTATTATTTTTTGAAGCGTGTCGGCTTCTTTTATGGCAAGCTGAAGATAATATTGCATCGTATACAAGCTTTTATCTTTTATGAAATACAAAGTATCGGTCCAGTTATTCCAATGCGCGACTGCTAACCACAACGCAACGGTAGCAATAATCGGCATCGATAACGGCAGCATTATTTTAAAAAGTACCGTAAATTCACCCGCGCCGTCAAGTCTGGCAGATTCCATAAGCGATTCGGGTATACCCTGCAAATATGTGCGCATGACCACCATATTGTAAAAGCTGAAAGACGTCGGCAAAATATATACCAAAAATGTATTATAAACGCCGAGCTTAGCGTAAATAATAAATTCAGAAATAAGTCCGCCTCCGATAAACATCGGTATAGTTAAAAACAATATTATCCCGCGTTTAAATTTCAAATTTTTACGCAATAAAACATATGCCGCCGAATAATCAAGAAGCAAAGACACAAACGTTCCGGTTATAACCCTTGCGAGCGTAATTTTAAAGCCCGACCATATACCAGGATCTTTTATGATTATATCGAAATTATCCCATGTAAATGCTCTGGGATAAAAAGTAATTCCACCAAGCATGGTATCCTTGGATTTATTCAACGCTTTCGCAAGTATATTCAAATAAGGACAAACAAATGTTATCGACACCACTATAAGAATTATCGCATTGATTATCCTAAATACTTTTCTTCCTACGGTATCTCTCGAAACTTTTTTAATTTTAGCAAAACTCGCTTTCTGCATCTCTTCACACCTCACCACATTGAAATATTACTTACTTTATCGGAAATTTTATTTACCGAAAAAGTCAACGCCAGCGCAACCAAGCCCTGCATAAGTCCTAGTGCTGTACTCAACGAATATTCGCCTTGCCCGATACCGTATTTATATACTGCCGTAGAAATTACTTCCTGCGTCCATGCAACCTGATTCTGTAAACCGTACACCAACTCAAAGTTAGATGAAAACATTGATCCCGTTCTCAGAATCAACAATATCATCGCCGTAGGCAACAAACCGGGTAATGTAATATGCCAAACTTGCTTAAATCTCGTCGCCCCGTCAATAGATGCGGCTTCATATAAATCCGGATTTATTCCGACAATTGTGGCAAGATATATTATGGAACTCCAACCTACACTCTGCCACACGCTGGTAATCAGATATGTAGGCAAAAATGCACTTTTATCCTTTAATAAATATACGGGATCCATTCCGAATTTCATCAGAAAGCTATTAAGAAGCCCATAAGTATTCAATAATGAATTTACTATACCAGTTACCGCGGCGCACGATAAAAAGTGAGGAAGATAACTTATAGTCTGCACTGTCTTTTTAAAGTATTTATTTTTTACTTCGGTCAACAACAACGCGAAAATAATCGGCGCGGGAAACTCGATAAGTAATGCCAGCGCATTGATATAAAACGTATTCCAGATAGCCTGAGCAAACGCCGGAGTCTTAAAAACCTCAATAAAGTTTGCAAAACCGTAAGAAGCAGCCCATGGACTACCTATGATACCCAATTTCGGCTTATAATCTTTAAATGCAAGTATGAGCCCGAACATCGGCAAATAGCGAAAAAGCAACACAATCAACAACGTAGGTAATATAATTATATAAAAAGGAATATTGCCTTTAAATACATTTTTACCGCTTATTTTCAAGTGATTTTGCGTTATTATTTCGCTTTTGTCGTTTGTAATTTTCCTTTGTCTCACCATTTTTATCACCTACAAACAGATATAATTCTGAAAAAATTATAACATTTAAAAATAATTAAATCCATACACTTATAGAACAAGTTTATGGACTTTTGGCACTTTTTTATACAATTGTTAACTGTTTGATTAGGGTTTCGATATATATTTGTTGACAAAATTTACTGTATAAATTATAATATTGAAAAATATATGCGGAGAATGTAATGGTAACTATCAACTTTATCGAAAAATATTCGGAAATACAAAATTTCGATATGCACTCACATTGCTATTGGGAAATTTTATATGTTATTTCGGGGCGAGGGGTCTTTCAGTTCCCTAATCAATCTGTCAAATATTTTAAAGGCGATATAATCTTAATTCCCCCGAATACATTACACCAAAACTTTCCTGAAAAAGGCTTTAAAAATATAAATATGACTATAACCGATTGGACGCCTAAAAATAAAGAGCCATTCATCATATCTTTAGAAAACTCAAAAAACACCGATGCCTTAGACATTTTTTCGATTTTCAATCTTGCATATAAATTTTTTCATAGAATAAACCGTGACGATGAAATTATTTCAAATATAGTAAACCTTATAACGTCGATTATCGACTCACTGACCGAAAGTCGACAAATACCACTTACTGTCAAAACGATAGAAAACAGGGTTATTTCAAACTTTACAGATCCATTCTTTACAATTACTGCGGCATATCAGGATCTTAACTATTCGAAAAAATATTTACAGAGACAATTTATTGAAGCTTACGGCATTTCGCCGTCACAATTTTTAACAAAGAAAAGAATAGAATACTCCGTAAAATTTTTATCGTACAAAATAGACAATGATTGTTCGATTTCAGAAATTGCCGAAAAATGCGGATTTCAGGATCAATTCTACTTTTCAAGAGTATTTAAAAAACAATATAATATCAGCCCGTCTGAATACAGAAAAAGATACAAATCACAATAAATCTCTGAATATCCCACGCCCCGAAAGTCATTTACTCGACTTTCGGGGCGTAGTTTTTACGAAGATATACCCAAAACAAAGTTAAATATTATTTTTTTCACCATATAATCTATATCTTCACCGAAATAATCTGCTACCTTACATGAGTTTCCCAGCCCGATTTCTCGTTGATTGCGTTTATATTACACAACGTCTGTTGTAGCAACCAAATTGGCTTAGCAACATAATTAGCACTTTTATCTCCGACAAGTTCTTTTAAACTTTCTGCAAATATTTTATAATACATTTTAAAGAAGCTTATAGCTAACAGAGTAAACCCCGCAGGCGGAACGCCTGCGGGGTTTATATCATCATAACATGCGCGAGTGATGACAAGTAAAATATAAGATTTGTCGACTCTCGGCTAAATCTGCAAGTACCGATTTTGTCTTAGATAAATGTTCCTCGTCCAACGCGACGAACGGATCGTCTAAAATAATAAACGGGTTTTCGTTTTTAAATACGTTATCGGCAATTGCCAGTCGCAAACACAAATCTATTACCGCACGTTGCCCTGCGCTGAAATGTTTCTCGCTATGTAGCTCTCCGTTTCGCTCAAAACTTACGTTGAAATCTTTATCCATTTCCACGTTTTCACCCAAAGCTTTTTCGATAACCGATGCGTATTTTTCAAAAGCTCCGCGAACGGGCGCGACGTATTCATCTCTAAGTTTACGCTCGGCTTTTTCCAAAAATTCCTGCGCGTAACAAATCACGGAATACTTTTCTTCAGCCGACGACAGTTCTTCGTTTATTCCGTCAAGCAAACTTTTAGCGTCAGGTAACTCTTCAAGCGAAGCTTCGTCTATAGTTATCTCGCTTTTTAACGCGGCTAATCTGTTCGTTTCGGCTTTCAGCTCATTATACAATTCTTCTTTTGTTGCGGTTTCGCGGGTTTCGATATCATCGCTTACCGACCGATACCCCGCTATTTCCTGTTCCAAAGCCGCATTTCTTCTCTTTAAACTTTCGGCTTCGGCTCTATCATCGGCAATTTCACCTGCAAACGTTTTCAAATCTCTTCCCTGAAATTTATACGCCTCGATAAAACGTGTAACAAAATTTTGTATATCCGTAATTTCTTCTCCGAGTTTTTCGGCGTTACGCCTGCGAGTAATCCTCTCTTCTCTTAAAAGCGTAAGCGTTCTGCATTTTTCGGAAAGTTTATCTGCCGCTTCGGATAAAAGCGATTCATTTATTCCGTAGTACGAAAACAATTTGTTAAGATCCGCTTCTTCGTCTTGCTTTTCTCTTGCCAGTTTATCTCTCTCGGCTGTCTTAATCTCGCGTTTCTCTAAAATCGCGGCATATCTTTCGAGGTCATCAGTGAGTTTTGAAAACGAAACGAATACTCCGTCTCTTGAACTGTAACCGTGTTTTACGGTAAATTCCGCAACAGAATTTTTAAGCAAATTACATTTAGCGGTAAGTTCTGCATATTCTTTCGTCACATCGCCTTTTTTCGGTTTAAAGCCAGCAAGCGACATTATTGCCGTAATTACCCCAAACGCCGTCAAAACTATGCCGGCATACATATTTACAAACATCAGACACACGCCGACTATAACAGACAATATACCTATCGATACAAAAACACGCTTTGCGCCCGATTTCTTTTTACCTATCGGAACAACGCTTGCGCCGCCGTCGGATAAAACCCGACGTTTTTCTTCAGCTTCGCGGAACTCGTTCAACTCGTTCATCGCTCGTTCATATTCGTCGCCGTCAACGGGAGAATTATCGAATTTTATCGCTATCGGATCCGCATTAACGTCTTTTATCTCGTCGTTCAGTTGTTTTATCACAGCGTTTTTCTGCACAGCGGATTCTACGCGTCTGCGGATTTCGATAAGTTCGTTTTCGCGAAGTTCGCCGTCCCGAAATTCCTTTTCCAGAATATTCAGTTTATATTCCTGCTCGGCAGTAAGTTTTTCGTTTACAAGCGCGTTTTTCTTTGCCGCAAGATCGGTAAGCTTATAGTTTATTTCGTCTATTTCACCCCTTGACGGTATTCCGCAGGGATACTTTTTACGGATTTCGTCAAGTCTATATTTATTCGAGTTTACTTCGGCAACAGCTTTATCAAGGTTGGCGCGTTTAGCTTTTATCGTTTCGAAGTTTACGGCATTTTCATAGCGTTGATTAAGTTCGAATATTTTCTCTTCACGAAGTTTCTTTTCGGAATACATCGCTCCAACGCTCTTCTCTAACCTTTCGAGCGATTCGATTTTTTCTTCGGTTTCGCGTTTTTTGTTCTTCAAATCTTTAATAACACCAGCATCGCCTCGAAGAGCTTTATATTTTTTTCTCGCGTCGGTCAAAGCGTTAAACGCTTCTTCATAACTTATTTCGCCGTCGGTATCGTCGACGAAATTCGCGAGTTTTACGCCCGTTCCGTCAAAAAGCTCGCTCCCGTCGCTACCGAAAAACACAGTGCGTGAAAAGGTTTTTTCATCAAGTCCGAAAACAACTTTACCGAGTTCTTCGCCAAGTTTTATCTCTCTTCCGTTTTCATAGATTTTTAATTCGTCTTTAACCGCGCTCTTTTTATCGAAAAAGCGTTCGGTCTTATAAATATTCCCGTTTGCCTCGAATGTCAGATTGCCGCCGAATTTCCCGCCGCCGAAAGGATAAAACCTCTCACGGTCATTAAAAACGGCTGAATTAGCCTTTGTCGACGGCAAGCCGTAAAGCATAGCTCGTATAAACGAAGCGAGTGTGGTTTTACCTGCTCCGTTTTCTTTTATTATCGGGTTAAGTCCATTTTTAAAATCGTAATTTACGTTTACAAGCGCACCGTAATTTTCAACGTGACAGGATATAAGTTTCATCAGTCTATCTCCCTCCCACCGAGTGCTTTCATTCCTACGGACACGATTTTCTGTTTAAGCTCATCAGGCAAAGTCGACGATAAAACTTCGCGCACAAATTCGCCGCCAAGCGACAAATCGCCGTCGTAATCCTTAATAGAAAACTTTCTTAAACTTCTGTCTTTAACCGACACGAAATAATACTTATCTCCTATATACGAAAAAATATCGTCTGACAGATTTTCGTCGTCAAATTCCTTGTCGCCTATAAGTTCTATTCGTATAAGGTCGCTTTTATCGCTCGTTACGGTATCTCTTATTCTTGCATATATTTCAGACGGACTTACAAGCCCGCTTATATCTATTTCATATTTATCTATACGACGTGTCGCAACGGAAATAAACTCTCTATCTATTTCTCCGCTTTCCTCGTCCACTTCGCACAAATAAAATCCTTTTTCGCCACATTCGTCGAAACCGCGCCCCTCAAGGCACCCCGAATAAGCCGCAATTCCACGCTCTCCGAGTTTCTTTTCAGCAGCGGTATGAATATGTCCGAGCGCAAGATAATCGATATATTTATCTTTAAGTCTCACAAGGTTTATTTTATTTTGAGTTACCCCGTCGCTCCATTCTCCGTGCATAATAACGATGTTTATATCTTCGTTTTTCAAACAAAGCGAAGAATAAAGCGATTCGACGTTGGAAGAAGTCAACTCTACACCGGCAAACACAACTCTGCCATAGCGATAAGCCGTCCACTCGTCGGAAAACAGTTTCAAATTCGGCAACTCTTCTTCATAGCCGCCCTCATCATCGTGATTTCCGCGAAGATATAAAAAATCGATATCGGGAAAAGACTTCACCGTATCGTAAAAAAATTCTTTATCTTTTTTTAAAGGGTTATTACCGTCGAACAGATCGCCGGCTATAAGAACGACCTTTACATTCTCTCGCGCGGCAAACTCAACGGTTTTTAAAAAAGCCGCCCGTAATTCTCCTCTGCGCTGTTTTGCTTTTTCTGACGGCAATCTGGCTTCCATTTTAGATCCGAGATGCACGTCTGCCATATGTATAAATTTCATAGTCTGCCTTTATCGAGTATTTTTAGTACGTTTTCAAAATAATCGGGAAGCGGCGCATAAAAAGTCATTCTCTCGCCCGTTCTCGGGTGATCGAAACTAAGTTCCGCCGCATGCAGAAGTTGTCCGTTTAATTTGAACTTCTGATTTTTATAACCGTACACAGGATCTCCGACTATAGGATGCCCTATGTATTTACAATGCACTCTTATCTGATGCGTTCTGCCTGTTTTAAGCGAAAATTTCATCAGTGTATAAGCAGAATAACGTTTTACGACTTCATAATCGGTTATAGCTACGCGCCCCTTTTCGGTAACAGCCATCATAGTACGGTTTTTATCACTTCTGCCGATACACGTCTCAATTCTGCCTTTATCGTCTTTTACTATCCCTTCGACGAGCGCGTAATAAATTCTCGCGCAAGTTTTATCCTTTATCTGCGCAGAAAGCGACAAATGAGCCTCGTCGTTTTTCGCAACAACCAAAAGACCGGAAGTATCTTTATCTATTCTATGGACTATTCCCGGACGAATAACGCCGTTTATACCGCTTAAGCTATCGAGATGATACAAAAGCGCGTTGACAAGCGTTGAACCGTGCGTTCCGTTACCGGCATGCACCGTTACTCCCTGAGCTTTATTTATAACCGCTACGTCTTTATCCTGAAAAACAATATCAAGCGGCAAATTTTCGGGTTCAAGGTCAAGTTTCTTCGGTTCAGGTACAATACACTCCACTGTTTCGCCCACTTTAAGTGTCTTGCCCGCTTTCGGAATTTCTCCGTTTACGGCGACGCAACCGTCGTCTATCAGTTTTTTTATCGCGGAACGCGTTTTACCTGTTTTTTCGGTCAGAAACACGTCTAACCTTTCGGTTTTATCCGCAATAAATTTACTGTTTTCCGTCATTTTCGGTATTCTCCGTTATGGTTGTTATATCTTCCGTCATCTCGGAAACATTCTCTGTCTTTTCCGTTTTTTTCTTTATCGGGAAGACAGCGTCTTTGCCGAGAAACAGAATATATATAATAAGCATTATCGCGCCGACAACTAAAGCCATATCAGCGACATTGAATATAAACGGGAATACTTCTTTTCCGCCTATTTTTATAATAACGTGAATAAAATCGCGGACGTAAACCGTAACTATTCTGTCAATAAGATTGCCTACAGCCCCGCCTATTACAAGCATAAGCGAAACGTTCAGCCACTTACTTTTATTCTTCGATATTATCATATAAGCGATAATACCGGCAAGAACAAGAAAAGTAGCGACGATAAATATAACGTTAGAACCGCGCAAAAAAGCAAAAATCCCCATCATTCCGTCGCGGTTTTCATAATAACTTATCTCTAAAAAATTTTTAATTATCCAACAAATGTGTTTACCTCCGTCGGTAAGCGTACCCGCCACACCCGACGCTGCCGCCACCCATATTTTGGAAAGCTGATCGACCAGAACAACTGCGACCGCTATCAATGAGAACCAAAGCATATCTTTCTCCGTCAAAGCGTTTCGCCGTTTCTTATTCTCGCAAGCATATCCGTCTTTAAAGCATAAAGCCTGTCTGACAAATCAACTTTGAAAATATGAGGTTGATCGAGACGTTTATACTCGTCCCAAAAAGTATCGGTCTCACGTTTAGCATATGCTGCAATTTCGCCAAGCTTCGGCATATCGTAAACAAGCTTGCCGTCTTTAACGATAAGAACGGGCAGTTCGCGAGCCGTGTAATCTTCAAACATTATACTCTTCCATCTTTCTGTGGGATGATAAAGCGTTATCGGCTTTGTAAAATCAAGTTGCTCGCCGCGGAGTGCGATAAGATCGGCTTCGGCTTTACCGGTTTTATTATCATAGATACGATAAACCGTTTTAAAACCGGGATTGGTTATCTTCGCGCTGTTATCCGACACTTTTATCTTAGGAATAATCTTTCCGTCTTTTTCGACCCCTGCAAGTTTATATACTCCTCCAAGGCTCGGCATATCCGCACTCGTTATAAGTTTAGTGCCTATGCCCCAACTGTTAATCTTCGCGCCCTGCTGTTTCAGACTCTGAACAAGTCTTTCGTCAAGATCTCCCGAAGCGCATATTATCGTATCGGGATAGCCTGCATCGTCGAGCATTTTACGAGCGCGTTTCGTCGTATAAGCAAGATCGCCCGAATCTATTCTTATACCAAGCGGTTTCTTGCCCTTGGCTTTCAATTCATCGAATACCTTAATAGCATTAGGGATACCGCTTTTAAGCGTATCGTAAGTATCCACAAGAAGAAGACAGGCGTCTGGATAAGTTTCGGCATAAGCTTTAAACGCGTCATATTCAGACGGGAAATCCATTACCCAGCTGTGGGCGTGAGTACCCGCAACCTTAACTCCGAACTCCTGCCCGGCAAGCACGTTTGACGTAGACGAACAACCGCCTATTATAGCAGCTCTCGCGCCGTATATACCCGCGTCGGGTCCCTGCGCTCTGCGCAAACCGAATTCCATTACGTTATCGCCCTGAGCCGCTGCGCAAATCTTTGCCGCTTTCGTAGCGATAAGCGTCTGATGATTGATTATGTTAAGAACTGCGGCTTCGATAAGCTGAGCCTGTATCACGGGCGCGCGAACGGTAAATATCGGTTCGCCGGGAAAAACCACTGTCCCTTCAGGAACGGCATATATATCGCCCGTAAATTTAAATGTTTCGAGATATTTCAGAAAACCCGCGTCGAAAAGATTAAGCGAACGAAGATATTCTATTTCGTCCTGACCGAAATTCAGGTTCAGAACATAGTCTATCGCCTGTTCGAGACCTGCGGAAAGCGAATAAGTTATAAGTTCGTTTTGTCTGAAAAACACATCAAAAACGGCTATTTCGTCTTTTTTACCTTTAAGGTAATACCCGTTCATCATAGTAAGCTCATAAAGATCGGTGAGAAGGGTAAGATTTCTTTTTTGCATAAATTAAGCCCTTTATTTTATATTGATTTATCTTCTTTGTTATAATTTTTAAGTTCGGGAAGAGGTTTTGCTTCTTCTTCGGCTTGTTTTTTGAGTTTTTCTTCGCGAACCTGCTCGTAAGATTTATAATTTTCTTCGTCTTCGGCGCGTTTTACAAGCAATTTATCGGATTTAAGAAGCATAAGAACAAGTATTGCAAGCGCAGCAAGCAATAAGTCGATAAGAATAACCCACCATTTGATTGCGGGTATAAGCAATATCGTAATGCCGATCATAGCCAGCACAATACCTACCGCAGTTTCATATCCGCCCTTGACTATCAACCCGTAAACGATAAACACCAGCGCCAGACCTAGTGTAAGTATAAGCAGACACAGTCTGAACGGATCGATATCGAATACTTTTGTTACGGCGAGAATAACGCCGACTATCGCGAAAACGACTACGGCTACCGCCGCTATTAAAGCGACTTTAAGATACTTATTTAATTTTTGAAATTTTGCCATAGAATTATACTCCTTATAATAATTCAATTATATTTTACCACACTCGGAAAAATTTTACAATGATTTTAAGCAAATATTTCTGTCTGTTCGCTCTCCGACAGCTCACTGAACAATGGTTGTTCTTTTATTTTTCCAAAATAACGAGTTTAAGAGAAACATTCTGCCAATTCAGAAACACTTGCGCGTAAATTACATAAATTAAAATTTGCTGTTCTGAAGTTTTCTGTATTGCATCGGTGATAAACCCGTTTTACTTTTGAATATCAACCCCATATAAGCCGCAGAAGAAAATCCGCTGAGTTGAGCTATTTCTTCCATACGCTTCTTTGTAGACATAAGATATTCTTTTGCACGGTTCAGTCTGAGTTGCAATATATACTCCGTTATGGTTGTGTTCATCGCCTTTTTAAATTTCGAGCAAAGAGACACTTTCGAAAGGTAAAATTCCCGCGATAAGTCATCTAACGTAACCGGTTCTGTAAAATGAGTATTGATATGATCGATAAGTTTCAATGCAAGCGGCGAAGCTTTCTGCACTCCCGATATGGCAGGGTCGATTTCGTCGCTGTTTTTTATTTCGTCAAGATAATAAATTATACAACCCAAAAAACAACCGAGCGCATCGGCAGAACTTCCGCGCGTATACAAACTTTCGGCGTCATACAGCAACTCTACCACACGCTTTCCTTTCTCATTATTAAGGTCTATAAATTTATCCGCCAAGCCGTTTATAACATTACGTTCGCCGTCGCTTAAAAAGTCCGAAGCTACGTTTACGTTCATACGCATAAATTTACCGCCCTCGGATTTATGCATCGTATACGGAGGTATCGCCACTACGCACGGTGCCGCTATTTTATACATACGATTACCTATAAAATATTCGCGTTCGCCCGAAAGCAAAAAATATAGTTCATAATGCGAATGGCTGTGAAGATCAGTCATAGACCACTCGGTGTCTTTCGTAAATCTCTCTATTTCTATAAAATTCATAATTCCCGCTTTAAGATATATGCTATTTTTTAATATTATATCATATTTTATATTTCATTGCAAATATTTTTATGGTATAATTAAGACAGAGTTGACGGTTGCCGCCGCCGCTCGATCGGGTCTTATGCCCGATTTTCGTAAATCCGCGCTACGGGATGCCTCCTGATAAGTTCATAGTAAAGCGCGGATTTACGAAAAACATTACGGAGGTTATTTATATGATAAAAGTAGTACAATTCGGAGAGGGTAATTTTTTAAGAACGTTTGTAGACTCATATTTCGACGCGCTGAATAAAGACGGAAGCGGCGAATATTCGGTAGACATAGTCAAACCCATAACGTTCGGAACTTTAGAGAAATTCGAGAAACAAAACAACAAATATCACATTGTTCTTCGCGGAATGAAAGACGGTAACGAAGCGGAAGACGTATACAAAATAGACGTTTTGAATTCCGTTATATCGCCTTTTGAAAATTACGACAAATATATATCGCTTGCAAAAGATAAAGACCTTAAAATAATTGTTTCAAACACCACCGAGGCAGGCATTTGCTTTAATGCGGAAGATAAATTCGACGGTTTCGAACATATCACCTATCCCGCAAAGCTGACTAAATTTTTACTTGAACGTTTCAACTCCGGGTTGAACGGAATTTATCTTATGCCCGTCGAGCTTATAGACAACAATGCGGACGAGTTATACGCTTGCGTAAACAAATATATAGACTTATGGCAGCTGCCAGCCGAGTTTAAAAAATGGAACGATACGCAAAATTATTATTGCAACACGCTGGTAGACAGGATTGTTTCAGGTTACCCGAAAGATGAAGCTACGCTAACACATTTATACAATCTTGTTGGCGAAAAAGACGAACTCGTTTCTATAGGCGAGCCGTTCGGACTTTGGGCTGTCGAGAACAAGGGAAAAATTTCCGAATATATCAAAGACGGCAGACACAATATCGACGTAGTTTTAACCGACAATATCAAATATTATAAGAAGAGAAAAGTTCGCGTTCTCAACGGCAGCCATACAAACATTGTTCCCGTAGGGCTTTGGCTCGGTAAAACCACCATTTATGACTGTATGGTCGACGCTCATCTTAACAAATTTTTAAGCGACACTCTTACAAACGAAATTATACCTTTTGTTTCTGACGATATCGCAGCGACTACAAATTTTGCCGAGAGCGTAAAAGAAAGATTTTTCAACCCTTACCTTAACCACCAACTGACGAGCATTGCTCTGAATTCGATTTCAAAGTGGAAAGCGCGCGACTTACCTTCGTTTAAAGATTATTACGAAAAGAACGGCAAAATACCGGCAAATTTAACAAAGGGCTTCGCCTGTCTTATGGCAATGTATAAAATTACCGAAAAAGGCGACGACGAAAAATATTACGCAAAACTACCTTTCCGCACGATTGAAATGCACGACGACGAAAAATATCTCGAATATTTCGCAAACGGCGGTTGCGTACTGAAATTTATGGCAGACGAAAGCGTATGGGGAGAAGACCTGACAAAATACGACGGTTTTGCAGAAACCGTAAAAACATACGTTAAACAATTAAGACAAGGTTGTTTAGATATATTATGAAAGACTGCGTTACTATAAACGAAAAAGACAACGTCGGCATAAGCCTTACGGGAACGGATAAAATTCCCGCAGGACACAAATTTGCTTTAAAGGATATTAAAAAAGGCGAATACATTATAAAGTACGGCGAAATTATAGGCAAAGCAACCGCGGATATAAATCAGGGCGAATGGGTACACACACACAACGTAAAATCTCATTTAGACGAGAATTTCGAATACGTTTACGCGCCGAACTTCCCCGAAACTCAACATATCGGCGGTGCCACTTTCAAAGGTTACAAACGCAAACACGGCAGAGCGGGTATCAGAAACGATATATATATTATACCGTCTGTCGGTTGTGTAAACGACGTATGCAGAAGACTTGAAAAGCTCGCCCAAAAATATGTAACAGGTTCTATAGACGGACTTTTCGCGCTCACCCATCAATTCGGGTGTTCGCAACTCGGAGAAGACAACGAAAACATTAAAAAGCTTTTATGCGCAGTAGCATTGAATCCAAACGCTTCGTTCGTTTTATTTGTCGGGCTCGGTTGTGAGAACAACGGGCTTGACGGAATAAAAGAATATTTAAAACCGTACGGGCGCGACAATATCGAATTTTTCAACTGTCAGGACGTAGACGACGAGCTTGTTTACGGACTTGAAATATTAAAAAGTTTTTGCGACAAAGCAAGCGGATTCAAACGTGAGGAAATATCTGTCGACGAGCTTTGCATCGGGCTCAAATGCGGCGGAAGCGACGGATATTCCGGGCTTACCGCGAATCCGTTGGTAGGTAAAATTTCAGACCGTATCGTTGCCGAGGGCGGTTCTGCGATTTTAACCGAAGTACCAGAAATGTTCGGCGCGGAACAGCTTTTAATGAACAAATGCGCAAGCGTCGAAATTTATGAAAAGTATCGCGATATGATAATAAATTTCAAAAAGTTCTACACCGACAATGGGTTCCCCGTTTATGAAAACCCCAGCCCGGGAAACAAAAAAGGCGGCATAACTACACTCGAAGAAAAGTCGCTCGGTTGTGTTGAAAAAGCGGGTTCGACTAAAATTGTCGACGTTCTATCTTATGGCGAGCAAGTCAAAAAAATCGGCGTTTCCGCGCTCGACGCCCCAGGCAACGACCTTATAGCAGCAACGGCCCTTGCAGCGAGCGGCGCGCAGATAGTGCTTTTTACCACAGGCAGAGGTACTCCGTTTTCGACTTTCGTACCGACATTTAAAATTGCGACTAATAACCGTTTAGCCGAGCATAAACAAAACTGGATAGACTTCAACGCTTACTCAATGGACGAAAACGGCTTATATACTGCAATTATCGATTGCGTGAACGGAGAAATAAAAGCAAAAAGCGAAGATATTCGCGAAATAGCGTTTTACAAAAAAGGAGTTACTTTATGAGTTATATTAAAGACAATTTTTTACTTGAAAACAAGACTGCGGAAAAACTGTATTTCAATTACGCGAAAGATATGCCTATATTCGACTATCACTGTCACCTTTCCGAAAAACAGATACTCGAAAACAAGCCTTTTAACGACGTTTGCGAAGTCTGGCTCGGCGGAGATCACTACAAATGGCGATTGATGCGCAATTACGGCGTTGACGAAAAATATATTACGGGTAATGCGACGAACAAAGAAAAATTCTTTGCATATTGCAAAACTCTCGCGACGGCTTTCGGAAATCCGTTATATCACTGGTCACAAGTCGAACTTAAAGAGTTTTTCAACTGCGAACTCGAAATAAACGAAGATAACGCCGAAACAATATGGAATTGGTGCAATGACTACATAAAACTCAACAACGTCACGCCGCAAAAACTCATTGAACAATCGAACGTAAAATTTATTTTTACTACGAATGAAGTTTTCGACGATTTGTCTACTTTCGGCAAAATAAACGAAAAAAAATACGCGTTCAAAGTTTACCCTGCGTTTCGCGCCGACAAAATAATGAATATCGAAGCGGAAAAATATAATGATTTTGTCGGACTATTAGAAAATTGCACCCATAAAATCAACAATTTAGGCGACCTTGAATCTGCAATCGCCGCAAGATTGGACGCGTTTATAGAAGTCGGGGCAAAAGCCAGCGATATCGCGCTTGAAAGAGTATACCCGATAGCCGAAAGATTTGTCGCGGAAGAGGCTTTTACGGAGCGCAGAAAAGGCGAAACTTTAACCGATGTACAAGCGGAAGCTTTCAAAGGGTATCTTACCTATTATCTTATGAAATTATACGCAAGCCGCAATATACGCACCGAGCTTCACGTCGGCGCAATGAGAAATAACAATTCGATTATGCTTGCAAAGCTCGGATTGGATACCGGTTTCGACAGCATCTCGGAAGATAACAGCATTAAAAATATGTCGCGTTTATTTGACAGATTAAACAGTGAAAATTCTTTACCGAAAACAATAGTTTTTAATCTCAACCCGAAAATGAACGCCGAAATAATGACTTTAATCGGAAGTTTTCAATCGAGCGAAGCGCGTGGAAAATTACAATACGGACCGGCTTGGTGGTTTTTAGACAACAAGGTAGGAATGTACAAACACCTTGACGATTTAACGGCAACCGGGCATATCGGCGCATTTATCGGAATGCTTACCGACAGCCGTTCTTTCCTGTCGTATCCCCGTCACCATTATTTCCGTAGAATACTCTGCAACTATTTAGGCAGACTTATGGAAAACGGAGAAATGACCACAGATGAAAAACTTGCAGGCGAAGTAATAAAAGATATCTGTTATCGCAATGCGATTTCATATTTCGGAATAGAATAAAATATATAGGTTATAAAAAAGATCGCTTTTCTATTTTTTAATAGATTTGCGATCTTTAATTTTTTACATTACTTTTAAGCCTGATAATTTTTATTTGTTATTTCTCATATCGCGGTATAAAAGAAACGACTTCGCAATCTATATCGGCTTTTTTTAATTTATCCGCCGCCCATAAACACAGCTCTTTTGTTTCATACAGCGCAAACACGCACGAACCGCTACCCGTAACCGAATATGCCGCCGGGCTTAAATCTTTAATTGCATTGAGATTTTTTCGGATTTCGTCGCATAACTTCTCGGCGGGCAAAGCCAAACCGTTTGAAATATTTTTTGCAAGAGTATTAAAATCTTCGCTTTCGATAGCAAGTTCTGTCTCGTCATTGTCGGCGTTAAAATATTCGCCCGTAAGCTCATCGAAAAGCGCATAACACGCCTTTGTGGAAACTCCGTTTTCGCAATACACTATAACAACATAACCGCCTAAATCTCTCTTAAATTGCTTTACCTCTTCCCCGCGCCCGCTTATACGCGCCGTTCCACCGACAAGCATATACCCGCAATCGCTACCGAGTTTATCCGCAAGCGGTTTGACGTCACAATCAATATCGTACAATTTTTTCATTCCGCGAAGCACGCCGGCAACGTCGGCGGAACTACCGCCCAAACCTCCCCCGATAGCAATTCTCTTTCTTATTTCGATATTCGCGCCTTTGGTTTTAAATTCTTCGCAAAACAATTTAGCCGCTTTATAAGCGTTATTTTCTTCGGTTTTTATATCGTATTCACCCAAGTCGCGCATAGTAAGTCTGATCGCGTCGTCTTTGCGTTTACTTAAAATTATTTCGTCGCATATATCGACAGTAGTAACTATGCTGTCTATCGGATGAAAGCCATCGGCAGGTTTCCCAACGTTAAGCGTAAGATTTATTTTAGCATACGACTTTATTTTTACGCTCATTTAAAATTATTCCTCGTCGACCGTTCCGAAAACCCGTTCCATTAGGTCTTTCGCCGGGTCAAAACCCGCTTGTTTTAGTCTGTATTTTCTGGCTGCAGTCTCTAAAACAACCGGAATATTCCTGCCCGGAGTTACGGGAATTACTACTTTTAAAGTATCTATACCGAGCATATTTTCATATGTATCGGTCGTGCCTATACGGTCGTAATTCTTACCCTCTTCCCATGGGGAAAGCTCTGCTATTATATCTATTGCCTCGTTCGGACGAATCGACCCGGGACCAAACATCTGCTGTATATTTATAATACCTATTCCTCGAATTTCCATAAAATATCTGATTTTTTCCGGAGCTTTACCGATAAGCTGGTCGTTGATATTTTTAATGATAACGCTATCGTCGGCAACAAGCCTATGTCCGCGGCTTATAAGTTCAAGCGCGATTTCGCTCTTACCTACGCCCGATTTACCCATAAGTAGTATACCTACGCCGAAAACGTCCATCAAAACGCCGTGAACGACTTCCGTCGGAGCAAGCAATTCGCTTTGGTATATAGATATATCGTTTATAAGCACAGTAGTGACTTTACTTGAGCGCAACAGCGGACACCCGTATTTTTCCGCAAGTTTATAAGTTTCCGGCGTAAAATCAAGATCTCTTGAAATTATAAGGCACGGAATATCGCTTTTAAAAAGCTTTTCAAGCACTTTTATCCGTGTTGCTTCCGTCAACCCTTTGACGTATTCGCTCTCCGCGTGTCCCATAACCTCGATACGCGTATTATCGAAATGATCTGAATAGCCCGACAAAAATAAGCCGGGGCGCGATACGCTTATCGACTGCAATTTCATATCACCCCTGCCCTCGTAAACTATTTCGAGTTCAAGTTCTTTAGCAAAAGATTTTACCGATACGACCTCATAAGGCGTAGTTATATCTTTATTCTTCATCTGTTTTAAAATACTCCTTTATATTTTTGGCGAGCGTTTCGCCTATTCCCGCGGTTTCGGCAAGTTCCGTGATACTTGCCCGACGTATATTCTCGACGCTGCCGAATTTATCCGACAACGCTTTTCTCTTTTTTTCGCCTATGCCGTTAATCTCTCTGAGTACCGACGCCAGATTGCGTTTGACATGCGTAGCCCTGTGATATGTTATGGCAAACCTATGTGCCTCGTCACGGATACGTTGCAACGTTTTTAAACAATAATCTCTATGCGACAGCACTACAGGCTCGTTCGACCATATAGTAAAAATTTCTTCTTCGCGTTTAGCAAGCGAAATAAGGTCAATATCGCAACCCTTTTCGTCAAATACTGCTTTTACCGACGACAATTGCCCTTTACCGCCGTCGATTATTATGAGATCCGGACGCGGAAAATTCTTTTCTTCATCTGTACCGAGTTTATCGAGTCTGCGCGTAAGCACTTCTTTAAGGCTTGCAAAGTCGTTATTCCCCTCAACGGTCTTTATCTTAAACCGCCTGTATGACGATTTATCGGGTTCTCCGTCGATAAATACAACCATAGATCCCACTTTATCGACTCCGCTTATATGCGATATATCGTAACATTCCATACGGCGAGGATACCGTTTCAGCGACAACAGCTCTTTCAGTCGTTTACACGCCTGAACGGTCATATCGTCTTTATGTTTTATTTTATCTATCTCTTTTTCAAGATAATCTTCGGCGTTCTTTTTCGCCATGTCGGTAAGTTGTTTTTTCACGCCTTTTTGCGGAACGCTTATTCTGACAGTTTTATTGAACGACGATTTGAAATATTCTTCCACTGCCGCAGAGTCTTCGGTCTCTTCGCAGGTCAATATTTCGTCGGGTAATTCTGCGCCCGCGGTATAATAACCCGTGATAAACCCGCGCAGTCTTTCGCCTCCGGATTCTGAAGCGTCTTCCAATGCAAAGTTCTTGCCTCCCTGCATACGACCGCCACGAATAAACAATATATTTGCCGAACTGTATAGTCCGTTGGTTGCCGTACCGATTATATCCATATTGACGAACGAATTGAGCGCGGTTATACGTTTCAGTTTGATTTTTTCCAACATTCTCAATTTATCGCGATATGAAAGCGCAAGCTCAAACTCTTCAATCTCCGCGCACTTATTCATTTTTTCGGTCAATATATTTTCAACGTTTTCATCGCTACCCGAAAGAAAATCAACCGCTTCTCTTACCTTTTCGGCATAAATTTTTTCTCCGACCTTTCCCGCACAAGGGGCAAGGCATTTCCCGATATGATAATTAAGACATTCTCGTCGTGGCTTTTCAGGATCGATTTTCGTCTGGCAGGTTCTTACGGTAAACGCCGTATTTATTATTTCAAGCGTATCTTTAGCATTTACCCCGCCCATAAAAGGACCGAAATATTTCGCACCGTCACGACGGAGTTTACGCGTAACCGAAAACGCGGGAAATTTTTCTTTTAAATTTACTTTGATATACGGATAAGTTTTATCGTCTTTCAAAAGTATATTATAATGCGGTTTATACTTTTTTATAAGGTTGTTTTCAAGCGACAGCGCGTCTATTTCAGATGTCGTGATTATATAGTAAAAATCGGCTATATTGGCAACCATAGCCGCAACTTTTTCGGGCTTTTTTGTGGAATAAAAATATTGTTTTACTCTGTTTTTCAGAATTTTGGCTTTCCCGACATAAATTACATTGCCGCCGTCGTCAAGCATAACGTATACGCCCGGATTTTCGGGCAGCATAGATATTTTAAGCGCAAGTTTTTCGTTCATTTAAGCTCCTTAAGTCTGCGTAAAATAGCCGCTTTATCGTTTGCGAGTTTTCCAGATATCACTTCCGACAACAGACTATCCAGTATTTCGCCTATGCGTTCGCCCTTAAATCCCGCCGCCGCGACTTCGGTGCCGCCGACTTCAAGTTGAGACAATTTATAACAATCGCCGCGTTCGATTATTCGCTTCGCGGTAATTTCTACTTCGTCGAGCGTTTTCCGCTCGGTCTCCGAAAAGCGCGTACCCTGCGCCAGATTATCGGCTCTATGCACGTCTAAAAGCTTAAAGAAAGCTCTATCTCCCCATTTACTGAGTAGTCTTTTTATGGTCTTTTCGTCGTTTTTTAAAACGTAACCATGATTTGCTATCAAAAACGAAGTCTCTTTTCTGAGCATAGTCGGAAATTTCAGTCTGTCAAAAATATCTTCGGCTATTACCGCCGAGCGTTTCGCATGTCCGTAAAAATGACCTTTCCCGTCCGAAAACGAAAAAGTTTCCGGCTTTGCTATGTCGTGAAGCAGCATACACCATCTTTCCGATTCGTCGACTTTTGCATAACCCACCGAACGAGCTATATGTCCGTAAACGTCATATTTGTGCCACGGAGTTTTCTGAGAAAACCCGTCGGAAATTCTGAGTTCGGGGAAAATTTCGAATATAACGCTTTTAAAATTCAAAAGCGCGGCGACTACGTTTTTGCCCGCAAGCATTTTATTCAGTTCGGCAAAAATTCTTTCGCATGAAACATTTTTTAGACCCAACGCGAGCAGTTTAGCGTATTCGGCAGTATTTTTCTCCACACGATAACCGAGCGTCGAAGAGAATCTGACAAGTCGCAAAATTCTGAGCGAATCTTCGGTAAAACGTTTTTCGGGATCGCCAACGCATTTCAGCATTTTGTTTCCGATATCTTTTTCGCCGCCGAACGGGTCGATAAGCCCGTCTTTATCGTTATAAGCCATAGCGTTTACGGTAAAATCGCGGCGCGACAGATCTTCGGTTATATCCGAAACGAAATCAACCCGATCGGGTCTACGCCCGTCGGGATAATTTCCGTCGCGACGAAAGGTTGTTATTTCATAATTTTCGCCGTTTATTGCCACCGTTATCGTCCCGTGTTTTAATCCCGTTTTAATAATCGGAAAATCCGAAAACAACTCTATGGTCTGTTGAGGAAGCGCCGACGAAGCCAAATCAAAATCTTCGGGATTTTTTCCGCTGAGCAAATCTCTTATACAGCCTCCGACAGCATAGGCTTTATAGCCTGCCGCCGTAAGTCTGCCGATTATAAATTTCGAACCATCGTCTAATTTCAACTTTACCATTACGCCTTTTTCTTTGTCACTACAGCTTCGGCAAACGCGGCAATCTCGCCCCGAACTTCGTCGCGGACGGTATCATTCAAATACTCGTGACGAACGTTGGGATATATTATTTTTTCTATGTTTTTTATACCTACCGTATTTTTATAAAAATTATACAACTTTTCTACGTTCTTTCCGTAATTGCCAACCGGATCGCCGTCACCAGCAACAAGCAAAAGCGGCAGATCTGTCGGAATCTTTGAATAATTAACAGCTTTATATAGTTCAGGCAACGCCTTGAAAAAACTTCTGTAAAACGAATAAGACAAGGTAAAATTACAATCCCATGCGTTTTCATATCTCTCACATTCGTCTTTTAATTGTGAAATAAAAGTCGTTCCGTCGGAATATTTTTTATTATACGCGTCAAAAGAGAGTTTCTTTATAAACTCGGCAGGCTTTGCGCCCCTGCCCGTAAAACAATTGAATTTAGCGACTATCCTACCCATAACGACCGAAATGTCGTTTAGATATGCGCTTCCACCAATCACCGCGCCGTCTATCGTTTCGCCGTAACGCTCGATATACGCCTGAGTTAAAAACGAACCGTAACTATGCCCGAACAATACATAAGGAAGTTCCGGATATTCTTCGCGTTTTTTCGCGTTGAGCGTAGCCAGGTCTTTAAGCGTATCGTTAAACATATCGCCGTCTTCGTAACCTCTTCTGTCGGGGTCGGTCTCGCCGTGTCCGCGGTGATCGTCGGCAACGACTATAAATCCGCGTTCCGTCATATACTCCGCAAACGCCGAATACCTGTCGCTGCTTTCTGCCATACCGTGCGAAATCTGCAAAATCCCTACAGGTCTTTCCGCTATCCATTCGCGATAGGTAATAACTTTGCCGTCAAAAGCTTCAAAAGTTTTCTTTTCCATATTTATTCCCATCCTTTCTTTTTACATTACGCACCGAGCAACCGCTTTCAGCCATTCGGTATATTCTTTTTCGTATCTGCCGAAATCAGGCGTAAACAGTTTGTCGGTTATACGCCTGTACGCAAGACCGTCGAAAGTCATCGCCCCCAAGCCGACTCCGCAAAGATATATCGCGCCGAGCGCGGTACTCTCTTTTTCAGCAGGACGATCGACCGTCTTACCAAGCACGTCGGCCTGATATTGCATTAAGAAATCGTTTGCAGACGCGCCGCCGTCGCATTTTAAAACAGATATTTCCGCGCCGCCGTCGCGAGCCATCACGTCGGCTAAATCTCTGGCCGAATACGCCATAGCCTCCAACGCCGCACGAGCTATATGCGCTTTTGTAGTTCCGCGCGTAATGCCGCATATCATACCGCGAGCATCGGGTCTCCACCATGGCGCTCCCATACCCGTAAACGCGGGAACAAAATACACTCCGCCGTTATTCTCTACCGAACGAGCCAAATTTTCGCTGTCTTTAGAGTTGCCGAACAACTCCATTCCGTCTCTTAGCCATTGTATCGCACTGCCTGCATTGAACACGCTCCCCTCGTAAGCATAAGCGACTTTATTACCGATCTTATACGCAACGGTAGTTATCAACCCATGTTCGGAAGATAATGGTTTAGCCCCTACGTTCAACAACATAAACATTCCTGTGCCGTATGTTACTTTACTTTCTCCCGCAGAAAAACACCCTTGTCCTATAAGCGCAGCCTGCTGGTCTCCCGCTATGCCGCAAATAGGTATATCATAACCGTTATACGAAAATGTTCCGACTTTATCGTCACTCGCAATTATTTTCGGTAACGAAGCTCTCGGTATACCGAAAATCTCAAGCAACTCTTCGTCGTAATCAAGCGTATTAAGATTTAAAAGCATCGTCCTGGACGCGTTGGTAACGTCAGTCACAAAGGATTTTCCGCCAGTTAGTTTATAGCATAAATAACTGTCAACCGTACCGAAGCACACCTCGCCTTTATCGAGTTTACGCTTTATTTCGGGAACGTTATCTATAAGCCATTTTATCTTGCTTGCGGAAAAATAAGCGTCCATTATAAGCCCCGTCTTTTCGCGAATGAGGTCTCCTTTGGTCTTAGCCAGTTCCGAGATAAACGCCGCGGTTCGCCTGCATTGCCACACGATCGCATTATATAGCGGCTTGCCTGTCTTTTTATCCCACGCTATAACTGTTTCACGCTGATTTGTTATCCCTATACCGCCCACTTCCGAAATATCCACGCTTTCGAGTATTTCAATAAGCGACGACAGAGTTTCGGCGTATATTTCGTTCGCATTCTCTTCGACATATGACGGTTGCGGATAAATCTGCCCTATTGACGAAGCTTTCTGCAAAACTATTTTGTTCTCTTTAAGATCGTACAAAACGGCTCTTGTACTCGTAGTCCCCTCATCGATAGCAATTAAATATTTCATATTTCACGTCCGAATTTCTTTACTGATTATATTTTACAATAAAATTTAAGTAATTTCAAGTCTATTGAGCAAATTTACGCGCATAATATGTAATATGAACAAAAAAAATCGTAATGTAATAGTTTTAACGGGCGGCGGAACGGCAGGACATTGTATTCCATGCCTTGCATTGTTGCCCATTTTGAAAAAACATTTCGACGATATAGTTTATATCGGAAGCGAAAACGGTATCGAAAAAAAACTTGCCAATGAAAAAGGACTGGATTATCACTCCGTCGCCTGCATTAAATTAGAACGCCGCTTGACTATAAAAAATCTCGCCATTCCGTTTACTCTTTTAAAAGGAATAAAAGAAGCTAAAAAAATTCTTACCGAGCTTTCTCCGTCGGTGGTTTTTTCCAAAGGCGGATACGTTTCGCTACCCGTAGCGATAGCAGCCGCAAATCTGAACATTCCCGTAGCACTGCATGAATCCGATTTATCATTAGGGCTTGCCAACCGCATTGCGTCTAAATATGCCGACGTTGTATGCACGGGATTTCAATCTACCGCTGAAGATATTAAAAACGGAGTTTTCACGGGAAACCCGCTACGCGAAGAATTATTAAATAAACGAGAAGACAGAGCGATCTACGATAAATTAAACCTCGATAAAACCAAACGCACACTACTCGTATTCGGCGGAAGCCAAGGCGCGGAAAAAATAAACGAAACATTATATTCTGCGCTTGACGAATTACTTAAATCATACAACATAATTCATGCCGCAGGCAAAGGAAAATTAAGAGATATAAAGAAAAAGGGGTATTACGGAGTCGAATATTTAACTGATATAGGAACTGCGTTTTCTATTGCCGACGTATGTGTTTCACGCGCGGGTGCAAATGCATTGGCGGAAACGGTAGCATTAAAAATACCAACCGTCGCAATCCCCTTGCCTAAAGGCAATTCACGCGGCGATCAGGAGGAAAACGCGGCGTACTATGAAAAGCGCGGCGCGATAAGAGTTATTAAAGAAAGCGAATTGACAGCAAAAAAAATGATAAGAGAAATAGAAACCGCATACAAAACCCGCGACGGACTGAAAAAACACTGCGAAAAATGTATTCCGCTTTCACCCAATCTTAAAATAGTAGACGAAATAATAAAAATTACTCGATAAAAAGTCGGAAAACAAGTAAATTGTAAACGTTCACAAAAGGCAATAAAAAACACTTACCTGAAATGTAAGTGTTCTGGTGCACCTTCGGGGACTCGAACCCCGGACCCACTGATTAAGAGTCAGTTGCTCTACCAACTGAGCTAAAGGTGCAATTTGGTGATTCATCGGGGACTCGAACCCCGGACAACATGATTAAAAGTCATGTGCTCTACCACCTGAGCTAATGAACCATATTAAATTGTTTGATTGTGTTGGCTGGGGTGGCAGGATTTGAACCTACGAATCCCGGAATCAAAATCCGGTGCCTTACCGCTTGGCGACACCCCAAAGTTTTAATGGGGCGGGAGATGGGAGTCGAACCCACGACCTTCAGGACCACAATCTGACGCTCTAACCAACTGCGCTACTCCCGCCATA
>CAKQME010000014.1 GCA_934254815.1 uncultured Clostridia bacterium | reverse complement strand
CTATGTTATAATATAAGCGAAACAACTCGCCTGCAGGCGTTTTCGCGCCATATTTCAACAGAAACGGCGATTTGGCGAAGACAAAGCGCGGGCAACGCAGTTGCGGACAAAATTTTATTTTGTCACGTTTTATAGAAATATAATGAGAATAATACGAGAATAATACAGTTATGAGAATCGTAATAAAAATAGGTACTTCTACCCTTGCCCATGCCACGGGCAGACTTAACATAAGACGAACCACCGAACTTTGCACGGTAATAAGCGATTTAAAAAACGCGGGGCATCAGATAATAATGGTGTCTTCCGGCGCGATAGGTATGGGCGTAGGAAAACTCTCGCTCGCGTCGAAGCCGTCGGATATACCCACCAAACAGGCGTTGGCGGCAATCGGGCAATGCGAGCTTATGTACACCTACGATCGATTATTTTCGGAATATAACCATATGGTAGGTCAGATACTGCTTACGGGGTCCGATTTTACACATAAAGACAGAGCCGAAAACCTTTCGAACACGATTGAACGGCTTATAGAATTACACGCGTTGCCTATAATAAACGAAAACGACAGCGTGGCTACCGAAGAAATAAAAGTCGGTGACAACGACACGCTTTCCGCTCTTGTGGCGGTGGCGGCTAAAGCCGATTTACTGATATTGCTTTCTGATATCGACGGGCTTTACGACGGAGACCCCAAATTCGATAAAAACGCGAAACTTATCCCCGTTGTAGAAAACTTAAACGACGAAATAATGAAGCTTGCGGGTGACCACGGGAGCGAACTCGGCACGGGCGGTATGAAAACAAAACTGCACGCCGCCGAAATATGCACCGAAAACGGCTGCGAAATGATTATCGCCAACGGCAAAAACCCGAACGTTCTCTACGACATTCTGGACGGAAAAACCAAAAATTTCACAAGGTTTCTTAAAAAGCAATGATGATTGAAGAAATACTCGAAAAGACGAAAAAAGCGTCTTATACGCTGGCTACGCTTGACGGCGAAGCCAAAAATCGCGCGCTTTTAAAGATGAGCGAAGAGATTGAAAAACACGCGGAGGAAATTTTATTTGCGAACAAAGCCGACGTCGAAAAATACTCGGCGGCTTTAGGCGAAGTAATGACCGACAGACTGCGGCTTACAAGCGAACGGATCGCCGCAATGGCCCAAGGCATACGCGAAGTAGCCGCGCTGCCCGACCCCGTCGGAGAGACCTTAGAAGAAATTTCAAGACCCAACGGATTGAAAATAAAGAAAGTTTCCGTTCCGCTGGGGGTCGTCGCGATAATTTACGAAAGTCGCCCGAACGTTACTTCGGACGCCGCCGCGCTATGTTTTAAAAGCGGAAACGCCTGCATTCTGCGGGCGGGCAAAGAAGCTTTCGGCACGTCGCGAACAATAATTAAAATTCTTAAAAACGCCGTATCGGAATGCGGAATTTGCCCCGACGTAATAAATATGCCAGAAAACAGCGACAGAGAAAATGTAACCGCGATTATGAACGCGACGAATTTCGTCGACATACTCATACCGCGCGGCGGAAAAAGTCTGATAGACGCATGCGTAAACAATTCGAAAGTTCCGTGTATACAGACGGGAACGGGCATCTGCCATGTTTACGTCGATAAATACGCGGATCTGAAAAAAGCCCTCGATATAGTGAACAACGCAAAAACAAGCAGACCGTCGGTATGCAACGCCGAAGAAGTCTGTCTCGTTCACAAAGACATAGCGAAAAAATTTTTACCCGCGCTGAAAACTCTGCTTACCGACGAAAGAATAAAAGACGGCAAAACGCCCGTTAAACTCATCGTCGACGAAAAAGCCGCGAAAATTATCGACGGTATACCCGCCGACGAAAAATCTTTCGACACGGAATTTTTAGACTATATTCTCGCAATAAAAATAGTAGCTTCGACCGAAGACGCTATTGCGCATATTGCCGAGCATTCCACGCACCACAGCGACGCGATAGTCACCGAAAGCCGCGAAGAAGCCGACAAATTCACCCTTGCCGTAGACAGCGCGGCGGTATATGTAAACGTTTCTACGAGATTTACCGACGGCGGAGAATTCGGCAAAGGTTGCGAAATAGGAATTTCCACGCAAAAAATGCATGCGAGAGGTCCTATGGGGCTAAAAGAACTTACCTCGTACAAATACATCGTCACCGGAGACGGTCAGATAAGATAAAAGTTATCGCATAGAGCGATCAGGAGCATAATATGAAATACAGATTCGGATTTATCGGTTGCGGAAATATGGGCGGCGCGCTTGTGACTGCAGTCGCAAAAAAAATAAAAGGCGAAGAAATAGCCGTCTGCGACCACAACGCCGACACAACGGACAGACTCGCTGACGAGTTCGGGGTAAAAACCGAAAACGCCGCTACCGTCGCAGGGCAAAGCAAATTCGTTATACTCGGCGTAAAGCCGCAGGTTCTGCAAAAAGCCGCAGAAGAATTCGCGCGTGATATACCGGAAAACGCGGTTATAATAACCATGCTCGCGGGGGTAAAAACCGAGCGTATACAGAACTTATTCCCGACAAAAAAAGTGATAAGAATTATGCCCAACCTCCCCTGCAAGGCGGGGCAAGGCGTTATTTTATATTCGGCAAGCGCGGAAGTCGAAAAAATCGAGACCGAAGAGTTTTTATCGGCATTCGAACTTGCGGGCGAAACGGTTGAAATTGCCGAAAACAAGATTGATGCCGCCAGCGCGATTTCGGGTTGCGGACCCGCTTTCGTAGCGATGTTTGCCGAAGCTCTTGCCGACGGCGGCGTGAGATGCGGACTTACTCGGGCGGTTGCCGAAAAACTCGCAAGTCAGACGCTTATCGGTTCCGCAGCCTTGCTTAAAGGCGGCGAACACCCGGAAGAACTCAAAGACGCGGTATGCAGCCCCGGAGGAACTACCATAGAGGGAGTTACCGCTCTTGAAAACAAAGGTTTCCGCTATGCGGTTATCGAAGCCGTAACGAAAGCCTACGAAAAGAATTTCAAATTATAAATTTTATATATAAAGAGACGGGTTCTCAAAAAAAACTCGTCTCTTTATTTTTGTTTTATTCAAAACGTCAGGCTGCGCCGACGGTTACGGTTATAGTCGTTCCCGCGCCGTATTTCGATTTTAAATCTATATCGGCTTTATATAAAGCGCATATGTGTTTGACTATCGCCAAACCTAAGCCCGTGCCGCCCGTCTCGCGCGAACGGGATTTATTCACCCTGTAAAATCTTTCGAAAATTCGCGGCTGACACTCGTCCTCGATACCTATTCCGTTATCTTCGACGCTTAAACGAACTTTGCCCGCTTCCCGAGAAATTTTTACTTTGACAAAGCCGCCCTCGTTATTATAACGTATCCCATTTTCGACAAGGTTTTTGACAAGTTCGACGGCATGCTCTTTTTCCATTTCGACAAAACCCTGCCCGTCGACGGTTACGGTTACTTTCTTCTTTTCGGCAAGCCCCGCAAGACTGCTTTCGACTTCTTCCGCAACCGCGCGCAAATCGAGTTTTTCCTTGACGGGAACTTTATTCGCTTCGAGCTTGGAAAGATCGAGCATATCAGATATAAGCGCAAGAATACGCGTGAGTTCTTTATCCGTCTTTGCAGTAAAACCTTTTATCTCTTCGTCGGAAGTTTTCATCGCTATAAGGTCGTTAAACCCGCGTATGGCGGTGAGCGGAGTTTTAAGTTCGTGAGAAGCGTTTGCGAAAAACTCGCCGCGCATTTTTTCTCCGTTTCTCATCTCGGTTATATCCGACATGACTATTACCGTATATCCGTTTTCGAGCGAATTAACCGAAGTCAAATAAATTCTGCCGTCGTTTTCGAATTCGTATTCGCTTGCCGTTTTATTTCCGATAGCCGACGAAATAGCATTCATAAGTCCCTCGTCCGCACTTAAAACCGAGTAATTCCTGCCGATAAAACCGTCGCCGCCGAATACTCCGCGCGCGACTTTATTCATTACGCCGACGGTACCGTGTTCGTCGATAACGATTATTCCGTCGGAAATATTTCCGAGAATATAGTCGAGCCTTTCTTTTTCGGCGTTTGTCTCGTCGATACTGCTTTTAAGTTTACCGCCGAGTTCGTCTATTTCGGAAAGTATCGCGTCGACGTCTTTATCACCCGAAAGCTCAACGTCGCCGCTATAAGTGCCGTCGTTTACCGCCGCAAGTTTTTTCTTTACGTTTTCAAGCGGTTTTATTATGCCGTTAGCCGCCAGCACGCTTGCTATATACGACACGAAAAGCGAGCTGATAAGAACGTAAATCATCGTAGGTATAGTGTTTTTAACGTAAGCGTCGACGCTTTCAACCGGTATAGACGTTCTGACTATCACGAATCCGCTTTGGGTTTCGACCTTTTCGGCATAGTACACGAGTTCTTTGCCTAACGTCTGACTTTTTCTCGTAACGACCTTAGGTTCGCCCTCCCACGCGGCGGTAATTTCTTCACGATTTTCGTGCGGTTTACCGACTATGCTTTGATCTTCGCTATCCGCGATAACCGTCTTATCCTCGCTTATTACCGTAACGCGGACGTTTTCGGGAACGTTTTTCGTTATGTTGTCGTTATAGTTTTCTTTATATATATGCGTTACCGCCACGATATTTTTTTCGGCTTCTTCGCGATGCGATTTTTTGTTCACGGAAAGCCCCGAAAAGAATATAACGAGCAACGACAATGTGACTATCGTCACGTTGAATATCAATATTTTATTTTTCATCTCAGAGTATACCCCACTCCTCTTACCGTCGATATTTCGGCGGTCGAATTTTTTAAAACCTTACGCAGATCTCCGATATGTATATCGAGAGTCCGCGTTTCTCCGTAGTTCTCGCCCCAGACTTTATCCAGAAGCTCGTCGCGGAGCATCACCTTTTCGGCGTTTTGCGCCAGTAATTTCAAAAGGTCGTATTGTTTAAGCGTAAGCGTGACGAGTTCTCCGTTTACGGTCACTTCGTGTTTTCCGTCGTCGATAACTATGTCTTTATATTTTATCGCCGTATTTTTAGGCTTTACCGTTCTGAGTTTAGACTTTATTCTCGCAAGCAGCTCCATCACGCCGAACGGCTTTGAAATATAATCGTCCGCGCCGAGATCAAGCCCTTTTACTTTATCTATTTCGGTAGTTTTTGCCGAAACCATTATAACGGGAATATCTTCGGTATCCGCCTTATTGCGCAGTATTTTGAGAATTTCGTAACCGTCTTCGCCGTCGAGCATTATATCGAGCAATATAAGGTCGGGTTTTCTCTTTTCGACAGCGGCGGCAAGTTCGGCAAAACACGAAAAACACTGTTCGTCGAAACCTGCGCTTCTTAAAGCGTAAGAATACACTTCGCGTATCGATTTTTCGTCGTCTACGGCGTAAATCAACTTGGTATCGTTCATACAATTCTCCTTTTACCCGACTTCAATACAAAGGCAAATACTCTCGCGCTATCTCTGGCAATTTTTCAGCCCGGCTTGTGATAACCGGTCGCCGCGTATTCGACCCATTCGCCTATATTTACCGCGTGGTCTCCGATTCTTTCGAGATACTTGGCTATCATCATAAACAATATCGCCTGATCGGCGTTCTTCGGGTCTTTCTTTATGAGTTCTATCAAATCGCCTTTAACCGTTTCGAACAGCTCGTCTACGCGGTCGTCGCGCTTATCAAGCCCGCGCGCGGTATCGAGATCGCGATTTATATAACTCGTAACGCCGTCTTTGACCATTCCCGTAACGATCTTAGCCATCATCTCGATATGTTCGGGTTCTTTTATAAACTTTTCCGCGCCGAACTGCAAAGAAATTTCGGAAATATCCGCCGCCTGATCGGCTATTCTTTCAAGGTCGGTTATCATTTTAAGCGCGGCGGAAACGTCGCGGAAATCGCTCGCCACGGGGTGTTCCATAAGCAGAATTTTCAAACAATCCTGTTCTATTTCGCGCTCGGCGTTGTCTATATCTTTATCTTCGCTCATAACCTCGCGCGCGAGGTCGTCGTCACGCTGTTTCAACGCGTTTATCGACTTCTCTATGGCAAGCTCGGTCTTGTGGCACATATTTATAAGTTTATTGAAAACGCTCGATAATTCGTTCTCATATTTCGCTCTTATACTCATTATATCGTTTTTTACTCCTTTTTACAAGTGTTTTTCCAAAATTTATTAACCGAAACGCCCCGTAATATAATTCTCGGTTCGTTTATCGGCAGGCGCGGAGAAAATCTTTTCCGTATCGTCGTATTCGACGAGGTCGCCCAGCAGGAAAAACGCCGTTTTATCGGCAATACGCGTCGCCTGCTGCATGTTATGCGTAACGATAACTATCGTTATATCTTTTTCAAGCTCTTCGATAAGTTCTTCTATTTTTCCTGTGGAAATCGGGTCGAGCGCGGAGGTAGGTTCGTCCATTAAAAGAACTTTCGGGTCTGCCGCCAGCGCGCGGGCTATGCAAAGTCTCTGCTGTTGTCCGCCAGACAAACCCAGAGCCGATTTGTCGAGTCTGTCTTTCAGCTCTTCCCACATACTCGCTCCGCGAAGCGACTTTTCGACTATCTCGTCGAGCGCGGACTTTTTGTGTATGCCCAGAGTTCTCGGTCCGTAAGCCACGTTATCGTAAACGCTCATAGGGAACGGATTAGGTTTCTGAAAAACCATACCCACGTTACGCCTTAACTCGTTTACGTCTACCTTGCCGTAAATATCGACGTCGCCTATTCTGAAATCGCCCTCGATTCTGCAACCCTCAACCAAATCGTTCATACGGTTGAAGCATTTCAAAAAAGTCGACTTTCCGCAACCGGAAGGTCCTATAAACGCCGTAACTTTACGTTCGGGTATTTCTATACTTATATCTTTCAACGCCTGAAAATCTCCGTACCATAGTTTGGCGTTTTTTACGGAAATATTCTGTCCGAAATCAGTCTGTTCAATGTTTTTTCCCATTTTTACTTCCTCTCAGTTTTTTATCAAGTCTTGCGGAAACGAATGCGGCGAGCATATTAAGCCCAAGCACTATAACAAGCAATACGAAAGCCGTCGCGTAAGCTTCGTTTAAAAATTTACCCTCGCCCGCCAGACGATACAGCGCGACCGCAAGCGTGGCTCCGCCGTCGAGCGGACTTGTCGGAGTCTGCATTATCGACGACCCCATAGTGTACATAAACGGCGCGGATTCGGAAACCACCCTGCCCATCGCAAGTATAACCGCCGAGGTTATACCGGGAAGCGCGCTCGGCAAAACCACTTTGAAAATAGTTCTTACTTTGCCCGCGCCGAGCGCGTAACTGCCCTCTCTCAGCGAATCGGCTACGGCTTTAAGGCTTTCTTCGGTAGATCTCACGACGGTCGGCAAAAGCATTATGGCTATCGTGAAACTGCCCGCCAGAATCGACATTTTATTGCCGAACCACACCACGAACGTCACCATACCGAAAAGCGCGTAAACTATCGACGGAATACCGCTTAAAATATCTATCGCGGAGCGAATCACCTTTACGAGTTTACTTCCTCGTTTTGTATATTCGTTTAAAAATACCGCGGTGAAAACGCCTATCGGAACGGCTACCAGCAAACTTATAAGAACGGTTAAAAACGTAGTGACTATCGACGGGAATATACTTATCGCGCCCGCCAGTTCGTATTTGCCGAACAGAAGCCCCCAGCTTAAATGCGGTATACCGTTTACGCATACGAAAGCCAATATCGACAAAAGACCTATCGAGCCTATCGCCGCGCATATACAGGAGAAAATTCTGCCGACGAACTCGATTTTTATTTTCTGCTTAAATTTTGCAAGCCATTCGAGATTGAGTTTTCTGCCGCCTTTATTCTTTTTTCTGCCGCCCGTAACAAGCCCCAACAGCACGTTTACGATAAATATGAAAGCAAGCAGAACGACGCCCGTGGCTATAAGCGCGCCGAGCTGAACTTCGCCCGCGTAACCCATTTCCATTACGATATTTGCGGTCAGAACTCTGAAGCTCTTGAAAAGCCCCTGCGGATAGTTGACGGCGTTACCCGCGACCATAATTACAGCCATCGTCTCACCGACGCCCCTGCCCACGCCGAGTATTATCGATGCGATTATACCCGATTTAGCCGCAGGTACTACCGCGCCGAAAACCGCTTGTTCGTGAGTCGCGCCGAGCGCTCTCGCGCCCTCGTAATAGCTTTCGGGTACGGCGTCGATACTGGTTTTCGAAAGCGATACGACCGTCGGAAGTATCATAAGCCCCAATACGAGTGACACGGCGAGAAGTCCGCTGCCGCTGCCGTTATCGGAGAAGTTACCGAGCAACGGAAGCAATACTCTCATACCGAAAAAACCGAATATTACCGACGGAATACCCGCCAATAAGTTGATTATCGCCGTAAATATCTTTTTAAGTCTGCGGGGGCAGAATTTCGAGATAAACACGGCGGTGAAATATCCGAGTATTCCGCCGAACGCAACCGAACCCGTCGTGGCGACTATCGTGCCGATAATCATCTTAAACACGCCGTATTCGCCGCTGAGATCGGAATTATATTTATCGTTCGCGTTCGGATACCAGCTCTGACCGAAGACGAATTTGAAAAAACCTATTTTGCGGAACACCGGTATACTCTGCGCTATAAGAAACGCAAATATGGCTATCACTGCGATTATACAGATAATCGCAGTGAACGCAAACAGTATTTTAAAAGCCTTTTCTTTTGCTTTAGCCTGATTCATATTAACCCTTTATTTCGCTGAACTTCTTTATTTTACCCGTGTAGATATCTTTAAGTATCGCCGCGTTGATATCTGAAATTTTATCGTTATTCTTATTTACGATAACCGCTACGGCGTCAAGGCAAAGGGTCGTTTCGGTATAAGCCTCGTCGGGAGAAGAAGAGCTTGCAACGCCTATCGACGTTCCGTTCGTATCGTTTTTAGCAAGCGTTCTACCCTCGCTCGAACCGTTGAAGCCGAAAGTGAATTTAACGTCTTTAGCTTTATCACCGAGAAGTTTCTGATAGTCGGCAATGAGCTTTTCCATCATATCCTGCATCGACGTAGAACCTTTTACTATAACGTCTCCGCTCAACGCGTTTTCGGGAACAGTATATTCGCTACGGCTGTCAAAATCGGCGGTAAGTATTCCGTTGGTTGCCGTTATGCCGCTTTTCGCGATTTTGGACATACAGTAATTGAAGAAGTCCTGCGCGGCAGGCTGAAGAGTTACGCTTTTGTTTGTTAAAAGCAGGAACGGACGCTGTATTTTATATTTATCTGCGCGGACGTTGTCTTCTGTAGCCTCAACGCCGTCTACCGTAAGAACTTTTACGCTGTCGTTTACCGACGCAAGGGATATATAGCCTATTGCCGTTTCGGTAGAAGAGACCTTTTCACGAACGTTACCGGTAGAACCATACTCTTCTTTATCGGAAGTAATTTCGTCTGCTTTAAGCCCTACGAATTTATCGAACGCTTCTCTCGTTCCGCTGGAAGCTTCTCTGCAGACAACGAGAATGTTCTTTTCTGTGTTCTTATTGCCGCACCCTACAAACGCGAAGAGCGTTACTGCGGAAAGAATTCCCGCGATGATTGCCATAATTTTCTTTTTCATAACCTATTTGATTCTCCTTTAGTTATTTTCTTTTATATTTGTAATCGGCTAGTCACAGATAATTGTTGGTAAATACAAACGCAGACGTACTTAATGTACTTCAAACGAGAATTTGCCAAAAACGTGAAAATATCAATATTTTGGCGAGTTCCGACACAATCGCCTGTGCCTAAGGTCATCACCCGTTCGCTTTTTACGCCTATATTATAACTCTTTAAAAAATATTTAACAGGCTAATTTGAGTAAAACGATTGTAAACTCTATGTAAAGCTTGACAGTCCGAGATACCGTGACGGCAGTCCGAGGCTAATCCGACTGACTGTCCGACCGTATAATTTCTCCGCGCTTTTTCGGTGGGATTCTTCGTTTCACTCAGAATGACAAGAAAATTTAAAATTATATGTGTCATATTGAGCGCAAGCGAAATATCCCACTGTATTAAGTTAGTCCGTTCTTATTATGTCCTTTTGCCTGCCATTGTACTTTTATCTCATTATGACAGTGCAAAATAGCCGAAGAGTTTTTACACTCTTCGGCCATATAAATTATCGTTCGATAAACCCGTATAAAAAACCAACGGCGGAAAGGAAATAAATTTCCTTTCCGCCGTTATTTTTATAATTTTTTCGGTTGTTTTTATACCGCCGCGTCGGTAGCTTCGCCGTCTTCGGCATTAGCCGCAGAACCTACTGAATTGTACTGGGGCGAAAGCTCTTTATATGACTTGACGCCCGTTCCCGCAGGAATAAGTTTACCGATAATTACGTTTTCTTTAAGACCCATAAGCGGATCGATCTTGTTGTGAATAGCCGCGTCCGTAAGAACTTTCGAGGTCTCCTGGAATGACGCCGCAGACAAGAACGATTCTGTCGCCAAAGCCGCTTTGGTTATTCCGAGAAGTATTCTCTTTGCTATAGCGGGCTGTCCGCCGTTTTCAAGAACTCTCTCATTCTCTTCGTCGAGCGTAAGCATATCAACGCATTCGCCCGGCAGGAAATTCGTATCGCCGCTGACAAGTACTCTGACCTTTCTGAGCATCTGGTTGACGATAATTTCAACGTGTTTATCGTTAATATCAACGCCTTGGCTACGGTATACCGACTGAACTTCTCTTAAAATATAGTCCTGAACGGCTTTGAAACCGCGAGTTTTAAGTATAGTCTGCGGGTTGACCGAACCGCCCGTCAATACAAAGCCCGTATCTACGGTATCGCCCGTCTTTACACGCAAATCCGCGCTGAACGGAATGACGTAATCTTTAACCGTTCCGTCTTCTTCGGACTTAACCATAACGTGTCTTACGCCGTCTTTTTCCTGTACGGTAACTACGCCGCTATGTTCGCATACAACCGCTTCGCCCTTGGGTTTTCTCGCCTCAAAGAGCTCTTCGACACGCGGAAGACCTTGCGTGATATCGCCCGTCGACGCTATACCGCCCGTATGGAACGTTCTCATTGTCAACTGCGTACCCGGTTCGCCTATGGACTGAGCGGCGATTATACCTACCGCTTCGCCTACCTGAACGGGGAGCGAGTTACTCATGTTCTTGCCGTAGCACTTAGCGCACACGCCGTATTTCGACTTACAGGTGAATACGCTTCTTATTATAACCTTATCTCTGACTTTACAGATCTGCTTAGCCTTATCTTCGGTTATCATTTCGTTAGCGGGGACTATTACTTCGCCGGTGTTCGGGTCGGTAATGTCTACGGGGCTGAAACGACCGTTGATACGGTCTTCGAGACTTTCGATAATCTCGCCCTTGATACCCTTTATCGCTTCGATTTCCATACCCTTTATATCGCCGCAATCTTCGTCTCTTATGATGACGTTATGCGAAACGTCTACAAGTCTACGGGTAAGATAACCGGAGTCCGCCGTCTTTAACGCCGTATCGGCAAGACCTTTACGACCGCCGTGCGAAGAAATGAAGTATTCGAGAACCGAAAGACCTTCACGGAAGCACGATTTAACGGGTATTTCAATGATTTTACCGTTGGGGTTGGTCATAAGACCACGCATGCCCGCGAGCTGTTTAATCTGGTCGATAGAACCACGCGCGCCGGAGTCCGCCATCATCCAGATGGGGTTGAACTTACGGAGCGTAAGTTTTAATTCTTCCGAAACGTCAGCCGTGGCTTTAGTCCAGATATCGACGACGGCTTTATATCTCTCGTCGTCGGTCATAATACCGCGGTTGAATTTCTTTTCGATTTTGATAACTTCTTCGCCTGCCGCGTCGATAATTTCCTTTTTCTCTGCGGGTACCTGCATATCGAACACCGAAGTGGTGATTGCGGCAACCGTGGAGTATTTATAACCGAGCGACTTGATATAGTCGAGCGTATCCGCCGCGCATACCGAACCTCTCGATTTGAAGCACGCGTCGACGATTTTTTTGAGTTGGCTCTTTCCGACAAGGAAGTTGATGACGAATTGAAGATAACTGTCTTTATCGCCCTCTTTTCTCTCGGTAAAGCCTTTGCCCTCGATATCCTGCGGAATCTGTTTATTGAAAATAATTCTGCCCGCAGTGGTTTTGATTATGCCTGTATATTTTGTTCCGTCGGGAAGATCGACCGTACGGCGGACGTAAATTTCGTCCTGACACCACAACTGTTTGGTCTGATACGCCATAAGCGCTTCGTCGACAGAAGAATACACGTCGGGTTCGTAATAATCTACAGTGAAGCCCTCGGCGTTTTCGTCGCCCTCTTTTTTAAGAGTACAACTTACGATGATTGTCTTTTTCTCTCTCTTGTTTCTCGAATAAATACCGTCTTTATCCGCTTCGGTAACAACGACTCTTTCGCCCGTAATTTCCTCAGACGGAATAAATTTAATATTCTTTTCGTCGTAGAAATTACCGTCTTCACCGATAATATACTCGTTATCTCTCTCGTCGTAATACTTACCCTCTTCTCTGCGGGTTATGGTAAGGTAATAACAACCGAGAACCATATCCTGAGACGGTGACATAACGGGCTTACCGTCGGAAAGCTTAAGAATGTTGTTGGAAGCGAGCATAAGGAATCTCGCCTCTGCCTGAGCTTCTATCGAAAGCGGAACGTGAACAGCCATCTGGTCGCCGTCGAAGTCGGCGTTGAACGCGCCGCAAACGAGCGGGTGAAGTTTAATCGCTCTGCCCTCGATAAGAACGGGTTCGAACGCCTGTATCGAAAGTCTGTGAAGCGTGGGCGCACGGTTAAGAAGAACGGGGTAATCTTTAATTACGTCTTCGAGAATATCCCATACGACGGGTTTCATTCTCTCGACCGTTCTCTTCGCGCTCTTGATGTTATGGCAAAGGTTCTGCTCGACAAGTTTTTTCATGACGAACGGCTTGAAAAGCTCGATCGCCATTTCCTTGGGCAGACCGCATTGATAAAGTTTAAGTTCGGGACCTACGACTATAACCGAACGACCGGAATAGTCGACACGTTTTCCGAGCAGGTTCTGACGGAAACGACCCTGCTTACCGCGGAGTATAGCGGACAGCGATTTAAGATCTCTGTTGCCTGCGCCGGATACGGCTTTGCCGCGACGACCGTTATCTATAAGCGCGTCGACGGCGTCCTGCAACATTCTCTTTTCGTTTCTGATGATGATTTCGGGCGCGCCGTATTCCATCAACTTCTTTAAACGGTTATTTCTGTTGATAACTCTTCTGTAAAGGTCGTTTAAGTCGGAAGTCGCGAATCTGCCGCCGTCGAGCTGAATCATCGGGCGAAGATCCGGGGGAATTACGGGTATAACGTCGAGAATCATCCATTCGGGGCGGCTTCCGCTCTTGCGGAACGCCTCGACGATATCCAGTCTCTTGATTGCTTTCGCGCTCTTCTGGCTATCGGGGTTTTCGGTTATAAGCGTCTTTAATTCTCTGCTTTCTTTTTCGAGGTCAACCGCCATAAGGAGTTCCTTTATGGCTTCGGCGCCCATACCTACTTTAAACGAATTTTCGCCGTATTTTTCGCAGGCTTCTCTGTATTCTCTGTCGTTTATAACCTGTTTGTATTCAAGTTCGGTAGCGCCCGGATCGAGTACGACGTAGCAGGCAAAGTAAATTACCTGTTCGAGCTGCTTAGGCGGCATATCGATCATAAGACCGATTCTCGACGGAACGCCCTTGAAATACCATATATGCGAAACGGGAGCGGCAAGCTCGATATGACCCATTCTTTCGCGTCTTACCTTTGCTTTCGTTACTTCGACGCCGCACTTTTCGCAGACGATACCTTTATATCTTATTCTTTTATATTTTCCGCAGTGACATTCCCAATCCTTGGTAGGTCCGAAAATTCTTTCGCAATAAAGACCGTCTCTTTCGGGTTTCTGCGTTCTGTAATTTATCGTTTCGGGGCGAGTGACTTCGCCGTAAGACCATTCTCTGATCTTTTCGGGAGAAGCTACGCTTATCTGTATAGAATTGAAATTATTAAGCTCAAACATTCTCTTTCCTCCGCTTAATTATCGTCCTCGTCGTCCGAATCTATATCGTCGAGATCGTCAAAATCGTCGAAAAGCTCGTTCGATTTGAATTCCTCATCTTCTTCGGCAGGCTGAACGTCGTCGAATTCGTCGAATATCGAAGAAGCGTCGTTCTCTTCCTCGTCGTCCGATTCTTCTTTTTCCTCTTCGTTTTCGTCACCGAAATCGAGATCGACGTAATCGATATGTTCTTTCTCTCTTTCGTTGAGGTTGACGTCGTCAGCGTCCTCGGTAAGATCTTTAAGGTTAATTTCTTCGTGATTTTCGGTAAGCACTTTCATATCGAGCGCGAGCGACTGAAGTTCTTTAAGGAGAACCTTGAACGATTCGGGGATGCCCGGTTCTGAAATGTCGTTGCCCTTTACTATCGATTCGTAAGTCTTTACTCTGCCCACTACGTCGTCGGATTTAACCGTAAGGATTTCCTGAAGAATATGCGACGCGCCGTAAGCTTCCAATGCCCAGACTTCCATCTCACCGAAACGTTGTCCGCCGAATTGCGCCTTTCCGCCAAGGGGTTGCTGCGTAACTACCGAGTAAGGACCGACCGAACGAGCGTGAATCTTATCGTCGACCAGGTGGTGCAACTTGATCATATACATATAGCCGACCGTTACTCTGTGTTCGAACGGTTCGCCCGTTCTGCCGTCGTAAAGCTGAATCTTACCGTCAACTTCGCCGTAGGGGTTTACGAAATGATTTTCGCGGAGCAATTCTCTTATATCGGTTTCGGACGCACCGTCGAATACGGGCGTTGCGATCTTCCAGCCGAGTTGCTTGCAGACGAGCGACAAATGCACTTCGAGAACCTGACCGATATTCATTCGGGAGGGAACGCCGAGCGGGTTAAGAACTATCTGCAACGGAGTTCCGTCCGCAAGGAACGGCATATCCGCTTCGGGAAGTATTCTCGACACGACGCCCTTGTTACCGTAACGTCCCGCCATCTTATCTCCGACGGAAATCTTTCTCTTCTGAGCTATATAAACTCTTATGAGTTGATTTACGCCCGGAGAAAGCTCGTCCTTATTGGCTCTCGTAAATTTCTTTACGTCTACTACAATACCGCCTTCGCCGTGCGGAACGCGCAACGAAGAATCTCTTACTTCTCTTGCTTTCTCACCGAAAATAGCTCTTAAAAGTCTCTCTTCGGGGGTAAGCTCGGTTTCGCCCTTAGGCGTTACTTTACCTACGAGAATATCGCCGCTGGTAACTTCTGCGCCTATTCTTATGATACCCTCTTCGTCGAGGTCTTTAAGCGCGTCATCTCCTACGTTCGGTATATCTCTGGTTATTTCTTCTTCACCGAGTCTCGTTTCGCGGCACTCTATTTCGTGTTCCTCTATATGTATAGAGGTGAAGAGGTCGTTCTGTACGAGTTTTTCGGAAAGCAATATAGCGTCCTCGTAGTTATAACCTTCCCACGTCATAAAGCCGATGAGAATGTTTCTGCCGAGCGCGAGTTCGCCGTCGCAGGTAGCGGGTCCGTCCGCAAGGATCATTCCTTTCGTGACGATATCGCCCGTGTTTACTATGGGGTGCTGATTAAGGCATGTGCCTTGGTTGGAACGCTGGAATTTCTTAAGCGTATATACTCTGTCGAAGCCGCCGGTAGTGCCGTCGTCTTCGTTGACGACTATTTCGCTGCCCGAAACGTATTTGACTTTACCCGCTTCTTTGGCTATTACGAGTACGCCCGAATCGTAAGCGATTTTGGCTTCGATACCCGTGCCGACGATAGGCGTTTCGGGTTTGAGAAGCGGAACTGCCTGACGTTGCATGTTGGAACCCATCAACGCACGGTTCGTATCGCAGTTTTCAAGGAAAGGTATAAGCGCGGTAGCGACCGAAACGAGCTGTTTGGGCGATACGTCGACGTAATCTATTTCTTCTCTCGGAAGCTCGGTTATTTCGTCTCTTCTTCTGCACGCTACGCGGGCGTTGACGAAACGACCCTCTTCGTCGAGCGGTTCGTTTGCCTGAGCTATAACGAACGCGTCCTCTCTGTCGGCTGTAAGATAATCGACTATATCGGTAACTTTACCCGTCGCTTTATCGACTCTTCTGTAAGCCGATTCTATAAAGCCGTATTCGTTTACTTTCGCATAAGCCGAAAGCGAAGTGATAAGACCGATATTCTGACCTTCGGGGGTCTCTATCGGACACATACGACCGTAATGCGTATAGTGAACGTCTCGGACTTCGAACGTCGCGCGTTCTCTGTTAAGACCGCCGGGACCCAACGCGGAAAGTTTTCTCTTATGCGTAAGTTCCGCTATCGGGTTCGTCTGATCCATAAACTGAGACAACTGCGAAGAACCGAAGAATTCTTTGATCGCGCTCGATACCGGGCGGACGTTTACAAGACCCGTGGGCGAAACGTCTTTCGGATCCTGCGTGGACATTCTCTCTTTGATTACTCTTTCAAGTCTCGAAATACCTATTCTGAACTGGTTCTGCAAAAGTTCGCCTACGGAACGCACGCGTCTGTTGCCTAAGTGGTCGATATTGTCCACTGTGCCGATGCCGTAGTTCAAATCGAGATTTATGGAAACCGTAGCGATGATATCGTCAACGGTGATATGTTTATGATTAAGCTTATCGAGCGCGAGCTTGATGTTTTTCTTCTGCTCCGCCGTAAGTTTTTCGGGAACTTCGCCGCCTAAGATATCGAACAGCGCGCCGCAGGAATAGACGAACTTTCTTCTGAGTTCTCTTCTCTTCTCGGCATTCTTCTTATCTTCGGGTTTAAGCTCTTCGCCCGCAGCCGGAACGACTTCCTGCATATAGAATATATCGTTTATTTTATCGATATACTTATCCGCAACGGTCTCGACGTCCGACGACTTGATAGCTTCGGCAAGTTCTTTTTCGAATTTGAAGTTGGGGTAATGTATGTTTTCGGTAAGACCGAAGAGATGACAATCAAGCCCCGTCACGGCTTTGAATTCCGCAACGTTGTTTGCTATCATCTTGTGTTTTTTATCTCCGTTTACGAGAACGTAGATTTCGTTGATACCGCTGTTCTGAATGAGTTTCGCGGCTTCGGCGGAAATCACCTCGCCTTTTTTAACGAGAAGTTCGCCGTCTTCGTTGATTATATCTTCGTAAGCCGTACAGCCGACCGCTCTCACGCCCATATTAAGGCGTTTGTTGAACTTATATCTGCCGACCTTGGCGCAATCGTATCTTCTCGGATCGTAGAAAAGGTTTTTAAGCTGCTGTCTTACGGCGTCTTCGGTAGGAACTTCGCCGGGGCGGATTCTTCTGTACAATTCGTACAAGCCCTCGCTTTCGGTGCAGGCTACGTCTTTGCTCATAGTAGCGGCAAGCATAGCGTCGTCACCGAAAATTTCGGTTATCTGCTCGTTGGTACCGAAACCGAGCGCGCGGAGAAGAAGCGAAGCCGTAAGTTTACGCGTTCTGTCTACTTTTACCCAGAGAACGTTATCCGAGTCCTGCTCGAATTCGAGCCATGCGCCCCTGTTGGGGATAACCGTCGTCTGATACAGTTTCTTTCCCGATTTGGAATATTCGAAACCGTTATAGACGCCCGGAGAACGAACAAGCTGCGAAACGATAACGCGCTCCGCGCCGTTGATAATGAACGAGCCGTTGTCCGTCATCTTGGGGAGTTCGCCCATAAACACGTCCTGATCGATAATCTCGTTCGTTACCTTGTTGACAAGCCTTACCTTTACCTTTAACTGAACGGCGTAAGTAGCGTCGCGGTCACGACATTCCTTTTCATCGTACTTAGGTTTGTCGGAAAGAGAATGATCGAGAAAATAAAGCTCAAAGCGGTCGGAATAGTCGGTTATCGGGGAATAGTCCTCGAACACCTCGCTGATACCCTCTTCGATAAAACTCTTGTAAGAATCCCTCTGAATCTCGATGAGATAGGGCATAGGCTGCACTTCTTCGATCTTCGCGAAGGTCCTTCTCTCGACGTTGCCGAACTTCCTGATAGGTAAATTGCGCGTCATTAAAACCTCTCCTTTGATTTTTTTTGCAAATTATCTTGATTTTATTTCCGTTTAGGTGTATAATGAAAACATAAGAAAAAGCGGAAAATTTTTTGCGTCTTTCGGCGGGTGTTCGACCTTTTTATTTGCGGACAGCGTAAAAAGACGCTATTATAGATTTTATAGCATTATAGAATTATAATATAAAATCGACAATCTGTCAAGGGTTTTTAAGCCGTTTTTGAATTTAGTCGATTTTTTTAAGGATTTTTTATGAGAATAGACAAATTTTTGAAAGTTTCGCGCCTGTTGAAGCGCAGAACGGTAGCCAACGAAGCCGTCAAAGGCGGCAGAGTGACCGTAAACGGAAGAGAAGTAAAGCCGTCTTACACGTTAAAGGTGGGCGACGTTGCCGAAATACGGTTCGGAGACGAAACGGTTAAATTCAGAGTTTTGAATTTAGCCCCGGTCGTAAAAAAGGAAGAGGCTTCTTCTTTATACGAGATTATCTCTTAAAAAGGTTTTCGGGCGTCGGAAACGACTTTTAATAACATAACCCCGTATTTATTATATATTAAGGAAAGCAATCATGATAAAAAGCACTGACAGAATATGTTTTTTAGGCGACAGTATAACCGACGGTATCGGCACGGATAAGCGTTATATCGAATACATTGCAGAAGCGACGGGCGCGAAAACCTACGGGTTCGGCGTAAACGGCGCGCAGTCGGCAGATCTGTTTTCTCAGCTCGAAAATATGAAAAAAACGGTCGGCAACGACTTCGATATATTATTCGTACTGATCGGCACGAACGATTTCAACGGCGGAGTCGCTCTCGGTGAATTTTTTACCGAACACACCGAAAACGTAGCCTGCGACAGCGACGAAAACGGCAATTTTACCCGTTTTGCGGCGAGAAAAAAGCGGGAATTCATCTTTTCGGACGACACGTTCAAAGGCAGACTTAACAAGTTTTATTCTTACGTCAGACAAAATTATCCCGACAAAAGAATAATAATGCTGACTCCCCTGCACCGCGCCTACGCGTATTTCGGCGGAGACAATATACAGTCGTCGGAGCTTTACGCCAACCGCGTCGGCAATTATCTCGAAGAATACGTCGAAGCGGAAAGAAAAGCGGCGGACATCTGGGCGATAGAGCTTATCGATCTGTACCGCGACTGCGGGTTATTTCCGCTATATGCGGAAAGCGCGTCGCTGTATTTTTCGCCCGACAAAAACGACAGTCTACACCCCGCGGCAAACGGACACGCGCTTATAGCGAAAACCATTCTTAATAAAGCATAAGGAGAAAACCATGGTATCGGCAATTTTAGCCTGCGCGGGAAGCGGCGACAGAGCAAATTTCGGTTACAACAAACTGTTAAAACCCGTAGACGGAATACCCGTATTCGCAAAGACGTTATACACGTTCGTCACCCACCCGCTTATCGACGAGATAATCGTCGTATGCGCCGAACAGGACGAGAGAACGTTTTCCGATTTAGCCGAGAGAATAGGAGCGGAAGCGATATTCGTCCGCGGCGGGAAAACACGTTCGGAATCGATTCTGGCGGGGGTTAAAGCCGCGTCGGGCGACGTTGTCGTCACTCACGACGGAGCGCGCCCGTTCGTATCCGCGCGCGTTATCTCCGATTGCATAACTTCCGCCGTAAAATACGGTTCTGGCGTGGCGTGCGTACCCGCAACCGACACTATCGCGCAGATATCTTACGACGGCAAAGAAAAACTGATCGTTTCGGCGGGGCGCGAAAATCTTTACAACGTTCAGACTCCTCAGGCGTTTAAAAAGGACTTGATTTTAAAGGCGTTTTCGCTTGACGACGGTTCGGTTAAATTTACCGACGAATCGGGGTTATTCGCAAAATACATAGGCAGATGCCATCTTGTAGACGGCGATACCGACAACAAAAAACTTACTTACGCCGAAGATTTTTCGCCGTCGGGCAATTTACGCGCCGGCACGGGTTTCGACCTGCACAGACTTACGGAGGGAAGAAAACTCTTTCTGGGCGGAATAGAAATACCGCACGCCAAAGGCTTACTAGGTCACAGCGACGCCGACGTTCTGCTACACGCGATTATGGACGCGTTACTGTCCTCGGCGTCTTTGGGAGACATAGGCAAACTCTTCCCCGATACCGCCCCCGAATATGAGGGAATATCGAGCGAAATTCTATACGCCGAAGTGATAAAAAAACTCCGCGAAAACGGTTTCGAAGTCGTCAACATAAGCGCGGTTATAATGGCTGAAAAGCCAAGATTATCGTCCTATACGGCAACTATCGCAAAAAATATAGCTCGTCTTTCGGGCATAAACGAAAAAGAAGTAGGCATAAGTTGCACGACGCTTGAGGGAATAGGCGTCGTAGGCAGAGAAGAGGGAATTGCCGTTCAGGCGTATTGTCTCACAAGAAATAAAAGACTGAAATGAAAAGTAAAACTACAAGCAGATTCGTATGTTCCGAATGCGGAGCGGTAACTCCGGGCTGGCTCGGCAGATGCCCATCCTGCGGAACGTTCGGTTCGATAACCGAAGAATTAACGGAAATTCAAGACAAAAAAACCGTCAATAAGGCGGTAAACAGGGTCTACGAACGCCCCGTAAAGCTCAGCGAAGTGGCGAGAGAAAACACGGTGAGAATAAAATCGGGAATAGACGAACTCGACACCGTTTTAGGCGGAGGCATAGTTCCGTCGTCGCTCGTTCTGCTCGGCGGAGACCCCGGTATAGGCAAGTCTACGCTTATGACGCAGGTCGCGTGTTCCCTGTCGCAGAAACACAAGGTTTTATATGCTTCCGCAGAAGAGAGCCGCGCGCAGGTAAGAATGCGTTGCGAAAGGCTGAACGTAAATTACTCCGAATTAGACGTGATAAACGAAACGTCGCTCGATAATATTCTCGACTGCGCCGACGGTTACGAATTTCTCGTAGTCGACTCGATACAGGCGATATATCTCGAAGAAATGAGTTCTTCCGCGGGGAGCGTCGGGCAAATAAAAGAATGCGCGTCGCGGTTGATGCGTTTTGCTAAATCGGGCAAAACCACGGTATTTATAATAGGTCACGTCACCAAAGACGGCGCGATTGCGGGTCCAAAAATACTTGAACATATTATGGACACCGTTTTATACTTCGAGGGACAGCCGCAGGACAATTACAAGTTATTGCGAGCCGTTAAAAACCGTTTCGGGTCCGCGCAGGAGGTCGGCGTATTCGAAATGCGCGAAGACGGAATACGCGGAGTTAAGGATTACGAGGGAATATTCGTTTCCGACGATCGCGGAGAAGAAGCGGGAAGCATTGTTACGCCGTCGATATCGGGCAATCGTTGTATGCCCGTCGAAATTCAGACGCTTTTATCTAAAACGGCTTTCGGTTTACCGCGCAGAATGCCTATCGGAATAGAGATAAACAGGCTGTTATTATTGCTTGCGGTGCTTGAAAAGCGGGCGTATCTGCCCTTTTACTCACTCGACGTCTACGTCAACGTTATGGGCGGAATTAAGTTGAACGAGCCGTCTGCCGATCTTGCCGTTGCGCTTGCGTTGGCAAGTTGCATTAAAAATCAGCCCATACCTAAAGAAGTATGCGCATTCGGAGAGATAGGGTTGACGGGCGAAGTACGCGGAGTTATGCAAGCCGAAAAGCGCGTTGCGGAATGCGTAAGGCTCGGCGCGAAAAAGATTTATTTACCCGCCAGAAGTATGGAGGGAATGAAAAAGTTTGAGGGCAAAGTAGAATTAGTGCCGATAAAGCACGTTTATCAAGCCATTAAATTATTATTCGATGCCAAACAGCCTGCGGCTGGAAACGTGACGGCAACGTGACGTTGGCAGCCTGAGGCTGGAAACGTGACGTTTCATCCAAGTATCTATCCGCCCTTATATTTTTGTCATTCTGAGTGAACCGAAGAATCCCACCGAAAAAGCGCGGACTACTTAATACAATGGGATATTTCGCTAACGCTCAATATGACAAAATTAAAATATGTCATTCTGTCAATATCGAGAGAGCAAACTTGCTTGCAAGGGTTTGCGAACGAAGATATTCATAAGGCGCTGCCTTTATTGCGAAACAATAAAGGCAAAACTATTGTTTAAACGCTTTTGGCGTTTAAGCGCCGAATTACGTAGTGAAGAATCCCACCGAAAAAGTGCAGACTACTTGTTACAGTGGGATATTTCGCTTGCGCTCAATATGACAGAATATATATATATTAAATATGTCATTCTGTCAATGTCGAGAGAGCAAACTTGCTTGCAAGGGTTTGCGCTGTACGATTGTTTTTATGAAATCTATAACCCGCCTCGCGGGAATTATACACTAACCGTTGGTTAGTTGTCAAGCAAAAACTAACCGTTAGTTATAAAATAGATACAATTAAACTATATATTGACAGGAACGGGGAAATGGATAATATAAAAGAAAGATTAAGCGCGGAAATAAAAAACAGCGGTCTGAGTACCATAGAAATAGCGAAAAGAGTTGGCGTTTCGCCAGAAATGATAACGCAATATAAAACTACCAAAAAGTTACCGAGGCTTGATACGTTCGCCATACTTTGCCGCGAACTGGATCTTTCCGCCGACGAAATTCTGGGCTTGAAAAAAGATTTTTAAAATTTTTATTCTCACGCTTGACAACGCATAATCGATATGCTACAATACATTTACAAAAAGGATAAGCCTACGCGGTTTATCCTTTTTTGTTTATTAAGGAGAATTTATGAGTACGGAAAAAAGCAGATTCGCAAAACTTAAACGAAGCGACAACGTTATTCCCGCCTACGACCATTTATTTACCGACGACGGTTCGCCTAAAAAGACGAAACGCGGATTTCTGTTCAAGCTTATGAAGATGAACGCGGGCGCAATTCTTTTAACCGCCCTGCTCTTCGTCTTTCAGACGTCGCCCGTCTACGTTATACCTATCGTCACCGCAGATATAATAAATACGGTTACTAACGCAACCGCCGCAGGAGCGGTGACGGCAGAAGTCTGGCAACGCATCGCGATAGACGCGCTGATTATAGCCGTTTTTCTTATACAGAACGTACCCAGCACAACGCTCCGCGCAATGGTTTCGAGTAAAATTCTTCGCCGCACAAGCGCGGGAATAAAAAGCTCGGTCGTGAGAAAGCTCCAAAGTCTTTCCATTACCTACCGCAACGATATGCAGACAGGAAAAGTTCAGTCGAAATTTCTGAAAGATATTGAAGCGGTCGACCAATACCTTAACTGTCTGCTTCAAAGCGTATTGCCGAACATTATCAGCACGCTTATCTTTGCAGGAATCGCAATTTACAAAAACGGAATCGTTTCGCTATTCTTCTTATGCGTAATTCCGTTCAACGTTCTGCTTACAACGGCGTTCCGCAAAAAGATAGGCGCAAAATATAAAGATTTGCGTATCAAAACCGAAAACATGAGCGCGAAACTTACCACAATGCTCGTAATGGGTCCCGTGACGAAATCTCACGGATTGGAAGAAACCGAGATAAACTCGGTTGAAAAAACCATACGGCAAGTTGAAAGTTCGGGGCGCGGAGTAGACAGAGTAACCGCCTGTTTCGGCGCGTGGAGTTGGGTTATAAGTAACCTGTTAAACGCTCTATGCCTTATCTTTTGCGCATTTCTCGCGTTGAAAGACATTATTACCGTAGGCGACGTGGTTCTTTATCAATCGATGTTCGCTTCGCTGTCGGGCGGCATTTCGGCTTTAGTCAACGTTGCCCCGCAAGTAGGCAGCGGCGCGGAAGCTTTAAGGTCTATTTCCGAAATAATGAACATAAAAGACGTAGAGTACAATATCGGCAAAAAGCAAGTCGGAGACATTAAAGGAGAAGTAAAATTCGACAACGTTTCGTACCACTACCCCGACAATGAGCAACTCGTTATAAAAGATTTTTCGCTTGACGTAAAAGCGGGCGAATGTATAGCGGTAGTCGGAGCTTCGGGTTCTGGAAAATCCACCATTATGAATATGATAATAGGGTTTTTGAAACCGACTGCGGGCAAACTTTACATAGACGGAAAATCAATCGAAGATATCGACCTTTCGGAGTACCGTCATCACATCTCGGTCGTACCGCAAAACAGCATACTTTTTGCCGGCACTATCCGCGAAAACATAACTTACGGAATGAAGCGCTACACCGAAGAGCAACTTCAGAGAGCCGTAGAAATGGCTAACATAAACGAATTTTTGAAAGACCTGCCCAACGGTTTAGACACGGAAATCGGAGAAAACGGCGGGAAGCTTTCGGGCGGACAAAAACAGCGCATAACGATAGCGCGAGCCTTAATTCGCGACCCGCGCATACTTATTTTAGACGAAGCGACTTCTGCGCTCGACAACATATCGGAATTTCATGTTCAGAAAGCTATATCGTCGTCGGTTGTAGGAAGAACGACGTTTATAGTAGCGCACAGGCTTTCCACTATCCGTGACGCGGACAGAATAGTCGTAATGGACGACGGCGTTTGCGTTGAAACGGGAACATACGCCGAACTGGTTGCAAAAAAAGGCAAGTTTTACGAATTAAAATCATTATCTCAAGCAACATAAGCAGCCTGAGCAACGTGACGGCAACGTGACGTTGGCAGCCTGAGGCTGCTAGCAAGTATTTGTCCGACCTTATATATTTTTGTCATTCTGTCAATATCGAGAGAGCAAACTTGCTTGCAAGGGTTTGCGAACGAAGATATTCATAAGGCGCTGCCTTTATTGCGAAACAATAAAGGCAAAACTATTTGTTTAAACGCTCCGGCGTTTAAGCGCCGAATAGGCTGCCGAAGAATCCCATCGAATAAGGTCGGATTACTTGTACAGTGGGATATTCTTTATTATTATGTTTCTAAACCTGCAAGATAGTCAATAGTGACGCCGAAATACTCGGCAATCGCTACAAGTTTACTAAGCGTAGGTTCGCACTTATTCTGCTCCCATAAACTTATGACGGATTTACCGACATCTAATTCCTTTGCAAGCGCTACCTGACCTATACCCTTTTCTAGTCTTAAAGTTTTTAATCTTTCCCCAAAAGTGTCATTCATACATATATTTTCCCATAATAATGGAAAATTGTCTTAATCTCCCATTATTGTGGGAAGTATAAAGCTTTATTTTCCAATTTAAAATGTATACTTAGGTTAAATATCAGTATACCGAAGTATTTATATATTGTCAAGCAATTTTATTATAATAGTATTGTGAAAATGTACATAATATAGGTAAACGATATGCTTTGCGATAGAATAAAAGAATTAAGACAAGCTAAACATATAACTCAGGTCGACCTTGCCAACGCTTTAAATGTAACGAAACAATGCGTAAGCAATTGGGAAAATAACAATATTTTACCGTCTGTAGAAATGCTTTGCAAATTAGCCGATTACTTCAGCGTAAGCACGGATTATTTATTATGTCGCGAAAACAACGCGCTTTTACAAGTCAACGGACTTACCACAACGCAAATTTCGCATATTCAGGATATTATAAACGATATAAAACAAAACTGAACAACAAACCCCGAAGCCCCGCTGTTGCGTATTGCAACAGCGGGGCTTCGGGGTTAATATTACCTGTTTATTAAAAATTTGAATTACTTGTTCATGGCTTTTTCAACCGCAACGGCAACGGCTACGGTTGCGCCGACCATCGGGTTGTTACCCATTCCGATAAGACCCATCATTTCAACGTGAGCCGGAACCGATGACGAACCCGCAAATTGCGCGTCGGAGTGCATTCTACCCATAGTATCAGTCATACCGTAAGAAGACGGACCCGCAGCCATATTGTCGGGGTGGAGCGTTCTGCCCGTACCGCCGCCGGAAGCAACGGAGAAATACTTCTTACCGTTTTCGACGCACCACTTTTTATAGGTGCCTGCAACGGGGTGCTGGAATCTCGTCGGGTTGGTGGAGTTACCCGTTATGGAAACGGAAACGTTTTCGAGTTTCATTATGGCAACGCCCTCAGGAACGTTATCCGCGCCGTAGCATTTAACTTTAGCGCGCGGTCCGTCGGAATACGCTTTTTCATATACGACTTTAACCTGCTCGGTATAGGGGTCGAACGTAGTTTCGACATAAGTGAAGCCGTTGATTCTCGAAATAATCATAGCCGCGTCTTTACCAAGACCGTTAAGAATAACTCTCAAGGGTTTAGTTCTTACCGTATTTGCGTTAAGCGCGATTTTGATTGCGCCCTCGGCAGCCGCGAAAGATTCGTGACCGGCAAGGAAGCAGAAACAATCGGTATCGTCGGAAAGGAGCATCGCACCGAGATTGCCGTGTCCGAGACCTACTTTACGGTTGTCCGCAACGGAGCCGGGAATACAGAACGACTGCAAGCCCACGCCGATTTTTTCAGCCGCTTCGGCAGCCTTTTTAGCTCCGCTCTTGATAGCGATAGCCGCGCCTACGGTATAAGCCCAAACCGCATTTTCAAAGCAGATAGGCTGAGTGCTTCTTACGATATCGTCGCAATCTACGCCCTTGGCAAGGCAGATTTCCTTGCACTCTTCAACGGAGTTGATTCCGTATTCTTTGAGCGTGGCGTTGATTTTATCTATTCTTCTTTCATATCCTTCAAATAAAGCCATCTCGCTACCTCCTTATTCCTTACGCGGGTCGATATACTTATAAGCATTTTCGAATCTGCCGTAATGACCCTTTGCTTTTTCGTAAGCCTCGTTGGGGGATAAACCTTTCTTTATAAAGTCTGTCATCTTGCCGAGCGAAACAAATTCGTAGCCGATAACCTGCATATCTTCGTCGAGAGCCATACGCGTAACGTAACCTTCAGCCATTTCGAGATATCTCGTGCCTTTTTCCTTAGTGCCGTACATAGTGCCGACCTGAGAACGCAAACCTTTGCCGAGATCTTCAAGCCCCGCGCCTACTACAAGACCGTCGTCGGAATAAGCCGACTGAGTACGACCGTAAACTATCTGCAAAAACAGTTCTCTCATAGCGGTGTTGATAGCGTCGCAGACAAGGTCGGTATTTAAAGCTTCGAGAATGGTTTTACCGGGGAGAATTTCCGAAGCCATAGCCGCGGAGTGAGTCATACCCGAACAACCGATAGTCTCGATAAGAGCTTCTTCGATAACGCCGCCTTTAACGTTGAGCGAAAGTTTGCACGCGCCCTGCTGCGGAGCGCACCAACCGACGCCGTGAGTGAAGCCGCTGATGTCGGTGATCTGTTTTGCCTCTATCCACTTGCCCTCTTCGGGAATGGGAGCGGGACCGTGTTTAGGTCCTTTGGCAATGCAGACCATATTCTTTACTTCGTTTGAATATTGCATAAACAATGCCTCCAAATTGATTTTCGGTTACATTATAACATAAAGTAAAAGTTTTTTCAATTATTACGGCGATATTTATAGATAAAAGTTTTTGAATATTACGCCGACGGGTAAAGCCGATACAACGGGTTTCGTTTTCTTTTATCGTTTCGGAAAATTCGGGCACGGGCGGCTATGCAGTAAAATCGTAACCGAAGACCTGACTTTCGTCTATATACCACTCCGCTTTGACTTTATCCGTCATTTTAAACGGAACGTACACCCTGAAATTGTTTTTTATAAATCCTTTCCAGATAAAACTGTCGGAAACGTTCAGATACACGTCGACGGATTGAGTAACACCCGCGAACGTATCGGCTTCTATTGTTCCGCCGACAGAGCCGTTTTCCTTTACCGTTACTTTTTTCAGCGAAACGCAATCGCTTAAAGCGTTTTTGCCGAAAACGACAGTACCTGCGGAAACGGATAATTCTTCAAGACCTTTAAGCTTTGCAAAACAATTTTCTCCGAAATCCGCTTTGCCGTCACCGAAATCATAAGAAAGATTTTTCAACTCTGCGCAATCCCGAAAAACTTCGCTCGCGGAATTTCCCGACATGTCGGTTATTACCGAATCGAACTTCGCCAGTTCTATGCAATTTGCAAAAGCCGCTTTATCTACCGTAACTCTGTCCGCAAGCGTGACCGATTTAAGTTTCAGACAACTGTTGAACGCCACTTCGGGTACGGCAGCCACCGACGGCAACCTCACCGTTTCAACGTTGCTGCTCGAAAACGCGCCCACTCCTATTTCGGTTACGTCGGGGAAATTAATCGCTTTTACGCCACAACGGCTGAAAGCATATTCTCTGACAGTCGTAACGTTTACGCCCGAAACGTCGGTAAGGTTATTACAGCATTGAAACGCCTCGGCTCCGACAATCTGTATATTGCCCAGTTCTACGCTTTCGATTTCGCCGTTTTCGAACATACCGCCCGGCAAATATTTACGGTCGCCTGTAAAAACAGCGCTTTTTAAAGCGGAATATTTAAACGAAAAAGCGCCCAGATACTCGATGTTGCCGCCGAACTCGAAATATTCGACCCCCGCGCCGTAAAACGCGCTGTCTCCGATATATTTTACTTTTTCGTAAGGAAATTCACGCAGACTTTCACAATACGCAAACGCCCCGTGATAAACGTTCAGTTCCGCGCCTTTTACAATCGAAATATCGTTTAATTTCGCGCAGATTGCGAACGCATAGCCGCCTATATTTATTTCGCCCGTCGCACGAAATTCGATACTTTCGATTTTAGAGCCGTAAAACCCGTTATTGTTAAGCTCGATCCCTCCGATTTGCGTCAGGCTTTCGGGGCATATAACTTTTTTAACCTGCGCGTAATCGAACGCGTAACTTCCGATTGCCTTGGTTCCGTCTTTCACCGTATAACTGCCCGCCGCCTTTCGCACAGGGTAAGACGCGAGATACAGATTGCCGCCGCGCGTTTCATATAAAACGCCGTCATCGACGAAAAAGCGTTCGTTATCCGCAGATATTTCATACCCGGCGCAAGCGGGAAGCCCCTCGACTTCGCTCAGATTTGCCGGGAGAACGATTTTTTCGATATCCGCATTTCTGAACGCGCGCGATGTGAACGCAAGCGAGTGCGTAATGTCGTTGAAAACCAACTCTTTCAACGACGGCAAATCCGCTTCGTATCCCGTCGAGCTTTTAATAACGCCTATTTCACCGAACGTTATCTTCGAAAGTTTTTCCAACCCCATGAAAGCGTCTTCTTCGACGGTCAGGTTATCCGCGGCGGAAAAGACTATTTCCGTCACGCCTTTACTTTGCGAAAAAGCCCCTTTTCTTACTATGTTCACCCCTGTCGGAAGAACAACTTTATCCGTTTCGGCAGGCAATACGAAACTTACGGCTTTTACTCCCGTCTGGATATAATCGATAATGAAATTTCCGTCAACCGAATACGTCCGATTGTCTTTATCTATAATCACTTGTTCTATCGTCGGCGCGCAGCTTAACAAATTCGGCATGCCGTCGTAACTATAATTATAGCGATTGCCTATTACGAAGTCCTCACCTAATATAAGTTTTTTCACGGAGTTACAACCGACAAGCGCCTTTTCGTCTATTTCGCGCACATTTTTTAAATCGATCGTCTCAACGATATTTCCGCCGAAAGCATAACCCTTTACGACCGAAATATACGGATTCAACACGGCTTCGGTTTCGCCTTTCAAAGCGAAATAATGCAACAGTTTTTCACCGTCGGCAGTACATAACATTCTGCGGTCGACAAGCGATATATTACGGTTGCCGTTTAATACTTCGAGAACGCCGCCGCGCGAAATCCAGCGAGCCAGATTTTCCGCGACTTTCGAATTTGCCTGCGTTTCGTATTCGTAGAACGTCGTATTTTTGCCTAATATTATCTTAGTCGGAACGACGTTATGCGGGTTTTCGAAAAAGTCCGTAAACGCATTTACGAGCGACACGTCGTCAAGCCGCAGAACTTCGTCCGCGCCATGTAAAATATCGTCGACGTAAACCGTCTCTTTATACTTTACGCAAGGTTCGATAGTCATTATTCTGTCTACGACCAGCCCGTCTAAACTCTCGTATTTTTCGCCGTCGACAAGCCAATATTCAAGTTCGAGATTGTCCGCGCTCCCCTCTCTGTTAAGCAGGAATATGTCGTCAGCTTCTATAATGTCGAGTTCAAGCGCCGAATTATGCAGATAAATTTTATCCGTAATAAGGTAATTACCGTCGTATTCAGGCACTTTTAGTTTTACGACGTGAGTTTTGGTATTATCGATTACGGGCAGATCGGGGTTTATTTTTATTTCGTTTCCGTTTTCCGTACCCCAGCTGTAATCACGCTGAATATTTCTGCGGCGACAATGCAGTATATCCGAAAAATAATATGCCGATATCGTTATTTTATTGTCTTTTCTTATACCGCCGAGCAAATTTTCGGTTTGCACGTCTCTCAGCTGAACCTCGAACGGAGATATAGTCCCGTCGGCATAGACCGAAACTTCGGCGGAGTTATTTTCGACTATTCCGCCGCCCGCTATCAATGAGACTCTGCCATAATCATAGGATTCGGCTTCTAATCTGCCTCTGACATAAATATCGCCCGTAAAACCGCAATCGTTTATAACTCCGCGGTTGTCTTTAACAAGACCGTAAAAGTCGATTACACCGAACGCGGACGTATCGGAAGATACGAAATCGACTTTAAGCCCGTTTATTATTCCGTAATTTACGCCGAACAGCGCGCCGTTTTCACACTTTCCTCCATCTATCGTAACGGTGTAGCCGTACGGGTTTATCAGTATTCCGCCGAAACCCGCATTAAACAAAAATTCGCGATAGCTCTCGTCGATATCGATATCATGCGTAAGTATATACTTGCCGTCGGGGTCGAACGAATATTTGTTATAGGAATCGGGAAACGGCCGATATTTATCGGTATCGTTTTCGTACACCGCCACGGTATTCACGAAAGTATAAGTTTTTTGTCTGTCGTAATAGGCGTTTATATCATAATCCCGCACCTGTCTCGCTATCGTATATTCGAAACGGTACAAGCCGCTTTTTACGGCGTTCAGATAGCCGTCGGAATCGACGAACACCGCGGGAAACCACTCGTCCGAATCCCTGTTATTATCGGGGTTTACGAGTTGACTATAGTTTTGTTTTTCGCCTTTCAGGTCGTTGAAATTCGCCGCGCCCTGATACCTGACGTCGAACGCGTCGCCTCTAAACGAAGAGACTATATCTTTAAAATCAGGGTTTACGCTCTCGAATTTTATCTTTTCGCCTATCTTAATCTGCGTTACTCCCTTTTGCACGCGCATCTCAGATTGCCGCCTATCGTAAACGCTCAGACCGAACAAAGCAATTAAGATAAAAATCAGCGCGAACACCGAAGAAATTATTGCGAAAATCGTTATACAGGTATTCTTTTTTATTCTTGCATTCGTTTTCATTTTGTTTGCTCCTTATCGTACAAATAAGCGTCGTTACGATTACAGTTGAAAAATGCCGACGAAAAATACACCCACGTTATAAAAAGCAGAGCGACGATTACGTCCATAGGGCTTAAAACGTTCCACGCGACGTAACACAGTATAACCGACGGATATGCCGAAGCGACGAGCTGTTTGTAGCCGGTGACGGTGGTGAGTTCGTCGAAAATCAATTTACCGACGGGCAGCGAGTATTCGAAAGAGCCGTTTTTATCCGGCATAGACGGCAACGACCGCGTTACGCAACAAAACGCGACTACAATCGCGGCGACCATAAGCGCGCCGCCGCCGACCCTGACAAGAACGCCGCTGCGGGAGTAAATAATATTCGAAACTCCGACTACGACGGAATACGCCGCGGCAGCAGACAACCCCACCGCAATCGCGAACAGGAAATAATAAGAGCATTTCCCCTGATACGAGAAAAGAATCGGTTTGATTTTGGCTTCGGCATACAGAAAATCGTCTTTCGCGCCAAGCGCAACCATATGCAGAGTTCCGAACCCTATCAATACAAGCGTAAACGCCGCGCACGCGCCGAAAACAAAAAATATTCTCAGCAAAAACAATTTATCCGGGTTTATCCGTAATTTATCGTAAAAGCGTTTATCCGCAAAAAGGCGGAAAGAACTCCATACAAGCGTTACGGCGAAAAACACATAAAGAAATATCTCGGCTATTCTGTCGAACGCGATTATTCTGCCTATATCGGGCGCGGAGAAAAAACACACCGCCGACATTATTATCTCGGCTATCAGGTAAGCCGCGGCGACAATCGCGGGCAAAAGCGAATACCTTTTCAGCTCGCAAAGAAACACGTTACGGTTAGTTTTTCGCATTTACGTTCTCCTTATAAAAATCTTCTATGCTTTCGCCCGTGGCGGCGATTATTTCGTCGCACTGCCGATATTCCGACAGTCTGCCGTTTTTAAGTATATAAAAACCGTCTATCAACCTTTCTATCTCTTTTATTTCGTGAGTGGTAATCACAAAGAGTTTATCGTCGGTTATTTCGCTTATAAGGGTATGGATAATTTTGGCGCGCATATTCACGTCGAGATTGGAAAGCGGCTCGTCGAACAGACAAACGCTTGCGCCGCTGTAAACGGTAAGCAGAAATTTAACGTATTGCCGCATACCCGTCGACAAGCCCTTTATCAGGCTTTTCGGATTGATGTCCGCCGCTTTAAGCTCCTCGTATATTTTATCCGTCCGCTGATTTTTAAGCGCGCAGCCGCCGAGTTCGATAACGTCTTTAATACGCGCGTCGCAAGGATAATAATTTTCAACCGACATATAGGCTATATCCTCGAAATCCGTCTTATAGAGCAACCCTTTGAAAAATCCGTCAAGCCCCGAAAGTATTTTCAGCAGCGTAGTTTTGCCCGAACCGTTCAAACCGAAAATACCGACGATTCCGTTTTTACAATCGAAACTTACCGAGTTTAAAACCTGTTTTTTTCCGTAGTTTTTAGTCACTCCGTAACAACCGAAACTCTTCCCTACGCCCGATACTTTTTCGTCATACATAAAAATTCCTCCTCGCTTACGCCGCACTCGCGAAGCTCGCTTTTAAATTCTTCGAATCGGTCAAGCAAAAATTCTTCCCGTTTTCTCTTTATCGTCTCCGTATCGCAAGTCACGAATTTACCTAAAGTGCCGTCGGTAAAAATCAAGCCGTCAGCTTCGAGTTCTGCGTAGGCTTTAACCACCACGCTCGGATTTACCTCGCACTCGGCAGCAAGCTCCCTGATAGCTTTCAGTTTACTCCCCGCCGCATACCGACCGCCGAATATACCCGTTTTGATGCGCTTTACTATCTGCGAAGCAAACGTCTCGTTACTTTTGAAATTCATACGGTCGACCTCCTTTTTACTTGTATCGCTCAACCGATACAGTAAAGCTTTTAAAAAACGGCGCAAAACGCCTGTTTCATTTATATGATAACATACCGCGTTTTGTTTGTCAACGGTTTAGCCGCACGAAAATATTTAATAATCGTGGCGTAATTTTGTGGTTATATGCTTAAAAAATTATTTTAAAATTTTTACTTTGTATTGACATTATGATTATTTTGTGTTACAATACAGTTGAAAAACAAACTATATGGGGTTAGTCCAATGCAGATTTATAATCTTCACAATAAAGAAAGACAATGTTTTTCTTATTTAAATTCAGTTATAATAATTATATTAATATTTATGATAACGGTATCTTTAATTTGGCTTGTTCCAACAATAAAAACACAAATTTCAGACAACAAAAAAGTCGATATCGAAGTGGTTTATCAATGCGGTGATTACTTTAACTTTCCGATAAACCGTTCCGAATTACATGAAACAAGACAAATGAACGAGCTTACAAGCACTGATTGCCGCGTTGCCTATATAAAATACAAAAGAAAATCCACCTATACTATCGAGAATTTCAAATACCCGAATGTTTTACACTCAAAAGTCGTCCATATCGACCCCGACGGTATAGAAACACCAGTATTAAGTATTCAAAAACAAGGCGACTACATTGTAACAATAGAAGTCGACCCCAACTCAACAGAATACAATTATAGAAAAATTGTATTGTATCTATCAATTATATAATTATGAGGAAATATATGAAGAAATTAAAAATAAATTTAATATTTGCATTCATTATTATGTTATCGGTTTTGCTCTTTATAACCAACTTTACTTCCAATCAAAAACCGATTACAACTTACGCTTCCCCCAATTCATTTACAGAATCAGATTTTACTGACAACGACCGACTATTAAATCCCGATAGTTCATTATCAGTTAGAACTATTAAAGACTTTACTTCCAATCAAAAACTGATTACAACTTACACTTCCCCCAATTCATTTACAGAATCAGATTTTACTGACAACGACCGACTATTAAATCCCGATGGTTCATTATCAGTTAGAACTATTAAAGATTTTGCCTCCGACATGAAACAAGCATCAACATCTACAGATTGTTCAGAAATAACAAAAGTTATTCCTAGTTCTCTTCTTTACAACTTACCAAACAATTCCACCCATCAGTTTAATGGAAAAGAATATGGATATTATTTGGTTAAAGATTTCGATTCATCCACAGACAACTATTATTTCGATTTATTGCTTATAGATTTTTCCTTTGAAAATATATCCAATACATGCGAATATAAAATGCGGATTGAACCAATTTTACAAAAATCGTTCAAGCTGGATACAAAAAACGGTTTATATAAATGGTCTATTTATTCCCCATCAATAGATTCCTCAACTCTACCACGTTACAAGTACTATATAGCTAATACAAGTTTTTTAAATATAGTGATGAATGAAAATTCCTTAAATTATAACGATAATGGTTATAATAAAGAGTTTGATAACGGAGTTATTATTCAACAAGCGAGGTTTAATTTTGGGGAAGTCAAATATAAAACTGAAACAGATTTAATAGCAACAACAACTAAATTTGTTTTAAAAAAAATGATAGACAGCAAAGTGGGTTTACTCTATAATGTTATAGATAAATCAGGCAAATTTAAGACATTAGTCAAATTTTCAGAAACATTATATGATAATAAAACAGAAATAACCGTTGAACATAATAACGAAAATAATATTTATACATCTCAATCAAGAACCTCACAAAAAGAAAATGAAAGCATTCTAGGTTATTCTCGCTTGTCCGTAATAGAGCCTAAAAAAGATCTAATATTATCTGATGATAGCAATTCTTATGCTGAAGTCATTATTTTGTTAAATGACAGTAATTATAAAACCCATTTATATCAATTTTGTAATTTTGAAATATCAAAACGCTTGACAGATTGGTCGTCTATGCAATATATCTCAGACGAAAACGGCGATCATCAAACTTATTCAGTATCCAATGATCAAGTATTATTTGATGAACAAGAACCAAATTTTACAATCTTAAACAGTAATATTGAAAACTCAAATACTCAACTATACATTTTACCAAATGGAAAACAAACCGTAAACTTTCAACCGCAATACTCGGGTAAATATATATTTGATTGTGAACGAGCCTCACTCTCTATTCCACAATCACAATCTGTTTCAAAAGTAAATGGAAAATATTTAGTAACCTTATCCAAAGGTGTATGTTACAAAATAATACTACACAACTCAGAAAAATCCCTTATAACAGGATATTTAACTTGTAAGATAACCGATTTAGATAATTCATCTATAACAATAAACGGAAACGATTCAGTTATTTTGGGACTTACAGCTGAAAGTGGTGACATTAAAAAAATTATTTCATCCGATAGCAATTTACAGATATCGATAATCTCATCATCATTTACCCCACTAAAAACAAATAACTCTAATTTCTGTTATTATAATTTTAGCAACAATGTCAGATATTTTATCGTAGTTACAAACCCAAATAATAATTCGGCAAACACAAAAATATTAGTACAAGAGCCTCAAACATTTGAAGCTGAAAACGAATATAAAAACATCAATATACAGGGCGAGTTTTACTTTTATGTCACCACCTCAAATGTTGATTATATACTACAAGCTTCATATGAGGGAAATGTGCGATATCAATTCTGTAGTAATACAAATGCTGTTTTTTCAAATCTCTATGATAACGAAAAAAAATCCGAATTGATATTTCTGCATTCGCAACTAGAATCCAAATTATGTTTTGGCTTCTCAGGAATAGGGACTATAACTTTTCAATTAGTACAAACAGAAACAGCATACAAATGGGAAGTAAATGGGAAAACCTATTCAGACTATTCAACTATTAAAACTTTACCAAAATTAATTAACAACAATTATTTAGCAATACAACGTGGATCGACAACCACAATAAAGCTTAAAGTCGGTGATTTTTACATTTCTCAGATAGCCAAATCCACTGTATATACAGAATATAGTTTTTATAATAATACGTTACAAGTTTCGTCAAACTGTCAACTAACCAACGATGAAAACAGTAATATGCTTGGACTTGTTGCTTCATTAGAAAATCACCAACTGGCTCAATTACATATCTATGTCATTTACGAAAAGTCGGAAATTAATTTAGCAACATATAATAATAACGATGGATATGGCTTGAGTTATAATGTTTTATCCAATTCAAGCTCTGACGAACAAGTTTCATTTATAATGGAATTTAATGATTCATATACTTATACCATAGCCAATGATATAAGTTTTACTAAAATTGATTTATACAATTATATTGAAAATCAATTGCCGTATATTTCTGAAAATTTTTCCGTTAAAATTAAAAAAATAATATTACACACTTCAGGCGGACATACTACAATTTACAATATAGATTCTACAAATAGCAGTCATGACATATATATCGAAGAGATACCAATTAAAACATTTAATAGATTTTTCTTAACAGGAAATGGAACAAGCAGTTCACCTTATATAATATCCTGTAATAGACATCTTATTAACATGCGAGAATACGCTTCAAATCAAAGTAAGCCAAGTTATACATATAAATTATATAGAAATTTAACTATAACTAACTGGAATCCTATACCAGATTTTAAAGGTACATTTGATTTAAATGGTAAAATAATAACGTTTACAAGCAAAGAAATTTCAAATACAGAAAGTTACGGCTTTATTCTTGTAAATAACGGCACCATTAAATCGGGGGTTTTTAAACCAAATTTTACAACAAAGGAAGATAACCCATCCGCTTCTGCCTCCTCAGTTGTAGGAGTTGTCTGCGCTCAAAACAAAGGAACTATAAGCAATATAACAATTGAGAAAACAGTAACTAATCCATCGTTACCATCAAATATTAAAGACCAGTCAACCATAGATATTTACTTAAATGGACGAAATTTTGAATTTGGAGCAATTGCCGGAATAAATTGTGATAATGCTGTAGTTGAATACTGCTATAATTACGCTTCAATAGGCGGAAAAGCCTTTGATTTTTCCGGTATAATTGGCAGAAATGGAAAAGCTAAAATATTATCTTGTAGAAACTATGGTAAATTAATTATTGAAGCTCGTGGAACAAGTTCTGCCAGCGTAGGAGGCATTGTAAGTATTGCCGCCGATGGTGGAGTTGTAAATAACTGCGGCAATTATTCAAATATTTTTTTCGCAATTAAAGTCAACACGCCCACAACACGATTCTCCGCTTACATAGGACAAATAGCTGGAAGAATGTGTAAATCTGTGTCGATATCCAGTTATACATGTAACGGCTCAGTAACAATAAATCCAGGAATCACTATTGAAGATAATTACATTACCGATGGCGCAGTGGGGTATTACTTTGATGCGCCATCAAGTGGCGGAGACAGCGGTTCATGTGTTGCCGCCGGCACTCTTATTACTCTCTCCGACGGGAGGCAAATTCCTGTCGAAAACTTAACAGGCAACGAATCTCTTTTAGTGTGGAATATGATAACCGGCAAATTTGATTCGTCACCCATATTATTTATCGATAACGATCCATTCGGTTCATATACAATTATAAATTTAAATTTTTCAGACAATACTACAGTGAAAGTAATATCTGAACACGCATTCTGGGATTGCAGTTTAAACAAATATATCTATCTTAGGTCTGATGCGGCTCAATATATCGGACATTACTTTAATAAACAGTCAGTTGACGATAATGGCGAATTTATTTGGACTACAGTTCAGCTCACAAACGTAACAATCACCGAAGAGTATACAACCGCTTGGAGTCCTGTAACCTATGGTTATCTATGTTACTATGTCAACGGAATGTTATCAGCACCGGGAGCCACGGAGGGTTTTGTTAATATTTTTGATGTTTCTCCAGAGACAATGACTTACGATGAACTCAAGATGTCTAACGATATTAACCAATACGGGCTTTATACTTATGAGGAATTCTCAGAAATTTTTAATGTTTCTCAAAATATTTTTACAGCATTCAAAGGTCAGTATTTAAAAGTGTCAATAGGAAAAGGCTTAATTGATGTTGAAAAAATAAATCACCTTATAGAAAGATATTCTGTGCTATTAAACGCTTAAATACATTGTAGTGCTATGTCGTTTCTTGACGACATAGCACTACTCAAAATATATTCATGAAAGATAGACACTTATCTTATGTATCATTATGACATCGGCATAATGGAGACATAGAGATATTATAACTGATTTTATTGATATAAAAAATGGGAAAACTATATCGCAGCGATAAATGCTTGTCCACCATATATAATAAACAATCTATAACTATGAAAACAAGAAAATCAACCATAACGATTATTATATTATCTATTATAGCTTGCGCTCTGTTAGCAGCGACAATATTTGTTAAACCCGCCGCGGAAAAACCCGACCCCGTTATAACCGTAATGTGCGGCGACGACCTTAAAGTTATTTTCAAGCAAAACGAAAATTTATATGAAAAAACTTTACCGTTTAACGGCACAGAACGTTATTGCTATATTTATGAATATTCTTGTTCGGTCGGAACAAAAAAACCGGAATATAAAAAAGGGTATGAGGAGTTTAATATAAATATCGAATATTTAGACGAATCGGTTCCCGAGTGGGATAAAGACAACAGATATAAAAAAGTCGATTTTCTTCGCGAATGCGGCAAATACTATATTACTATAGCTACGGCTCAGGCTACTAATTATTGTAACTATCGCGCAGTGAAGCTTAATATTACAATAATTTAATAATCGTGGCGTAATTTTGTAGTTTTTGAGTTTTTGGCGATATAACGTTTGATTTTATACGAATTTAATGCTAAAATATATTACAAACAGAGTCGCGACTGAAAATATAGCGACCGATTAACTTTTTAAGAGGTTTTTTCGATGAAAAACGCAATGGATATTCTTCAGGAAAGAGGATTTATCAAACAGACCGTTTACGGAGAAGATTTACACAAATTATTAGACGAAAAAAGCGTGACGTTTTACGTCGGCTTCGACCCCACCGCGGACAGTTTGCATATAGGTCACTATATCCCGGTTATGGCTATGGCGTGGATGCAGAAATGCGGACACAGACCTATCGCGCTTTTCGGCGGCGGCACGGGTATGATAGGCGACCCGTCGGGCAGAACCGATATGAGACAAATGCTCACGAGAGAAACTATCGACCACAACATCGCCTGCTTTAAAAAACAGATGTCGAGATTTATAAATTTCGACGGCGAAAACGGCGCGATTATAGCCAACAACGCCGACTGGCTTTTAGATCTCAACTATATCGACTTCCTGCGCGACATAGGCGTATATTTTTCCGTCAACGAAATGCTTACGGCTAAATGCTTCAAGCAACGTATGGAAAAAGGACTTACGTTCTTTGAATTCAACTATATGTTAATGCAGGGTTACGACTTTTTACACTTAAACCGCGAATACGGTTGTCAGCTCGAACTCGGCGGCGACGACCAATGGTCGAACATGCTTGCCGGCGTCGACCTTATCCGCAGAAAGGAATCGAAACCCGCATACTGTCTCACCTGCACTCTGCTTTTAAACAGCGAGGGCAAAAAAATGGGCAAAACGCAGAAAGGCGCGTTATGGCTTGACGAAAACAAGTGTTCGGTATACGATTTTTACCAGTATTTCAGAAACGTAGAAGACTGCAAAGTTGCCGAATGTATGCGTTTGCTTACGTTTATGGAATTAGACGAAATAGCCGAACTTACGAAATACAACGACGAACGTATGAACGCGGCTAAAGAACGCCTTGCGTTCGAAGTTACCAAACTTGTTCACGGCGAGGAGAAAGCGCGGCTTGCGGAAAAACAGGCGAAAGCGGCGTTCGGCGGCAATGCGGAAGATATGCCCACGGTAGAAGTGGCGGGGCTTGACCAACTCCCCGACATTATGGTGGCGGCAGGAGTAGCGAAATCGAAAGGCGAAGCTCGCAGACTTATCGAGGGCGGCGGCGTTACGCTTGACGATATCAAACCCGCGGCGGGTGAATTTACCGTACCCGACGCGCTTCGGGCGAAAGGAAGTTTCGTTCTTCACAAAGGCAAAAAAGTACACATAAACATAATATTGAAATAAAAACGGAGGTAACAATAAAATGCAAACGATTTTAGTTACGGGCGGCGCGGGCTATATAGGCAGCCACACCACTATCGAGCTTATAAACGCAGGTTACGACGTGGTTATAGCGGACAATCTCTACAACAGCAAAACCGAAGCCGTAAAACGCGTGGAACAGATTATCGGCAGAAAGGTAAAATTCTATCAGGCAGACGTATGCGACAAAGCCGCAATGCGTAAAGTTTTTTCGGAAAACGACATTACGGCGGTAATAAACTTCGCGGGATATAAAGCCGTAGGCGAATCGGTCGCGAAACCTATCGAATATTATGAAAACAACATTTACGGTATGCTCGCGCTTATCGACGTTATGAGAGAATTTAACTGTAAAAATCTCGTATTTTCGTCGTCTGCGACGGTTTACGGCAATCCGCATACCGTTCCCATCACCGAAGACTTCCCGCTTTCGACCACCAACCCTTACGGTTCGACGAAGTTATTTATAGAATACATTTTAAAAGACCTTGCCAAAGCCGACAAGGAATTCAATATCGCAATTCTCCGCTATTTCAACCCTATCGGAGCGCATCCGTCGGGGCTTATCGGAGAAGACCCGAACGGAATACCCAACAATCTTTGCCCGTACATCACGAAAGTTGCCGTCGGCAAGCTTAAAGAAGTACACGTTTTCGGCAACGACTACCCCACTCCCGACGGAACGGGCGTAAGAGATTACATTCACGTCGTAGACCTTGCCCGCGGACACGTTCTCGCGGTGAAAAAGCTGCTTACGAATTCGGGGCTTTATATAGTAAACCTCGGTACGGGAAGAGGCTACAGCGTTCTTGAAATGATAAAATCGTTCTCGAAAGCTCTCGGCAGAGATATACCTTACGTTATCGACCCGCGCAGACCGGGAGATATCCCCGAATGTTATGCCGATCCGAGTTTAGCCGAAAAGCTTATCGGATTCAAAGCCGAAAAGACTTTAGACGACATGTGTCGCGACGCGCTCAACTGGCAGACCAAAAACCCCGACGGTTACGGAGATTGATTTAATCCTAAAACCGAATAAAGCGGAAACAGAATTAACTGTTTCCGCTTTATTCGTTTAAAATCTTGTCTAACACAATAAATACAATTAAAACTTTGGAGAGAAAGGAATTAGTATTTATCTTATCGTTATTTCGGCGGCGGAAAGTTTTTCGCCGCTTTCTAATAATAAATTACCGTCAGGTAAAACGTCCTTAGCCGTCGCTTCATAGGTTTCGTTACCTTTTATTACGGTTATTCTCTTTCCTATTACTCCGCTTACGGCTTTATACTCTTCTATAGTATGCGGTTTATACAACTCGTCGACGATATTCTTTGTTATATAGTCGATATTCGCTCTATGACCTATTATCTGCTCTACAGTAACGGCTGTTTCGCTCAACTCTTCGGATAATTTATTGTTTACGTTCAAGCCTATGCCGATTATCGAGCGAGCCACCATATCGCCCTCGAACACGTTTTCTATAAGTATTCCGCAAATCTTTTTGCCTTTTACAAAAATATCGTTGGGCCATTTTATTTCGGCGCGCACGCCGATAGAATCCAAAGTGTTTACGACTGCCAGCGCCGCGCTTATCATCAGGTTGAAGCTCTCGCTCGCCTTACACGGGTTAAGCCGCAAAAGCGAAAGATACACGCCGCCCTTTTTACACTCGAACGCCCTGCCTTTGCTCCCCCTGCCTCCGCTCTGTTCGCGTGCAAAATAAAGCGTATCTTCAAGCGGTTCTTTCAACTTTTTAAGTTCGTCGTTGGTAGACGACACGCAATCAAATATCTTCGTAATCACAGTTACAACTCCTTTCCGCCGCCTCTCTCGCCGTATCGTAGGAAAACCCTTTAGTCAGCAGATACTTATAACATTTAAGCATATTTTCTTTTGTTTTTTCTTTATTTTTGCAATACTTTTCGGCAACCGCCACGGCGGACGGCAACTCGTCGCCCATATTATCCAACGCTACGCGCATATCCGAATCGGATACGCCTTTGCGTTTAAGTTCCAGAGCGATAAGTTTTTTACCTTTTCCTTTAGCTCCGTAGCGGGTATAATCCGCGGCATAGTCGGCGTCGTCTATAAACGAATATGATGACATTTTAGCGATAACTTCGTCTATCGTTTTTTCGGTATACCCCTTACCCGCAAGGTAATCGCGGACTTGCTTTTCGGTTTTTTTCGAGCGGGATATAAACGAAAGTGCTTTATCCATAGCGCGCGTCCGTTCGCTGTCGCACTGAATTTCGTCGAGTTGTTCTTTAGTTATTTCCGTACAGATTTTTAACCTGTGTCGCATGACGGTTTCGAGTTCCATTCCGCAATAAAACACGTTATCGAGATAAATATTGCACCGCGTAGGGGTTTTTACCTGCGGTTTTATATCCGTAATTTTATTCATATATATAATACCCCTCGCCCGTCTTTTCAAAAAACACTTTACCGTTTAAATAATCGACAAGCCCGTCTATAACGTCTCCGCTTTGGTTTTTTATCGCGACGCACGCCGTAACGCTATCCGAAAAGTCGGTAGATAAGACGGTTATCGGTTGTTTCTGAATATATTTAAGAAAAGCCTGATAACTGTCGTAACCGAAAGTCAGTCTGTATTCGTCGGACAAAAAAAACTCGGATATACCCGCATCGCGCGCTGCCGAAGAAACCGCGCCCGAATACGCCCTTACAAGACCGCCCGCACCCAATTTTACGCCGCCGAAATATCTTGTTACCACGGCGACGACGTTTACAAGCCCTTTGCCTTTCAATGCTTCGAGCATAGGTTGCCCCGCCGTACCCTGCGGTTCTCCGTCGTCGGAAAATCTTGAAATTTCGCCGCCGTCGGTTATATACGCGTAACAATTATGCGTAGCGAACGGGTGTTCGCGTTTTACTTCCGCAATAACCGCCCGCGCGTCGCTTTCGGTTTTTACTTTTTCCAGCCGGCATATAAACCTCGACCGCTCTATTACGATTTCCCGTACGGTTGCGTTTTTAATTTCGATATACGAATTTTTCATCGATAAGATGATAGCATTTTCCGCGCCAAATGTCAAACGGCTACCCGAGAGAAATTCAAACCATTCATCTTAACACATCGGTCATAAAAATTTCCCGTTGCTAATTTAAAATATAATAACCACAAACCGAAAAACCTCATACAGGTTATAGGCTTTTATATAAAATCCACCACAAATAAAAAGCGTACTTATTTTACAACATCTTCTGTCGCTTTATAAGCACGCTTTCTCGTAGTTAAATTGTCATTTCGTGTACGCTGAACACGAGTCAATGCTTAGTCTTCTTTCGCCCAGACTACTATTTCACCGTCTACATAGCGCCAATAATTGCCGTCGTCTGTAGGCAAACTTTCACAATAATAATAAATTTTTGCATCGGTTAAAAAAGGATTTCCGTCAATAAATATAGTCCTCCACTCTGTTTCTGTACCGTTATAAAATACTTTTTTTAAACTACTACAATCATCGAAAGCAGCATAATTTATACTCTTTACTCCATTACCCAACGTTATACTTGTTAAAGCTGTACACTGTCTGAAAGTATAAAAGTTTATGCTCGTAACCCCTTTACCTATTGTTACGGTTTCTAAACCAATACAATGATTGAAAGCTCCATTACCTATACTCGTTACACTGTCGGGTATAACCATACTTGTCAAACCCGTACAGCACGAGAAAGCATATTCACCTATACTAATTACACCGTCACATATTTTTACACTTATTAAATTACTGTACCATTCAAACGCTCGCTCTTTTATATTTTCGCCACTTGTAATCACAACTTCTTTCAAGTCGCTTTTGGATATATAATCGATTGCCAATGTCGGCATTGTCGCTTTTTCAATAGGACAACCTTGAAAAGCCTCTCTCCCTATACTATTCAAACTATCGGGAATTACTATATTCGTCAGACTACGGCATTCCCAGAAAGCAGAATCACCTATATCGGTTAATTTGTCGGACAAAACTATGTTTGTTAAACTACTGCAATATATAAAAGCACGTTTACCTATACTGGTTACACTGTCGGAAATTATGACATTCGTTAAATTACTACACTCACAAAAAGCATTTTCCTCTATGCGGTCTCCACTTGTAATTACGACTTCTTTTAAATTGAATTTAGGTATATAACTAATTGCCAACGCCGGCATTGTCGCTTTTTCAATAGGGCAATTTTGAAAAGCATCTTCACCTATATCAGTTACACTGTCAGGTATCACTATACCTGTTAAATTTTCACGATCCTCAAAGGTATAATCACTTATGCTCGTTATGCTGTCGGGAATTGTTACACTACCTTTTATATTGTATGGTATATGCACAAATTCGGTTTTTTCTTTGTTATATAATATGCCGTCCTGACTTGCATACTTTGTATTTCTTTCGGATACGGTTATACTTTCTAAACTTAAACTACTGAAAGCATCATAACCTATACTATTTACATTATCCGGTATAACTATACTTTTTAAAGCTCCCCGGAAAGCTCGCTTACCTATACTCGTTACGCCGTTGCCCATTGTTACATCTTTTAAATCACTGCAACCTTGGAAAGCATAGTCACCTATACTTGTTACACTGTCAGGAATTACTATACCGGCTAAACTTCCGCAATCTTCAAACGCTGAAGAACCTATACTCGTTACGCCGTTACCTAACGTTACGCCTGTTAAATTGCCACAATAAGCAAATGCATAATCACATATACTTATTACACTGTCGGGAATTACTATATTCGTTAAACTTCTGTTACCGCGAAAGCCTGAATAATTTATACTTGTTACCGGTTTACCATTATGTGTTGAAGGTATAACAATATTTGTATCATTACAAGTACCCTTTGATACGCTATAAGCCATTTTATCTGAACTTAAAGTGTATTCAAGACCTGACGAGGGTTTTGTTCCTACGCCTGAACCACCGCCGCTTCCGAACATATCACAAGCCGACAAACCGAAACAAATTGCCATTGAAATAATTACCGACAGTAAAGAAATTAAAATACATTTTTTACGCATGAATAATCCTCCGAAGCTATTTATACTTTTGAAACAAATTCGTTTTTATCAGACAAACAACTTGTCTATGTTTAATTTATCTAATACATTTAAATAACATTCTTAGGTATTATTATAGCAAACAACTACGTTTTTGTCAATATGGAACGCAATATTGATATAATATTAAAAACATATTAAAAAAGATAACTTTTATACTATCGGTTAAACATTCTTACAATTGTGAGAAGCTTAAAATTTTTTATGCAATTTACAAGCTTTAAGAATATTTTTCCCGACAAGGATTGTGACGATTGTAAAAAGTTTTTTTAAAATTTAGACATTTTCGCTTCGATTGTACGCCGAAATTACACCTTTTTTCTTGCTTTACGACTTATATTATGATAAAATAAATATAATAATCGATATGTAGGAGACAAAAAATTGTTTCAGGCACTCTTAAACAAACTCAAAGAAGCGTTTATCTCGGTCTGTCCTATTGCGGTAATAGTCGTAATACTCGATTTAACGCCGTTGGTCGGGCTTACCGCCCGCGAACTCATAGTGTTCCTTATCTCGGCGTTTATGCTTATTCTGGGTATAGGGCTGTTCTCGCTCGGCGCGGATCTCGCGATGATGCCTATGGGCGATCATATCGGCGCGGGGCTTTCGAAACTTAAAAATCTGAAGTTACTGCTCGCCGTATGCTTTCTCATGGGCGTTCTGATTACCATTGCGGAACCGGATTTATCCGTACTCGCAACTCAGGTAAAAGACAAAATCAACCCGACTACGCTGATAGTCTCCGTCGGCTTGGGCGTTGGTGTGTTTTTATTGCTCGCCGTACTTAAAATAATCTGCAAATTACAGCTTTCGATGATGCTGTTCTTCTTTTACAGCTGTATGTTTGCGTTCGCTTCGCTCGTCGTAATAACGGGCAACGGAGATTTTCTCGCGCTTGCGTTCGATTCGGGCGGCGTAACGACCGGTCCTATCACCGTTCCGTTTATAATGGCGCTCGGCATAGGTATCGCAACCACGCTCGGCGGAAAAAATCAAGGCGAAAACTCGTTCGGTCTGGTGGCGTTATGTTCGATAGGTCCTATTCTCGCGGTTATGCTGTTAGGCGTGTTTTCAAGCGGAAACGTCGATTACAAACTCCCCGATTACTCGATTGCGGAAAACATTTTTTCATCGCTCGGTACGACTTTACTTTCGACAGCCAAAGAAGTCGGCATCGCGCTCGGTCTTATCGTAGTATTTTTTGCGGTACTGCAATTGACCTGTCTGCATCTGCCCAAAAAGAAACTCATTAAAATCGGAGTAGGCGTTGCGTACACTTTCGTCGGACTATTGATATTCCTTACCGCCGTAGCGGTCGGGTTTATGCCTATCGGTTACAAAATCGGCGTCGATTTAGCCGCGCTCGAACCTTGGGCTATCGCGATTATAGGTTTTATTATAGGTCTTGTGGTAGTCCTTGCCGAACCTGCCGTACACGTTCTTAACAAGCAGGTAGAAGAAGTCACCGATAAGACGGTGAGCAAGCGTTCGATGATGATCGCCTTATCCGTCGGCGTAGGAACTTCCATCGCTCTGTCTCTTCTGCGCGCATATTTCGATTTCAGCATACTTTATTATCTTATCCCCGGCTATCTGTTGTCGTTGGGTCTGGCGTTTTTCGTGCCGCCGATATACACGGCGATAGCGTTCGATTCGGGCGGAGTCGCGAGCGGACCTCTGACTTCGAGTTTTATTCTTCCGCTTGCTATCGGCGTTTGTTTCGCCCTGCACGGCGAAGCCAAAATTTTAACCGACGCTTTCGGAGTGGTGGCGATGGTCGCGATGACCCCGCTTATAACGATACAACTTCTCGGTTTCAAAGCGATAGTCATGAAGCAGATCCGCAACAAGATCGCGATGAAAAAATATCTTGCCGCCGACGACGAGCAGATTATATATTTTTAAGGAGGAACGATGGAAACGAAATTAAAAACCGCGGTACGCAAGATAAAAAGCGAACTGCCGAAAAAGGAAAACGTCGCTCCGCACAAGTTATCGCTGTTGTTTACGGTGGTAGCGCGAAACAAATCGGAATTTTTCTCCGATTACATTCAGGAATTCGAAGTGAACGCAAGTTTCATACTTTCGGCATCCGGTACGGCAAGTATAGAAACGTTGTCTAAAATAGGCATAGTTTCCAACGACAAAGCCGTTATAGTAAGCGTTATAAGAAACGATATGATTAAGCCGGCGCTGGCAGGGCTTGAAGAAAAATTCAGAACCGTCCGCGGGTGTTCGGGCGTAGCGTTCGTTTCGCCTATGACAAGCACCGTAGGCGTGGCGATTTATCAATTTTTATGTAATAAGGAGAAATGATATGGAAATACAGAATTATTCGCACGAAGTTATTTTTTGCATAGTGAACGCGGGCTTTTCGGACGCGGTAATGGACGCCGCGAGAGTTTGCGGCGCGCGCGGCGGAACGGTTTTACACGCCCGCGGCACTGCCAACCCCGAAGCGGAAAAACTTTTCAACGTAACCGTTCAGCCCGAAAAAGAAATAGTAATGATAGTTGTAAAAACCGAGCAGAAAGACGAAATTTTACATTCGTTATACAATCAGGTCGGGTTAAAGACCCCCGGTTACGGAATCGCCTTTTCTATGCCCGTCAGCGACGTAGTAGGCATTACGACCTGAGTTTTAACCGTTATAAAAATATTTATTCAAAGGACTCCCGCGGAAAGAACCGCGGGAGTTCTTTATTGGCTGCAGATAACATCACCGAAAACAATAAGGCTAAATTTGTCATTTTCAATAATTTTACCTATCTGCAAGATATTACTTAAATTTTATACCGTTTCTTTCAGAACTTTTCAGCAACACTACAGCAAGAACCAAACTCAACGCTTCATAAATTCCAAAAGTAAACCATATAATATTTCCGCCGAAAATTGCCGGCAATACAAGCGTAATCAAAGTGGTAAAAACAAAACTTCTAAAAATGTTAAACACAGTTACTTATAACGCAATTTTACAAAAGAAGATAATTCGCTTGACTTATTTTTTATTATAGTATAAAATAACAATTGTTATTTTATTTAGGAGTTATTATGCCAGCTAAAATCGTATTCGACAAGGAAATGGTGGCAAACGCCGCCATGGAAATAATCGAAGAAAGCGGAACGGAAGCGTTAAACGCCCGCTCGCTCGCAAAAAAACTGGGTTGTTCCACTCAACCGATATATCTTCGTTACCCCGATATGGAGGCGGTCAAAATCGCCGCAGACGAAAAAATTTCGGCAGTTTACGCCGGATATCTCGACAAAGGACTTAAAAGCCGCGAGAGCTTATTCGAGGGGTACTTATCCGCTTACGTCAACTTTGCAAGAGAAAAACCGAAGTTATTCGCGTTCAAATTTATGCGCAACGTAGGCGAAAAACAGCTATCCGCAGACAAAACCGGTGAAATTATAATAGCTAAAATTCGTTCTATAAGCGGCTATACGCAAGAACAAGCGGAAAAGTTCTTTTTTTCGGCATGGTTTTTCGCGCACGGCATAGCATGCCAGATTGCGACCGAGTACATAAAATGGAGCGAAGCCGACGTAGACGAATTTTTAGCCGAAAGTTTCACGGCGTTTAAAAATTATTTCGGGAGGAAAGATAAATGATACCCGCAGTTAAAATCGAAAACTTAAAAAAGACGTACAAAGACGTGAAAGCCCTTAAAGGAGTAAACCTTGAAATTCGCGAGGGCGAACTATACGGGCTTTTGGGGCTGAACGGCGCGGGAAAAACAACGCTCGCCTCTATTCTTTGCGGGCTTATTCCGTTCGACGGCGGCAAGGTTGAAATTTTCGGTTCGGACATGCAAAAAGAGCCGGATAAAGTAAAAACTTTAACCGACATTTCCCCGCAGGAAACTTCGGTCGCGCCTAATCTCACCGTTAAAGAAAATCTCGAATTTTTCGCCCGCATTTACGGCAAAAGCATTGAAAACGTCGACCGCATAATAGACGAGTTCTCTCTTAACGAAGTAGCTTCAAAGCGCGCGAAAACGCTTTCGGGCGGCTACGCGCGGAGATTATCGATAGCTATCGCGCTTGTTTCCGAGCCGCGACTTTTACTGCTCGACGAACCGACACTCGGTCTCGACGTTCTCGCGCGCCGCGAGTTATGGAAAATAATAAAGGGGCTTAAAGAGCGGATAACGATAATATTGACGACGCACTATCTCGAAGAAATAGAAGAGTTATGCGACAGAGTCGGAATACTCAAAAACGGAGAAAAGCTATTCGACGGCACAGTCGAACAGTTAAAAACCGAAACCGACGAAACGACTTTCGAAAACGCGTTCGTAAAGTTATTGGAGGAATAAAATGAAACGTACTTTTATATTTTTCAAGCGCAATTTAACGGAATGTTTAAGAGACCCGATAGTATACATATTCTGCGCGGCGTTCCCCGTGCTTATGCTGATACTTTTCGCCGTAATAAACGCATGCGTACCAACTCCGCAGGCGACTTTCGAATACACTTCGCTTCTGCCCGGAATATTATCTTTCGGGTTTACGTTCGTAATGTTGCTTCTCGGTCTGTTGGTATCGAAAGACCGTTCGACCGCTTTTCTTAAGCGACTTTACGCTTCGCCCCTGAAAAACGAAGAATTTATTTTCGGGTATGCGATTTTAGGTATCGCCGTAGGTATAATTCAAGGCGTGATTTCGCTATTTGCGGGATATATACTGTCATTGATTACGGGCGGAGAGTATTTTTCGTTCGCGCGGGCGTGTCAGTTATTATTATCGGAATTGCCTATGTTGTTTATATGCGTATTTTCGGGAATACTTTTCGGGGTTATAATGAACGACAAAACCGCGCCGGCCATAACTTCGGTATTTATATCGGCAAGCGGAATTTTAGGCGGAGCATGGATGCCGCTCGATACGATGGGCGGATTTGAAACGATATGCAGATTTTTGCCGTTTTACCCGTCGGTCTACATCGGCAGAATAATCACCGGCGCAAGCCATTCCGTAACCGATTACGCCAACCCCGTCCGCGAATTATACGTTTTTGACAATATCGCTTTACTCGGTATAATACCGATAGTTATATTTTTGGTTTTAAGTATATTTTCGGCGTGCTTTTCCTTTTCGAAAAAGCGTCAGGCAGCAACGTGACGTTGCATCCAAGTATTATTAGTCCGACATTATTTATACAATCGTGCTGACACCGAAGGCGCGCAGCCTCAGGCTGCCGACGTGACGGCAACGTGACGTTGCATCCGAGTATTACTCCGACCTTATATTTACTCCGTCATTGTACTACCATAGTATCGCGTGCGCGCAGCCTCAGGCTGCCAACGTGACGGCAACGCGACGGCAACGTGACGTTGCATCCATGTATTATTAGTCCGACATTATTTATACAATCGTGCTGACACCGACGGCAACGTGACGTTGCATCCAAATATTAGCCTTTATTGCAAAACAATAAAGGCTAATTTTGTTTATTTTCTATTTCTGATATTCTACACGCCTGCGCTTGCCTTTCTCGTTTATGTTCTCGAAATACTCTTTCGCAACGCTGTCGTTTACACGCCCCGATATCAATCTCGCGTTTTCTTTTTCGAGTTCGGCAATCTTCTCTTTTAGTTTATAATTCTCCTTTCTTAAATTGTCCGAAATACGGTCGTATAAGCCGTTTATCTCACGTTTTAATCTCGCCATCATCTCGTCTTCGCCGCGTTTATACGGGTCGAAACATCTTCCCTTTTCACGCTTGATTTCGGATATCGTCTCTTCTACTACGGCTCTGTCGCGCGACAACATGCTTCTGTACTTATTCTGGTATCTGAGCGCGGTGCGGGGGTCCGACGTAATAGCCGCGATACTGCTTCTTACGGATCTTCCGTCTGTCGCGTAGGAGAGAATTTTCTTTAAAATAACTTTGGCTTCGGCTTTATCGAACTCGATAATTTTCGCCACTTCCGGTTTTACGCCCGCAAAATACTTATTGAAATATTTTTCGTCCGTTTCGGAGCGTTTAACCGCCGCGTAATAGATATTGCGAATACTTCCGCTCGCCCTGTCAGTCTCTTTCGCTATCTTTTCAAACGCCTCTTTTACGGGTTTTCCGTTTTTTTTCGCGGCTTCCGCTTCGGCTATAAGTCTCATCATCTGTTTGTCGTTAAGACCGTTCATATCTTACACCTCACAAATATTTATGCCCGTATTATTGACAGCAAAAATTTATTTAATACATATATTAAAATTCCGCCGAATAAAATTTATAAGGAATACACTGCTATGTTTTTTTATCTGACCTGCGCCGTAGAGTGCGCGGTGAAACTCGACGGAAAATATGTCGGGCGCGCGGGCGAAAATTATTTCATATTCGAAACCGACAAAGAGACCTTAATAGAGCTATTGCCGCTCGACAACGTTTGTCTGCCTTTGAATTATCTGCTCACCCCGAAACCTAAAACAACGCAAAATATGCGGATAATCGACTTATATGCCGCTTATCTGCTTATTCCGTCGTTCGCACGGCGAAGCGTTACCGATTTTAAGTTACTTGGTCACGGCAGATACGAATTTAACTGCGGGCAGGTAGCCGTGAACTGTTACAGCGAAAACGGCGTGCGGTTGGTGGTGGAAACCGCCGGCGATATGTTTGTAACGACTTTGCCGTTTATGCCCGACGAAGCTCGTTTCGAACGCGCCGAAAGCAACGGCGCGGAGTACCTCATATGTACTTTTATAAAGGAGCGCACGCTTATACTTGCGTTTTCGATAAACGACAAAATCACGCTTTGCTTAAAGCGGATATGCGACGATTTTTCTATCGCTCCGCCGTTTATATCGCTTACCGAAAACAAAAACGACCTGCTAAGGCACGTTATTATATCGCGCTGGAAGCTTGAAAAAACCATTATCGGAACCGACACCGAGGTGCGCCGTCGCAAAGAGCCTTACGCGCTTGACGAAAAGCTCATACCTTACGCTTTTTTCGAAGAATTAAAGGCGGGCGGTGACGTTTCGGATATGCTTACGCCGAAATTAAAGCCGCGCGCCGACGAATTTGCGGGTTTTCTCGGAGATTATTCTATGATTCTTCCACCGCCGCATTTTCTCAAAGACGGATACATACTTTTAATTTACGCCGACAAAGCCGAATACGCGCGAGTTAAATTATGCGGCGGACTTATAGAAAACGTAACGCTTTGCAATCCGTCCGAGACCGACAAAATTTAAGCGACGAACAGTCCGAAATAATTTCGTCCTGTAATATCGGGAAAAACTTAGCGATCCGATACAGCGGGATATTTCACTTACGCTCAATACGACAGGGGAAATAAAGCGCGAAATTACGACGCTGTTCTTTTGTTTGACAATTATAAATATTTCATATATAATTGTTTTATGTTCTATTTCATTTATTACGGGTCGCTTATAATACTCGTACCCGGACTTATTCTGTCGATAATAGCGCAGATAAAGATTAAAACTTCATATTCGAAATACTCTAAAGTTCAATCCCGTTCGGGTTGGACGGCAAACGAAATGAGCCAGATGTTCGTTGAAAAATACGATATGAACGGCGTGGTTGTACGCCCCGTATCGGGTCATCTTACCGATAATTACAATCCGTCGAACGACGTTTTGTCTCTTTCGGAAAGCGTTTATTCGAGTTCGAGCATAGCCGCGCTCGGCGTCGCCGCTCACGAATGCGGACACGCCAGACAAGAACACGAGGGCAACTTTTTAATGAAACTAAGAAGTTTTCTCGTTCCCGTAACCAACATCGGTTCGCGCATGGCTGTTCCCGTCGCAATAATAGGGCTTATTCTCGAATGGATAATAGGCGGTTCGGGCGAAAACTTCGGCTCTTACGTTTTATGTTTCGGCATTGCGTTATATTCGCTTACCACTCTTTTCGCGCTCGTCACCCTGCCCGTCGAAATAGACGCGTCTAAAAAGGGTTTGAAAATGTTACGCGAACAAAACGTACTCGAACGCGACGAAACCGTAGGCGCAAGAAAAGTTCTCACCGCCGCCGCTATGACCTACGTCGCTTCGCTCGTCGTTTCTTTCCTGTATTTATTGCGGTTTATTCTGATACTTTCGAGTTTCCGCAAGCGCAACGATTAAACAACGACCAAACAAAATGTGGATAACTTCGGTCAAAAACGCCGAGTTATGCACATTTTGAATAAGTTATCAACATCTTTCGGTTTATAAACTCGGATAATCCCCGATATATAAACCGATTTTTTATTTTTACGAATAAACGTTCGCATGACTTAATAAGTATAGAACGAATATATATTAAGGACGACGAATGAACGTAAAAAAAATATCGTTAATATCCCTTATCGCCTTAGCCGTCGCGCTGTGTGTTTTTTCAATAAACGCCGCCGTTAAAGCGAGCGTAAGCCCCAAAACTCAACTTACCGTAGTTCTCGACGCGGGTCACGGAGGCATAGACGGCGGCGTAACGGGTATTTCGACCAAAGTAAAAGAGAGCGATTTAAACCTTGAAATCGTAAAAGAACTCAAAGCCGTTTTAGAACAATCGGGTATCAGGGTTGTTCTTACCCGTTCGACAAAATCGGGGCTGTACGGTTCTTCGGGTAAAGGCTTCAAGCGGCGCGATATGGAAAAACGCAAAGAAATCATAAATTCCTGTTCGGCAAACGCGTTCGTCTCGATACATCTCAATTTTTACTCCTCGCCCGACAGACGGGGCGCGCAGGCGTTCTTTAAAAGCGGCGACGAAAACGGAGAAGCGTTCGCTTCGATTATACAAAAACACCTTAACGAACTCAGCGGACAGACGCGCCCGCTTTCGCCGCTGAAAGGCGATTATTACGTTCTTAACGAATCGGAACCGACCGCAACGCTTGTCGAATGCGGGTTTTTATCGAACGCCGAAGACGAAGCCCTGTTGCTGACAAAAGAATACCGCCGCGAAATAGCGGAAAAAATCGCTCTCGGTATAAAAGAAATGCTATTTTCTTGACCGTGTTTGCGTTTTCGGTTGCTTTTTAACGTAATTTGTAGTAAAATAATCTACGGAGAAATTCGCCTGCGGAAAAAACAAAGAAAACACGCCGTAGGGCAAATACTGCAAATGTTGAGAACGGCTCGCATAATTTTAGATAAAATCGGAGAATTTACAGATTCTCACGCATACATATTCATTACGGGTTTCATCGCTCTCGTTTTCCACTGTCTCGCACTCGATCTCGCGGGAATATTGACGTTTGCCGTCGCGATTTGTCTTTCGCTTTTATTCGTTAAAAATTACAAGGCGTATCTTACCCCGTTCGCAAACATAATATTCATCGTTTCGACGCAGAACAGTCCCGCTTACGGCGACGGAAAGGGCAACGGACCGAGCGATATGCCGTGCGGCGCGAATTACTATATGCGCCGCGACGTGCTTTATCCGTTGATAATTGCCGTGGCGGTTATCGCCTTCTGTTTTATCGTCCGCGTGATAAAGGACAGAGAAAATTTAAAAAGCGGCAGATCGTACATAACTTTCGCCGTCGCTTCCGCGGCCATGTTGCTCGCGGGCGCAGGCTCGGCGTTTTATTTCGAGAGCGTAAAGGCAAACGCCCTGCTCGTTATATGTCTGTTCGGGTTATACGTCGCGTTTACCGCCACTTTAAACAATTCCGACGGGCTTTTATTCGATTACATATCAACCTTGCTTGCCGAACTCGCCCTGCTTATAGCCATAGAAGTATTCGAGGTTTACTATCTCAATCTTATAGCCGACGGTTCTTTCGGTGAGGGCTGGAAAAACAAAATAATCACGGGTTGGGGAGTAAGCAACGTATCGGGCGAACTTATAGCAATGTTTCTTCCGTTCGCCTATATGAAAGCGGAACGCGGAAAACATGTCGTATTCTACGAACTCTCCGCGCTTATATCTTCGCTGGCGATCGTATTCACTTTAAGCCGCACGGGTATACTCGTCGGCGGTATCGTAGCTATAATTTTCGCGATAAAAACCATAATAAACCGCAGAGAGGACAAGCGCAGGCTGGTCGTTACGTTCATCGCGTTTATGTCCGTTCTGCTCGGAGTCTTTATAGCTCTTCTCGCGTTTACCGATTTTACAGAATTATTCGATTATTTCGGCAGAGCGTTCAATTCGGGCAACATAGGTTCGGGGCGTTTCAGAATATGGGGCTATATGTGGGATTGTTTCTTATCCCGTCCCGTTTTAGGCGTGGGCAACGCGCAAAGGTTTTTCGCCGTGGGCGACAATCACGGCGGCTTCGTATATTCGGGTTACGCGCACAATCTGTTTTTCGACGCGCTCGGCGGCGGGGGTATTATCGGCGTAGCCGCCCTTATCTTCTTTGTAATTCGCATAGCCAAAATCTACACAGCCGAAAGCGACGGCAGGTTTTTCCTTAACGCGTTTTTTATAGCTTCTCTCGCAGCGGCTATGTTTGATATAACTTACGCGCTCTGCTACTGTCTGTGGTTCTTCGCGCTTGTAACCGCCGTAGCGGAAAAATTAACTAAAGGTTCGGTTTAATATGAAAAAAATGAAAATTTTATTCCCGTTTGTCGAAGCGGGTTTCGGACATATAATGGCGGAAGAAGCCATATGTTCGGCGTTTGAAAAAAAATATTCAGATTATTTCGAAATAATAAGGTGTAACTTTTTCAAAGATTACGGCGAGCCGATGCTTAAATTCGAAAAGAGAATGTGCGACGAAGTAAAACGCTACAACAAATGCGTTTTATACGGCTATATAAACATTGCGGCGATGAATATTACCGGCAGAAACGGAAGTAAATTCGTGATGGAGCATCTTGTACCCGGCGCTTACGCCGACTGCATGAAGCGTATGGAAGAACTTTCGCCCGACGTGGTTATAAGCACGCACTGGGCGACGAATTATTACGCCGAACATATGAAAAACAAGCCGTACACCGTTATGTACGGACCCGACGCTCACCTTAACAAGTTTTTCCGCTACCCCTGCGATTTAGACCTCATTTCGATTCCGTTCGGCTACGAACGCGCGAAAAAATTCAAAAAACGTTTCAACGACGAAAACCTTAAACTCGTGCCTACGGCTATCCGCAAAGAAGCTTTCGAAACGGAAAGGGACAAGACAAAGCTCAGACAAAAACTCGGTTTAAAAGACAAATTCACCGTCATCGTAATGGACGGCGGCTACGGAGTGGGGCTTACCGAAAAACTTTCGCGCGCCCTTATAAAAGAAAATCTGCCCATAAACGTAATAGCCGTATGCGGCAAAAACCCCGAACTTTACGACAAACTTAAAGACTTAAAAGGCGACCTTACGGACTTTTATCCCCTGCCTTTCTGTCGGAATATTCTCGAATATATTTCCGCCAGCGATCTCTATTTCGGCAAGAGCGGAAGCGGTATTCTGGAACCTGCGTTTTTCAATGTTCCGATAGTGGTTACGCACAGCGCAAACACTATAGAAAAATTCATTGCCGACCATTATATTAAATACGTCGGAGACGCAATCAGAATAGAAAGCGTTAAAAAATGCGTAAATTTCGTAAAAGACACCATTTCGGGCGGCGAACAATACAACAAACTGCTTAATTCTACCGATAAACTTCAGAAATTCGGCGGCGAAGGCATAGCCGACGTTATTTTCGAAAGTCTCGACAAACGCTTCCGTTTAACAGAGACAAAGGACAACACAACGGAGACAAAATATGAATAAACCGCTCGTCGCCATAGTAGGCAGACCGAACGTTGGAAAATCAACTTTTTTTAACAGAGTTACAGGTCAAAAATTATCTATAGTAGAAAACACCCCCGGCGTTACGCGCGACAGGCTTTACGCCGACGCGGAATGGTGCGGAAAGGTCTTCACTCTCGTCGATACGGGCGGAATAGAACTTAAATCGGACGACGAAATGTGGAAACACATAAAAAAACAAGCCGAAATAGCTATCGACACGGCTAATGTTATAATCTTTTTCTGCGACGCAAAAAGCGGTTTAACCGCCGCCGACACAGACGTCGCGGCAATGCTCCGCCGTTCTCGGAAACCCGTGGTTTTAGCCGTGAATAAACTCGACGTGTACAAAGAAGAAAATCTATTCGATTTCTACGAACTGGGTTTAGGCACGCCGTTCGGCATCTCCGCGGAACAAGCCAAAGGCATAGGCGATCTTCTCGACGAAGTATGTTCGGATTTTCCGAGCGCGGAGGAACTCGGCAACGGCGACAGTCTTAAAATAGCCATAGTCGGCAAGCCGAACGCAGGCAAATCGCGCCTTACGAACGCCCTGCTCGGTTACGACAGAACTATTGTTTCGGATATAGCCGGCACCACGCGCGACGCGATAGACACCGACCTTACCGTAAACGGTAAAAAATACACGCTTATCGACACCGCGGGCATACGCAGAAAACGTTCGGTAGACGAAGACATAGAATATTACAGCGTTTTACGTTCTCTCGGCGCAATCAGGAGAGCCGACGTATGTATGCTCGTTATAGATTCTTCCGTCGGGCTTACCGAACAGGACGTTAAAATCGCGGGATATATTCACGAACAGGGCAAGCCGTCGATAATAGTTATGAACAAGTGGGATCTTATAGAAAAAGACACCCACACCATAAACGAATTCGAGAAAAAGCTGAAAACCGACTTGGCTTTTATGGATTATTTCAAGTCGATATACATTTCCGCCGCGACGGGTCAAAGGCTCAACAAGCTATTTTCGCTTGCCGACGAAGTCAAAGCCAACGCAGAAAAACGCATCACCACGGGTACGCTTAACGATATAATATCCTCCGCAGTACGCGCGACCGAACCGCCGACCAAAAACGGGCGCAGACTGAAAATATATTATGCCGTTCAGGACGGGGTCTGCCCGCCGAGTTTCGTATTTTTCGTCAACAACGAAGAGCTTATGCACTTCTCGTACAGGCGGTTTTTAGAGAATACGCTCCGCAAGACTTTCGGTTTCGAGGGTACGCCGATACGCATTTTCGTAAGGTCGAAGACCGAAGACTGATTTTTTCGACAAAAAATTGTAATAAAATAATTTTTCCTCCCATATCATATAGCGTAACAGCTAATGTGGGAGGAATTTTTTTCGCTATGGATAATTACGACGTTTATCAGGATATAGCCAAACGCGCTGACGGCGACATTTACGTCGGCGTGGTAGGACCTGTAAGAACGGGAAAATCTACGTTCGTCAAGAGATTTGCCGAACTGCTTATTATGCCCAACATCGCGGGCAAAAACAAAAAACAAATCGCTATCGACGAACTGCCGCAATCCGGCGCGGGGAAAACGGTTACTACGACCGAGCCTAAATTTATCCCCGGCGAAGCGGTAAAAGTGACTTTACACGGTAAAACCACGGCGAAAATGCGACTTATCGACTGCGTCGGTTTTATGGTCGACGGCGCGCTCGGACACGAAGAAAACGGCGAAAAGCGTATGGTGACTACGCCCTGGAACGACAAACCCATTCCGTTTGAAGAAGCCGCCGAAATCGGCACGGAAAAAGTTATAAACGAACATTCGACTATCGGTATAGTAGTTACTACCGACGGCAGTTTTACGGATATCCCGCGCGCGAATTACGTCGCCGCGGAAGAAAAAACCATAGAACGTTTAAAGGCTATAGGCAAGCCGTTCGCTATAGTTCTCAACAGCAACGCGCCCGACGGCAAAGAGTGCAAAACTCTCGCTAAAAACCTTGAAGACAAGTACGGCGTAAGCGTTGCCGCAATGGACGTTTTAAACGCCGACGAAGACAAATACGCCGAAGCGCTCGAAAAGGTGCTTGCGGAATTTCCCTTACTTGTCGCGGATATCGACCTGCCCGACTGGCTCCGCGCCCTGCCGCCCGAAAACAAACTCGTTTCGTCTATCATAGAAACGGTAAGAACCGCGTCATCGGAAGTAACAAAAATGAAAGACTGCGGCAAAATAGAAACCGCCGTCGCGGGGTTAGACCGCGTCGTTCCCGCCGAAAAACGTATCAGCGCGGGCGACGGAAGAGCCGAAATCAAGCTCGCGCTCGACAAATCGCTTTTCTACGACGCGCTCAGCGAGACGTGCGGCGAGACAATCGACGGAGAGTATAAGCTTATGAGTTTCGTTCGCGACCTTTCAAAAGCGAAATGGGAATACGACAGACTTAAAAGCGCGTTGGGCGACGCGGAAGAAAAAGGCTACGGCATAGTCCTGCCCAACGATAAAGACGTGATTATCGACAAGCCGAAACTTGAAAAGCGCGGCAACGGATATTGCGTTAAAATCGGCGCGGAGACGGAAAGTTTACACGTCGTAAAAGTCGGAGTAAAAGGGGGAATTACGCCTATTTCGGGCAACAAGCGGCAATGCGAAGAATTTATGCGGTTTATCGACGAAGAGAGCGCAGACGGCGATTTAACGCAAGCCAACGTATTCGGCAGACCGCTCGGAAAGCTTGTTCTCGACGAATTGAACGCGAAAACGGGCGCAATGCCCGACGAAGCGCGACACAAGCTCCGCAAGTCGCTCGGCAAGATGGTCAACGACGGAAAGTACCGTTTATTCTACATAGTATACTGACCGGCAACGTGACGTTGCATCCAAATATTAGTCCGACCTTATATATACTCCGAGCTTAATACAGTGGGATATTTCGCTTACGCTCAATATGACATAATAAATTAAACCTGTCATTCTGTCAATATCGAGAGAGCAGACTTGCTTGCAAGGGTCTGCGAACGATGATATTCATAAGGCACTGCCTTTATTGTTTCGCAATAAAGGCAAAACTATTGTTTAAACGCTCCGGCGTTTAAGCGCCGAATAGTAAGCGAAGAATCCCACCGAATAAATGCGGACTACTTGATACAGTGGGATATTTTGCTTACGCTCAATATGACAGAATAAATAAAATATGTCATTCTGAGTGAAACGAAGAATCCCACTAAATAAATGCGGATAAAATATAAGGTCGGACAAATACTTGTGCGCAGCCTCAGGCTGCCAACGTCACGTTGCTCAATCTGTCGAACCGATTATTTTTGGCTTACGGCTAAACAATAATTGACGTGTTCGAACGCCGATATTAAAGAACCGCTTTTATCTATGATATCGCGCTGTATGTCTTGCGGCGTAAGTAATTCGTAAATTAAAAAACCGTAGTTTTCAAGCGTTTTTTCGAGCTTTTCGTATGAAAAGCTCGTTTTCATAGGCTCGCCGCCGGCTTTCGCCATCATAACGGTGTTTTGCACCCGTCTTTCGGTCGCCGTAAAAAAATTTTCGTCGGGATAATCGAATACAATCGTGCTGCCCTTAGCGCAGATTTCCGCAATCTCTCCGAGGGTTTTCCCTATCGCTTCTTCCGACAGATAATACGTTACGCCGAGCCAGGAGAAAAACGCTTTTTTGTCTTTCGAAAACCCGTTTTCAAGCAATTTTTCGGCAAGACTGTCTTTGGTGAAATCAACGGAAACGAATTTCAGATTTTCGGAAATCTGCCACCCCGCGTTATTTATTCTTACGAGTTTATCTTTCTGCGTCAACGGGTGATCGACTTCGAAAACCCTATACTTTTTAACGAAATCGGCTGAACGGAAAGCAAAAGTATCAAGCCCCGCGCCGAGAATAACGTATTGAGAAGTTCCCGAAAGTTCCGCCGTTTTCAAAGATTTTTCGGCGTAAGCGGCGCGGCACAACGGCGACGGAGCAATATGGTAGTTTATTATTCTTGCGATAATTTCGGTTTCGTTACCGCCGATATCGGTTTCGGGTTCGAAAAACTTCGCCCCGCCGAGAATATAAGTTTTTACGGCGTTATACTCTTCTTCCGTCATCAATTTTTTAGCCAAATAATCGTTAAACACGGGGTTGGTTTCGTGTTCGGCGTGAAACGCCCTGCCGAACGCGCTCATAAGCGACGTTATACTGCTTTTATTATCCATAATTTCAGGTTTCTCCGTTACAGATTTTAACGTAAATATCTTCGGAGATCATCGGTGACGTAATTTTCTCCGACAGACTTTCTTCTATCTCGCCTTTTTCGGCGTACTCTCTGCCCGCGCGCCTTACGAGTTCCAGTCGCGGTTTAGTAACGCTTTCCGCTTCGGGCGCATTGAACATCGGGCTTTCGGGAACGGTTATTATAGTATGATTATACGGAAAAGACAGTTTAAACTGTTTGATTGCGGGTTCGAAATTCAATTTCGCGCCGGGAAAACCGCAACCGCAAATCATAACGTATTTCAATTTCGAATAGTCGTACTGCGCGACGTGTTCGTATCTGTCGCCCGATTTTCGCATAGCCATAGCCGAAACGGGCATCGTTCTGTCTATCAGGGCTTTAAGCGGAGCGGGAAAACTATAGCAATAGAGCGGAAAACTGAATATAAGCACGTCGCTTGACATAATCTGCGCTATGATATCTTTCATATCGTCTTTTATAACGCATTCGCCGCCGTTACGTTTACAGGTAAAGCAACCTTTGCAATATTCTATATGTTTGTCCGTTACGTTTATAATGGTTATATCCTGTTTTTCCGCGTCGTTCATTCCGTCGAGAAACGCGCGGGTTATATGCAGAGTATCGCTTTTTTCTCTTTTGGGGCTGCCGTTAAATACTAATATTTTCATTCAGTACCTCGTAAAAATTTTTATTTCCGAGCGGTGTGGCGGTAATTCTGAACATCACGCAACCGTCGGGGCAGACCACGGTTTTAGAGTACTTTCCGTCTCCGCCGATTTTAGTCAGGTCTCCGCCCGAACGAACCGCCTCCATTACAGGAAATATCACCGACATTGTTTTACTGCAAATTCCGTACCCCTGTTTATTTACGGGGCAACCGTAAGTACATTCGTATTTATCCCCTATCTCTTCGCCGTTACGACAATAATTTTCGGTCTTATCCCCGCGAAGATACCCCACGACCTCTATTTCGAAATTATACTCTTCGTCAAACCATTTTTTCATAAAAATTCCTCTTTTTGTTTTTATATTGCTGTAGTTATATATCTATAGTTATTTTATCATATAAAAATAAAAACGTCAACCGTTTAAGTCAACGTTTATTTTTTTTAAGTATTTTACCGAAGAGCGGTATACACAGTACCGAAGAAGCGAGTATCCACGCGCCGGGGTCTCCGAAACACAGCGCGGCGAAAGCCGCAGCGCTTGCCGAACACGTTATCGCGCCGCCGTTGACGATTACGGGTAAAAACGCGCATATCAGGCTTCTTGCCGTAAGTTCGGCTATGCCCGCGCCGAGAACGTAACCGGTTGCGCAAATACCTTGCGCCGCGCTCCGCGTGACTATCAGAAAACCCAGAATCGCATACAGCCCGATATCGACGAAAATAGCGATGTTTCCGTATTCTATACTGCCTGCGGAAATCTTTTCTCTGCTCATAAATATATATTGATACGCGCCGTTTATCGACAACAGAAATCCCGCCGCCATACATATCGCTGAGGCGATAAGGGTTATAACCAGCGCCTGAACAGTGCCTTTTTTTATCGTATCGTAATTGCCCTTGCCGAGATTCTGAGCGTTAAAGCCGAGTATCGCCGCGCCAAGCCCGTTGAACGGGGACATCAGAAAGTTTATGAGTTTACTTGCCGCGCCGTAACCGTTCTGCGCGGGAGTTCCCGCAACCATAGTTCCGTCGGCGGTAAGGTCGAACTTTACGACCACGCTCTGCATAACGATTATGCCTATCGCGAGAATGGCGAACTGAAGCCCCAGCGGAAGCCCCTGTTTTAAATGCGCCCAAAACTCTTTCGGTGCGGTCAGAAAATCTTCTTTCGTCGGGCGGAGTTCTTTATATTTCACGAAAGTGAACGCGAAGCAACCTATAACGCTTAAAAGCTGAGTAATCACGGTGGCGACAGCCGCGCCCGCCGCACCCATTTTCAATACGCTTAAAAAGAATATATCCAATGCGATATTGAGCGCGGTTGATATCACCAGAAACACAAGCGGCGTAACCGAATCGCCGTAGGCGCGCAATATTCCGCAGATAAAATTATAACCCATCTGAGTTATAATGCCTATAAATATTATCAGACAATAAATATACGCCGCGTCGTAAACGGCTTTGTTGGCGGGCGTAACGTTGATAATCGCGAGGAGCGCGGGCAAAAAGACCACGGCGAGCGCGCTTAAAACAACCGAAATTATCACGGACAGATATATCTGAGCGGTAAACGAGCGTCTTATGCCCGCCACGTCGTTCGAGCCGACCCGTTTGGCGGTTATAACGCTGAACCCCGCGGTACAGCCGAACGCGAACTGCAAAAATATGAACGTAAGCGGAAAAGTATCGTTTACCCCCGCGACTTCTTCCGCCGTCAGCACCTGTCCGCAGATAATCGCGTCGGACAAGACGTAGAGTTGTTGCAGAAAGTACGACAAAATAATAGGCGTGCTGTAACGCAATATAACTCTCCACGGAACGCCGCTCGTCAAATCGACGGGGCGCGCGAGTTTATTTAATATCGCTCTGATTTTTCCCATAGCTGTTAGCCGTAAGAGATATGACAAACGGCTCTCCTTTGTTTTCGACGCGCATATTTTAGTAAATAAATAAAAAAAATGCAAGCGTTTTTTATCGCTCGCATTATAATTTTTATTTATTCCGATATAGTTTTTTTATATAGCCGTCTATTGAACGCGACCAGCCCGACTACGAAAGCGATCAGCAGCCCCGCCCACACCGAAACGATTATCGGCACCAGATCGAGAAATATTTCGCCTATCATCGCTATCATGACCCCGTAACCGAACTGCCATTGTTTTCCGTCGAAGAATATCTTATGAAACAGAGTGAAAGCCGCGTCGAAATTCACGGCGGCGAACACCCCCACCGCCGCAAGCAGTGCAAAAACGGCGCAAAGCGCGATATAAGGCGTTTTACGGCAGTTTTCATAATAATATTTTCTGTATTTTATACCGAGAACAAGCCCGGCGATCACTATGACGAAAGCGACGGCGACCATAATCATTCCTCCGCCGAAAAGGGCTTTCACGTCCGCCATATGAGTGCGTTCGAGGCAGCCGTCGTTGAGCGTCTCGCCTTTTTCGTCAAGAAAAATTTCAAGATATTGCCCGTCTACCGTGATATTCAAATCGTTTTCCATATACAGGCAATAACGCATGGTGTGATCCATTAAGGATAACAATTCGTCGAGCGTAAGATTTTCGATATAAACTTTGGCGTTTTCGTCGTCGAGATATCTCGCCTGATAGCGAACGTAAGACAGCGTATCGTGCTTTATGAACTGTTTTTTATAGAACGAACGCGACGTTGCGGGAATAATTATCGCTATAAACCCGAAAACGAGAAACGCGCTTATCGCGAACAACGCGGCAAGTACGTTAGCCGAAATCTTCTTTAATTTCGCGCTCATTTCGTTATTACGTCCACCGCGCCCGCCACAGCCGAAGTGTCGGCGCTTTCTATTTCGCCTTTATCGACAAGTCCGGAAATCGTTCCGTCGAGCGGAAGAGTCGCGAGAACGGGCAACGAAAATTTAGCCGCGACTGCGGGCAGCTTACTCTGTCCGAACGGATAGATTTTTTCGTCGCAATGCGGGCATCTGACGTAACTCATATTTTCGATTATGCCGTAAATTCTTACGTTCATAAGTTCCGCCATTTTTACCGCTTTTTCGACAATCATCGACACGAGGTCCTGCGGGGTGGTAACTACCACTATACCCGAAACGGGAAGCGACTGAAAAACAGTGAGCGGAACGTCGCCCGTGCCGGGAGGCATATCGACGTACATATAGTCTACGTCCTGCCATACGACGTCGGTATAAAACTGCTGTACCGCGCCGCTTATTACGGGTCCGCGCCATACGACCGGGTCTCCGTCTTCGGGCAGGAGCAGATTCATAGACATAACTTTAACGCCCTGCGCGCTCACGGCGGGATATATGCCCTTTCCGTCCTCGGAGGCTAAAGCCTTATCGGTTATACCGAACGCCTTGGGAACCGACGGACCCGTGATATCCGCGTCGAGTACGGCGGTCTTATAACCGCGCCTTAACGTTTCGACCGCCAATAAGTCGGTTATAGCGGATTTACCTACTCCGCCCTTACCGCTCATTACGGCTATGATTTTTTTGATTTTCGTATCTTCGCGCGGCTGAGCCAATAAATCTTTTTTATCGCACTTTTCTCCGCATGAAGAACAATCGTGACTGCAATCGCTCATGTTAAGCTCCTTTATTTTATAATTTTTCCGTTTTCTATTTTTATATTGAAATACTTTTCGTGGTCGGGTATGCAATCGGGTTCGGTACAGGTTATAATAGTCTGCATTTTTTTTGCCGCCTCTATAAGCCTTAACCGTCTGCCGCGGTCGAGTTCGCTCATCGCGTCGTCGAGAATAAGCACGGGATACTCACCGAAGCGTTCTTTGAATATCTCGGTTTCGGCAAGTTTAAGCGCGAGCGCCGCCGTTCTCTGTTGCCCCTGCGAACCGTAAATTTTAACGTCGCTGCCGTCCACCTTGATTTTCAGATCGTCGCGGTGCGGTCCGGCCGACGTATAGCCGAGTTCTATATCCCTTTCGGTTCTGTTTGCGAGTTCTTCTTTAAACGCCTCAGCGATTTCTTTTTCGCTGCCCGCGAACTTTTCTTCGCCCTCGACTTTTATCTTTTCTCCTCCGCCCGTTATCACCGAATGCGCCTCTTCGCAAAGCGGCGATAACCGCTCTATAAACGCATTTCTCTCGAAAATTATCTTCGCTCCCGCCTGAACGAGACTTTCGTCCCACACGGGCAGAGTGTCTAAAATAAGTTCTTTGTCGTCGTCTTTAAGCAACGCGTTTCTCTGCGTTAAAATCTTTTTATAGCGTTGAAGCGCGTAATAATAACCGCGGCTTAGCTGCGACAGCGAAACGTCCATAAAACGGCGCCTGTCTTCGGGCGCGTCCTGAATAAGCCTGAGTTCCGACGGGTTGAAAAACACTGAATTTATATTGCCCAGAAGTTCGCCCGAACGAGCGATTTTAACGTCGTTTACCTTAATTTCCTTTCTCGCGTCACCGAAAAAATCCACGCCGACTTTAACGTTACCGTAAGCCGAGCGCGCCGTACCGACCACATGCGCCGAAGCCGCACCGCGCCTTATCACCTGCTTATCTCTCGTAGCTCTGGGCGAATAGCCCGCGCAAAGGTAGAATATCGCCTCGGCGGAGTTGGTTTTCCCCTGAGCGTTTCCGCCGCTGACTATATTTATACCATCTTCATAATCGAAAGTTTCGTTTTCGTAATTACGGAAGTCGGTAAGCTGAAGTTTTTTGATAAGCATTTTTTAGTCCGCCGTGATTTACTTGATTTTTTTCGGGATTTATTATATTATATATAATACGACAAAATTAGTAAAGCGTTTTCGGGCAGACGACGCATTTTTAACCTTACTTACGCCCGAAAACGGGAAAAACGAGGGAAACAATGGAAGGATACGAAATTCTATGGCAACAGGCGTTGGAAACGCTTCAGAAAACGGTCAGCCCCATATCTTATTCAACCTATATAGCCAACTTAAAACCCGTCGATCTTATCGGCGGTAAAATCGTACTCGTAACGCCGTCGGAATTGTTCGCTTCAGAAGTATCCAACAGACTTTTAGACAAGATACGCGACGCGCTCAAAAAAACCGGTACGGGCGTTTACGACATAGAGTTATACGTCGGCAACGGTAAAGAGGACTATATCGTTCAGAAAGGCTATCACCCGCCCAAAGAAGATATCGAATCTACTCCGCTCAACCCGAAATACACTTTCGACACGTTCGTCGTGGGCGACAGCAACCGCTATCTTTACGCGGCGGCTAAAGCCGTGGCGGAAAACCCCGGCGCGAGCTATAACCCGCTGTTTATCTACGGCGGAGCGGGCTTGGGCAAAACGCACATTATGCACGCTATCGCCAACTATATAAAGAGTAATAATCCGCTTATGAACGTGCTTTACGCCACCTGCGAAAAATTCACGAGCGACCTTATTTCCAATATCCGTTCGGGCAGAGCTTACGACAAGGACGGGCTTACTTTCCGCAACAAATACAGAAACGTAGACGTGCTTATAATCGACGATATACAGTTCCTTGCGGGCAAGCAGACCACTCAGGAAGAGTTTTTCCATACTTTCAACGAATTATACGGGCAGAACAAGCAAATCGTACTTTCGGCGGACTGCCAGCCCAAGGAAATCTCACTGCTCTCGGACAGGCTTATAACGCGTTTCGAGGGCGGGCTTATGGCGCAGGTTCTCCCGCCCGATATCGAGACGAAAATAGCCATTCTGCAACGCAAAGCCGAAGCGAGAAAATACATATTGTCGCTTGACGTTGCGCTCTATCTGGCGGAAATTTCCGACAGCGACGTGCGTTCGCTCGAGGGCATGTTAAACAAGGTAATTTTCGCTTCGATGCTACACGAATGCCCTATAACGATAGAACTCGCGAAAGAAGCGTTATCCGAATGCGCCGCGCCCGAAAAGCGCGAAGAAGCGATCAACGCCGACAATGTTATCGACGCCGTATGTTCGTTTTTTAAAATCGACCGCGCCGACCTTATAAGCAAAAAGAAAAACAAAGAAATCGTAGAGCCGAGACAGATCTGCTGTTACCTTATGACCGAACTTTTATCGATACCGCTCGTATCGATAGGTCAGGCGTTGGGCGGCAGAGACCATACAACGGTTATCCACGCCCGCGACAAAATAGCGGAACTCGTTAAAGACAGCCCGAAAATGGCTACTCAGGTCAAAGACATAAAAAACCTTATACTTAAAAAATGAAAGAATTTACAGAGGGCGTTTTCGACGCCGTAGTTATCGGAGCGGGGCATGCGGGTTGCGAAGCCGCGCTCGCTCTCGCGCGTTTAGGAAAAAATACGGCAATTTTAACCGTAAATCTCGAAAATATTGCGTTTATGGCGTGCAACCCGTCTATCGGCGGAACGGCTAAAGGTCATTTAGTCAGAGAACTCGACGCGCTCGGCGGCGAAATGGGCGTAAACGCGGACAAGGCTATGTTACAGATAAAAATGCTCAATCGCGGCAAGGGCGCGGCGGTACAGTCGCTCAGGTCGCAGTCGGACAAATATCTGTATCACACCCTGATGAAAAAAACGCTTGAAAACACGCCGAACTTATCCGTAAAGCAATGCGAAGCGGCGGAAATCATAGTAGAAAACGGAGAAATCAAGGGCGTAAAAACCACTTTCGGTTCGGTCTACGAATGTAAAACCGTAGTTCTGGCTACGGGCGTATATCTGAACGGCAGAGTTGTGGCGGGAGAATGGGAACAGAACAGCGGGCCTTGCGGTTTCGCGCCCGCAAACGCGTTGACTACAAACCTTATCGATCTCGGTTTTTCCGTCAGGCGATTCAAAACGGGAACGCCCGCGAGAATAGACCGCCGTTCAGTCGACTTTTCCAAAACCGAAATTCAGCCCGGCGAAACAAACGTCTATCCGTTCTCGTTCATGACCGACGGCGTACCCGAAAAGCAGGAACCGTGTTATATCACCTACACCAACCTGAGAACTCACGAGATAATACTCTCTAATCTCGACCGTTCGCCGCTTTTCAACGGAAGTATTCTGAGTACGGGGCCGAGATACTGCCCGTCTATCGAGACGAAAGTAGTTCGTTTCAAGGACAAGGAGCGGCATCAGATTTTTCTTGAACCGGAGGGCGCGGACACCAACGAAATTTACGTTCAGGGAATGTCCACCTCTCTCCCGCACGACGTACAGAAAGAAATGTACCGTTCGATAGCGGGGCTTGAGCATTGCGATATTACCCGTTACGCTTACGCGATAGAATACGACTGTATCGACAGTCTCGATTTAAAGCCGAGCCTCGAATTCCGCAAGATAAACGGAATATTTACCGCGGGGCAGATAAACGGAACGAGCGGTTACGAAGAGGCGGCTGCTCAGGGGCTTATCGCAGGAATCAACGCGGCAAGATTTTTAGACGGCAAGTCGCCGCTTATTCTTCGCAGAGACGAGGCGTATATCGGCGTACTTATAGACGACCTTGTGACAAAAGGCACCGACGAGCCTTATCGCATGATGACCTCCCGCGCGGAATACCGTATCTTTTTACGGCAGGACAACGCTGACAGCAGGCTCACCGAAAAGGGGCGCGAAATAGGGCTTGTAACGGACGAACGCTACGCTCGTTTTTTACAGAGAAAAGAGCAGATAGCCGCCTTGGAGCGCGAGATTTTAATTAAAATCCCCAAGGAAAAAGCCGCCGATTTTGTCAAGGTCCACAACGCCGGCGACGTTTCGGGCGGTATTTCCCCGCGCGAAATGATAAAGCGGAACATACCGCTCGAAGACATACGGAAAGAATTCGGATTATTCGACGGCTATCCCTACGATATTCTTGAAAGAGTTGAAACCGACGCCAAATACGAGGGATATCTTGCGCGCGGTCTTGAGCAAATCGAGAAAGCCAAGAAATTAGAAGAAAAGCTTCTGCCCGCCGACATAGATTATTTATCGATAAACGGGTTAAGAATAGAAGCGATAGAAAAGTTAAACAAAATTCGTCCGTTGAATTTAGGTCAGGCTTCGAGAATATCGGGCGTAAACCCTGCGGACATAGCGGTTTTAATGGTATATTTAAAGCGATGAAAGAAGAAAAGAAGCAGACAGAAAACAAGCCGACTGCCGAAAAAACGGCAAAAGTGCCGATAAAAAAGAAATCGTCCGACAAAAACGGAGATTTCAAGCGAAAGTATTTCGAGTATTACGACGATATCAAGATAAGCGATCGGCAAGACTGGTAGCAGCAGCCTGCAGCAACATGACGGCAACGTGACGTTGCATCCGAATATTAGGCAGCCTAAGGCTGCGCGGCAACGTGACGTTGCATCCATATATTAGTCCGACCTTATATATTTATGTCATTCTGAGTGAAACGAAGAATCCCACCGAAAAAGTGCGAACTACTTAATACAGTGGGATATTTCGCTTACGCTCAATATGACATACTATTTAATGTTTTATGTCTTTCTGAACGCAGTGAAGAATACCACTGAAAAAGCGCGGA
>CAKQME010000013.1 GCA_934254815.1 uncultured Clostridia bacterium | reverse complement strand
ATTGCGTATTCGCGGCTCGATGCAGGCAACAGATTTTCTACGTTTACGTTCAATTCGCTTACGCTTTCTCCGTCTACCTTTACTCGCACTGTCTTTAACGGCGAACCAAGACAACTTACTCCGTATATGAGCATTATTACGAGCGACACCAACGCCACCGACAATATAATTGTGATAATTTTTAATTTTTTTACCATAACTCACTCAATAAATCAACTGTTATCACTTTATTTTTTATTGTTAAGGTAACTCAACACTTAAATAATATACCAAATTGGGATATTTACATTATACCGATATGGTATAATTCTGTCAAGCGATTTTAGGGCATCATGAATAAAAAATAAAAAAATGAGTAAATTTTATAGAAATGAGATTAAAGGAATTGAGAATTAAAAAAGGAGTGACGCAGGTTCGTTTAGCTATCGATTTAGATATAAATCAAAACTCGGTAAGTCGTTACGAAAGCGGCGAACGCCAGGCAGACTACGCTACACTTATTAAATTTGCCGATTATTTTAACGTTTCTATAGATTATATGTTGGAAAGAACCGATAACCCAAAAATCAATCGATAAATACAAGGCGGCGAAGCAATAGCTTCGCCGCCTTGTATTTATATTTAATGTTTATGTTACTCTTCTATTTCTGCAGTTTTTAAAAATCTGTAAACGCTGTCTATCGCGCTTTTACAAGCAGATAATTGCGAATACGTTTCGCCAACGCACAACGTAGCCTTTTGCGCGCTCCTAAGCTTGAAAAAATATCTGCCTTTTTTATCGCTGTCAATTATAAAATTACCGGCTAAACCGTTATTCTTTATAACTTCGACGGCAGATTTTGCCGACTCGTAAGAGACATAACTTTCACTGTTTAAAAGCAATTCTCCGTTAGAAGCGAAAAGTTTAGCCATAAACGTACCGTCTTTTTCTTCGATTTTCCATTTTCCGCTATATTTTCCGTCGGAGTTTTCGGAAACGTCGGTAGCGGGCGCGTATTTAATTACGGTTATATCCTGTTCGACTTCTTCCTGAATGGGGGAAGCGGCAAATCTTTTTACGCTTTCAAACGAATTTTCGCACACAATCTTTGACTTATAAGTCTCGCCTATGCAAAGGATTCTGTTTTTAACGCTTTTCAGTTTAAAATAATAATTATCGTTTTTATCCCTGTATATAGTTGCCGTACCCGTTGCTAAATTTCTTCGAATAGTTTCGACGCCTTTTTTTGCGCTTTCAGAAGTCGAATAAATTTCGCTTGTCAGAATAAGTTCGCCGTTATTTGCGTAGAGAAAAGCGACATATTCGCCCTCGCCTTTTTCTTTTATTATCCACTTGCCTACAACGTTTTTCTGTTCGCGATGAGCAACGTCCGACAGCCGTTCGGCGGTTTGTTTAGCAAATTTCGCTTTACCCCTTTCCGCTTTATCGACTTTTACGGCAGCTTTGTCGTCATCCAGCGACTTGTAAATAATATGAACTTCTTCGTCTTTCTCTTCTTCCTCATTGTTCTCGGCGGTGCTAACGTCGCTTACCGCCACTTCTTTTACAGCTTCCGATTCCGTCGACTTATGTTTTTTTGCGTAATTAACGGCAAGCAAAGCGATTATCACTATCGCTGCAGCAATCGCAAAACCCAAAGCAATCCATGGAATATTAGTCTTGATAAATTCCAACATATGTAAAATAACCCTTTTAATAAAATCTGTTATTATTTTATCATTTTTTCTTTTTGTTGTCAAGGTATTTTCTACGCGTGGACATACCTCCTCTTATATGTCTTTCCGAAAGATTGATGAAAAGTACGCCTTTTACCCGCCTTGCGCGATCTTCGTCCAGATACGGCAATCTTTTCGTCAAATCATAATGAACGGTAGATTTACCAACCCCAAACACCTCGGCAGTCTTTCTGACCGTAGCGTTTTCTCTCAAAACGTAATCAGCCTCCTTAATTACTCTTAAATCTATATCGTAATACACGGAAAGTTCCCCCGTCCGTATATTTTATGTTCGTTTTTCCGCAATAATTCCCACAGACAGCTTTTCGCACACGATAACACCCGTTACCAGACCCGACATTAACAGATAAAGCCAAATAAAAAATACGATTATCGCAGAAAACGTACCGTACAATTTACTGAAATCGGTAAAAAACGTAATATAAATGTAAAACAATACGGTAAAAACCGACCATAATGCAAGAACTACCAGCGACGCCAAAAATATTGCGTTCATCTTTCCGTTGCCCGACACAAATCTGTTTACTACAACCAAAGCAAAATATACACATATAATAGCGGTGAAAATAGTCAATGCTTTATATTCGTTTGTTTTCAGAATATGACTTGCGGCTATTCCTATTACGGCAGAAGCGACAAATATAGCTTGCACAATAAGCATAACAAAAGCGGACAGTACCCGTGTTAAAATAAAATTTTTATCATTCGTTTCTCCGCCAAAATCTGCGGAGAGCTTTTTCAGTTTATAAAACGCCGAAGTAGAAGAATAAAAAGTTATCAGAAATGAAATTACGCTTTCACCTGCTTTCGCGGCATTCGTTGCGTTTATTATTCCTTTTAATGTTTCGCCCGCGAAAAAACCATCAAGCGGAAATTCGCCGTCTGCAGACAATCCCAGCGCGGCAAATATACGAAAAGCAACAAAAGCATAAGGTATAAGACCTAAAAATACATAATAAGTAAGACTTGCCGCATACACAGATATTTTAGCGTCCGTTATAGTACGAAAAACTTTTTTAATTTTCGAGCCGATGATTGCCGCGACTTTCATACAAATAATATGCGTAAAATCAATGTTTATAAACTCATTTCTATGGCAATAATTTACCCGTTATGAAAAATTTAATTAAATTTATATCTAAAATGCTTTCTGGGTTCAATATGCCCTCAAATTTAATCATTATCGCGCCGATAATAAACTCAGCAACAATGCTTGTTATTTTCATAATTGGAATTTTTTCTAAAAAAATAAGACGAATAAACAAAAGTGCCTTACTGACTTCCGCTTTAGCTCAATATTCTATAATATTTTCTAAAGCCGTATACGACGCAATCAACGCCTATTCTCCGATGGACGAAATAGAAAAAATCATAGCGGGATCTGTTTTTGTCTCGATATCGTTTTTAATCTCCACTGCTCTTACAATTCAGTCTTTATCGACAAATATGAACAAGTCGCAAAATATTGATTTGAATTATCTCGACGATTTACCTGAAAAATCGAATATTCCGCAAGCTTTTGCGCAAAATCCGTTTCGCCGCGCGGAAAAACTTGAAACGTATAAAATGTTTTGGAACGATAACGGCGATTTGTTTGAGCCGAACTATTCCGAAATACTTTCATATGTTGAAAAAATAAGAAAAAAGCACCCGGACAGAACAGACGAAGACGAACTCGATAAAATCGAACTCGACATAGATCGCTATCACGGGCGCGAAATTACAGACTATGAAAGAAAAAATTTCTCCTCTAAATTGTCTGTTCTTATTAAATTACTATCTAAATACGAAGTCGGATAACCACAGGCGGATTGCCGTTAAAAAATTGAAATAACGGCTAACTTTCATATACTTCCTTAGCCATACGTAACGCCGCCCAAGCGTTAGGCCACCCTGCATAAAAGGCAAGATGAGTTAATATCTCCGCCATTTCCTGAGCTGCTACCCCGTTTTTCTTCGCGGTTTCCAAATGATATTTTAATGAACTATCGATTACACCCTTACCAATCAGAGCCGAAATCGTAGCTATAGATCTTAGTTTTAACGGTAATTCTTTTTCTCTCGACCAAACTTCACCGAATAAAACGTCATCGTTTAATTCGGCAAATTTCGGAGCAAAATCTCCGAGAGCATCTCTTCCTGCTGTCTGTTTTATCATAATTTATTATACTCCTCCTCTGACACCGCTTCAAGCCATTCTGTACTCGTACCCTCGCCCGGAATTTCAAAAGCGATATGCGAAAACCAACTATCGGTCTTTGCGCCGTGCCAATGCTTTACGTTAGCAGGGATAACAACTACGTCTCCCGGTTTTAAACTTCTGGGTTGTTGCCCGTATTCGCAGTACCACCCCTCGCCTGCCGTACAAATCAGCATCTGACCTCCGCCGCTAACGGCATGATGAATATGCCAATTATTTCTGCAACGCGGTTCAAAGGTGACATTTGCCATGAGGCTTGGTGAGCGGTTTTAAGTACGAATTACCTATAAAGTATTTCGCATAAGCCGCGTTAACTTCGCCGCGACCGAATACGTTTTTTTCATCGAATTCATTTTCGGATATTATTTTTCCAGCCATTTTACAATTTCTCCTTTTGAATTATTTACAAGACTGCCCCTGACGGCAAGACCCTCTTTTACAATACAATTCGGGCAAAGGCGTTTAATATCTTCTTCGCTTCTACCCAACCCGCTCCCCTCATGCGTACAGAACGGTTTAATTATTTTTCCGCTCGGTTTAATATTTTCAAGAAAAGTAAACATCGCCATCGGCATCGTATTCCAGTAGTTCGGGTATCCAAGATAAATCACATCGTATTCGTCGACATTTTCCAAATATTTCTTTAGCTTTGGTCGAACGCGATTAACCTGATCTCTATGAGCCTCTTCTGTACACTCGTTATAATTATAGGAATACGGTATTGTTTGTTCGATTTTAAATAAATCGCCATGAACGAAATTCGCTATCGTGTCGGCTACGATTTCCGTATTCCCCTTAATTAAATCAACTATTTTACCGTTCAAATAATTTTCTCCTGCTCGGGAATAATAGATTATAATGGATTTTGACATTTTTTCTCCTTTTATTTTTATTGTTGTCGGCAACGGTAGTTACCCTGCACTTTGTCTGCGCCAATTCGCCGTTTCCATTGAAATACTGCGCTCGAAAGCCATTGCAAACAAACTTTTTCACTTGCATTATAGCACAAAAAAAGTTGACGCGGAAGCTCCGTTTTGTTATAATAGTATAAACAATATGTTTATACTAAGGAGGTCGTTATGTACGATCGTTTGTTAGACACTTTTATAGCGGTAGTCGACGCGAAAAGCTTTACAAAAGCGGCGGAATCTATTTTCGTTACTCCTACCGGAATAATGAAACAAATAAACGCTTTGGAAGAAAAATTAGATGTTAAACTTATCGAACGTTCCCCCATGGGCATAAAGCTTACCCCGCAAGGTAAAATAATTTACGACGGAGCTAAGTTTATGAAGGACTACGCCTTAAAAACAATCGCGGAGGCTAAAAGTTTAGAAGACAAATATGATAAAACTTTTTGTATAGGCTCTTCGCTGTTAAACCCCGCAAAACCTTTTATGGATTTGTGGTATAAAGTCAACGGCGAATTTTCCGAATATAAATTGCACCTTGTACCGTTTAACGATGATAGTAACGGTATAATATCGGAAATAAGAAAACTGGGAGAGAAATTTGACTTTCTCATCGGAGTTTGCGACTCCCGAACATGGCTTAATCTTTGCAATTTCCTGCCCCTCGGACGATATAAAAAAATGATTGCCGTCTCACGCGAACACAGACTGGCAACCAAAAAAATCATAAAAATCGATGATCTGCACGGCGAAACGTTGATGATGGTAAAACGCGGAGATTCGGGCGTAAACGACTTTTTGCGAAATGATCTCGAACTTAACCACCCCGAAATAACTATCGAAGACACCTCGCAATTTTATGATATGTCCGTTTTTAACCGTTGCGCCGAAACGAAAAACGTATTGCTTACGATAGAATGCTGGCGCGACGTACACCCTGCGCTTATAACAATACCCGTTGAATGGGACTATAGCATACCTTACGGATTATTATACGCCCAAAACGCGCCTAAAGACGTATTTAAATTCATAAATAAAGTCAAAGATTTGACACTCGCAAATTACTGATATTTACCCGCGAATTTATTACGGTTCGGCGCGACCTTTAAGCGTTATACCGGCAAGCGGCGAATATGTGTCGTCAGACAGCAATTTTCGACTTATAAGATTCCCGTCTTTATAAGTTTCTAAATACGCTTTACTTCTTGCTCCTCGTTTAGGAATAATCATAGGAGAATACTCGCCTGCTTTAAGAGTATCGGTTTCGATTATCTGCGTTTCGGGCGGCTCTATATATTCGGTCAGGCAAGATACAAGCTTGTACTCCATATCGCTTTTACATCCGTATATTCTCACCCTGATCCTATTTTCGTCTGCGTCAGCCACAATAGTTACCGTGTTTCCACTTTGATTTTCAAACCGTAAATCTGAACTTCTGCTTGAAACCATAGCGTCGAATGATGGTGATGTATAGGACACAAGTAACGTATGTCTTTTACGTTCTTTAATCTTCATTCCTGCGCTTGCGGCGCAAGCATAAACCGTTGAAGAAACCTGACAAACACCTCCGCCTATACCTTCTACGAATTTACCGTTTTCTATTACTACAGCAGAAGAAAACCCGCGAGCCTCGCTACGCTCCCCGACAATGTCGTTAAAAGAAAACTCAAAGCCGCTTCTTATTTCTTTACACCCTATAAAAGCTGCTGCAAGTTTTATATTTTTTTTACGCGATGCTGTTGAATTGCAATATGAAGTCGAAAATTCGGAAAGTTTTACCAATCTGGCTTTTAAATCTTCTATCGTGACAGACGGGGTGAGTTCTACAGTTTCGGCTTCAACAAACGTCTCACCGCTATTCAATGCGCAACGAATAGATTTTTCAAGTTTTTTCTTATCAATACCAATGCCCGAATGTTCACGATAATAAGTAAAAGGATTTTCTGCCGCGCAATTTGCCGTATAATAAGCGTCTACAGGACGATTTACAGTATCTTTGAATATTCCGTCAACCGTCTCGCTAATCGATTTTAAATAATATTCTCCATCGTAAAAATCAATTTCCGGATAAGAAAACTCATAGGTTTTACCCATAGCGATGACGCTTAAAATTTTTCCGTTTGCAGGCAAGGGTTTACTTTCAACTCGCACTACCGCAAAAAACATTACAGATAAAATAAAACCCGTCGCTAAAAAAACGACGGGCAAAATTTTATTACGCACCTTATTCGTTTTCATCTCGAATAAAGTATGTATATATGTACGATTATTATTCTATACTTTTAGTTCAGATTCTCTTCTTTTCTTGATTCTATCTGAGCATTTTCGGAATTTATCGTAGGAAGAATATATGCTGGTATATTGCAATTCGCCGTCATTGACGCAACCGCAGCTCTGACAAACGGATATAATGCATCCATCGCTTCGGCAACAAGTTCGCTTTCCGCAGCATCTTTTGTCACGGTAAAAGTACCGAAAGCGTTAATACTGAGATCGAACGGCACCGGAGAAGAAATATCCTCATTGATTCTGACAGATAAATTAACAAATAAATTATTCTGATTTCTACCCATTTTACATTCTATTTTAGGTTTTATCTGGAACTTTGTTCCTGCCTTGATTCCCTCTTTAAATTTAAACTCTATATTGTTTATCCTATAAGTTATAAGCGCAATATGTTTTTCCATATAAATTATCTCCTTTACTTATTCAGTATTTCGTATAAGTTTTCTTTATAATTTGCAAGTGATTTTTCTATTATGGCAATCGCTTCTTCTCTGCCAAGCACTTTATTGACGGCAGTATTCTTCCCTTCAAGCTGTTTATAAACCGTAAAGAAATGCTGCATTTCGTCAAAAACGTGTTTAGGCAAATCATCTATATTTTTATAAGTATTATAATTCGGATCCGTAAAAGGAATTGCTATAATTTTTTCGTCTTCACTTCCGTTATCGTTCATCGTTATAACTCCGATAGGATACACTTTAACGAGTGATAACGGCAACAGACTTTCGGAACATAAAACAAGAACGTCAAGCGGATCGCCGTCCTGCGCTAGCGTGTGCGGAATAAAACCGTAGTTCGCAGGATAGTGCGTGGAAGTATAAAGTATTCTATCCAAAATCAACAGACCTGTTTTTTTATCGAGTTCGTACTTCTGTTTACTGCCCTTTTGTATCTCTATAACCGCAATAAACTCTTCCGGCGTAATGCGTTTATTATCTATGTCGTGCCAAATATTCATTTTTCTATTCTCCAGATAATTATTTTAAATAAAGTAATCTGTGACAAGATTCACACTCGACGATAGCCCCGTTTTTAAGCGTTCTGTAGTCGGCGTCTGGCAAACTCTTACCGCAAGCGCAATACACACCGTTTTTACCCAGTTCTTTCGCTAAATTAAGAACAGGAAAAATCTTATCTTTTCGCCGCTGTTTATATTTTTCCATTATGTCGGCGGGAATATCTTTCTCGATTTTCGCAAGCTCTTTACGAATCGCCTCGACTTCCTCCTTTTTAGATTCTTTCAAAGCATTATATTTGGGTAAATACTCCGCATATTGACTTTTAGCAGTTTTGGTATCGTTTTTCAATTTAGTAAACTCTTTTAAAACTGCCGATATCTCTTTTGTCACGTTCTCAAGCGCTCCGGCAAGCGAGTTTATTTCGGACGAAAGAGCCTGGGCTTTTTTCTTTATATAATTAAGTTGCTCTAAATCTTCCCCGACTTCAAGACCGTCGTAACCCTTAATCTCCTCTTCAAGCCTGTCATATGTCTTAACGACCAAATTATATTGCCCGACAAGTTCTTCCGCTCTCTTATCGAGAGACGCGAGATTGTCATTTACCGTTTTTAAAAATGCCTGAGCCGAATGAGTTTTTTTACGTTCCTCGCTTTTACCAAGTTCGGTTTCTATTTCTCTCAGCTTTTTATCGACTTCCTGATATGCAAGTAATTGATCTATCATTGTTTACTCCTTTCCGACGGCAAACGATTTATAAAAACCTTTTGTCGTCGAAGAATAATATTTTTAAATTTTTAAAAGTTTTGTCCGCATATTCGGCAAATTTCTTCATTCCGTAATTTTCGGTAGCATAGTGAGTACACGAAAGCACGGTCAATCCGCTTTCAATTGCAGACAATAATATATGGTGCGGTATATCCGCCGAAGCCACCATATCAACCCCACAACTTAATGCAGCCTTAATTTCATTTTCGCCAAGTCCAGCACCGCAAAACGAAGCCACAGAACGAATTATTTTATCTTTATCACCGTAAAAAGCAACTTTATCGGTATCAAATATATTTTTATAATCGTTTATTATCTGTTCCGGTGTTTTTTCATCAAGGTCGAAACAACGACCATATCCGACGTTATCTCCGAGCTTTTCTAAAATACGAATATTTTTTCCGCCAAGTCCCCTTGCAAAATAATAATCTATACCGAATTCGGCGCAGTCGAGATTCAGGTGCATAGATATTACGGCAATGTTATCGCGCATACAAATTGCCAGCGGCGAATTTTCGTTTATATTTTTTATCGGTTTGTATATAGCGGGATGGTGTGTAACAATCAGATTGCATCCGTTACGAATCGCCGCATCCACGCTGTCTTTAGTTAAATCGAGACAAAATAGCGCATTTTCTATTTCACCGATATTGCCAGATATTACTCCGCTGTTATCGTAACCGTTTTCAAGTTGTACGATATCGTCGGAAAGCTTCAACGGCGCATATTCGCAAAGTTTTTCAAATATTTCTTTACAATTCATTTCAAAATTTCCGTATAGATTTTTATTTTTTCATAACAATCGCGTTTACCGCTATCTCCCGCCTTTTCAGCCGCTTTCATAAGTTTGTTAATCTTATTCTCGATAACACGACAAAATGCATAGCCTTTTTCTTTAAGATTATCACGTCCGAACTCGTATTCTTCGTCGGTATAAAAATCATTGCCTTTTTCGGCAGAAATTATATCATAGAATTTCTCGTCTTCAAAAGTATAATCTCTGACTATCTTATATCCCGAAGAAATAAGCGCCCGCCTGACTTTATCTGCATTTTTCATCGGCTGCAACACCAGTTTGTCCGGCAAAACCGTCGCCTTTTCTATAATATTGACGATAAGTTCTCCGCCCAGACCAGCTATTAAAGCAAGGTCACATTTTCCGACCTTTTCAAAACCGTCGGATACGACAGCGCAAAATTTGTCGGGATATGTTTTCATCAGCAAATTTTCGGCTTTTTGCAAACATTCTGCGGATATATCGGAAACAATTACACGATTGCATTTTTTTGCATCGAGCATAGCCTTTGCAACATAACCGTGGTCACAGCCTATATCGGCAAACGTATCGCAAACGGAAAGTTCGGATAGAATTATTTCAAGACGCTTACTCAATAAACTCTTTTAACCTCTTACTTCTCGACGGATGACGGAGTTTACGAAGAGCCTTAGCTTCTATCTGACGTATTCTTTCACGAGTAACGTTAAACTCTTTGCCTACCTCTTCTAAAGTTCTCGGTTTTCCGTCGTCTATACCGTAACGAAGTCTTAATACTTTTTCTTCGCGAGGTGTCAATGTATCAAGAACATGAATAAGTTGCTCTTTTAAAAGAGTTGTAGCAACTACATCTGTCGGTGCGAGAGCTTGCTCATCCTCGATAAAATCTCCGAGATGACTGTCTTCTTCTTCACCGATAGGCGTTTCCAAAGAAACGGGATCCTGCGATATTTTCTGTATCTCTATAACTCGCGATTCGGGAATACCCATTTCCTTGGCTATCTCTTCGGGCGTCGGTTCTCTGCCATACTGTTGGAGAAGTTGCCTTTGCATTCTGACGACTTTATTTATAGTTTCCACCATATGAACCGGTATTCTTATCGTTCTTGCCTGATCCGCAATAGCCCTGGTAATTGCCTGACGAATCCACCACGTTGCATATGTGGAAAATTTAAAGCCTTTCTGATAATCGAACTTTTCTACGGCTTTCATAAGACCGAGATTACCCTCTTGTATCAGGTCGAGAAATTGCATTCCCCTGCCGACATACCTTTTTGCAATAGATACTACAAGTCTTAAATTTGCTACAGACAGTTCTTTTTTAGCCTCCTCGTCACCGTCCATCATAAGCTTGGCCAGATTAGTTTCATCGTCCGCCGACAAAAGAGGAACTTTCCCGATATCTTTAAGATACATTTTTACGGGATCGTCCATACTGATTTCTTTCAGCAGTTGATCGTAAAGTTCTTTATCTTTCTCATAGTCGTCGACTATTTTTATACCGTTCTCTTCAAGCGCTTTATATATTTCTTCCATCTGCGCGGCGTCGATATCGATCTTTTCGAGCTTATCGCAAAGAGTATCTGAGCCTATGCTCCCTTTCGGCTTATAAACGTCTACGAAATCTTTTTTCAGTTGTTCAAGTTGTTCTTCGGTAATCATAGTAAATTTTCCTTTATCTTAATGATGACAGCTTTGCGGTTAGTTCCGCGATAGCAAGCACAATTTCTTTTCTTTTACCTAAATCGCTTTCACCGGAATATACGGCGTTAAGTTCTTTTAATTCTTTTTCTATAGCCTCTTTTTTCAACGCAAGCACGCAATCGGCAAAATATTTTTTTTCGGTCGGCGTTCCGAATACGTTATCACCCGTAGCAAGAACGGCATTAAAACTTTCAAGTTCATTCTCCGCGAATTCCCCTGCAAGTGCTGACGGGAACATTTCTTTTCCGCTTTCGCGATACCCCTCTATTATATTCCATAATTTCGAACAAAACGGGTCGAGTTCGAACGAGCTTAAGTCCGTAGTTTTCGCGTATGGCTTATTAAACAGCATGGCGCATAAAATAAACCTTTCTGCGCCGTTCTCATCTCGTTTTTCTGCCAAAGCCGGTACTTCTTCGGCAGTTTTAGCTTCATTATCGCCACCGAGCAACTTTTCCGTATCGCGGCTCAGCGATTCATATGTGGTTTTAGTGTCTTTTCCCAGTTTTCTGAGCAAATCCTCTCTTTCACTATCTGAACCGACTTTAGATATTACTTTGACTGCTTCGGCTATATACTTTCTTTTCCCCGATACATCGTTTAAATCAAAATCTTTTTTTAAATTTTGTAATTTAAAATCCGTAAGCGGAATACTGTTTTTTAAAAGTTCGCCATACTTGTCCGCTCCCATTTTTTTTATTACATCGTCCGGATCTAAACCGTCGGGCAATTGCACAACTCTGACTTCAAGTCCCTCGTTAGCAAGTATTTCAAGCCCTCGTATTGTAGCTTTCTGACCGGCGCCGTCACCGTCATAACTTATAAGCACGGTATCAGCGTATCGCTTCAACATTCTCGCCTGCTCAACAGTAAGCGAAGTCCCCATACTTGCCACTACGTTTCTGAACCCGCCGCCGTATACGGATATAACGTCCATATACCCTTCGACCATTATAATATTGCTTATACCGTTAAGATTTTTCTCTTTTTTCAGGTTATTTATATTATATAATGTACGGTTTTTTATAAAAATTTCGGTTTCTTTTGTGTTCTTATATTTCGCAAACGTCGGTTTTTTCTCGAGCAGTCTTCCGCCGAACGCTATCACGTTACCGAGGTTGTTTATAATAGGAATTATAAGTCTACCGAATAACGCGTCATAAATATAACTTTTTCCGTTGTATTTATCTTTTTGCTGACATACTCCGCATTTAAGCATTTCGGCGTCGGTATATCCTTTTTCGCGGAGATGATTTACAAGCGAAAACATATCAACCGAAGCGCCTATACCGAAAGCCGTCACGGTTTTACCGTCTATACCTCTGCTTTTAAGATAATCATTGTGTGCTTTTGCTTTATCGCTTTTAAGAGTATGTACATAAAATAACGCCGCGGTTTTCATCAGCGACAACATTCGTTCTCTGTCGGAGCGATCTTTAGCAATCTGCTTAAAATCTCTGTCATCGTCGGGAAGAGCAAGCCCGGATCTTTCGGCAAGGTAACTTACAGCTCCGACATAATCGAGATTTTCCATTGTTTTTATAAAAGTTATAACGTCTCCACCACGCCCGCAGCCGAAACATTTGAAAAATTGACCGGCTTCGTTCACAGTAAAAGACGGCGTTTTTTCGGAATGTCCGGGAAGAGGACAGCATGCCCAATAGTTGACGTTGCCGCGTTTTTTCAGTACGCAATACTTGCCGACGACGTCGACGATATTATTTTTTTCTTTCAATTCGTTTATGAATTTTTCATCGAACGCCAACCGATTCGCCTCCTCTTATTATCTTAACAAAAAATTTTTAGGTACGAATATTTCTTCGAATGCATACACAGCATAGCGATCCGTCATACTGGAAATATAATCGGATACGACAGTATCTATATCGTATTTATCCAATTCGCCGCGATAAAACTCAGGAAGCCTGTCCTTGTTGTTTTTAAAATAATTATACATTATTTCAATCATTTCCGCAGCTCTTCCCTCTTCTTCTTTTGCTGCCGAACCGATATAAACCCTGTCAAACATAAATGCCCTTAATTCGTCTGCCGCTTTACTTATATCTGTTCCAAGTAATACGTCGCCTTTACCGACGGAATTAAGGTATACGGAAGTAATCATTGTGTTAATCCGCTCTCTAGTGGTTTTACCGAGCAGTTTTACAGTATTTTCCGGCAAGTCCGCTTCACTTATTATACCTGCTCTTACAGCATCGTCAATATCGTGATTGAGATACGCTATCCTGTCTGAAAACGATACGACTTTGCCTTCGAGAGTATGCGGATGACCAGATTTTTTATGCTCGACTATACCGTCTCGCACTTCATATGTAAGATTTAGCCCATCGCCGTCGTTCTCAAGAAATTCTACGACTCTTAACGATTGCCTGTTATGCTCGAAACCGTGAGGATTGAGGTCGTTTAAAACCCTTTCTCCGGAATGACCGAACGGGGTATGCCCTAAATCGTGTCCCAAGGCAATAGCCTCAGCCAAATCTTCGTTTAATGCAAGGCAACGCGAAATAGAACGCGCTATCTGCGCAACGTCAAGCGTATGCGTCAGACGCGTCATATAATGGTCGCCTTCGGGGGAGAAAAAAACCTGAGTCTTATTTTTAAGTCTGCGGAATGCCTTGGAATATATTATCCTGTCGCGATCTCTTTGATATTCGGTACGCATAGGACAAGGCTCTTCTATTTTTTCTCTTCCTTTAGTCTTATCCGAAAATGCAGCGAACGGCGAAAAAAACTCTCGCTCTTTTTTATAAGTTCTTTCTTTTTCTTTAAAAAATATCTGTTCGTTCAAGGCAATTCCTCCACGATCCTATTTTTCGTCTTATTATTCTACGAAAAAAACTGAAAATCCTTTTTTTAAGAAAAAATTTTATATTTAAATCACTTCTCCGCCGCTGATGTTTAAAATTTCGCCGGTAACAAAGTCGTTTTCGGCAAGATACAGCGCGGCGCGCGCAACATCTCGCCCCGTACCGACGCGCCCCAACGGTATATCTTCAATAGCAATACGCTTATTCTCTTCGCTTAAATTGTCGTTCATATGCGTATCTATAAAACCGGGTGCTATGGCATTTACAGTTATCTTCGCGTTCGCATATTCTTTGGCAAGAGCTTTTGTCAACCCTATTACCGCAGCTTTAGAAGCCGAATATATCGCTTCGCACGAGCCGCCGACAAGCCCCCACATTGATGATATATTTATTATTTTTCCGCCGTTATCAAGCATTTCGGGAATAACGGTTTTAATCGTATTATAAACGCCTTTTACATTGACGGAAAAAATACGGTCGAATTCTTCTTCCGTTGTGTCTAAAACGGTTTTTACGGGCAACGCTATCCCCGCGCAATTCACAAGAACGTCTATCTTTTCGGCAACAGTTAAAAAATGCTTTACGCCGAAGACAACGGCGTTGATGTCAGACACGTCAAATCCAATGGCAATACCGCCGAGTTTTTCGGCAAGTTTTTCCGCATCTCTTTTATTCTTATTGTAATTCACCCCGACAAAATACCCCGCCGAAGCAAATTCCTCGGCAATCGCTTTACCGATTCCTCCGCTTGCACCCGTTATCAAAACGCTTTTCATATTTGCACCTATATAGCACAAAAGCGGCAGTCACGAAAACGACCTGCCGCATTATGCAAAAATTAAAGATTACTTCTTTACGCGCTCCATATATTCGCCTGTACGAGTATCGATTCTGATAAGCTCGCCCTCGTTTACGAACATAGGAACCTGTATTTCAACGCCCGTTTCAAGTTTAGCTCTCTTAGTTGCGTTGGTAGCGGTATTTCCCGCAACGCCAGGCTCGGACTCGGTAACGAGAAGTTCTACGAAATTTTCGCAATCAACCGAAAATGCCTTGCCTTTATAAAATTTAACGGTAACCGGGTCGTTTTCTTTTATCCACTTCAACGCGTCTTCAACCTGCTCGTAATTAAGCGGTTCCATATTATATTCTTCATCCATGAAATAATAAAGTTCGCCGTCGTTATACGAATAAGTCATCTTCTTTGTTTCGATAATCGCGTTCTCGAATTTCTCCGTCGGGTTAAAAGTTATTTGTAAAACTTTTCCGTCGACAACGTTTTTAAGGGTGGTTCTTACGAACGCCGCTCCCTTACCGGGTTTAACGTGAAGAAAATCGACAACAGTCCAAACTTTGCCATCGTATTCGATCGTTACGCCTTTTCTTAAATCGCCTGCATATACCATAAAAATAAACTCCTTGATTTATCTTAAATTATTTCTTTATTAGTTTTTTTCTTTCGATCTTTCCGTCTTCGGAAATTACCACCAATGACTTATCGTCTTTCATAAAGGTATGAAATTTACCGTTTGCGAGATAACAGCTATCTTCTATTCTGATGCCGAACTTACCGTTAATGTAAACGCCGGGTTCATCGGAAAATACCATTCCGTTTTCAAGAACCGCTTCTCCTCTCGGAGATAAAACGGGACACTCGTGAATATTTACGCCGATACCGTGACCAAGAGAATGAGTAAAATACTTTCCATACCCTAAAGATTCAAGCACTTCTCTCGCATAACCGTCTGCCGTTTTACCGGTTATGCCCGCTTCGATTTTATCGGCGGCAGTTTTATGCGCAAGCAATACCGCAAGATACGCTTTTTCAAACTCTTCGTCCGGAATGCCGAAAAACATTGTTCTCGTCATATCGGAACAATAACCCTTATACAAACATCCGAAATCCATTAAAACGCATTGATTTTTTTTCAATTTCGTATCGCCTGTCTCATGGTGCGGAACTGCGGCGTTTTTACCGAACGCCACAATTGTATCGAAAGACGTACCGCTTGCTCCGTTTTTACGAAAATTATATTCAAGCTCCGCCGCAAGTTGTTTTTCCGTTATGCCCTCTTTAATGAAAGGTAGCACTGCAAGCCATGATTTTTCGGCTATTTCGCAAGCTTTTTTAATATATTTAAGTTCTTCCTCGCTTTTTATAGACATCATCGCAACGAGTTCGCCCGATATGTCGACATATTCAAAGCCTAATTTTTTTAAGTTCTCATATTCGCGAAGCGTAACTTTCGTAAAATCGATACCGATCGTCTTAACTCCTGACGACTGAGCTTTTTCACAAAGAACTTTATAATCGCTACCTAAAACGACTTCTACACCTTTTTTATTCAAAGCTTTTTCAGCTGCTTTCAGATATCTGTTATCGACAATAAAGTAGGTTGCGTTTTTCATAACAACGACATAACCTGCCGTTGAATGAAATCCAAGATAATATAACCGCTCTTTCTCGTCCGTTATCAAAGCTGCATCGTAATCTTTGAAAGTAAAATTCTTACACATATTTATTATATTATCATATTTTATCGATTTCGTCAATTATTTTATAAATAGTTTAACTCATTTTTGCTCGTCTGATGAAATTTTTTCTTCAGTATCGGCATCTTTCGCTTTCTCTGCGTTATTCTTTTCTGCTTCAGCCCTGACCTTCTCGCAATCTTCGCGATGCTTTTCGGTCAGCTCCCGCTTATAATCTTCGCCGTACAGCGAGTATGCAGCGGAAATTTTACCGAGACTTTTTGCATTCAGTTTTTCCAATTCATGACGGTATTTTTCAATTTTCTTTTCATTTGACGGTCTGAGCCATATAAACCAAAGTAAGGTGAACACGGCTATCGCTCCGAAAACGCACGACCAAATAATAAATCTGACAAGCCCGTACTCTATTTCGCTGTTAAATTGTGACATAATGAAAACCGCAAGAACGAAAGCGTAAGCAATCGCAATCGCTATCACCGTAAATTTTACCGAAAAACTCATTGCTTTGTTTAAATCTTTAAGCTTTGACATTTCTTTGGCATAAAAATTACGTTCGCCCATAGTATGTTTTTTACGTTCTTCTTTTTTCGTTACTTGTTTTACATTTTTAAAATCGTCTCTTATCATCTGTTTTGATCTCCAAGCATTTTTTCAAGGAATTGCCCCGTATAACTTTCTTTTACTTTTGCAACTTCTTCGGGCGTACCTTGCGCGACTATCGTGCCGCCGCCGTCTCCGCCCTCCGGCCCTAAATCCACTATATAATCAGCAACTTTTATAACGTCCAGATTATGTTCGATAACTATTACCGTATTACCTGCGTCACGAAGCTTTTCGAGAATAGTCAGCAGTTTATCGACATCGTAACTATGAAGACCCGTAGTGGGTTCGTCGAGTACATACAATGTTCTGCCCGTCGATCGTTTCGAAAGCTCGGTGGCAAGTTTAACTCTTTGAGCTTCGCCGCCAGAAAGCGTCGTTGCCGACTGCCCCAGTCTGATATATCCCAAACCGACTTCCTGCAAGGTTTTTATTTTATTATATATTCTGGGAACATTTTGGAAAAAATCAACGCCCTCGTCAACGGTCATTTCAAGTACATCGGAAATACTCTTACCTTTGTATCTAACTTCGAGTGTTTCATGGTTATATCTCTTTCCTTTACAAACTTCGCAAGGCACGAACACATCGGGCAAAAAGTGCATTTCGATTTTTATAATACCGTCACCGGAACAACGTTCGCATCTGCCGCCCGCAACGTTAAACGAAAACCTGCCGGATTTATAACCGCGCTCTTTGGCATCCTGTGTGGAAGCGTACAATTCTCGTATAGGCGTAAACGCGCCCGTATATGTTGCAGGATTGCTTCTCGGTGTTCTGCCTATAGGGCTTTGATCGATTGCTATAACGTTATCGAAATATTCAAGCCCCGTAACGCCGTCGGAATTGCCTGTACGCATTTTTGCGCCGTTTAATTTATCGGCAAATTCAGGAAGCAAAATTTCGTTTATCAGCGAGCTTTTCCCGCTACCAGACACTCCTGTGACAGCCGTAAACAATCCTACGGGAAATTTTACGTCTATGTTTTTGAGATTATTTTGTTTTGCGCCTTTTATCCCAAGCCAACGACCGTCGCAAACATGCCTGTAAGACGGAATTTCGATTTTTCGTCTGCCAGATAAATAGTCGCCCGTAATAGATCTCGGTTCATTTTCAATATCTTTTACAGAACCTTTCGCAACGATTTCTCCGCCATGAACTCCCGCTTTCGGTCCTATATCCACTATATAGTCCGCCGCCCGCATAGTATCCTCGTCGTGTTCTACCACTATAAGCGTATTACCGAGATCCCGAAGTCTCAACAGGGTTTTTATAAGTTTTTCGTTATCGCGCTGATGAAGCCCTATACTTGGCTCGTCAAGAATATACAAAACTCCGGTAAGCCCGCTACCTATCTGAGTTGCAAGCCTTATTCTTTGCGCCTCTCCGCCCGAAAGCGTACCGGCACTTCTCGAAAGCGTGAGATAACCCAATCCGACGTCTATCAAGAATTTAAGCCTTGCTTTGATTTCTTTTAATATACTCTTCGATATGATTTTCTGAGTTTCGCTTAATATTATTCCGTCTATAAAAGAATCGAGTTTTATTACGGATAAATCGCACAATTCGGCAATATTAAGACTTCCGACCGTTACGGCAAGCGCCTCTTTTTTTAATCTTTTCCCATGACATTCCCTACAAGGCGAACTTACCATATAGCGTTCTATTTCGCTTTTAGTATAATCGCTTGTAGTCTCTCTGTATCGTCTTTCGAGATTCGGAATCACTCCCTCATAAGTCGAATTATAATTACTGCTGAAAGTACGGGTACTGTACGACATAGTTATCTTTTCGCCTTTTGTTCCGTACAACAATATGTTCAGTATATCTTTAGGTAAATCTTTAACGGGAGTATCGAGACTGAAACCGTAATGTCGCGACAATGCCTTGAAATACATTTCGGTCATTTTACCGTTATCGAGATTCCAACCGGTAACGGTAAGCGCGCCCTCTCTTAAACTTTTATTCGGATCTCCTATTACAAGCTTTTCGTCGATACGCGACGTATAACCTAAACCGTTACATTCGGGACACGCGCCATAGGGGTTATTAAACGAAAACAATCTCGGTTCGATTTCTTCAATCGAAATCCCGCATTCGGGGCAACTGTAATTAGTTGAAAACAGTTTACTTTCACCGTCTTTTTCGATAACGACAAGACCTTCGGCTAACTTTAACGCAGCTTCCAAACTGTCGGTTAAACGCTTTCTTATTCCGTCTTTCACTATGAGTCTGTCGACTACGACAGATATAGTGTGTTTAATATTTTTATCCAGTTTTATCTCTTCGGATAAATCGTAAACCGAGCCGTCTATTTCAACCCTTGCGAATCCGCTTTTTCGATAACTCTCAAGCTGTTTGCCATACTCTCCTTTTCTACCCCTTACAACCGGAGCATTTACTAAAATTCTACTGCCGGTTTCATAAGCCAACACTTGTTCCGCTATCTGGTCGACTGTAATTTTCTCTATAACTCTCCCGCACTTCGGGCAATGAGGCACACCGACGCGCGCATATAAAAGTCTCAGATAATCGTATATTTCCGTTACGGTACCAACGGTAGATCTGGGATTGTTCGACGTCGTTTTCTGATCTATAGAAATTGCGGGAGACAACCCCTCTATACTCTCGACATCGGGTTTTTCCATCTGACCTAAAAACATACGAGCGTAACTCGATAAGCTCTCCATATATTTTCTCTGCCCCTCGGCAAAAATAGTATCGAAAGCCAAAGTCGACTTTCCCGACCCCGACAACCCCGTGAATACCACAAGTTTATCTCTCGGAATATCGACGCTTATGTTTTTCAAATTATTTTCTTTAGCGCCTTTTATCTTAATATAGTTAATCATAATATGTTAAACCGCCTGCTTTTCTAAATCGTTTTCCTCATATACATAAAATACTTGCTTCGGACCATCGTCATTCATAAGGCAACCTTTTCTATATTTGAACGTAAGCAAAAACGTATCGTACAAATCACCGACGCAACCGCCGAAATGTTCGGCAAACAACAACTTCAACAAAAATCCCGTCATAGTTTCGCCTGTAAAGGTTATTGCGCAAATAAATATCGCGCTGAATAATATAAACGGAGACAGTAATGCAATAAGCGCAGTTCTTTTGCCCACATATAAGTTAGGAACGCCACAATACGCCGCGCTCCAGGTTATTCCGAAAGTCAATTTCTCACCCGTAAGCAATTTATAGGCAACGCCGTGCGTAAGCTCGTGCAGCACAAGATAAACAAAAGAAGCCGCAAGGAAAATTATAAGCGGTAACAACACCGAACCTAAATACCACCCCGCAAAATCTTCATCTTCCGATAAATCCCTAAACACGTCAGTAACCGTCAATCTGCCGCATGCTATAAAATCCGTCAGAATATATACGACAATCATTATTATAATCGCCGCTATATTCATTAAAATACCGATTTTTTTATTTTTAGCGTCAACTGTTTTATCCGCGCGATATCCGTCGGGCAGTTCATAATAAAAATCCTTTTTCATTTAGTCCTCATCTTTCGTTTTAATTGCGCTATCGTATCGCGTATCTCTATACACCTTTCAAAGTCAAGATTTGCCGACGCTATCTTCATTAACGCTTTAAGTTTCTCTATTTCTTCCGGAATATCGGTTGCTTTAATATCTGCGGTATTATCGGCTTTTTTCGAAATTTCAAGCGTGTTGACTATTTTCTTGATTATGGTTTTAGGCGTTATCCCGTGCTTGGCGTTATAATCCGACTGTATCTTTCTTCTGCGTGCTGTTTCGTCCATTGCGCGACGCATGCTGTCGGTTATTACGTCTGCATACATTATTACCCTCCCTTCTGCATTTCTCGCCGTTCTGCCTATAGTCTGAATAAGCGCGGTATCGCTCCGCAAAAAGCCCTCTTTATCTGCGTCAAGTATCGCGACAAGCTTAACTTCCGGCATATCGAGACCCTCTCTTAAAAGGTTTATACCTATAAGTACGTCGATATCTCCGCGTCTTAATTCCTGAATTATATCTATTCTTTCAAGCGTATCCACATCGCTGTGCATATACCTGACTTTAAATGACTGTTCTTTCAGATAATCTGTAAGACTTTCAGCCATCTTTTTAGTCAAAGTCGTAACAAGAACTCTTCCCTCGGTCGCTATAACCTTTTTTATCTCGGACTGTAAATCATCTATCTGCCCTTTTGTCGGTCTGACTTCGACTATCGGATCAAGCAAACCGGTAGGTCGTATTATCTGTTCGGCGTTATTATCGGAAATAGACAATTCATACGGTGCGGGCGTTGCAGAAATATAAACGGTTTGCCCGATTCGGTCGCAAAATTCGCCAAACGTCAACGGACGGTTATCATAAGCCGACCTTAACCTGAAACCATATCCGACAAGATTATCTTTTCTTGCCCTGTCACCGTTATACATTGCGCGTATCTGCGGAACCGTCATATGGCTTTCATCGATAAAACAAATAAAGTCCTTAGGAAAATAGTCGATCAACGTAAACGGCGGCTCACCCGCTTTTCTCCCGTCGAAATAACGACTGTAATTCTCTATTCCGCTACAATAGCCTATCTCACGCATCATTTCGATATCGTAAGAAGTACGTTGCAATAATCGCTGAGCTTCGAGAAGTTTATCCTGTCGCCTGAAGTTTTCTACTTCTTCGCGCATATCGGTTTCTATTCGCGAAAGCGACGTTTCCATTTTTTCATCGCCTACGGCATAATGACTTGCGGGAAAAATCGCGACGTGCTTTAACGTGTTTATCGCTTTACCCGTCACAAAATCGCATTCGCTTATTTTTTCTATTTCATCTCCGAAAAATTCTACCCGTATATAGATCTCGTCGTTAGATGCGGGGAAAATTTCCACTACATCGCCACGCACGCGAAACGAAGAACGCGTAAAATCTATATCCTTACGTTCGTATTGCCGCGAAACAAGCTTACGCATAAGCTCGTCGCGTTCTATTTCCATTCCCTCGCGTAGCGAAATTGCAAGAGCAAAATACTCTTCCGGTGCGCCAAGACCGTATATACACGAAACTGAAGCCACAACTATAACGTCGTTACGCTCGGCAAGCGAACATGTCGCGCTGTGTCTCAATTTATCGATTTCGTCGTTTATCGAAAGATCTTTTTCGATATAAGTATCGGTTGACGGTATATATGATTCCGGTTGATAATAATCGTAATAAGAAACGAAATATTCTACTCGGTTTTCCGGGAAAAACTCTCTTAACTCGTTACAAAGTTGCGCTGCAAGCGTTTTATTATGCGCTATTACAAGCGTGGGTCGCTGAACGTTCTGTATTACGTTAGCCATCGTAAAAGTCTTACCGCTCCCCGTAACGCCGACAAGCACCTGACTTTTCAGTCCGTCGCAAAAACCCTCCGTAAGACTTTTTATCGCATCCGGTTGGTCGCCCGTAGGCTTATATTCGGAATGTAAAACAAACTTCTTTCGTTCCATAAATCTAAAATAATCCGTATAAAATTTTAGTCACAAGAAATGCGACCAATGAACCTAACACCGTCAACAACAATTTAAAACCTATGCTGCGCACAAGTTGTTTTTGTTCGCGCTCATATACGCGCGCTTTCGGTTTTGGTGTTATACACAACATATTTTCGGTGTCTTTACGACATTTTATCACATCAAAATACCCGTCGAGAGTCAAAGAATTCACTATCGTCTCAAGTTCCCTTGCTGTCACTTTTCTGATATTGACAAGCGCAAGCAAATCGCTTTCTGAAATAAGACAACTGCTTTTGTCTCCGCAAAATGCCAAAGCGGCTCTGACCACTTCTCTCTCTTTAGCCGTCAACATATAAACCCCGCAATTACAATCGCGATTATCGCGCCTAAAAACGCGCCTGCGAACGAAGCTAAAAGAGTAAAAGCGTAACGTGAAAAATAGTTTACATTAACATCTTTTTGATTCGGTTGAGTCTCTAAACGCTCTTCGTTAATCACATATTGTTTATTCAACGGTTTTATTAAAATTTCATTTCCGTCGCAATATCGCATATCGACATATCCGCCGAAATCCAGGCGGCGAAGCATGGCGACGACTTCATCTTTCGTAACGTTTGTTCCGACGAAATTTTTCAACTCGTCTACGGAAAACAACTTATAATCTTTTCCGCACACGGTTTTAAGTTTTTCGAGCAGAACTGCATATTCTTTATTCAAAACTTAATTTATAATGCTTTCGATCGATTCGGGAGGTTCAGGCGGTGTAACAGAGGAAGCGATAATCACGGCATAGGTCAAACAAATGATATAAAGAGCGCAAAGAACTATACAAACTATAGAAATGGTTATAGCCCATTTCAACGTTCGCGACGGTTTTACGGCATAATGCCTTATACCTTTTATAAGTGCAATTATCGCAAACACAATGCCCGCGCCGTACAAAAAAGAAAAAGCCATACCTAAAAGCGCAAGTATAAGCGGTTCACGATTAAATTTTCTGGCATAATTATAAGCCGCTTTTTCCGCAGTATAAGCCTTTTGCTCTTCCATAATATCGAGGTTATCACCGACGCTGCCGGAATTCTCCGTATCTATCTTTTCTTCGTCTTTATTTTGTTCAAATTCTTCCATTTCTAAACCTATTAAATTTTACCGTAGAAAGCTGACCATAGTTTTATTCGGCAATCGAAGAGAGTATTACAGAAAATACCCCACAATGATATTTTAGCACACTTTTTAATATTTTACAAGATAATGAGAAGAAAATTTTATAATATAGCTCTTTATAGCTTAAAAACGCTTGCGTGAAGTTGAAAAATATGATATTATTTTAATCGTGCTTGGGGTTATAGCGCAGTTGGTAGCGCGTTTGAATGGCATTCAAAAGGTCAGGGGTTCGAATCCCCTTAGCTCCACCAAACGCAAATAATACGAACCCTGAAAACAAATCGGAGTTCGTATTATTTTTTGCAAAGGACTTCTTCGGCGTAAAAATACCGAGATAACACCATAATAAGACCGTAATTGCCGGGCGTTTAATCGCTCGGCTTTTTCTATGCTCAAAAACAGGTGCTTGCTATGAAAGACCGTATAACAGTTTTTTCAATAGACATAACAATAAAGATACCGCTCCGTTTTTTTGCCTTTCGTCTTTGCCGTTGTAGCACAGTTAAAAGCCGAAGTAAACGGGAAAAATTGTCGCTGAAAACTTTAATAATACCAAGAGTCAGACTCGCTATTGAGTTTGGCTCTTTTTTCATTTACGCAACAATTTTGTCCGTTTTCGTTGACTTCGGGGATTGCGACTTTAACTCGCACTTACGTTTGCTTTTCTCGGTGCTACGCCGTCTTTGCCGAAAGGCTAATAAAAAACGGAGGTATATCCCAAATGAAAAAAGTAGTTTACTCAATCAGAAAAGTCAGAAATTCTAACGAAAAGTTATCCGGTCTCGGATTCATCAACGATGAAGGCACGCTGTTTTGTAAGTGAGTTTCAAAAAACGGCAAACGATACACCCGCGCTTTCGATGACGTTGATAAGCATTGTTTCCCTGTATTCGGAAAAGAAAACGAATACAAAGGTTACGTGACTATGTATTACGAATAACGTAGCATCTACTCCAAGTGTAGAGCCATTCTGTGTGGGATAAAAAAACGAGTAACGGGTTCTCCGCTACTCGGTCTATTGTATTTCTATTTTCATGGCTCAAATCACCGTGGTCATCTGTCATGTTTTTTTGTTATTGGCAATAAAAATTCCGACAAAATTTTTACTAATCTGTATAATTCTTTATATTCTTACATATTATCGATATAATTTTGTCTGCATCGTCAACGCAGTCTTTTTTTAACCATTCTTTAACGACAGCCATTATTCCGTTGATATAGAACATTACTGTATATGCTCGTTCATCCGACGAAAAGCCGAACCGCGACATTATAGGGTCGAAAATCTTTATAAACATCTGCTCGTAAGTATTTTGCCAACCGAATAAACCGACATTATTCATTAAAGTAATATACAACCTTTTATTACTCTTTATATAATCGAGATAAGGCTTCAAATATTCAGGCGTAACAAAAATAAGTTCTTCGAGCGGGGCATCGGTTATACGATTTATTACACCGCTGTCAACGGGCTTCATATGATCATAAAAATTTTTAAGAACATATTGCGCACACTCTTCAAGCAAATCTCCCATAGTTTCATAATGAAGATAAAATGTTGATCGATTTACTCCCGCTTTAACACAAATTTCTTTGACTGTTATAAATTCAAATTCTTTTTTATCGAGCAACTCTATCAACGCTTCGTTCATAAGACAAGCCGTATTATAATATTTACTTTCCGATTTATTCATTTTAATAACCGCCGTTAAAAACTTTTACAAACATATACCCGACTATCGCCATTACGCCGAAACAAACGCCCGCACCTGTAAGCGCATTCATCATAACTCTGTAACTTTCGGAATTATGCGAAAAACATGCAATCATTGCTGTCTGCAACCCTAAAACCGACATAGCCGCCGCAACAAGATCTACGATTTTCATTGCCGAGCGCACAGGGCTCTTATTTTTCTTTGTTCTAATAAAATTTATTATAGCCCTAGTCGCCATATAAAAAGTATACGTTGCAGACAAGTAGATAATATACCCCGGATAATAAAAACCGGATTCGGTAGTAACTGTCAAGTATACAATAAAGCCCATCGGGATATCGGTCAGCATAAGCGCCGTCGCGCAAAGCAAATATCGGTTTACCTCATAATTCAAACCGAATTTTTCAGGTTGTCGCACTGTTTTCCGATAACAGATAAACAGGAAAAATCTCAGCGCACCAAGCGTAAAATGATATATTCCGAGTGCAATAAACCATATTGACGAATAAATTATCCCCGTCGCAAGTCTGAAAGCCGAATACAAAACGTTTACGAACATACCGCCGCTAAACCCTGCATTTGAAAATTTTCTCTTTATTTCGAGCAAATCGGATAACCCTCGTTGAATTTTCATTCTTCGCTGATTTCTTTCGCTAAGCGCAAAATATCCGAGCCATACTTTTTCTTGCCTTTTTCAATCAATTTTTTATAAATAGGATAATTCACTCCTACTCCGACCAGACCGACAAGTCCGATTATTATACCTATAGCTACGGATGTTGCAGTCGCCGCTCCGATAACTTTCATCGACAGGCACATACCCGTACCGAAAACGAGCGCTGATATTATACCGAAAGTATATGCAAAAATCGTGGCAGGCATTTTTGCCTTATGGTCGAGTTTTTTTAGTTGCACAACTTTTCTTGTATCCTTGACCGCATATTCGTTAGCGATCGCTTCTGCGTAAATTTTATCTGTGTTCATATGACACCTCCTGCATTTGATGACTATATTTTATCATCTTTATCAGTAAAAGTGAACGACACAATTTGCTGGAAATGTTGAATTAAGGCTGCCTTGTCTTACTTTCCACAGACAAAACAGCCTTAAATGATTTTTAGTCTTTTTTAAGTACCGATACGGCGTCGGTTATAGTTTTTTCATAAGCTTCTTTACCGTATTTATCTACTTCGGCTTTATTCTTCTCGCCGTGAGTAAGACAACCGGCTCCGCCGATACATCCGCCTATACATGCCATGCCCTCTATAAAGTTGGCGTCCAGCAAGTTTTTACTCTTTTTCAATAACGCGACCCTACACTCTTCGATACCGTCACAGGAACACGATTTAAGCTCGAAATCGGTTATACCCTGTTCTTTTATAGCTTCGGCAACAGAATCCGAAAGTCCTCCGCAACGAGCAAATATTCTCCCGAAATAAGATGCGTTATCGAGAACTCCTTCTTCAAGCGTAGTTATATCTATATCTTTACTGTCATACAAAGCCTGTAATTCTTCAAACGTCAAAGCGCAATCAACATAAGGCTTTACTTTGTCGAGCTGAACTTCGGCTTTTTTAGCCGTACAAGGTCCGATAAATACAACTTTGCAAGGAGCTTCATGTTCTTTAAGATATTTCGATATCGCGCCCATAGGCGAAAGATTATGCGATATACAATCTTTCATCTGCGGGAAGTTTTTCTCTACAAAATTAACGAATGCCGGACAACATGAGCTGGTTAAAAATCCTTTCTCTACAAGTTCCTTTGATTCGCTGAGCGCAACCATATCTGCGCCGAGCGCAGCTTCTACAACGGTATGGAAACCGAGTTGCTTAAGACCCGTTATAACCTGTCCGAGTTTTGCATAACTGAACTGACTCGAAATAGACGGAGCAACTACCGCAAATACTTTATATTTTGTATTGTTTTCGCTTTTCTTGATAATATCGATAGCGTCAAGAATATACGACTTATCCGAAATCGCCCCGAAAGGACATTGATATACGCAAGCTCCGCAAGAGATACACTTATTATGGTCTATGCAAGCTTCTTTCTCTACGCCCATGGAAATAGCCTTGACTTTACAAGCAAGTTCGCACGGACGTTTATTGTTGCGTATAGCGTTATACGGACAAACTTTAGAGCATGCTCCGCATTCCTTACATTTGCTTTTATCGATATGCGCAACATGGTTATCATCAAACGTAATTGCTCCGAAACGGCAAGCGTCTTCGCAACGGTGAGCAAGACAACCGCGGCATGCACTCGAAACCTCGTAACCGTTTACCGGACACTCGTCGCAGGCTATATCAATAACCTGTATAACGTTATGGTCGTTTTTATCTCCGCCCATTGCAAGTTTTACGCGTTCTGCCAAAATAGCGCGTTCTTTATAAACGCAACAACGCATAGTGGGAACTTTACCGGGAACGATAATCTTAGGAATATCGAGAATATGTTCGGTCAACGTGCCTGCCCATGCCTCTCTGGCAACCTCACGCAAAACTTTATATTTTAAGTGTTGTACTTTAGTGTCGAATTTCTTAATAGCCATTATTTATTTGCCACCTTACGCCTTAGCAAGAACGTTATCGTTAAAAAATGTTTTAACCGTATCGGGGTTTACCGAAAACAATTCGCCGTCTACCGTAACGCAAACGCCTTGTTCGCATTTACCCATACAAAAAGTACCCGCAAGGTCGACTTTACTTTCAAGTTTATTGTCGGCTATGAGCTGTCTTAATTCTTCGACAACCTGACGCGAACCTTTAAGGTGACAGGAACTTCCTACGCAAACTGTTACTTTCATCATAATTCTTTTCTCCGTATTTCTTATTTTTATTTAATCAATTCTGATTGTTTTTAGTATCTAATTTCTTGTTTCTGAAATAAATGAATATTCCAGTAGTAACAAGAACAAGGTTTAAAATATAAAATCCGAACGCTACGCACTGAAGAGCCGTAAGCGTGCCGTTTTCGATAAGCGTGAAAATCATCTTGCAGATACCCGCGACATAGCCGAAGTCGATAAGCGACATAAACGGTAAACTGGTACCTTTTGTCGTGCGCGCTTTGTATGCTTTTATAATATTAAAAGGCCATGACGCACCGAAGCAGATAAGCAAAATAATTTCGCAAATAGTTGCCAAAGTTCCAAACATAATAATCTCCTTTTTTATGCAATCTTTCCGATTACATATCTTTTCTTCTGTAATCGGGAAGAAGTTGCGGCGAAAGCTTTTCCAGTTTTATACCTGCGTCTTCAAGTTCTTTTTCAAACTCTTCGACGTGAGAAAGCGTAAGTTTACCCACCTTTACCGTCTTTGCCTTTTTCGCTGCCGCGCGACCGGCGTCACGACCGAAAACTATAACGTCGAGAAGCGAGTTGCCCATAAGTCTGTTTCTGCCGTGAATTCCTCCGACTGCTTCGCCAGCGACAAACAAATCTTCTACAGCCGTTTCGCAATTTCCGTCGATGTCTATTCCTCCGTTCTGATAATGGAGCGTGGGATAAACGAGAATAGGTTCTTTGCGGATATCTATTCCGTATTTATCAAACATACGGTACATTGCGGGTATACGTTTTAATATGGTTCCCTCGCCGCCTATCTTTTCTATCATAGGCGTATCAAGCCATACTCCCTCGCCGTCGGTAGTCTTAATGCCGTTTCCGCGTTTTTTACATTCGCGGATGATAGACGCAGCCGTAACGTCACGAGTTTCGAGAGAATACACAAACGCTTCGCCGTTTTTATTTACAAGCTGAGCTCCGAGCGAACGAACTTTCTCCGTTACGAGCGCTCCGAAAACCTGCGTAGGCTCTGCAACGCCCGTCGGGTGATACTGGAGGGTATCGGCATAGAGAAGTTTCGCGCCGGCGCGATATGCAATCACTAAGCCGTCGGCAGTCGCGCCATAGTGATTGCTCGTCGGAAATCCCTGATAATGAAGTCTCCCCGCGCCGCCGGTAGCAATAATAACCGTTTTTGCTTTTGCGATTGATATCTCGCCCGTTTCCATATTAAGCAATACCGCGCCTGCGGCTTTGCCGTTTTCGTCTTTTATAATCTCTATAGCCGCCGTAAAATCGACTACGGGTATATTACGATTGAGTACTTCATCGCGAAGCGTTCTCATTATTTCCGCGCCAGAGTAATCTTTACAGGCGTGCATTCTCTTTCTCGATGTTCCGCCGCCATGCGTGGTAATCATATTACCGTTTTCGTCTTTATCGAACATAACGCCCAGATTCGACAGCCATTCGATTGCCGACGGAGCTTCGTATACGAGCATTTTCAAAAGTTCGGGTTTAGCCGCGAAATGTCCGCCGCCGAAAGCATCGAGATAGTGTATCGCGGGGCTGTCGTTGTCTTTGTCTGCAGCCTGTATTCCGCCCTCGGCCATCATTGTGTTCGCGTCACCGATACGAAGTTTTGTTACTATCATTACGTCGGCGCCGTTTGCGTGCGCCGTTATCGCCGCGCTCGATCCCGCGCCACCTCCGCCAATAACCAAGACGTCTACGTCGTAATCGGGTTTAGAAAGGTCGATTTTTAAATCAAGCGTTCTCGATTTGCCTTGCAAAAGAGCAGCAAGTTCATGTAAAACTTTATCTCCTTTGTTCTTGCCCACTTTAAGGTTTTCATACGCGCTTTCGATATAATCGGGATGATTTTCCTTTAAAACCGCGTCCTTTTCATCGGCAGTCATTCTCGGAAAAAGTTGTTCGTATCTTTTTTCTCTGCTTTCTTCGACTTTCTTCATCGACGAAAGCTGTTCTTCGGTATAACGATACATATTCTCTCCTCCTTACTTCTCGATATCTCTGTGATTATACAGTTCTTTCATCTCATCTATGGGTTTATTCATAATATCTTCCATAAGTTTGACAAAATCTCCGCGTTCGATTTCGGAAACTCTCTTTTCGAGATGCTTACATTCGGGAGCGAGATATTTACCGTAAAGTCTTCTGGCCAGTTCCGCCACTTGCGGATGCGATATGCCCGCAGGGCAACGCGAAGAACAAACTCCGCACATTACGCAGTCGAAACTCTCTTCGGCGCATTTTTTATACTCTCCCCTTTGAGCGTACGCTATATATTGCATAACGTTAAGCCCCTGAGTGCATGCTTTTGTGCAGGCATTACAACCTATACAGCTGTATATTTCGGGATAGAGTTGCATCATTATCTGCTCGGTAGGCTTGATTTTTTCTATATCGTAAACCTGTTTTACAAGCGGGAAGAAAGGAAGCGTAGCGACGTACATTCCCTCTTCGACCTGCTGCTGACACGCAAGACAGGTCTTTAATTCCTGTTTACCCTTTATACGATATATGGTAGCGCACGCGCCGCAAAAACCGTTACGACAGCCGCAACCTCTTACCAGACGATAACCGGCATATTCCATAGCTTTCATTATGGTAAGACTTGCGGGTACTTCGTATTTTTTACCGAAAAAATAAACGTTTACTTTATTTTCCATGTTCTACCTCTTCTTAATACTCGTTAGGCAACTCGTCGAGTTCGTCCATTCTGAAAACCGGTCCGTCTTTACAAACGAACTTATCGCCCACGTTACATCTTCCGCATTTACCTATACCGCATTTCATGCGAAGTTCAAGCGTAGTATATACTCTTTCTTTTGAAAAACCGAGTTCGAGAAGCCCTGCGAGAGTGAATTTTATCATTATCGGCGGTCCGCATAAAACAGCCGTCATAGTAGGATCTAACCCCAGCTCTTTAACATAAGCAGGAACAAAACCGACGTGTCCGTCCCAACCGTCCTGCGGGCGGTCGATAGTGAGATACACCTCGAAATCAGGTTCGTTTTCCCATTCGTTTTTAATCTCTTCGATATCGACGAGATCGTCTTTGCTTCTCGCACCGTAAACGACTACTACTTTACCGTAATTTTTACGGTAATGACGTATATAATTTATTACGCTTCTGAGCGGAGCGAGACCTATACCGCCTGCGATAAAGAGCATATCTTTGCCCTTAAAATCGCCCTCGACAGGGAAATTTTTACCGTAAGGTCCTCTGACGGTTATTTCCTGCCCCTCTTCGATTGCATGAATAACCTCTGTTACACAACCGCACTTCTTTATGGAAAATTCCATAAATTCTTCATTGGTAGGAGAAGAAGTTATCGAAAACATACACTCGCCTACGCCGGGTATAGACACCATGGCGCATTGTCCCGGCATATGTTCGAAGAGTTTCTTACCGTCTCTGCCGACGACTCTGAAAGTTTTGACGTCCGCAGTATCTTTTCTTATATCGGTGACAACTCCGATACGGGGTATAAGATTTTCGTTTATCATTTGTTCTCGCCCCCTATTTTTTTGATAACTTTAACTATATTAAGGTGTTGCGGACATTTGTTTACACATCTTCCGCAACCCACGCACGAGTACATTCCGTATTGAGACGGATAATAAACGAGTTTATGCATAAATCTCTGACGGTATCTCTGCATTTGAGTAGTTCTCGGATTAACCGCCGCCATCTGCGTGAAATCGGAATACATACATGAATCCCAACAACGATAACGCACTATGTCTTTATTTGTCTTAAAATCTCTTATATCGAAACATTGACAGGTCGGACATACGAAAGTACATGCGCCGCAACCGAGACAAGCTTCGGAAAGTTCGTTCCAGACAGGCAAGTTGAAAAGCTCGTTAAGGTTTTCGGGTTTAAAGCGCGATATATCGAGATGCGCGAACGGCAATTTATCAAGAATTTCCCTTGTTGCATCGTTCAGTTTCTCAACGGCTTTATCGTCCGTCTGTTCTTCCGATAATTTACCGAGTGCAAGTACCTGCTCGCCTTTTTCGGTATTTGCTTTTATATAAAGATAATTATCGTCTATCCAACAAGTCGCGTCTCCTTGCGGAGCCGTTGCGTCTATACCGAACACCGTACAGAAACAACTTTCCTGCGGTTTACCGCAAGCCAACGTGAATATTATGCCCGCTTCTCTTCTCGCTTTATAATAAGTATCGACGGGATCGCTTAAAAATACATTATCAAGCACAGTGAAAGCTTTATAATCGCAAGCCCTTACGCCGAACAGCACGAAAGGTTGCTTTTCGCTTCGGATATCGACTATTTCGAGTTTCTTTCCCTCTGTGCGAAACTTCATCATATTTTCGCTCTGCGGAAAGAATACATCTTTTGGCGATTTAACGGTTTTTAACGTATCGAGATCAAATTCGCTACCATCTCCATAACAACCGTAATTTGTCTGTTCGCCGTTTTTAAGCGGCATAAACAGCGGCATTTCGGCGGATATCGCGTCAAAAAATTCTTTTAGTTTATTTCTTTGAATTTTTATCATTTTATTTGCCCTCCGCAAGCGTTACAGCGTTATTCGGGTCGGTATCGTCAGTTGTAAATGACGTAAGCGGAGTTTTGCCCTCGCTTTCCTCTCCCGCCTGAAAATCACCGTACAGAGTATCGATATCTTTAATGAATTTTCTGTTAAGCAGATGAAGCGGTATACGTTCGGGACAAACCCTTGAGCATTCGCCGCAGTCTGTGCAACGACCCGCAACGTGAAACGCCCTTATAATGTGGTAACACTGCTCTTCGAAACTATCGTCGTTAGCCTTTGCCGCAACACCCGATTTAGGGTTATCGAACACACACTTTAAACACGAACACGCCGGGCAGACGTTTCTGCACGCATTACAACGGATACATCTCGACAGTTCGCCTTTCCAAAATGCAAATCTTTCGTCTGCAGTCATCGCTTCTAATTCTCTGACTTTAGAAAACCTGTCGTCCGCAGTTTCTTCCATTTCGTTAAGAACTATAGTTTCGTCCGCAACAACGAATTTCTTACCTTTACAGGTTAAGCATTTTTCAAGTAAAACGGCTTTTTTATCGAAAACGGCTTTACCATATAAAGTATCGAAAACCGCCTTATCGCTTTCATAATGCTCGTTTTCTACCGAGCTTGCGCCGAGCTTTTCGATTTTGAAGTTGTCGAGTTTACCTTGACACTCCACACCTATAACGTAAACTTTTTCGCGGTCTATTCTATGTTCTTTTACAAGCTCGTTGAAACTATAAGTGTCGCAAGGCTTTAAAAATACCGCCGTTTTCCCCTCTTTTTTAGAGACGTTTATAAGATATTTCGAAAGATTCGCGCCACAGAAATCATTATATACGAAATTCCGAAGTTGTTCTTCGTTTTCAAACGTGGCGGGGCTGGGGTCGTGAATAAATTCGCCTTTAACCCAGCCGACTACTCTTTTTATTTCACCGCCGCCGAGTAACTCTTTGGCTTTTTCAATCAATGCTTTTTCGAGTTCGGTCATCGTTTACTCCCCCTTTACCCTGAGATCCTGCAATCTCTTATTTTCACCCAGAGCCGTTACCTGCTTGACGAAATCGTTCATTACGGCGGAGAATTTTGCGCCCTCGGCTGCGGAAACCCACTCCACGCGGGTTCTCTCTTTCTCGATACCTAAATAATCGAGAAAGCTGAACAACAACGCCATTCTTCTTCTTGTATAATAATTACCTGTAACATAATGACAATCGCCGGGATGACATCCGCAAAGTATCACACCGTCCGTCCCGCGCTGAAACGCTTTAAGAACAAACGTGGGGTTTACTCTGCACGAACATGGGACTCTTATAATCTTTACGTTTGCAGGATAGGAAAGTCTGCTCGACCCCGCAAGATCCGCGCCCGCATATGAACACCAGTTACAACAAAACGCTACTATATTAGGCGTAAATTCTTTATTTTCGTTTTTTTCGATTATCTCTTGCATATCGCTTCGACCTCCGACAAAATCTGACCGGAACTGAATCCCGAAAGGTCCATAGCTCCCGACGGACAAGTAACCGTACACGCTCCGCATCCCTGACATACAGCCGGATTAACGGAAGCAACTCTTCTCACTTCGGTTTTTCCTCCGCCTAAACGGAATTCCTTATCTACATAAGTTATAGCCCCGTAAGCGCATACGTTAGCGCATTGCGAACAACCGTTACACATCATCTCGTTAGAATGAGCCACGCACGGGTTAGTCTTTAAATGGTCCTTAACAAGCAACCCTATTACTTTAGCTGCGCAAGCCGAAGCCTGTGAAACAGTTTCTGGAATATCTTTCGGCCCCTGACATACGCCCGCGAGATATACGCCCGCAGTAGGACTTTCCACGGGTCTTAATTTGGGATGAGACTCGTTCATGAAATTATTTGTGTCGATACTGGCGGTCAACAGCGTAGCGATTTTTCTTACCGACGGCTCAGGTTCGATTGCTGCAGCCAGAACGACTAAATCCGACGGAATAACCACCTGTTCGTTTTCGATAAGATCCGACCCCTGAACCATAAGTTTGCCGTTTTCGTTCCAGACTTTGCCAACCATACCTTTAATATAGTCAACTCCGTACTGCTCGACCGCGCGACGATAAAATTCGTCGTAATTTTTACCCGGCGTTCTCACGTCTATATAGAAAACGTGAACTTCGGTATCGGGATATTTTTCACGGATAAGCATAGCGTGTTTTGCGGTATACATACAACATATCTTAGAGCAGTAAGGTTTTCCGCAACCCGAAGTATCTCTCGAACCTACGCACTGTATAAAGGTTATAACCTTAGGATGCGTATTATCTGACGGACGAAGCAGCACACCGTTTGTCGGTCCCGCTGCGTTCATAAGTCTTTCGAGTTCGAGCGAAGTTATAACGTCTTTATTGTCGAGATAACCGTATTCGTTGAAAGGAGCGACGTCTATAGGTTTAAAGCCTGTTGCGACTACTATCGCGCCGTATTCTCTCTCAACGAATTCGTCTTTCATCTCGTAATTTATTGCGCCCGCGCCACAGAATTTCTGACAAACTCCGCATTTACCCGTTCTGAGCTTAAGGCACTGCTCAGGGTCGATGACCGCAACGTTAGGAATTGCCTGCGCGAACGGTATATATATAGCAGTACGGTTATTGAGATTCATATTGAACTCGTTAAGACCTTTTCTCGACGGACATTTTTCCATACACACTTTACAGCCCGTACATTTAGTCTCGTCGACGTACCTCGCCTTTCTTCTGATTTTAACTTTGAAATTTCCGACGAAGCCCTTAACGTCTTCTACTTCAGAATAAGAAAGTATGTCTATTTTATCGCTCTGCGCGCAATCAACCATTTTAGGCGTTAAAATACAAGCCGAACAGTCGAGCGTAGGGAACGTTTTATCGAGCTGCGCCATTCTTCCGCCGATAGTCGGATTCTTCTCGACTATATCTACGGGGAAACCCGCTTCTGCTATATCGAGCGCAGCCTGAATACCCGCAATACCGCCGCCGATTACCAGCGCGCGTTTTACAACGGGGCTTTCGCCTGCCGTCAAAGGCGCGTCGAGTCTTACTTTTGCGATAGCGGTACGAAGAAGAATAAGTGCTTTTTCCGTAGCTTCGTCTTTATCCTTATGTATCCAGGAGCATTGTTCGCGAAGATTTGCGACTTCGACCATATAAGGATTCAACCCCATACTCTCCGCGGCTTTCCTGAACGTAGCCTCGTGCATTCTCGGAGAACAGGATCCGATGACTATCCCGTTCAAACCGTATTCTTTTATCGCGTTTTTAATGAGTTGCTGTCCGTTTTCCGAACACATATATTGATAGTCTGCGGAATATACCACGCCCGGCTCGGCTTTTATCAAAGCCGATAATTTCTGAACGTCTACCGTCGCGGCGATGTTGCTTCCGCACCAACAAATAAATACTCCGATTTTCTGCATTTGTTTTTCTCTCTTATTTATTATACTTGCGATATGCGCTTACTAAAAGTTGCTGAGGAATGAATTCGTCGACTATCGGCGGAATATCTTCCGCTTTAAGACCGTTTCCGCCCTGAGCTCTTATAACCGTCTGTCTTACCGCTTCGACTACGCCCTGCGGAGCTACCCCCCTTGGGCAACGCTCGACGCAAGCCATACACGAAAGGCAATGCCATATAGCTTTGCTCGCAAGCAATTTATCTGTTTTACCTTTAGCGATATACGACACAAACTGATGCGGCTTTATATCCATTTCTTTATAAGCGGGGCATCTGCCGGAACACTTTCCGCACTTCATACATTTTCTTACGTCTGTGCCGGAAATACGGATAATCTGCTCTTGAACTTCGAGTTTATCCATTGTTCTTCACCCCCAAAGCTTCGGCTAAAAGTTCTGTGAAATATACGATATTCGCCTTATCGCCGCTATTTCGCTTTAAATTATAATAGCAGAGCGGGCAAGCCGTAACTATTTCTTCCGCGCCGTTTTCATTCGCGTTTTCTATTATCTTTTCGCTTCTCTTTTTCGGTAAATTCTCGTCTTTCATCCCGACATACGCGCCGCAACACTCGTTACGCATCGCATACTTGACAGGTTGACCGCCGATAGCCTTTATAAAATCTTCGAGTACGGTCGGATTTTCCGGTTTATCGAAAGCCATAACTTTACTCGGACGAAGCAACAGACAACCATAATATGCTCCGATTTTTTTATTTATCGGTTTTACGACTTTTTTTGCTATCTCGTCAAACCCGACAATATCCCTGAGCATTTCGATATAGTGAATTACTTGAGTTTCTCCGCTGTAAGGTTCATCGAGTTTAAGATAATTATTCGCTTTGAAACGTATGTTTTCGTCGTTTTTCATATCGTCGTTGACGCGCTTTATAACGTTATGGCATGCAGAACAAAGCGTGAGTAATCTACCGCCGTTATGCTTTGCGTAATCCAGCGCGCGTACAGCCGACAATTTAGTGGCGATCTCGTCGCGGGCGGTGGGATAAACCGCTCCGCAACATTGCCAATTTTCTATTTCTTCCATTTCCACGCCTAAAGCCGCGGCCGAAACTCTCGCATAATTATCGAGTTCTTTTGCCTGAGTTTTAAGCGTACAACCGGGATAATAACTTATCTTCATTTCGCTTTCCTTACTTTTTATGCGGATATGCCATTTCTTCGGGGTGGAATACCTCGTCGAACTTCTCAGCCGTTAAAAATCCTAACGCGATGCATGCCTCTTTTAATGATATATTTTCTTTGAATGCTTTCTTAGCGGTCTTTGCGGCATTCTCATACCCTATATAAGGATTAAGCGCGGTGACTAACATAAGAGAATTATGAAGATTATGCGCCATTTTTTCTTTATTAGCCTTTATTCCGCAAGCGCAGTGAGCTTCGAAAGAAAGTATTCCCTCGGCAAGAAGTTTTGCCGACTGAAGAAAATTATATGCTATTACGGGCATGAATACGTTGAGTTCGAAATTCCCCTGCGACGCGCCGACCGTAACAGCCACGTCGTTACCCATTACCTGAACGGCGACCATCGTGAGAGATTCACACTGAGTGGGATTTACCTTGCCGGGCATAATCGACGACCCCGGTTCGTTTTCGGGAATGAATATTTCGCCTAAACCGTCGCGAGGACCGGAGGCTAACCATCTCACGTCATTGGCAATTTTCATTAAATTGCAGGCGAGAGCTTTCATCGCTCCATGAGCAAACACTATAGCATCTTTAGACGTAAGCGCATGAAATTTGTTCTCGGCTGTTCTGAAATCTTTACCTGTAAGTATCCCTACCTGCTTTGCGACCTCTTCGTCGAAACCTACGGGAGCGTTAAGCCCCGTTCCAACGGCAGTGCCGCCGAGCGCAAGCTCTTTAAGCCCTTTCAACGCCAGACCGAGTTGCTCTTTCGTCTTTTCGAGCATAACGCGCCAACCGCTTATCTCCTGCGAGAAAGCTATGGGAACGGCATCCTGCAGATGAGTTCTTCCGCTCTTTACGATACCCTCGTTTTCTTCTTCAAGACGCTTAAACGTAGCGGTAAGTTTATCCATTGCGGGAAAAAGTTTATCCTCTATCGCGATAACCGCAGCAATGTGCATAGCCGTCGGGAACGTATCGTTCGAACTCTGACTTTTATTTATATCGTCGTTCGGGTGAAGCAATTTTTCCCCTGCAAGTTCGTTACCTCTGTGGGCAATTACCTCGTTGGCGTTCATGTTCGACTGTGTTCCGCTGCCTGTCTGCCAGACTACAAGAGGGAAATGCTCGTTAAGCTTACCCGAAATAACTTCGTCGCATACTTCGGATATCGCCTTTAACTTGTTTTCGGGGAGTTTTCCTAAATTATAATTGGCGATTGCCGCCGCTTTTTTAAGTATGCCGAAAGCGTGCGTAATTTCTCTTGGCATTATTTCGCCGCCGATTTTAAAATTTTCGAAACTTCTTTCGGTCTGCGCGCCCCAATATTTATCGGCGGGAACTTTTACCTCGCCCATAGTGTCTTTTTCTATACGATATTCCATTTTCAGCTCCGCTTTTCAAATTATTTTTTGAAATCTATCTGTGAAATAATTTCCTTTAATACGTTTGCGCTGTTGTGAAGTTTTGCAACCTCTTCGTCGGTAAGCGTAGGATTGATCTTACCTACAACACCGTCACGACCGATTATATTAAGAGTGCTTAAGCAAACGTCGCTCACGCCGTACTCGCCGTGCATCATAGTGGAAACCGTCATCGCGGTATTTGCGTTTGTATAAATAGCTTTAACTATATAGCAAACGGTAGAAGCAATCGCATAGAAAGTTGAACCTTTACGCGAAATAACTCTCGCGCCGGATTCGCGAACGTACTTTTCGATTTCGGGTATATCTATCTGAGTAGTGAAAAGCTCGGAACTTTCGACAGCTTTCTGATATTCTTCAACGTGCATACCAGCGATTCTCGCTATCGACCATGGCGAAAAGCCGGAATCTCCGTGTTCACCGAACATATACGCGTGAATATTTCCTACTTCAAGTCCGCAATAATCGGCAATTCTCGAACGAAGTCTCGCCGTATCGATTATCGCGCCGGAACCGATAATTCTGTTTTCGGGAATACCCGAAAGACGGCAAAACGAGTAAGTGAGAATATCGACCGGGTTGGACACCATAATATATACGGCGTCAGGCGCGGCTTTGGTTATTTCGGGAATAATCGCTTCCTGAATACCGATATTCGTCTTTATAAGCTCGAGACGAGACTGACCCGGCTTTCTCGCGATACCGGAAGTTATTATTACGATGTTGGAGTCTTTCGCATCGTCGTATGTGCCGGCATAAATACGGCACGCGCTATCATAAGAAAGACCCTGACGAATATCGAGCGCTTCACCGAGCGCACGATTGCCGTCGATATCGATTATGACGATCTCATCCGCCAGACCTCTGCAAGTGAGCGAGTATGCGATAGTCGAGCCTACTCTTCCGCTTCCGATAATAGTTACTTTGTTCATAGTTTATATTGCCTCCTTTTGTTTCACCAAAAAAGTTTTTACCGTAAATCAATTTATTCCGAGTTTAGCAAGAATACGCTCTTTAAAAAACTTGTCCGTCGTTTCGGGACTTACGGAAAATATTTCCCCGTCAACCTCGACGTTGACCCCGTCTCTGCAACGCCCCATGCAAAACGCGCCGCATAAATCGACCTTTTCTTTTAAATCGTATTTCTCGATATACTCTATAAGCGCGTCGGCTATCTTTTTAGAGCCTTTCAGAAAACACGCGCTGCCCATACAAATCGTTACTTTCATTCAATTTTTTATCCGTATATTATATATCCGCGGACAGAACGGCTAAAGACGCCGCCATGTTCTCGTTTTTTATCTTTATTCCGTTCTGCACTTTCAACCTTACGGGGGCAAAATTCCAAATTGCCTCGACCCCGCAATCAACAAGAATGTCGGCAACTTCTTCAGCCGCTTTTTCCGGAACCGTTATCACGCCTATTTTTACGTCATGAGTTTTACAAAATTCTTTTATTTCGGTTAAAGGATATACGAATTTCTTATCGTTTACTTTTCCGACCTTACTATCGTCTTTATCAAACGCCGCAAGCAATTCAAGACCGAATTCGGCAAAACCGTCATAACACAAAAGAGCTTTACCGAGCTTTCCTGCGCCGACTATCACCGCATTGGTAACAGACCCGCTGCCGAGCGCGTTTTCGACGTGTTCGGTAAGCTCGTCGACATAATAACCTATTTTAGGTTTACCCGCGCCGCTTACAAGGGCAAGATCTTTCCTTACCTGCACCTCGCCAAGCCCTAACGCTTCGGCAATGGCGGCGGAAGATATGGTCGTTTTTCCCTCTTGCAAAATCGCTTTAAGATAGTGAAGATATATCGGCAATCTCGCCTTGACGGATTTCGGAATTTTCTTCTCGCACATACGCTAAAACCTCATTTCCCCGACGACAACTTATTCAAATAAGTATATCGTGACATTATTATCGATATAATTATATCATTTCAAAAAAAATAAATCAACCGCTTAAAAGGTTAAATAAAATATTATTTATATATAGCGTATTATCAAATTGAATATATTCCGACAGCCCGGTAGGAGTTAGCATTGAATAACCACCCGTATTGAACATCAGCTTTAAAAAATAAGTTAAAATTTTTAAAAACGAACCGAAAAATCGGTTGCAAAAAAAGAAATAACGTGCTATAATGTATAAGCTAAGCAAAAGTGATTATGAAATCGTTTGATTCGGGGATATGGCTCAGTTGGTAGAGCGATGCGTTCGCAACGCATAGGCCGAGGGTTCGAGTCCCTTTATCTCCACCAAAGACAAAAGTTCCAAGGTTAATACCTTGGAACTTTTGTTTTTTTATTAAATTTTTTCAATACCTCTGTTCGTAACCGAAAAACGCTCGCCGGCACACGTCAGACGCTCGAATATCTCACCGCCGACGGAAACCCGTAATTTTCCGCCCGCTTCGCTCGATATCACACAATCGGTAATTTCACCGTTTTCGAATTCCAATCTTTCGACCACGAACGCGCCGTAAGTTCTTATGCCGTATATTGCGCCCGATTTAAATCTGTCGGGTAAAGCCCCTAACAAATATATTATATTTTTAGGACATGACACAAACATCTCCGTAAGCGCACCGGGGAAACCCGCGTTCGCGTCGTACTGAAATATTTTACCGCATTCATATGGATGGGCGGCAAATCCGTTTGGCAACAACAATCCGTTAGACGCGTCGAGCAACAAATCAACCATTTTAAGCGATTTATCGGCGCAATGAAGTCTGGAATACATATATATACGCCAGACTATGCCCCAACCTGCCCAATCACCCTCAAGGCTTCTTCTGTCAAGAGTGTACTCCGTGGCTTTAAGCCATTCTTCATTACCTGCGACGTGCATCACTCTGCCGGGATGCAATCCGTACAGATGAGACAAGTGTCTGTGAGTATCGTCGGCTCGGTCATTGTCGTGAAAGAAAAACTCTTTTAACACACCCTCGCCGGATACAGCCGCCGGAGGCGGAAGTTGCGCCATTATTCTTTTGACTTTATTTTTCAGATATTCGTCGGTATCGAGTATTTCAGCCGCAACGAGATAATTTTCGAACAACTGACGAATCATCTGCGAATCATGCGTGCTTCCGTATGAAACATATCCCTGCTTACCGTTTGGTCTTTCGGGCGACGTCGATGGGCATGTCGTTTTATATATTTTGCCGTCATATTCAAAGTCTATCAGAAATTCGGTGAAAAATTCCGTTGCGCCTTTCAACGCTTTATAAATACGCCCGAGATATTTTTCATCCTTAGTATAAAGATAAAAATCATAAGCCGTATTTACGAGCCATGCTCCGCAAACAGGAGTCAAGCCCCACGGTCCGTCAATTGCGCCACAGACGTTCCATAAGTCCGTGTTATGGTGCAAAACCCACGAATCGCCGCGATCTATACCGTACAATTCGCGCGCGGTTTTTTTACCGTGAACGAGAAGCTCGTCTATTTTATCGAAAAGCGGTTCGGCATTTTCGCACAGATTCAACGCGCCGACGCTCCAATAATTCATTTCGAGATTGATGTTTACCGTATACTTCGCATCCCACGGGGGCGTACAACTTGCATTCCATTTACCTTGCAAAGTCGGAGGCTGGCTGCCTTTTCTCGTAGATGAAATTATCAGGTATTTATCGAAATTATAAATTTTTTCGACTAACTCTTTACTCTTATCGCGCCTATAATCTTTCATAAGCGCATTAATAGTTTTACCGCTGCATTTTTCGGCAAGCCTGATTCCCGTTCTGCCGTATTCGGCGGAAAAATCCGCCGTATGCTCGGCAATAAGTTTTTCAAGCCCTGCATCGCATGCCTTTTCTATTGTCTTTTCGGCAAGTTTAACAAAGCCGTCCTGTCTGCCTCCGCCCGCGACGTAATCGGTTTTTACGGAAATATAAACGTTACAATAAGACGAACCTATAACCTGCGTTTTATTACGCACTATATCGATCTTACCGTCAGTATCGATTTTATAAGCCACAACGTAACGAATCGTTCCGTCTACTCCCTTACAACCGTTTGCCTTGCCGATGAAAACCATTTCGTCATTTTCGGGGAAAGAACAGTTTCCGTCGGTTTTCGAAAGGTATTCGAAAGTGTAATTGCGTTTTCCGTCGTTTTTATAGCTTAAAACCATTACGTTACGCGGATAGCTCGCAAAATAAGTTTTTTTGAAAAATACTCCGTCTTCTTCGAATGTCGTTGTGAGTATACCGCGACGCATATCGATTTGTTTACGATAATTGCTTGCGCCTTTCAGAACGTCTGTATGAACGATTATAGTGCCTGCGGGTTCGAATATCTGTCCGCCGAACATACCGACGAAGTTTGCTCCCCACTCCACGTCGCACGGTTCGCCCGCAAGCGTTCTCTTCCTCAGTTCGCCCAGCTTTTTATAGGCTCCGTCGATATGGTTTTCATACGGCGCGCCCGTAAACAACGTACTTTCGTTGAGCGTTATGCTTTCGAAAACAAGATTGTCTTCAACCTGCGCGCCCATATAACCGTTACCGAACGGAAGCGCCGCCGCTATACCGGCAAAATCGGCAGACGGCGTGTCAAACGCGTAAATATCGCGCCACTCGTCGTTTCCGCCGCAGATATCGAGCAATTGCGAAAAAGAAGTTATTCTGTAATCCGCGTCGGAATGCTCCGCAGCATCGCCTATAGCAACGGAAGAAAAACCGCCGACTTCGGCAGCTTCGATGCCCGCTACAGAGTCTTCGACTACGATACATTCGGCATTATCCAAACCGAGCTTTTTTGCCGCAACGACAAACACTTCCGGGTCGGGTTTACTCTTTGTAATACAGTTTCCGTCGGAAATCGCGTCAAACTCGTCGATAAGCTCAACTTTTTCAAGGATAAACTTCGCGTTTTTACTGGAAGACCCTATCGCTATGCGATATCCGCGTTCCTTAAGTTTACGAAGCGAACTTCTGACCTCTTCGGAGACCGCAGACGGCGAAAGTTCCGCAAGCATTTTTCTGTATATTTCGTTTTTCTTTTCGGCAAGACGTATTTTTTCGTCTTCGGCGTAGTTTTTTTCGGCTTTTTCGAGAATTATTTCTAAACTTTGCATTCTCGAAACGCCGCGCAACCTATCGTTTACGGTTCTGTCAAATTCTATATTTTCGGCATCGGCAATCGTTTTCCATGCCCGATAATGATATTCGTCGGTAGAAAGCAGAACTCCGTCAAGGTCGAATATTATTGCTTTTATCATATTACTTATAGGAATCGCAGACAACGGTCATAAGTTGAGAGATATAACATCTCTGAAGAAAATCGCTGGGGTGGTTTACGTTATTTGCAAGCATATCCATTCCGCGTTTATGTTTATAAAGTTCAGCCGTAAAGTTAGTCATATCGAGTACGGCGCACCCCGTAGTGTCGGCGGCAATCGCCTCTAAAACTTCAAGATATTTATCCTGCGTGCCTACTCCGCCCCATTCCGGGTTGCCGAGTATGGTCGCTATAAGAATAAACTCGCATTTCGGAGAATTTTTGCGTATTCTCTCCATAATATCGCGGATATTACCTTCAAATACCGAATTGGACACCCTGAACGAACCGTCGTTCATACCAAACGCTATTATCGCGAGATCGGGAGCGTAATCTTCACCCATCTGTTCGTCGATATGGTCGCTACCGTTCTGGCTGGTCCACCCGCCGACCGCTCCGTTTGTGAAATCTACCTGAGCTTTAAACTGATCTTCGAGTTCGAGCGCAAAACCCGTACCGAAAGACGGTCTGAAAGGTTCGATATTGAAAAGCGCGGAAGAGTTGCAACCCGCAGCTATACTGTCGCCCGTCATAAACATGGTAAGGGCTTTGTCTTCGGTAAGTTTTTTAACTGTATTCGGAAGTTTATCGGCTTGGGAAACGTTGACTTTCCCCTGCCATTTATCGGAATGTCTATACGTCACATTAACGTGATATTTTATAAGACCCGCGCTTTCGGTAAACAGTATTTTCTTGCCCTGTTCGCTTCCGTTCATCGTCTGAATACCGAGAAGTTCGGAAACATCGGCGTTATAATACTGGTCGTAAGTGAAATAAGGCATAGTGGAACTTTCGGTAGCGATAAAATTTTTACCGTCTACTCGATATTCCGATTTATCGTACGTTTTTTGAAGCGTGTAGTCGTTGACCCTTATAATCTCCGTAGGTTCGTACAAAAGTTTACCCGATTTTACCCCGTTTTCGTCTTCGACGATAACAAGCGATTCTTCGTAAACCGTATCTCCGAGCCAAACGGGTTTATACACTTCGGGCGCGGTCAGATTTGTTCCGCCCGACGCGGTGCTTTCGTTTTTCCCGCCCGAACACGCTCCGAGACAAGTTATACCCGCTATAGTCGCCGCAAGTAACGCGGCTATTCTTTTCTTCATACATTCTCTCCTGTTATTTTGAATTTAGTGTTTTCGGTAATTGCCTTTACAAAAATTTCCGCCGAATCGGAATGAGTTTTATAGTTGGGATGCCCATGCAACGCTTTTTCGCCGTTCAGACTGCCGTCCGATAATTTTACCGGATAAACAGAGGGATAACCGCTATCCTGAAAATCGTCGTACAACATATTTTCAAGCGGAACGTAAATATTCGATTCGCCCATAGTTCCGTAACAGCAGAATACGGGCGTAGACCTGCCGTAAACGGACAGTATTTTAAGGATAAACGCCTTATATGCCGACAAATAATCGTTCATTCTGGATTGAGAACTGGTTTCGTCAACGCCTCCGCCGACATTGCCGAGAATATACTGATTGTCGTTCGCACCTAAGTTGATAACTACGATATCCGGTTTATGCGCGGCGTTATCCCACGGTTTATCAGACCGTATGTCCGCTTTATCGAACCAGTCGGGTACAGCCGAATCTTCACCCAGTCCGCGTTTCACGCCCCAACCGCTTGCCGAAATTAACGAGAAATCGGCGCCGAAACTTACAGCCGTAAGATATGCGTAAGTTTTGGTCGCATTTTCGGAATCGGTAGAAAAAGTCGTTTGAGTATCGAAATCAACCCCGTAGCCGCATGTTACCGAATCACCGTAAAACTCTATAGAAATTGCGGCTTTTTCGGGTGCGGCGGCAAACTTGCCGTCGGTAGTAAATTTCGTAAGAGCAAGCTTATTACACGAAGTTTCGGTAAGTTTAAGCACCTTTACGCTATTTCTTCCGTAAGGCAGATTATCTACCAGCGTATAAGACGTATCTTCTTTCATATAAACTTCGATTTTTTCGGCTTTCTGCGGATCTGTTTCACCGTCGACGAACACTCCGATAAACGGTACCTGCGTTCCCTGCCCGACAACTTCGTTCTGCCACGTTCCTTTAAGTACCGCGGTGAGCGACGATCCCTCGAAACTTACCTCAAAACCCGCGCCCGACAAACCGAACCATGCCGAGCCGCCGTCTTCGTAATATCTGCCGCAATACTTTACAAGTCCGTCGTCGAACAAATCTTCTCCGACGATTTCGGACGGATATTCGCGAACGTTTTGACTCTCGGTCGGTTTTGAGGAACAAGAAGCCGCCGCAACGGCAAAAACCGTCGCCAAGCCTATGTTTATGGCTTTTTTCATATTATTTTTGTTTGCCGAAATCGCGTATCACCGACGAAGCGAGATTCATTGCGTACATACGAACCACGAAGTCGTTGGGGTGATTTACGTCGTTTACGGTCATATCCTCATATTTTTTATTATCGATAGCGTAACGGTGCAACTCGCCCATATCTACAAAAATAGTAGATTCTACGCCTTTAAGCGCGGCGGAAAGCGATTTTCCGTACAGCGGTTGAAAATTATAAAGCGGTTTTCTGATTCCGTTTTCGAGAACATAACACGCTCCGTTATTATTCGGCATACAAGTGCCTATAACGAGAAATTCTATTTTACGCTTAGCGACATAAGTAATAGAATCTATTATCTTAAGTACGTTTTCGGCAAGCGTTTCGCTTTTTTCGTGCCACGTTCCGTCATTCATACCCCAACCGATAAGCACAAGATCGGGGTCTTCTTTGAGTACAGCCGCCTGAGCCTTGTTAAGGTCGATATTTCCGAGTCTTTCGCCGCTTGAAGAAAGCGACCAGTCGGAAATTTGCCCGCCGACGCTATACGAATTATTCATTGTAGCTTCCGCTCCCGAAGCGGCGGAAACCGCATCGGCAAAAAGTTCGTACCAATTTTTTAAATAAGGTTCGCATTTGAGATTAGAAGACGAACTTCCCCCACAAGATAAGCTATCGCCCAAAAGTAGCATTTTGATTTTTTCGCCCTTGCGGATTTTATTTTCGAGCAGCGGTAAACCGTCGCCCAGATACTGCTGTACGGGACCTTGATACGCGCCTTTTTTATAACGGTACGTCACGAATATCTGATATTCGAAAATAAGCGGCGTTTCGGTATAGATAACGGTATCTTCGCCGGAAACGGTCTGAAACCACGGGGTTTCTGCACCGAACGGAGTTTTTATTATCTCGCCGTTATCGCCGTAGCTTCTGCGATACAAATCTCTGCCATGCATATTTTCGGTCGTAAAATACGGAATATTCGAATCGCCTACGCGAACGATTTTACCGTCTACGAAATCCCAGTCGACGCCTTTTTTCCATTCTTTTTTCTGCGAGTAATCTCTTACGGAATAAATTTCCTCTACGTCGCACATAAGTTTGCCGTTTGCCGCTTTTCCGTCGCCGGAATCGAGCAACAATACAGGCTCGTTATAAATAACGTCCGACTGCCAGAACGGTCTTACGGATTCTTCGAACCCGTAGTTATACACGAATTCTTTATTTTCCACTTCGCTTTGCGAAACGCTTTCGGGCGTTTTGCCGCCGCATGAAGTTGCCATCATAATTAAACCTGCCAAAAATATAGAAATTATTTTTTTCATAATAGCGAAGAAACCGTCGCCTCTCTCCCCCGCGCTTGCGGGAGAGAGAAACGAACGTATTTCATTATACCCGTGGTGTTATTGAATTTTATTCTTTACGTTTTCTGAACGCGACAACCGCGCCGAGTACGGCAAGCACCGCAAAGATTCCGAGAGAATCGCCCGCAGAACTCTTACATCCGTTACAACCGGTCTTATTATCGTCTTTGCCGTCGTTGCCCGAATCTTTATTGAAGTCGGGGTCGAGTTCGCCGCATTTTTTGCAATAGCCCGTATCGGGATCATAATCGTGGTCACATTCCTGCTTTGCGGGAACGTTAGCCGGATCGGGAGTAGTAATTTCCGAACTGAAAACGTTCTTATTGTTGATTTTAGCTATCGAGAAATCGAAATAATCGCCCGCATTGGTTACGCAGCTTACTATAGCCATATAAGCTTTATGGTCGGCGGGATTCTGCTGCTGACTATAAATAGTGTTCAGTTCGGGTATTCTTATCTTAGAGTACAGAATATCCTGACCGTTCAACAATATAGAAAGTTCGTTTGCGCCTTCCGCCTGATACATTCTGAGCGTAAATTTACCGTCGGCGGGCATTGCCATTTCAAGCGCCTCGGTCTTTCTCCAACCGTAAATCTGAGTGGACTCGTCTTTAAGAGCGAATACCGTGATAATCAACTTATCGTTAGCTTTAGGCTGCAACCAGATCACGATACCTTTGTGCTTACCGCAGAAAGCTTCGCCCTCGCCGTTTGCACTGAATATATCGTTCGGCTTAGCCATAAGACCTATCGAGAACCAACCGTCGGTAAGACCTTTCTGAAGAGTAAAGTCCATACAGAAGTTAGTTACCTGGAAAGGCGTATCATATAACATAGCGTCATTCTGTTCGTGAATACTGCCGTTTTCGGCAATACCCGCATAAGCAGAACCTGTAAAGTTAAGCTCATCGCCTTTCTTAGTCTTAACCGCATTACCCGTGCTGGTCCAACCGTCTATCGTTGTAAGCTCGGTTTTCTTAGCGGCGATATCCGCAAGAGTCTTGTTTACTTCCGTTACCGCTTCGGCAGACATCAATCCCATATAAGCGGGCGTAAACTTAGCTACTATGAAGTCGACTTCGCGTATAAGCGCGGCAGTGTTTGCCGCATTGATTTTAGCTAAACCGTCGGCGGCAATCGATTTTGCAACGGCATCGGTCTTAGTAATCAACTTAGCGTCGGCGGCGTTCACTCTCGCCTGAGCCTCTTCGGACATAGCAAGAAGATCCGCGTCGATAAGTTGACGTTTTTCCTGAGCGGCGAAAGTCGCTTCGATTGTATCGATAGCTTCAACCGCGCTTTCATAGGCGGAAATATCGAAATCGAGAAGTTCTGCCGCGTAAGTTCTTCTTGCGGCGGCAAGAACAGGTTCGTATACGCTGAGAACGTAATTGATATAGTTCGCATCATAACTACGAATACCTTTTGTAGAAATAGCGTTTTTCGTTTCTATAGCGTTGATAACGCCGTTTACGTCGGTAGCGCCCGTCAATGCGGAAATATAACCATTAAGCCCGTTGAAAGCTTTCGTATACGCTTCGGTTGCCTTATAAGCTTCCGTTTTGGAATCGCTGATATTTGCGACTACCATCGAATACGGCGCGGGATTCATAGAACCGTAAATGAAATAAACGTTATTTATTCTGTCAGCCGCGTCGTTATACATTTTAGTATTTAAACCGAACAAGCTCATCGGAAGCGCAACGCTCTGGTCATTCATCGAAATTACGAGATTGGCGTTATTTTCGCTCTTTTGTATCTTTATTCTGAGCGCGTCGTCGGCAGGATCGGTTACCTGAATCGCGTAAAGGTTACCGTTATCTTTAAGCCAGATATCACCCTCGAACCAACCTTGGTTAAAGAGCAGTTTATAAGTGTGATGTCCGTCGGCAATCGCATGCTCGAAAGACAAAGTAAGACAATTTTTATAATCTGTCGTATATCTGTTCAAACCGTCGGTAAACGAAATAAACGTATGCGTCGACTGCGCGGTAGAACCCTCGATTATAGATTCGCTTGCGCGAAGAATATCGAAGCTGAGCGTAGTAAGATCGTAACTTTCGGTTGAAGAAAGACGATAGCCGAAACCTCCGTTTACACCCGGTTTAACGGCGAGTTTATACGCCTGCGTTCCGTTTACGGTTATAAGTCTCGAACCTACGCTTCCTTCCGCACTACCTATAGAAAACGGCGTGCGATTATCGAACGAGAACCAGGCAAGCCCCTCGTCTGCGATAGCGTCGACTGCGGCAAGTTTCGAATTTACGTCCGCAAGCTGTTCGTCGCTTAACCCCTCTAAAGAGATTTCCGCGCGCTTAGTCATTGCCGCGTCATAAGTCTCGCGAGTCAATATCTGTTGAGCCAACGTTTTATACTCTTCGATTTTCTCGAGTACAGCGTTATAAGCAGAATCGTCGATAATAGCTTTTCTGTTGCCGGAAACGGTTATAGTTCCTGCGGTCATAGAAGAAACCATCATATAGACATTTTTCATATTTACATTTTCTTCGGGATAGAACACCGCATTTGCCCCGATAAACAATTCGGCGGGAACCGCAACGGTTTGTCCGTTTATATTCATAATCCACGCGGTATTGTCTTCGTTAAAATAGAACGAAAGCGTCAGCTTATCGCCGGCGGGATCCGCGACGACCGGAGTTTCATACCAAGCGCCGTTGTTGACAAATGGTCCACCAACCCAACCTCTGTAAAGAACAAGTTTATAACTATGAGACCCTGTGTTACTGTCTAACATATGGAACATTCCGACAGTCACACCCTGCATATACTGTTCGTTATAATAACGGTCATAACCGTCGGTAAACGCTATAAATAAAGAATTTGCCGATTCACCTACCGTCCAGCCGCTGACATCATATAAATCAAAAGCAAGATTGCCAAGATCACAAGGTACCGAATTTGAGCTACGACAAGTGTATCCGCCATTAAGGTTTATCCTATAAGCATTTTTACCCTCTTTTGTTACTACTTCGGACGTAGCTAAACTACCACCCGAATAGATGTTCGCCGCGTCGGCTAAAACTTTGTTTTTACCGAATCCGACAGCGAAAGCCATTGTAAAAGTTGCCGCGAACGCTACTATTAAAGCGATCAATGAGCATTTTTTACTACCCTTCATTTTCCGTTTTCTCCTTTGGAATTATTTTTTATGCCATAAATATCCAGATTCCGGATAGTGACACCAACGTCGTATGTGCCGGGAATTTCCCAACCCATATTCATATAAGTTACCGCCATATCTTCAAATCTCGCGCCCTGCATACCGCCGTTTTGCTGAACCGTATCGAACGCCTTTTTAAACATGGGGTAAATGTTATAATCGAAAGACATATCCGTTTTTACGGGCAGATAGTCTTTATCATAAGAACTGTACTCTATTTTATCGTCAAGATATTCATGAACGGCTAAGCCGTAGATATAATGAGCTGTTCCTTTATCGTATTGTATCGTGTTTTCTCTCGCCATTCCGCGAGCGTCGTAAAGCGGAACGCCGAACCATATATAATCGCCCTGCGTACCGTATACAGAACTCATATTTGTAAGAGTTATAAACCAGACGAGTTGAGCCGTGTGAATATCGTAATTAAATTCTTCGTCGGTCATCTTTCTGTCCATCTGATTTATGGTAAAATCGATAGCCACGCGAACTTCGTCTACGTCGCCTATAAGCGGAGCGTTTGCAAAATTCTGTTCTAAAAGCATATGCGACCAACCCTGCTCGGGTTTTCTCGGCGTATCGTAATCGGAACTCGTTCTGTAAATGAGATCTATAGCTTTTGTCTTTGTATTGTATTTCAGAGTTTTAGAGGGATCTTCGTAAACGAAAGTATCGCCCTCTTTCTTTTCTACGCTTCTGCCCGCATCGAGTTCTTTGGACAAATCGTATTTACTGCACCATTGGGCCATAACCCATACGGGCGTTTCGGTTGTTTTAGCCGTACCGCCCCAATCGAGTTTACGATAGGTCGTTCTGCCATCCGTACCGGCGTCGGTGCCGAGCAAATGTATACCTGTGGAAAAACCTACGTCGCCCATTATCTCGACGCGTTCGGAGGCGGGCGTCGGCTTGGCCGACTCCGAAGTTTTATCGCTTTCGGAGGCAGAACCGCCGGATGAGCCGCAACCGACCGCAGACAGCGCGACTATCGCGCCCGTCAATGCGGCGGCAAGTTTTAATTTCATATTATTTACCCTCCGCCCTTTTTGCTTTAAGGTTAAAATTGTGAATCTCTACGCCGACATCGAATATACCCGGTATTTCCCAACCGATATTCATATTTACAAGATAAATATCTTCGAACGTAGTATTCTGCATATAACCGAGTTTCTGCGCGTTTTCAAGCGCGGTCTTTATCTCGGTTTTAAGGTCGTGCTTTATCGTAACCTTTTTACCGACGGTTGCCAGCTCACTCATATAGGCTGCGTTACCCATACTGGAAATATACATATTAGTGCCGCGATCGAACGAGCCGTTAGGCGCGGTAAGCTCGGTTTCTCTGTTATCGAAAAACGGCATACCGAACCACAAACCCGCATTATTTTCTGCGGGATTCGCGCTTTTTACAACGAAAAACAATTGAAATTGCGCCGCGTGTAACGACGGGTTATACGCCGACCCCATAAGGTTTTCCATTTTGATAAGAGTGAACGATATATCGAGAATAAGCTCGTCCATATCGGCTACGAACGTTTCGTCGTAAAAGCCCTGACCTAAAAGCATATGCACCCACGGATCAGTACCCTTGGTACGAGGTTGAGTATAATCTTTGCTTGCGTCGCAATCGAGTATAATCGAACCCGCTTCGGGATTGACCATAAGTTTTTTAGATACTTTATCGTCGTCCTGACTGTCGGTATAAACGTAATAATCGCCTTGTTTATACTCTTTTCCGTTACGGGTGGACATATTGCAGTTATGTTGAGCGTAACTCCAGTAAACGTCGCCTTTAGCCGTACCCATATAATCGGCAAACTCTCTGCCGTCGACGTCGTTTCCGAAACCCGTCGGGTCGATATTTATTCCGCCCTCGAATTTCGGGTCGCCTAAAAGTTCTATATATCCGTCGCCTTTATCGCTCGTCTCAGTCTTGCCGCAACCGACAAAACCCAGACAGAACACGACGAAACAAGTTAAAAGTGCCGTTAATTTTCTCATTTTTTCCTCCTGTAAAAATATTACCTCGTCACATCTTGAACGCGCCGCTCGTAAGCCCGCCGATAAATTGCTTCGAAGTGAAGAAGAACAAGATAATAAGCGGTATACTGGTTATAACGTAACCCGCCATAGGTACGGAATACATTCCTATCTTTTTGGTGTATTCTTTCGTAAACGGTATCAAGCCGGTAGCAATCGTATAATCCTCTTCTTTCAGAACCATCATCGGCCAGATAAGGTCGTTCCACGACTGCATAAACAACATTATGCCCGCAGTAAAGATTATCGGCAAAGACAACGGTATCATAAAGTGCAGAAATTGTCTCGGTTTACTCGCCCCGTCTATTTCGGCGGCTTCGAACACTTCGCCCGGAACGCCGGAAAAGAACGTTCTTAAAAGGAAAATGTTGAACGACGAGTTACCTGCCACGGTCGGCAGAATTACCGCCCATCTCGTATGAAGAAGATTGAGCGTATCGATAAGCATAAACTGCGCAACCAGCGTCAGCGTACCGGGTATCATCATTATCGACAATATCGCCGTGAAAATCAGTTCTTTACACGGGAAACGGAATCTTACGAACGCAAATGCGCCCATAGAACTTAACAACAACGTGAAACCGACGTTTGCGAACGCCAGAATAAACGTATTAAAAAACAAATCTTTTACTTTATCCCACGCTTCGGCGTAATTTGCCCAGTTTAACGGAAAAGTTAAAGCATACGGATGTAAAAACTCCTGTTCATATGATTTAAAACTCTTTGAAATTGTAATCAGTATCGGGAAAAACTGCAACGCAAGCAATACGATGATAATTACCATTATCGCCGTTTGCGACGCCAGAACGACGGGATTGACGTTTTTTATTTTATTTTTTAATCTGCCTTTACCCTGAGGAATCGCGGTTGATGTAGCTTTCGTCATTTTACGCGTCCTCCTTTTTGTTTATAAACTTCATATTTATTACGGTAAGCGTAAGCGTGATAACGAAAATTATCATACCGACCGCAGAAGCGTAACCGTAACGCGATCTGTCGTATCCGCCAAACGCCGCGTTATACATATAGAACCCCGGAACGGTTGCCGAGTTATTAGGACCGTGACCCGTAAACAGCATCTGCGTACCGAAACCCTGAAGTCCGCCGATTATACCCATAATCATAAAGTACTTAATCTGCCCCAGCAAAAACGGAAGATCTATTTTTACAACGCGTTTAAAGCCGGTGCATCCGTCAAGTTTAGCCGCCTCGACTACGCTTTCGGAAATAGATTGCAACCCCGCAAGGTATATAAGGAACGACGTTCCGCCCAAAAACGGAAACCCGGTAAAAATCAAACTGAACCAGGGTATCCACGGCGTGCTTGTATAATCGTAATACCATGCTTTAGGCTCTGCGCCGAACCACCCGATTATAGTGTTCATTATAGAAGTAGGTTCGGGACCAAGGATAATGTATTGCCAGAGTATCATGTTGATAACGCCCGGAATAAGCGTCGGTATTATGAATAAAAATCTGAACGTGTTGCTCGCTTTAACGCTCTTCATATTGAAGAGCAATTCCGCAAGAAACAAGGGCGCGATATTACCGAGAATAAGCCCGCTTATAAGAAAAACCGTTACGTTTCTCATACCTATCCAGAAAAGTTTGTCGCTTAAAATTTCGATATAGTTGGCTAAACCTATAAATTTGAAAGTATCGCCGCCCGTGGAATCCGTAAACGAAAGAGTCGCGGCGTAAACCGGCGGGTAATAACAGAAAATAAGCATCATTATCAACGCAGGCGCAAGCCATAAAAACGCCGTGTAATCGTATTTAGCTTTTTTAGGCTTTATCACGCCTGCATTTTTTCCGATATTCATTGATTGTTCTCCTTTGACCGCCGTAAGCGGAAAATCGATTTCCGCTTATCGGTCTTAGAAAGCCTTACCACTTGCTTTCGTCGTATAAGTTTTCGGTGTAAAGCGAATTTATCTTAGTTTCGGTATAACTGATAATATTATTCACGGTTGCTTCTCTGTCCGCTTTGGAAACTATTCCGTTGGCGTCTTTTTTACCGAGCATAGTGTTGATTTCCTGAAGGAAGAAACTGTTATATTGCAATCCTAAGCAACCCCAGCTCGAAAACGCGCCCCAACCTACGCACTTTTCGCTGCCGGTCTTCTGCACGTCTTCATTGTACATATCTACAAGCGGCTGAAGATATTCGTCTACGGTAGCGGTAGGATCAAGGGGAATAGCTCCCGCCATTTTGCCGATCATTCTGTTATTATACTTCGGAGAAGTAAGGAACATCATAAGATCCATGCACTTATCGACCGTACCTTTACGGGTTGCCGACTGAGTTACCCACCACGAAGTAGCCGTACCCGCCGTACCTCTGTAGCAATACGAACCGGGTTGCTTTCCGTCAAGACCGAGATCTTCGCTCGTCAGATACGGATAACCCGTTACGCCCTCGGTAAAACCTTTTACGGTGTTATAGTGAGCTTTTCTCATACTTTCGCCCGTTGCTTCGATCATAATCGTATCACCGCGCAGGAACGAAGTTATAGGATCATACCCGGCTCCGCCGACAGGTTCGTATTTTGCCTTTTCGCAGATAAGGTCGATATAACGACGGTACTCGTCGCAATCGGGAGTCCATATACCTTTTTTGTAACCTCTTACCATTTCTTCCATATCGACGACGCCGTTAGGTCTTATTACGTCGAGCTGTTCGATAAGACCGGAGAAAATGTTGGTTTCGAGAATTATGTTGTACCAAGGATATTGCGCAAGATACGGTATTTTACCGAGCGCGGATATCTGAGCCTGAACCTCCATAAATTCGCCGTAAGTTTCGGGAACTTTCAAATTATGCTCTTCAAAGAAAGTCTTATTGTAAAGTATACCCGCGGCAAGTCTTTCGAGATTCATATAGTAGTAGTTACCGTCAGACGCAACCGTCGCGTCGAGTTCGGTGGATTGATAAACCTCTCTCCACGGCTTATTATCGTTATACGGATTCGGCTTATCAAGGTACTCGTTATACGGAACGTAATAGTTGTTTCCGATATGCGATTCTTTAACCGAGCCGTTCTGATAAATAATATCGGGAGCTTTTCTCGTCTTTAAAAGAGGGATAAGGCTTGCCTGATCTCCGCCGTAAGACGTTCTTCTGAGTTCTACCTTATAACCTGGGTTAAGTTCTTCCCATTCTTTAAGAAGAACCGACAATTCGTTATAAGGGAACGGTTGCGCGGTCGTCGTGTTGAAGTTACCGGTATCGCCGCCTCCGTCGACTTCGATTGTAAGCACGTTACCGGACGTTTCGTCCTTTTTGCACCCTGCCAACAACGTTGCCGATGCGACTGCCATTATGCCGGATAAAACTAAGCATAAAAATTTTTTCATCATATATCTCCTTTATTTTTCCGCTTTTCGCGGGTTTAATTTATTTAATTTATTTTACCGCTTATTCCGCCTTAGGCTCGTAAGCGATACTTATGCTGTCGATATCAAGTTCGGCGGCGAATATACCGGGAAGTTCCCAGCCGAGATTCATACTGCCGATTTGCATTTTATCGAATTCTGCGCCGTCGAGAAAACCGTTCTCTTTAGCTATACCGAAAGCTTTTTTTATTTCGGGCAGAACGTCGTATCTTAAAGTATAAGTTTTACCGACTTCGACTTTCTCGCCTATGGTTTTTTCCTTACCGATAGAATAAATAAGCTTTTTAGTACCGAAATCAAGAGCGTAATCGTCTTTCATTCCGTCGTAGCGATTATCGAATACGGAAAGTCCGAACCACATATAATCGGGTCTGCCCTCAGGCGTAACTTCTTTGGATTCGGGGTTTTCTACCGTTATAAACCAGGCAACCTGAGCCGCGTGTAACGAGGGGTTATACTCCGTTTCCGTCATTTCGTTTTTACATTCTGCGATTTTAAACTTAAGTTCCATTATAAGTTTGTCCATCTTCGAAAACGGAACGCGTTGTTTATCTTTGAAAACCTGTTCGATAAGTAAATGAATCCACGCTTCGCCGTTCTTTCTCGGTTCGGCATATTCCGCGCCCGCGTCGGCATACAAACGAATTTTACCCTCGCCGGGCTTAACCGCAACCGTTTTTGCAACGTTTTCGAAACGCACTTCGCCGTTTTCTTCGGTTTTCGTCATTTCATCGGCAAAAGAATGTCTCGTAGCCCATTGAGCCAAAAGCCAATCGTATTCGCCCTTACCCGAAATATCGAGAACCTTTTCGACGTTATAGCCTTCCGCACTGGTAAGCCCCATAGCGCCGAAGCCCTTTTCGAATTTTACGTCGCTTAAAATTTCTACCATTCTTTCCTCCTGTTTTACCACGCAACTCGTCGCAAATGCAGTAAAAACTGCCGTAAAGAGCGCTATGGTTTTTATTAAAAATTTTTTCATATTCCGAATTTTATCGTTTTACCCGCGAAAGTCACCTTTTCGCCCCTGTATTCGACAACAATCGGAGTTCCGACGGTTTTTACGAGCGTAAGAGTTCTGCCATCGATAACCGCCTCTATATCGATTCCTTTGTATACGAAGCGCAATCTGACTTTTTTCCAGAACGGCATATAATTCGGACTTATTTTAATTACTTCGCCCTCGGGTTTAATACCGAATACGCCGCGGAAAACAGCCGTCCAGGCACCGGCAAGACACCCCGAATGAACTCCCTGCCATGCACATTTGTGCAAATCGTCTATATCGATTTTAGCGCAATTCTTCAGATAATCGAGAAAGCTCAGCATTCTTCCGTTATCGGCGGAAGCTATCGCGTGAACTGGGAAAGTAAGCGACGACGCCGTTTCGCACATCTTCTCGTAATAGTCCCAGTTCAATTCGTATTCTTTTTCGGTAAACCCGTCGGTTTCGCGATCGATATATGTGAATAACAGCATTACGTCCGGTTGCTTTATAACCTGACTCAGATGATACAGCCCCGATCGCTTCATCTGAAAACTTGTGGCAGCGTTACCGTTCGTCACCGGAAGTTCGCGTAAAAGTTCGAAATAACCGTCAAATTGCGGAATAAGTCCGTTTTCGCGCATGGGAAGATACATTTTTTCGACGACATCGGATATTTTCGCGATTTCGTCGGCTTTAAGCGACCATTCTTTTCGGATATCAGCAAACTTTTCGGTATATTCAAGAGTTTTCTTTAACACGAAGTTTACGAGATAATTCGTATACGCGTCGTTATTTACAAACAAATGATGTTCGTCGGTACCCGTCACGTTATCATAGTAATATTTTCCGTTTTTAAATTCCGCTCTCGATATCCAGTAGCGCGCCGTTTCGCAAAGCATTTCAAGACCGTAGTCGGTCATAAATTCGTCATCGCCGGTAACGCGGTAATAATTTATTATTCCGTAAGCGACGTCGGCGTTGATGTGAATCTGCAAAAACGGATGCCTTGCATATATCCAGACTCTTTCATCGCCCGATACCGAAGAACAAAATGCAAATTTTGCGCCCTCATACCCCGCCTCGGCAGCGTTCTGTCTGGCACGTTCTAACATTCTGTATCTGTACATAAGCGAGTTTCTGGCAAGATCCGGCAACGTATATATGAAGAACGGAAGTTGATATATCTCGCAATCCCACCAGACAAAACCGTTATATTTTTCTCCGCTAAGACCTTTTGCCGACATTCCATGTACGTCGTCGACGCAAGCAGAAATACAAGTCTGGTAATTAGCGTATCTGACGTAACCGAGAGTTTCGTCGTCTCCCTCTATTTCGATATCGGTTTTATCGAAAACTTTTTTATATGCCGCAAGATGCTCCCTATATAATTGTTCATAAGAATCGGCTTTAACGGCTTTGTCTACCGTAATCTCTTTCACGTCGGCTTGTCCGTCTCTGTCGGTGTACAAACACGCTATCTTTTTAAGGATGACAGTATCGCCAGCCGCCACGTTTAAGGTAACCTCTTCGGCTACGCAACCGTATTCTTCGGAAGCTTTCGTTTTTAACGTCTCTTTACCGAATTTGAATTCGTTTCTCGTTGCCACGCACGCGCCGAAGCCGTAAGAATTATTTATTTTGAAGTTATAATACGGAACCGGGTTGACGCTTTCGGAAATACCGTCAAGGACTTTCTGTCCACACGTTTTCACACGTTTATCTATACCGGAAATTATTTTGATTTCGTCGGTATAATCGAGCGGAGTGACTTCTACGGACACACAATACTTATGAACGTCGGCAAAAGAGGCAAATCTGGAAAATTTAATTTCCGTAGTTTCGCCTTTATCGTTTTTCCAAACAACTCGCCTGTCGAGCTTACCCGTAAACGGATCGAGCGAACGTTCCCATTCGATAAGTTTACCTTTCCACGGATAGAAAGCCTCGCCGCCTATATATATTCTGACGAGAAGAAAATCGGGAATGTTTATAACGCTTTCCTGTTTTTCGAAGTCTTTGAGTTTGCTCTCGTCGAAATAATAATTTTTAAGATACTCGTTATCGGGGAAAGGCTCCATAACTTCGGTTATTTCACCTACAAACCCGCGAGAATATATACCCTGCACCCGCAAAGAGCCGAATTCTTCAAAACTGCCGCGAACGCCCATATACCCATTACCGGTAGTAAATACCGACGCGTTTTTGCCCTCGTTTCCTATGTCGTATTCAGTTTCAGTAAGTTTGCCGTTTTTTATTAACAACATAAAAACATTTCCCACTTGATATATCAAATTTACAAATTATTTAAACAAAACAAATCGCTTAGCGCAATCGTTTTTCGTTTTTACGCCTCTATTTTACATCTATTTTTTTATTTGTCAATACCTTTTTTAAAAATAATTGTTCCGTTTGCTTGACTTTTACCTCATTTTGGCATATTCTTGATATATCAACACAGAGAGGTCAACAATGGCAGAAGAAAACACATACAGAACACGCAACAAAACGGAAGAAGTTAAAAAATATCTCTACGATATTATTCGCGACCATAAGTCAGAGCCTAATTATTTGTTACCGTCGGAACACGCGCTGTGCATTAAATTCAACGTAAGCAGAATCACGGTAAAAAGCGCGCTTCAACAACTACAAGCCGACAAATTGATATTCCGTCATCAGGGAAAAGGTTCGTTTATTTCGTCCGATGCGGAAAAAATTCTCAATTTCTCTAAAAAACGCTCGCTCAAACTTATAGGCGTGATATTGCCCGATCTTCGCAGTTACTTCATGCTGAACATAATTCACGGTATCCACGAGTACCTTAAAGACACCGAGTTTAAAATGGTTCTGAACTGTACCGACTTTTCTCAACGCAAAGAAAGCAAGGCGATTCAGGATTTACTCGACGTAGGCGTTGTCGGTATATTGATATATCCCGTCGATAAACAAACCTACAACCAGGATCTATTAAAACTCGCAATGACGGACTTCCCGTTGGTTTTCATCGACAGGTCTCTGCCCGGAATGAAAATAAATTCGGTTATGAGCGATCACTATCGCGACGTATGCAAAGCGACGGAATACCTTTTATCTTTAGGACATAAAAATATCGGTATAATATCGCCGCAACCAGACGGCACGAGTACGTTAGTAGAAAGGTTGGAGGGATATAACAACACGTTATCGAAATACGGAGTGCCTATTCACGGGTATTATAAACTTACCGACTTAAAAAACTACGACGAGCAATGGGAAGAAAAAATCACCGCATACTTTAAGAAAAACTCTTCGCTGACGGCGGTTATAATCTTCAACTCCGATTTATGCTATAAAACCCTGTACGTCTTAAAAGCGTTGAATATTAAAATACCGGACGATCTTTCTCTTATTGCCTACGGAGACGATTATTCACATATCGAGGACTTTGTAAACGTACCTATTACCTCAATAAGACAAAATACCGACAATATAGGCAGAACCGCGGCAAAAATTCTTATACGCAACATAGATGACCCTGCTACGATAAAAACCACAGAAGTAGTAAGGATTCCGTCCGAATTTTCTATTCGCTCGTCAACGAAAGCCGTTACTCCCGAAACATAAAACCTCAAATAATATATAGTTTTACTATTTTTTGACATAAAAAAGACGTATAGTTCTTTACGCTATACGCCTTTTATACATTCTATAAATGCGAGAGTTTATTTTCATACTGTTTCAAAAAGTATATATAAAAACACCTTTTGAAATCTCGTGTTTTTTACAGCAAAAAAGTCCGATAAAATCGGACTTTTTCGGGCATGTATCTTTTTTGTAGCCCTGATATGGAGCGGGCAACGAGAATCGGACTCGCAACCGAAGCTTGGGAAGCTCCTATTTTACCACTAAACTATGCCCGCAAATTTCGTAAGATTGCATTTCGCCGCAACCTTACTTTTATATTCTACTATATTTTTATTTTTTTTACAAGCGTTTTTACTATTTTTTCCGAAATAATAATCGAAATTATAGTTATACTAACACCGAACGTTACGTCAGTAAGATAATGCGCGCCCATAAGTATCCGTGAATATGCCACCATTACGGTTATCGCAACCCCTATGAAAGAAGTTACAATCTTTACCGATTTATAGCTCTTACCTCGCAAATTCAACATATCCGCCAAACCTATGATACACAGGCTCATCGCCGCCGAACAACTATGCCCGGACGGAAAAGATTTATACCAGTCGCGCCCTACGCCCAAAGCAACAAGGTCTTCGGGAATTTCCTTTATTCCGCGTAATATATACCACGGCGTATAATCGACGTATTGCTCTAAATTACGATATTCAAAAAATTTAATCGCGCGGTAACGCTGACGTCCGAACAACGGTTTTATACCCTGTGTTATCCCCTGAGAAATCGCAAAGGCGATAACCGCCGTAAGACCGAACACAAACAATCCGCTTCTCGCGCTTTTTGGCAATACGAACGCTATAATGATACTGACCGCCGCACACACCGCGCCCGTAATCAAGCTCATGCCCCACACTGCGCCTTTACCGCCGTTATAACTTTCAAGTTCGCCCGAATGTTCCGCGATATATTTCGAACTCTCCTTAAAAAGCATCGTATACGCGAAAATACACGCGGCGACACAAAGCGCAAAAAGCAACGCGCTTAAAACACTCTTTTTAAATTCGGTAATTTTAACTGCAATAAAAGCAACGCCGAAACCCGTAGTCAGATACAACGGACCAGACCCGACGACTTCGAAAAATCTTGCGAAAGCGTTATCGCATATATATTCTTTGCCGTCTGCCGCCGAAAGCATTTCGGATATACGGAAATCGTAAAACGTTCCGACAAGCATAAGCGCGAAAAGCGTTATTGCGGTAACGATATATATTATTTTTACGCTTCGTTCAGACATAATCAGCCCTGTTTTGTTTTATCGGTATTGAATTTACCTATTATTTCGTTTACCGCGCCGACATAGGCGAACGTACCCGGATATTTTCTTATAATGGTTTGAAAACGCGTGACTTGTCGCGGACTTATAACGCAAATCAAAAGCTGTTTCTGCTTATGCTCGAACATTCCGATTGCGGGCGTTATGGTTACGCCGTGTCCGAGTTGTTCGATAATCTCTTTCGAAATCTCTTCCGCATGTTCGGTCACAACCTCGAACTTAAGCGCGGATTTATTGCTTAACAGAAGTCTGTCGCAGATATATGTAGTTATTACCATATAGATAAGCGATAAAAACACGGGCATAAGGTTATCTTTATACACAGGAATAGAAACTGCCATTATTACGAAGTTTACGGCGAAAATCATCGACGCCACGCTTTTATGAGGGTGTTTTTTCTGCACCATTGCCCCGACGATATCAGCTCCGCCGGTAGACGAGTTGACTTTCAACGCGCAACCGAGCGATATACCCGTTACCGCTCCGCCGAGCATAGCTCCGATAAGTCTTGTGCCGACGTCGGGAACGTTAGGTTCGCCGGTTAAACTCAACTTATATTGCGGGTCGATGACGTTATCGAGCAAAATCATCATTATAGTCATTAAAATAGCGGTTATAAGAGTTTTCAGAGAAAAATCTTTACCGACAATTTTCCATGCGGGAATAAGCAACGGAATATTTACTATCAGAAACAACAGCGAACTGTAATCGAAACCCGACGTCTGTTCCGTTGCCCCCATAAGGTGTTTTACGATAGCGACTATACCGCCTACTCCGCCCGGAGCGAAACGACACGTTGCGACGAAATAGTGGAACGCGAACACATACGCGAAAGACGAAATGAGTATATAAAGAGCCGAATTTAAAATTTCCTTTTTTTTATTTACGGGCGTGAGAAAATAATCTTTCTTTATTCCGTAAAATTCTTCAGACGAAGTTTGTTCTTCGTTTACCGTATTTTCTTCCATTCTTGTTTCCTGCCTTTTTAAGAATGCAATTCCCATATATATTAGCACATTTCGCATTGAAAATAAAGCGTTTTAAAGTAAATTGCTTTTCCCGGACAAAACATTTTTTAAAAAATATCGTAACGGGCTTATTTTAGTAGAAAAATTTTTCGATATGTGTTAAAATATGCTAAACGCGTAGCTGACAGATAGTTCCGCGCGGAGGTATCACGGTTTTTATGGATATGAAATCGATAGAATCAAAATGGCAACAGAAATGGGAAAAAGACAAGCTTTACGCTTTCAATAAAAAGAATATCGACAAGAAGTTTTACTGTCTTGAGATGTTCTCTTATCCGTCGGCTTCCAAACTTCATTTAGGGCATTGGTACAATTACGGCTTAACCGACAGTTTTGCCCGTTACAAAAAAATGAAAGGCTATGAAGTTTTCGAACCTATGGGTTTTGACGCGTTCGGGCTACCTGCCGAAAACTACGCCATCAAAACGGGCGTTCACCCGGAAATTTCCACCCTCGCCAACATTGAAACAATGGAAAAGCAATTAAAGGCTATGGGCGCGATGTTCGATTGGAACGCCGAAATAAAAACCTGCATGCCCGATTATTACAAATGGACTCAATGGTTATTCTTGAAGCTCTACGAGAAAGGTCTCGCATACAGAAAGGAAGCGCCCGTAAACTGGTGTCCGAGTTGCAACACCGTTCTCGCAAACGAACAGGTCGAAGGCGGAAAGTGCGAACGTTGCGGAACTCAGGTTATAAAACGCGACCTTACTCAGTGGTTCTTTAAAATTACGGAATACGCCGAAGAACTTCTCGACAAGCTCGACGAGCTTGACTGGCCCGAAAAGACGAAGCTTATGCAGAAAAACTGGATAGGCAAATCAAACGGCGGAGAAATTCTGTTTTCGACCGAAGACGGCGAAACTTTCAAGGTATTCACTACGCGCGCCGACACTTTATTCGGCGTTTCGTTCGTCGCGCTCGCGCCCGAACATCCGCTTGTCAGAAAATTGATGACGGACGATAAGCGAGCCGAAGTCGAAGCCTATATCGACCAGACCGCCAAGCAGGACGAAATCGAAAGGCTTTCCACCGCGCACGAAAAGACGGGAGTATTCATAGGCGCGTATGCGACAAACCCGATAAACGGCAAGAAAGTTCCTATTTTCGCCGCAGACTACGTTTTATATTCCTACGGAACGGGCGCGGTTATGGGCGTACCCGCTCACGACGCGAGAGACTTTGCTTTCGCCGCTAAATACAACCTGCCCGTAAACGCGGTTATTCGCGACCCGTCGGGAAAAGAAGAACTGCCCTATTGCGAAGACGGTATGCTAATAAACAGTCTCGAATACGACGGGCTTAGTTCCGAAGAAGCGCGCAAAGCCATACTTAATCGTCTTGCCTCGGAAGAAAAAGGACAACACAAGATAAATTACAGGCTCAGAGACTGGCTCGTATCGCGTCAGAGATACTGGGGCGCGCCTATTCCCGTTATACACTGTCCGAAGTGCGGCGCGGTACCCGTACCGTACAAAGATTTACCCGTGGAACTTCCCAAGGACGTTGAATTCCGCCCCGACGGGAAATCCCCGCTTGCAAAATGCGAGTCGTTCATGAACGTAAAATGTCCGACCTGCGGCAGCGACGCGAAAAGAGACCCCGACACGCTCGACACTTTCGTATGTTCGAGCTGGTATTATCTACGCTATCCCGACAGCAAGAACGCAAACGCGCCTTTCGACCCCGAAATAATCAACAAGATGCTCCCCGTGGACAAATACGTCGGCGGACCAGAACACGCTTGCATGCACCTTTTATACGCGCGTTTCATTACGAAAGCGTTACGCGATATGGGCTATCTTAAGTTCGACGAGCCGTTTAAATCGCTTACGCACCAAGGTATCATTCTCGGGCCCGACGGTTACAGAATGAGCAAATCGCGCGGCAACGTCGTTTCGCCCGACTCTTATATAGAAACTTACGGTTCCGACGTTTTCAGAATGTATCTGATGTTCGGCTTTAACTACACCGAGGGCGGCCCGTGGGATGACAACGGAATAAAGTCTATCGCCAAGTTTGCCGACCGCATAGAGCGATTAGTCGTGAGAACGGAAGAAATAAAACCGACTAAACACGCCGAACTTACCCACGCAGACAAAGAGCTTTTATATGCAGAAGCTTACGCAATCAAAAACGTGGACAAAGATATGAACGCATTCTCGTTCAACACGGCGATCGCAAGACTTATGGAATACGTCAACGCGCTCTATAAATACGACGCCGCAGAAGACGCATCCGGCGCGTTACTCGATAAATGCGTAGATACGCTTATACTCTTAATAGCTCCGTGCGCTCCGCATTTTGCCGAAGAATTATGGTCGATGAGAGGAAATAAAAAGTCGGTATTTTTAAGCGATTACCCGGTATGCGACGAAAATGCGCTTATTAAAGACGAAGTAGAAATCGCAGTACAGATAAACAGCAAGGTAAAAGCAAAAATCGACGTTCCCACAAGTGCAAGCGACGAAGAAATTAAAGCTATCGCCTTACAGGACGAAAACATAAGAAAGTTCACCGACGGAAAACAAATTGTAAAAGTTATTGTCGTAAAGGGAAGATTGATAAATCTGATAATTAAATAATCGTAAATAAAAAATATGGGAGCGGCAAATTTGCCGCTCCCATATTTTTTATCGATGTTATTATTTACCGAGTTTTATACTCTTAACCGTAACGGTTTTTACGGAGAGAATACGCATAAATTTAGAATTATCGGAAAACTCTTTTTCGATATCCGAATATTCGTCGCCCATAAGCGTATATTCGCTTCCGCTTTTATAATAGTATTTGCCGTCTTCGTCTTTCATAAAGTAATGACCGAGTTTTTCAAGGTCGGCTTTATTATCTTCGGCAGTGCAATTTTCATAATCGTAATAATAATATGTGTTGCCGTTTTCGTCTTTCTTGAAATCGTCGGAAATAAATTTCTTTATCTCGGTGAGAGAATCGGAATCTTTAACTTTACCTATTACCGCAAATCTGTCTGCAGCGGAATAGTATCCGTCTGTTCCGAAAGTTACGGCTAAAGTGGCTTTCGCGGTGTTGAACATATCATCGTCATCCGCGCTGTCTTTGGCGATATTTCTCTTTAAAACAAGCGCGCCGTCGCTTAAAGTCAAGGTATTGCCCTTTATTCCGTTTCTGTCAAATTCGCCGTTTACGGTCAAATCGTCGTTATATCTCTTAGTCTTTGTTCCGATTGTTTTATCCGTCGTAGCGTAAGACTTGATTACGGAATCGTAAGAAAGCTTCGCGCCGCTCGTATACTTCGAAACATATTCGTTATTCTCAAGATAATATTCACCGAATTCGACGTGTCCGTTTACATTGCTTACGACCGTATCGGTATAATAGCCCTGCCCGACAAGATATTTGACGTGATCTATAGTACCGGGGGCAAGATTGAGATAAAGATCGAATTCTATCGTTTTTTCAGTACCGTCGACATCGAAAGTGACGGTCATAGTCTGCAATTTACTGCCGTTTTTAACGTTGCCGCAAGACGCCGCGCCGACAAGCGTCGTAAGCGCAAGCGTAGCTACCGCTATTTTCTTAATTAAAGATTTCATATTAACCTCTTCAATAGTTCTTGTTATATTTTAACATTATCGCAGACATTAGTCAACGTAATTTTGAGCTTTTTATGTCAATAACCTAAAAAAACTTGACAATTGCGCCGTTTCGTCCGCTCCGTAAGACTTAAACAGCCACATTAAGCCTGCCAGAACGCCTATACCGAGTATAACGGCTATAGCCACGCGCAACGGAGATATCGGCGTTGAGCCTTTCACTTTACCCGAACTTCCGTTTATCATTACTCCGTAACTCTTTTTAGCGTATCGGTAGCTCACGAAATAAACCGGCAACAACAGATATTTATAAGTCACCTTTTCGTGTCTTGTGGAGACGTTAAGATAATCTACGACGTCGGCGTTATATTTCTGTTTTATCGCGTAACGTATGCCGTCGTCCATAATCTTTTTCGCGTCGTTCCAGCTGTCTTTAAGATTTTTAGTATAGCCGTCGGCAATAAACCCCGAAAGATAACTCTTTTCGTATATACACGCGTTTTCGGTTTTATACGGGGCGAGTTTATCGAGTTTTTTCTGGTCGAAATGCTCGTTCGTAGCAATAAGCACGTCGTCGAAAAACTTTGAAATTGTTCCGCTTATATTTTTATATTCGGTATACGTCTCGGTTCGTCTGTTTTTACCGCTGCCGACGGTACGCGTTCTGCGATACCCGACGCGCCCGACGTAGGTAGAATATGTATTACTGTCAAAGGTAAAACACGGTTCGTAAACGCCGCGGATATTTTCCTGATTTAATTGTTTTTTGAACTTTTTAGGAGCAAAAATTCTGCCTTTCGCCCACTTTTTCGCATAACTCTCGGCTTTATCGACTCCGAATGAAAACGGTATAACCGCCTGCGGACGAATTCCGTCGAAACTACCCGCTTTTACTATGTGAGTGGTTCCGCAGAACGGACACTTGGTCGCTTCTTCGTCGACGCTGATAACGATTACCGCGCCGCAGTTATCGCATTTATACGCCGCCTGCTCGTTTGAACTCCATTTTTCGGCTTTTTCAAAGCCCTCCGCTATATCGTGTTCGGTCACTTGTCTGTTCTTCTCGAAATCGACGGTATTTCCGCAGTGTTCGCATTTAAGCGTCTGAGTATCGGGGTCGAATATAAGCGTTCCGCCGCAAGACGGACATTTTATACTGTCCGTATCGATATTTTTGATTTTTTCCGAATAATCTATTTCTTTTTCCATGATTTTAAGTCAATATCAACGCCGAAAAGCGCGTAAAGCGCAACGCTACGGCAAGCGATATATTATTGAGTATAAATAACGTAATAGGATTTTCCGCGGTTTAAAAGCGCGGAAAATCCTTTAAAAAACTTTTTTATTTTTTTACTTTACGTCATTGAGTTCGGCAAGCATCTGTTCGAGATCGGCGCCGTGTACCGCAGCGGCTTCGCCTACGGTTTCGCCGTGAGCGATTGCGCAACCTAAACAATGCATTCCGTAACGCATAAGAATTTCCGCCGCGTTAGGGTTGATATCCAGAGCTTCGGTAATAATAGTGTTTTCTGTAATCTTTTTATCCATAATTTTTACTCCTGTAATATTATAATTGTCTTAATTTTATTAGTTATGCAAGTTTGTGACCGCATTCGGGGCAGAACTTAACTCCGTCGGTAATCTGCGCGCCGCATTCGGGGCAGAATTTTTTGGCGTTCTGTTTCTGACCGCATTCGGGGCAGAACTTACTGCCCGCGGGAATATTTGCCCCGCACGACGAACATTTTACGGTGTTCGTGTCAGGTGCGGTCTGCTGCTGTTGCTGCTGCGGCTGAGCGTTGAACGCGCCCGCCATTATTCCGCCGAGCCCTACGCCTGCGCCGAGCCCTACGCCCGCGCCCATAAACGCGCCGCCGGCGCCCGGATTAGCCGCCGCAGTTTTCATTGCTTCCGCCGCGGAAACTTTAAGAAGCGTATCGGTTTTATCGCCCAAAATGCCGAGTTTGGATCTCTCGTCGAGAGCCTTTTCGACTTCGGCGGGTACAGACATATTCTCGATAAACAAGTTGGTGAGTTCGAGACCTATCTCACGGAATTTCGCCTGAATTTTAGCCTTGACTATCTCGTTGAATTCAAGAGTGTTAGCCGCCAGATCGAGCGCGGAAATCTTACTTTCGCCTAACGCGTCGGTAAGCGAAGATATAAGCATCGTCTTTAAAAAGCCCGTTATATCTTCGGTTTTGAACGAGCTGTTCGTGCCGAAAAGTTCTTTTAAGAACACCGCGGGGTCGTCGACTCTGAAAGCGAACGCGCCGTAACCTCTTACTCTGATTGCACCGAATTCGGGGTCGCGCATCATAATGGGGTTCAAAGTTCCCCATTTGATATTCGTAAACTGCTTTGTATTTACAAAGTATACGTCGCAGGTGATAGGCGTCTGAAACGCGTATTTCCACGCCGCGAGCTTAGTGAGAATCGGAAGTATTTCCGTTTTCATATTATGGAGACCGGGAGTAAGTATATCCGCGATCTGCCCTTTATACACGAAAACGGCAACCTGCGATTCTTTAACGGTTATCGTCGATTTATCGTTTACTTCTCTGCCGTAGTTTTTAAACGGATATTTATAAACGAGCGTATTGTTAGTATCGTCGTTCCAAACGACGTTAAGTCTGAAAAGAGCCATATTATCCTCCTTTATATTCGACTATATTATATCATTGACTTTAGACTTTGTCAATTGATTATCAGATTATAAAAGATCTCCGCAAAATTTATGCCGGGCAAAAATAAGTCGTCAGACCATGGTTCGTATTATTCTTGTCCGGCATATCGCCGCGGAGATTTATCTCAAGTATTTACGCCTTAATTCTGAGCGCGCGCATTGCGTTGAGTATGGCTATCATTGCTACGCCGACGTCGGCAAACACCGCAAGCCACATTCCGGTTATACCTAACGCGCTCAATATAAGCACTATGGCTTTTACGCCGAGCGAGAATACTATATTTTCTATAACTATCCGCATAGTCTTTTTCGCTATTTTTTTAGCGGTTACTATATCGGAAAGTCTGTCGTGCATAAGCACCACGTCGGAAGCTTCTATCGCGCTGTCGCTGCCGACCATACCCATAGATATTCCCACGTCGGAACGCATAAGCACGGGCGCGTCGTTTATACCGTCACCGACGAACGCCACGACGTCGTTTTTGCCTTTTCCCGCAATCATTTCGTCGACTTTGGAAAGTTTATCCTGCGGAAGCAGTCCGCTTGAGTATTCGTCTATGCCGAGTTCTTCGGCTACCGGTTTTGCCGAATGTTCGTTATCGCCCGTAAGCATAACGACTTTCGCTCCGCCCTCTTTAAGCCCCGCGATAACCTTTTTAGCGTCGTCTTTCGGAGCGTCGGTAACGGAAATTCTGCCTAGATATTCGCCGTTTTTCGCGACGTAAACGGTTGTGCCCGCAAAGCCCGATTCTTCGACTTTAAGCCCTAAGCCGAGCATAAGTTTCGCGTTGCCGCAAGCAAGCGTTTCGCCGTCTTTTTCGGCAATTATTCCGCGCCCCGCGACTTCGGTTATCTGATAACTTTCGTCAGCTTCTCCTACGCCCTCGGCAACTATGCTCTTAGCGACCGGGTGCGTCGATTTATATTCGCAGATATAAGCCGTTTTAAGTATTTCTTCGCGTTTTTCTTCGGGAAAAACTTCGCTTACCTTAAATTCGCCTTTAGTCAAAGTTCCCGTTTTATCGAAAACGAAAGTATTTACTTTGGCAAGCTGTTCGATATAGTTTGCGCCTTTAATAAGAATACCTTTACTGCTCGCGCCGCCGATACCGCCGAAAAAGCCGAGCGGAATACTGATAACGAGAGCGCACGGGCAGGAAACGACAAGGAACGTAAGCGCACGTTGTATCCAGGTTGCCCATTCGCCTGTTATAATCGACGGAATTATTGCCAGAGCAAGCGCGGAAAATACGACAAACGGAGTATAATATTTAGCGAAAACAGATATAAAGTTCTCGGTTTTAGCCTTTTTGCCCGAAGCGTTTTCGACCATATCGAGTATTTTGGAAACGGTGCTGTCGTACAACTCTTTCTCTACGGTAATTTCGATAGAACCGTCGAGAACGATAGTTCCGCTCATAACCTCGTTGCCCTCTTCGGCAAACACAGGCGCGCTTTCGCCCGTAAGAGCGCATGTATTTATATTGGTATGACCTTTAATAATCTTTCCGTCGAGCGGAATTTTTTCGCCCGCGTGAATCTGTACGGTTTCGCCTATCGAAACTTCTTCGGGATAAACTTCTATCCACTTACCGTCGCGCAGAACTCTCGCCTGATCGGGGCGGATATCCATAAGCGAAGCAATCGATTTACGGGATTTTCCGACCGCGTAATCCTGAAAGATTTCACCGACCTGATAAAACAGTATAACCGCCGCGCTTTCCGCGAAATCGCCGTGTTCGCCGCTTACGACCTTAACCACTCCGAGCGTAAACGCGCCGAGCGAAGCGACGGTCATCAAAAAGTTTTCGTCGAACACTTTACCGTGGCTGATATTGCGGATAGCTTTCCACAACACGTCATACCCGGCGGCAAGATAAACCGCCGCATACAGCGCAACCCTCAACCACTCGTTTATCGAAATACATTTATCGGTTATATACAGAGCAAAGAACGCCGCGAGACATATGCTCGTTCTTATAACCTTGTTTTTCAGCTTTTCCATTTTTAAAGACCTATAAATTCCCAATCCGGCTCAAGTTTTTTAGCCGCAGCTTTAATATTTTCGAGTACGTTTTCTTTCGTTTCGTCATAATCAAGGGTCATTTTCTCGCCTACGAAGCTTACGGAAACGGAATTTACGCCGTCGATTTTAGCAACCGCTCTTTCAAGAGCCATAGCGCAATTCGCGCAATCGAGATTTTTGATTCTTACAACTTTTTTCATAACTAATATCTCCTTTTGATATTAAAATTTTTCAATTTTTGATTTAATATTTTTCTGTCATATTGAGCGTGAGCAAAATATCCCACTGTATTAAGTTGTCCGCACTTATTCAGTGGGATTCTTCACTTCGTTCAGAATGACATAAAATATTAAATAAGTATGTCATATTGAGCGTGAGCGAAATATCCCATTGCGCCAAGTACGAACACTTAATCTTAAACACTTTCACTCGTTGACATGCTCTATCGCCATTTCAAATATCTTCTGTATGTGATCGTCGGCAAGCGAATAAAATACTTCTTTTCCACTCTTTCTCGCTTTTACTAACTTGCTCTGTCGAAGTATTCTCAGTTGGTGCGATATCGCAGATTTCGTCATATTGAGCAACGCCCCTATATCGCATACGCACATTTCGCTTTCGAATAAAGCCATTAAAATGTTTGTTCGCGTGCTGTCTCCGAATACTTTAAATAATTCGGCTACGTCGTATATAACGTCTTCACTCGGCATAAGCGCGCGTGCCTTTTCCAAAACGTTTTCGTGCGTATGTTCGCACTCGCAGGTTTTTATTTCGTCTTTCATTTCTTCTCCGTATCGGTTGAACGGTTGAATATTTGTTCAACTGTTTTTAGTATATCACCTTGTTTATCGGTTGTCAAATGTTTTTCGGGAATTTTTAAATTTTTTTTGAATAATTTTACCGCCGCATAAATCAACCAAATAAACGCAATATAAAACGATGGCGGGCGAAGCGTAAATTAAAATAATTCACGTTCGCCCGCCACAGGTTTTATTTATTTTTTATGTTTTAAATAGCCACAACAAAATCAGGAATATATTCTGTGTCGGTTTTCCATTCTACGGATAATTTACCTTGATAAGTATTGCCTGAAACTTTAAATGTAGCACCCTCAGCCATAGTTATCTGACTGGGATTAAAAAACGTCAACAAAGCTATATCTCCAACAACCGTGTTGCCCGTTATTTCCACATTGCCCAATCTGCTCTCAGTTTTTATAGTTGAAAACTGGATAGCTACATTCTTCGGCTTTGTAACATCGTTTGCAGAATTTTCAACAGCTTCTTTAAAAGTAGTATGGAAATTTCCGTCGTTATCTACCGCTTTAGTATTAGTCGGGAAAGAATCAGGCGTGATTCCCGTAGGAAAATCGCCAAGTTGAGCGTTACCCTATCCAGATTTTTCCAAGAAGTTGCTCCGTTTACTTTTACTCCGTTTACTGTAAACTCAAGACCCGCAAACAAACCGTCGTCGTGTTCGCTCTTTATCACCGTTCTGTACTGCGTTTTTACGTTACTGAAGTTTTTAACGGTAATAGTAAACGTTACTTTATCGCCCGGTGTAATTTTTTTAAGCGTAATTACGTTATCTACCTGTTCGGCAAAACCGCCATTAATAAACCCGTCTACATACTCGCTCACGCTGCCGTCGCTTGCAATCGTTTTCGGTGAAGTAGCTTTAAAACCGCTTATAGTAGCTTCTATATCTACCTTACCGCTTGTAACGGCAATGTTGACTTCGCTTTTGTCGGTAAACAATGCGAAAGTCGCGCCCGCCATAAGGCTTACGCATAACGCGATTGCCATTATAGCTGAAATGATTACATTTCTTTTTGCTTTTTTCATATTATAAACTTCTCCTTATAAAATTTATCCTGTTTTATGTCTTTTGTATCGCTTCTATTATCAGATCAAACTCCGCCGTCTGTCCTTTTGCGGAATTGTTCTCTTCGTTCTCCAAATCTTCGAACTCGATTTTTACGGTAAATTCTTGGCTTCTTCCGTTAGCTTTCAAGCGTTATTATGTATCCGCCGCTCTCCTTGGCTCTCTTCTCTACTATCCGGTGCGTTATTGTCTCCTGCTTAGT
>CAKQME010000012.1 GCA_934254815.1 uncultured Clostridia bacterium | reverse complement strand
TAAACGACTTAATGCAGCATATTTGCGACGTAAAGTCGCGTTTTATGCAACATATCCCCACAAAAATTAAAAGGAGATAATATTATGACACACACAAAGGCGAATAAATCAAAGATATTTACGCTGATTTTAGGATTTATAACGAGCCTTGCGCTTATGCTCGGCATTGCGTTTGCAAGCCCGACGAGTACGGTCTATGCGGCAGGCGAGACGTTTGAGTATATTGAAATCAAGGGCGATACGAACGTGAATTCAACCGACGGAACGTACACGTACACCGCGTCGGACAAAACGCTGATTCTCAAAAATTACAACGGCGGGCAATTCCGGCTGAACGATGACGCGACGCTCGTTTTGCAAGGAAACAACGTCATAACGGTTAACGAAAACTCGCATTTTCCTAATGTACTCGGCAATAGGGTTCAGGGTGCTACAGGTGTTCAAGCCGATAAGGGTTTGACTATAACGGGAAGCGGAACGCTGACAATCAATGTCGATATAACCAAAGCCGAAGAAAGAGGACAAAAGATAATGGCTTATGGAATCACCACTTCGGGAGATACCGGCAGCCTGACGATAAAAGACAACGTCAAAATTACTTTCAATATCAACGAGGGTGGCAGCGAGTACGGAGATGCTATCAGCGCAAGTCAAGATTTAAGCATTATCGAAAACGCGTCTGTCGATATTACCACGGTTAACATTGCGGTATACTCTAATGATGGAAAGATCATTTTTTCCGGCACGGGCGAAAAAAAGATAAAAATAGACAGAACGATAGAGAACTGGGAGAATATAATCGTTAACGCCGTTTACGCGTCATCAGAGGACGTTGATATATCCGGCACGGGAAAGGTTCTTCTCGAGGCAGTTAACGGAAAAAAAATATGCGCTATTTATGCAAGGGATAAATCAATCAAATTTCACGACAACGCAAACGTTGAAATCAACGAATTCGAGTATGGAATGCGCTCGTCAAACGGTATCGATATAAAAAACAGCAACGTAAAGATTTTTTCTACTCTTAAAAATGCATATGCGTTTGGTATTGATTCAGGCGGGAACAGATTATTGATACAGGACAGCGCGGTTACCGTTGACGTATATTCGGCCTTTGTTGGCAGTTATGACTACACGTCACTTGAATTGCAGATATACGGCAACTCAACGGTATACGTTCAAAGCGCAAATCCCGCTATGTGTGACAACATCGGGAAAAACGTCAGAAAGCATTTCGCATTGTCCGAAGGCGGAAGTATTACTTTAAGAGCGTTAAGCGATAAACATACAAAGTTTTGGGCAGAACTCGGAGAGGGAACAAATCTGGAAGTCGGAAAAAAACTCGGGCAGTCCGAAACAAATCCGACTTGGTTTGAATACGAGGCGTCACAAGTATATTTATATATGACGCGCTTTGTTTACGGCGATACGTCAAAGGCTTCCGCTACGATGAACGACGTTACGATAAAGGGACTTCGTGGCGAAGCAATGCCTGATACGGACGTGAAAATAACGCTTACAGGCGATACGTTCAAGGCGATTGCAAAGGACGCCGACGTCACAACGTGGTTTCAGAATATGCCGAAAGGACTTGTCGCAAAGGCGAAGGCGGACGTTGCGGCAGGCGCTAACGAAATGACGATAACGGTAAGCGGAACGCCTACGGAAATATACGGGAAAATAATATGGCTTGAAATACCCGCGACCGCGTTTACCGCAACAAATTACGGTATGACGGCAGAGTTCAACCGCAATGCCAAGTATGAAATTATTTCAAGCACATTCGTTGACGTTCCGACGCCCGTATCGGGGCTTGTTTACAACGGCGAAAGGCAAGAAGGCGTACCTGCAACCGAAGCGTACACGGTCGAAAACGGATGGGGACAATCGGCGGGTACGTATCGGGCAAGGCTTCATCTGCAATACGGCTTTAAGTGGTCGGACGACACCACCGAAGATAAAACAGTGGAATGGTCGATTGCAAGAAAGGACGTTACAGTAATAATAAAACTGAACGAAACCGAGTATGAATATACGGGGCATGAAATTACGCCGGGTTTTTCTGTACAGATAGAAGAGCCGTTTGACATCGTATCGTCTTCGGAATATACCGTAACACTTAAAAACAACAAGGAAGTCGGCGAAAACACCGCTTCTATAACGATAAGCAACAAAGAGGGCGGTAACTATAACATTACGAATACCGTAACGGCATATTTCAGCATCGTAAAATCCGTCAGAAATGCGCCCGAGGGACTGAAAGGCGTTGCCCCGACTACCGATGGCGGAAGCGACGGTAAAATTACGGGAACAACCACCGATATGGAATATTCCACCGATACGACTTTTGCAACTGCACACGATTGTAAGAACGGCGAAACGGCGGGACTTGCCGAAGGAATTTATTACGTTCGCTACAAGGCAACCACAACGGCAGAGCCGAGCCATTACGCAACCGTAAAAGTTATGGATAACACCGTTACCGTTACGGACGGTGCGGGCGAAAAAGTCAAAAAATATAAGAGCGGCGAAACCGTTACGATAAAAGTTACCATTCCTACGGGCAAAGAGTTTGTCAAGTGGTTGTGTACCGGAATATCCCTTCCTGCCGCCGAGCTTGAAAAGGAAGAAATTACCTTCACTATGCCCGACAACGACGTTACGCTTACGGCAAAGCTTGAAGATATTATTTACAACATAACGGTAACAAACGGTACGTCGAGTACGCCTACGGCAACCTATCAGACGGAAGTCACCGTAATGGCAAATGCTCCCGGTGACGATGAGTATTTTGACAAGTGGGAAGTTACGGGGCTTGACACCACGGGTATGGACTTGACCAAAACGGAAATCAAGTTCCAAATGCCTGCCGGCGACGTGACCTTTAAGGCAACCTACTTGAGAGTTACAAAGTACAGTATAGTTATTGTGGACGGCACGAAAGACAAAGAAGTTGCAAAAGCCGGTGAAACCGTGACCATAACCGCAAACCCTGCTCCGGCAGGAAAAGTCTTTGACAAATGGACTTGCGAAACGGCGGGAGTAACGATCGAGTTTGCAAGTGCGACAAGTTCTCCGACAACCTTTGTAATGCCTGCAAGAGAGATTGAAATCAAAGCGCATTTTAGAAATATTGACGATGCTCCGTCGGTTGAAATCAAAGTTGATGGCGGAACAGGCGCAGGAACGTATAAAGAAGGCGACAGCGTAACTATTACCGCAGACGAGCCGGCAGAAGGCAAAGTATTCAAAGGCTGGAAAGACGAAAGCGGAGAAATCGTCAGCACCCAAAAGGAATATACCTTCAAGGTTGAGGGAGAAAAAACCCTTACGGCTGTATATGAAGATAAGTCTTCTGGCGGTGGCGAAATCACCCCGCCTGCCAAAAAGGACGAACTTTCGGGCGGACAGATTGCGGGTATCGTAATCGGCTCGGTGCTGCTTGCAGGAATCGGCGGATTTGCAATCTTCTGGTTTGCCGTGAAGAAAAAGACTTTTGCAGACTTGGGTGTTGCTTTGAAGAAAGGCTTTACGGCAATCGGAAACTTCTTCAAAACTCTCGGAGCAAAAATCAAAGCATTGTTTACCAAAAAGAAATAAGATGAAACAATAACAACGAGCCGTTCGTAGTCAAATGCGGGCGGCTCAAATTCTAAAAGGCGATATTTTGATTTACAGGAGCGGATATGGCTAACGAAACACACAAAATCAAACTGCTTCTTTTGTGGGATATTCTCTGTAAATATACTGACGAATCGCATCATTTGAATACCGACGAGATAATAAAAATGCTCGCCGATAAAGGTATCAACGTTTCAAGAAAAATCTTGTCGCAGGATATAGCCCTTTTGAACGACAGCGGATATGAAATTCTGTCGTATAAAAAGAAATATTACTACTATTACGTTGTAAACAGACCTTTCGATACGGCAGAAATCGTTATGTTGTCCGACGTTGTGAAGGCTTCTAAACTTACGCCTACGCAAAAGAAAGTGCTTGTAGAAAGGCTTTCGAGCTTTCTGTGTTCTCATCAGGCGGAGAGTGTATCAAAGCACATTATTTCGTTTGAAAAAAGCAGAAAGGGGAGCAGTCTCTTATATACAACGTGGACTCAATAGAAAGAGCTATCAACGAGAATAAGAAAATATCGTTCCTGTATTTCGACTATGACGACAAGCATAAAAAGGTGTATAGGAAAGATGGCAAGAGATACGTTGTCAGTCCTGCCTATATGGTGTGGAATAAGGATAATTATTATTTATTATGCTTTTCTACGACGATTGCTTACGCGCTTGACGGAAAGGACAATATTTCCTGTATCGACCTTGACCGTTGTTACGGGCGTTATATCGCGGCAGAAACGGATAAAACGGGAACGTTTATAGTCTGTGTTCCGGGCGTGGCGTTTCGTATGTCAATGTGGGGGTACGTCGTTATTTCGGCGGGCGCGGTAGTCGTCGCGGCAGGGATAACGGTAACGATCGTCATATTGTTAAAACGCAGGAAAAAAACGAAATGAAAATTTAATATTAAAAAAGCGGGCGTTTATTATAAACGCCCGCTTTTTTGCTGATTTTTACTCTTAAATCAATTAAAAAAGCTATTTTGAAAAAGTTCACCTATTATGTAAATAGATGAACTAAAATGACGATTGATTTTCATTTTTTGCTTTTAATCATGAAAATATTCACTTAAATACCCGTAAATTCGTTCCTTTACGGTAATTTACTTGACAATTTATGCAAAAGCGGATAGAATATAATTAAATTAGTACATCTATTTACATAATAGATGAACTTTTTTATTACTGTTTCGGGGGGTGGCGAATTTGCCGATTTCATTGTTCGAACATAATGAAAAAGCTTATTCGTTCGCTGTTTTTTTAATGCGGAAAAACGGCAAAGCCGCTGTTATTCATCCTACAGGCACGGGTAAATCTTTTATAGGTTTCAAACTGTGCGAGGATAATCCGCAGAAAATTGTCTGTTGGCTTTCTCCGTCGGAATATATTTTCAAAACGCAACTCGAAGAAATAGGAATAAAAAACAAGAGAAATAAGTGAAGTTATGAAAATACTGATAGTTTGCCAACATTATTATCCCGATCCGTTCAGAATAACGGATATAGCGGAAAATCTCGTAAAACAAGGTCACGAAGTATTTATGCTTGCTGGCGAACCGAGTTATGAACGCGAAACGTGGATAAAAGAGGGTGCTAAAATCGACGAAGTGAGAAACGGAGTAAAAATACATAGAGTAAAAACAATTCCGCGCGGTAGAGGCGTTATTCGCAGAATCTGCAATTACTATTCGTATGCTATACACTCCAAACGTTACGTCAAAAAACTCGATAAAGACTTCGATGTGGTTTTCGTCTACGAGCTTTCGCCTATAATGATGGCTGAGGCGGCTATAAAATATAAAAAGAAATACGGAACGAAAATCGCGTTATATTGTCTCGATTTATGGCCGAAAAGTCTTACCGCAGGCGGAATAAAAGAAAACAACTTCATTTATAAACACTATAAAAAGGTGTCTGAAAAAATTTATGCGGCGGCGGACGAATTGCTTGTTACGAGTGAATCGTTTAAAGATTATTTTGCAAGCGAATTCGGCTTCGATAAAGAAAAAATAACCTATTTGCCGCAGTATGCCGAAAGCGTTTATTTGCCCGAAACTTGTAAAAAAATTGCCGACGAAAATATAGACCTTATGTTTGCGGGCAATATAGGCGCGGCGCAAAGCGTGGAAACGATTCTTGCTGCGGCGGACAAGCTGAAAGACGAAAAAAACCTGTATTTTCATATCGTTGGCGACGGAACTCACCTTGAAAATTGTAAACATATCGCCAAGACGCTTGATTTGAAAAACGTTAAATTTTACGGGCGTTTGCCGCTTGAAGAAATGCCCGGAATGTACGCCAAAGCCGACGCTATGCTTGTAACCGGCGATAACGGAGTGGTTGCGCAAACTCTGCCCGCAAAAGTTCAAGGGTATATGGCGGCGGGTAAACCGATAATCGGCGCGATAGGCGGCGAAACTGCACAGGTAATAGAAAAAGCTAATTGCGGTTTTTGCGGAAAGGCTCAGAAAGCAGACGAACTGAAAGAAAATATTTTAAAATTCGTTTCGTCCGCAAATAAAGCGAATTTTGGCAGAAACGGTTATGAATTTTACGAAAAATATTTTAAACCCGAAAAATTCTTTTCCGATTTAACAGCGGCTTTGTCGAGGTGCGAAAAATGAAAGTTTTAATGATAAACTCCGTCTGCGGAATACGCAGTACGGGCAGAATTTGCACCGATATAGCCGACGTTCTGATATCGCAAGGTCACGAATGTAAAATCGCTTACGGAAGAGAAACCGTACCCGATAAATATAAAGATATCTCTTACCGTATTGGCAGTGATATCGGTGTTAAGCTACACGGCTTAAAGGCGCGATTGTTTGATGGTTCGGGCTTCGGTAGTTATTTTGCGACGAAAAAATTTATTAAATGGATAAAAGAATATAACCCCGACGTTATCCATTTGCACAATATTCACGGATATTATATTCACGTCGGATTGCTGTTTGATTATTTAAAGACATGCGGGAAAAAAATCATCTGGACGTTGCACGATTGTTGGGCATTTACGGGGCATTGCGCTTATTTTGATTTTGTGAATTGCGATAAGTGGAAAACAGAATGTCGAAATTGTATTCAGAAAAATTCGTATCCTGCCAGTTATATAAGTAAAGCTCTACGAAATTTTAGGAAGAAGTCCCGGGCTTTTCAAGGTGTGCCGAATTTAATTCTCGTAACGCCGTCAGAATGGTTGAAAAACATTGTTCGGCAATCTTTTTTAAAAGAATATGAAACCATAGTAATAAATAACGGAATAGATTTAACGGTGTTTAAGCCGACTGAAAGCGATTTCAAAGAAAAATATGGGCTTACTGATAAAAAAATCATTTTGGGTGTTGCCAGTGTTTGGGAAAAACGCAAGGGTTTTGATGATTTTTTAGAGTTGGCAAAACAGATAGACGACGGTTATCGTATAGTTTTAGTGGGAGTAAATGACGAGCAGTTAAAAATATTACCGTCAAATATTATAGGGATAAAGCGGACTAACAGTGCGACCGAGCTTGCTGAGATATACACCGCCGCCGACGTATTATTTAACCCGACGTACGAAGATAATTACCCAACGGTAAATTTAGAAGCGCAGGCGTGCGGAACGCCCGTTATAACTTACCCGACAGGCGGTAGCGTCGAATCCGTTCCGAAAGATAATGTTGCACAAAATGTATTTAGGTTTTGTGAACTGTTAGTAAACGTTAAAAATTTAGAATTGTGTTTTGTGGTTGACAAAATAAATGCCGCAAAAAATTATTTAGAAATGTATGAGAAATAATGCAGTTTTAAAACGAAATAAAAGTATAAATGAAAATTGTGGAAGTAATTATACTGCGCTTGGTTGCTATATTTTAAAAGTATTGATTTTAACTACAACGATTATTTTATCAATAATAGTAAAAGAATCTACACAAATAAAATGGGCGCTGTTCTATTTACTTGCATTGAATGTGTATTTAGTAATTGTTAATCGCAGATGTATTTATACTCTAATTATTTCATTATTTTTGTTATGGTTTAATTACAGTATTTATTTCGCCAATTATATTTATGAATTAGATGGGTTGTTTACTGGCTGGGCTTATTCGGACGTCGCGGTGTCCGGATATAGGATTGTTTTAATTTTCACAACAGTGTTATGTGTTTTTGTCCATACTGATAATTTAGTTAAAAGTATTAAAATGCAGAATGATGATAAGCCTAAACTATTAAACGATGATCAGCCGAGTTATGCTATTTTTGGTTATTGTTATTTAATATTACTTGCGTTGCTTTTGATTTTTGGTTTTGGCAGACCTACCGAATCGGGAGTGAGGGGGGAACCATCAACATTTTATGAGTACTCTACAATAGTCTTTATTGTCGGTTTTTATTTCTTTAAGTGGGATAGAATTTATAAAGTTTTTTCGGTGTTTTTACTTGCTTTATTTGCATTACAAAATTTATTATATGGCGGAAGAGTTACCGCATTACAATTGTTAGTATTATTATTTATAGTAAAATATGATGGGAAAAAAATACCATGGGGAAAACTTTTGCCTATTTTTATAATTGCGTTAGCGGTATTTTCTGTAGTTGGAACAATGCGTACTAATGTTGAATTTACTGTTGAAAATTTAATGAATTCAATTTTGAGTTCCCTTAATGGTGGATATGTATTAGATACAGCATACTCGTCATATTATACATCATTGACATTTGTAAAGGTGCAAGAATCTGTAGCTATAAGACAAAGACTAACTATGTTTTGTTTGTTTATGTTATCAATGTTTCTAGGCGGCAGCATTGTGAAAGGATCGAATTTGGCTTCATTTACTAGACAATATTATGTGCATTATTATGGCGGAGTGCTTCCATTTTTTGGACAATTTTATTTAGGTGTGGTCGGTATAATTTTATTTGGTTATTTGGTTACAACCTACATGAACAAAATGAAATATGTTAACTGTAGAACATACGGAGTAGTAAGATGTATTTTAATATATGTAACTATTACTACACCACGTTGGTATTTGTATTCCCCATCACCAATAATTCGAGGTGTGTTCTTACTATGTATTATTTATTACATAACATTATTGATAACTAAATTTGTTGGGAGCAAAAATTAGTATAATGTTAATTATTTTTTTATCTAATTATTATAATCATCATCAGTCGGCTATTTCGGAAGAATTTTATAAGCAGACAGACGGACATTTTTACTTTATTCAAACTGAACCCATGGAAAAAGAACGAGAAAATATGGGGTGGGGGCAAAAAACATTGCCGCAGTTTGTAATAAAAAGTTACAAAGATAAAGAAACGTATAAACAGTGTGTGGATTTAATAAATAATGCCGACGTGGTAATAGCAGGCAGCGCGCCTGAAAAGATGATACGAAAAAGAATAAGAAGCGGTAAGCTTGTTTTCAGATATTCTGAGCGTATTTATAAAAACAAGAAAAAATTATTACAACTTCCATTACGGTACATAAAATATCATTTTGATAATTATCCATATAAAAACGTTTATATGCTTTGTGCAAGCGCATATGCGGCAAGAGATTATGCGATAACGGGAATGTTTAAAGGTAAAACTTTTAAGTGGGGATATTTCCCAGCCGTAAAGAAGTATGAAAATACGGACAAGTTGATTTCAGATAAAACCCCTGCTTCAATTTTATGGACAGCAAGATTTATTGATTGGAAACACCCCGAATTGCCGATTAGGATAGCGAAACGTTTACAACAAGCAGGATATAAATTTCAATTGTCTTTAATAGGTAACGGCGAGTTGGAAAATAAAATTCGTGAAATGATAAGAACTATGGGTGTTGAAGATTGTGTTCAAATGCTCGGTGCAATGAAACCGGAAGAAGTAAGGCGGCATATGGAACAATCTGAAATATTCTTGTTTACTTCCGATTTTAATGAGGGGTGGGGCGCAGTATTAAACGAAAGTATGAACAGTGCCTGCGCCGTAGCAGCAAGCCACGCGATAGGTTCTGTGCCGTTTTTAATAAATGACGGAGAAAACGGCTTCATTTATAAAAACGGCGATGAGGACGATTTATTTAATAAAGTAAAGTTTTTACTTGATAATCCTGAAAAACGCAAAGAAATGAGCTTTAAAGCGTATAAAACAATGGCTGAAACTTGGAATGCAGAAAATGCTGTAGTTAAATTTTTAGAGATTGCAAAAGACGAAAAATTGAGTAATTTATTCGTTAATTCAAATAAAAACGAACCTTGTAACATTGCTGAAATTTTGAAGAATAATTGGAGAGATAGAAATGCATAAACTGTTTATACTGGTTAGTGATTTTTTTAAATTTAACGGTAAAAATATTAATTTAGGCGGTGTACAAACATATTGTCTTGAATTATCCAAATTATTTATAAAAAATCAATTTGACGTTACAATTTATCAGTTTGCGAACGATGATTTTGAAACTTCTTATGAGGGCGTTCGAGTAGTTGGGAAAAAAGTCCCCATCAAAAATTATAATAAAGCAAAGAGGGTGCTTTATAAAAAATTTTTAGAAGACGCCAAACCCGATAAAAATAACGATATATTGCTTTTTGCTACCGATTATATGATCGTAAAAAATGATTTTATAAAGTCAATTGCGATTCAGCACGGTGTAGCGTGGGATATTACTAGTTATAAAAAAGAATCGAATACAAGTAATATCTTAAAAATTATTTATAACTCTATCGGGACTATAAAAAAATATATGCGTTATAAACTAGTGAATAATATAGTTGCCGTTGATTATAACTTTTTAAATTGGTACAGAACGCAAGTTAAAAATATAAATAACGAAATAATTGTTATACCTAATTTTGTTGGCACGATAAACCGACGCGAATTATTAAAAGACGGCACAATTAAGATTATCTTTGCTAGGCGATTTGTCCCGTATCGAGGGACTCGCTTATTTGTCAAAGTAATAGAAAGGTTGCTGGATGAATTTAATAATCTACAAATTACGATTGCCGGAGAGGGACCGGATGAGCAGCTTATAAAAGATAATTTAAATAAATATCAAAATGTTTGCCTTACGAGATTTTCACCCGAAGAAAGTTTTGAAATTCATTCTAAACACGATATTGCGGTTGTTCCAACTCTTGGTTCTGAGGGAACTTCGCTTTCTTTGTTGGAGGCTATGGGTGCGGGGTGTGCGGTAGTTTGTACTAACGTTGGAGGAATGACGAATATTGTTCTAAACCGATATAACGGAATTATGATTTCGCCGTCGGAAGAAGAGCTTTATGCCGCACTAAAAGAACTTATTGAAAATTATGAGTTGAGAAAGTTATTATCTCAAAAAGCAGTAGAAACGGTTCAACATTCTTTTAATAAAGAAAGGTGGGACAATGAATGGTTAAAGATAGTCGCGAAAATAAACAAAGGATAAATATAATATGAAATTATTAACAATTTCGATTGCTGCATATAAGGCGGAAGCGTACATAGCTAAAGCGTTAGATTCAATTATAACATCAAAATATATAGATAAATTACAAGTAGTTGTTGTTAACGACGGGTCGAAAGATAAAACAGTAAACATAGTCGAAGAATATATTGTTCGGTATCCGACAAGCATTGATTTGATAGATAAAGAAAATGGAGGTTATGGGTCTACTATCAACGCATCATTACAGATTGCAAAAGGTCGGTATTATAAGCTTTTAGATGCTGACGATTGGTTTAATACTTCGGAGTTGGATAAATTGGTGGAGGCATTGGAAAGCACGAATGCTGATATTGTTGTTTCTGACTATTGTCGCTATTATGAGCAGAATGGACTGACAGAGAATATTAAATCTTTAAAAGTTGCGTATGAACATCTCTACGATATTAAAGTATTAAATACGTTTAATATAAATCCTGCGTTGACGGTAAAGACCCCAATAATACAAGAGCAGATTAAAATTACTGAAAAATGCTTATATACGGACGTGGAGTTTTGTGTTAAAGCGATTATAAAATCTAACAATTTTGTATATTTCCCTTATTATGTTTACTGTTATCGAATCGGCAGGGAAGGGCAGAGTGTTTCGTCGGAAAGCAGAATGAAACATATAGCAGAGCATGAATTTATTGTTAAAGAATTATATGAAACTGCATTTGATAAAATTCAAAACGAAGAATGTAAAAATAGTATTTACAGATTGTTTAACGATCATATTAAATATTATGCTTTCTATGCAAAACCGAATAAAGATAATTTAAACAGTTTCATTTCTTTTTGTAAATATTTGAAAAATAATGCTTCCGAAGCCGTTAATTATTTAAATAAGTGGAGTAAAAAATGTTATAAACATCCAAAAATATATTATCTTCCTACATGTATTTTTATCAGGTGCGGGCATAAAGTTAAAAAATTTTTCAGAAAAAAGGACTTGAAATGATATACAATAATTCTATAAAAAAGAATTATATATTACAAAGCATTCTTACAATAGCAAACGTGCTAATTCCTTTGGTAACGTACCCGTACATAACAAGAGTTTTGTTGCCTGCCGGAACAGGTAAAGTTGCTTTTGCAAATTCAATTGTTGCATATTTTATTATGTTTGCGCAATTAGGTATTCCTACTTATGCGGTAAAGGAGTGTGCGGCGGTCAGGGAGAATGAACAAGAGTTATCAACTAAAGTCAAAGAATTGATGATTATTTGTGTTTGCACTTCACTTTTTTCTTGCTTGTGCTTATATGTTTGTGTGCTGTCTGTTCAAAAACTATATGAGGAAAAATGGCTGTATCTAATTTTGAGTTGTTCCATTTTTTTACAGGCTATAGGGGTCGAATGGCTGTTTTCGGCAATTGAACAATATTCATACATAACCAAGAGATCGTTATTATTTAAATTGATTTCTATGATAGCGATTTTTGTCTTGATACGCAAAGAGACAGATTATGTCCTTTATGCAGGTATATCTGTGTTTTCCACCTCGGCTTCTTATATATTAAACTTTTTCTATTCTAAAAAGTTTATAAATTTAAAGCAAACACAAAAGTTGAATTGTAAAAGGCATTTTAAAGGTATATTAATGTTTTTTGCAATGACTTGCGCCTCGACAATTTATCTGAATCTTGATTCTGTGATGTTGGGTTTTATTGTCGGAGATACTGAAGTGGGGTTATATAGTACTGCGGTAAAAGTCAGGACTTTATTGTTAACGTTGATTACTTCACTGGGGACAGTTGTTTTACCTCGAGCATCATACTATATTGCGCAAGATAAAATGGAAGAATTTTGGGGATTGATAAAGAAGTCGGCTGCATTCGTGTTCTTGATGTCGATACCGTTGACGATTTATTTTATTATATTTGCGAGACCGAGTATTATATTGCTTGCAGGGAATGATTTTTATGGTTCAATACTGCCTATGCAAATAATTATGCCAACGCTATTTTTAGTAGGGGTTTCAAATTTGACCGGTATTCAGATATTGATTCCGCTTGGAAAAGGAAAAATCGTTTTAATATCAGAAGTCGTCGGTGCGATAATTGATTTTGCATTAAATTTATTTTTGATAAAAAAGTATGGCGCAGTTGGGGCGGCTTTTACAACTTTACTAGCGGAATTGTTTGTTTTATTGGTTCAGTTGGTTGCTTTAAGAAAAGAATTAAAGAAAATTTTTTGCGATATAAAAATAATAAAATATTTAAGTGCAATAGTTTTATCTATTATAGGTTCGTATTGGATACAATTTTTTATTACAAATAATTTTGTATTACTAGTTTTAACTACACTTTCATTTTTTGTTATATATTATGTGGTATTGTTAATAATTAAAGAAACTATGGCAACGCAAATATTTAGGTCGTTTATGTTAATTATGAAGAAAATTTTTACGAGGAAACAAGAAAATGCAAAAGGTTAAATATTTAATTTTAGGCGCAGGAATAAGTGGTTTGACATTCGCAACACTTAAAGGTCAAGAAGATTATTTGATTATAGAAAAGGATAACAAAGCAGGTGGCTTATGTAAATCGTTTTATGAAAATGGCTATGTGTGGGATGTGGCAGGACATTTTTTTCATTTTCATTCTGAAGAAACGAAAAAGTATTATATTGAGTTGATGAGTGGAGTGGAACAAAAGAACGTAAAAAAGTGTGCAAAAGTATATTATTCCGAAAAAATGATGGATGCACCTTTCCAATTTAATATTCATCAATTAAAAACTGAAGAGTTTATTGAGTGTTTGACTGATTTGTATTTTGCGCAAAGTGGAGATAGTGCGAAAAATTTTGAAGACTATGTCAAATGCAAATATGGTAACGGAATAGCCAATAAGTTTTTGATACCTTATAATGAAAAATTATATGCTTGTAAAATGAATGAACTGGAAAAAAATTCAATGGGGGCATTTTTACCAAAACTTGATTTTTGTTCGTTAATGAATTATTACCGTGTGGATAATAATGTAAGAGGAAAGACTTATAATGATTTTTTTATGTATCCCGTAAACGGATGTATGGAAATGATCAATTCCTTAATGAAAAAACTTGATAAAGAAAAAATAAAACTAAACGAAAAAGTGATAGAAATTGACGCTGACAAAAAAGAAGTCGTAACGGATAGAGAGATTTATAATTATGAGTATTTGATAAGTTCTATTCCTCTGTCAACTTTTATTGAATGCGAGAAAGGGAAAAAAGAAAATGTTTTAAATTGGAATAAGGTTCTGGTATTGAATATTGGTTTTGACAGACCGAGTATAGACAAAAACGTTTCATGGATTTATTTCCCGGGGAGTGAAATATTTTATAGGGTTGGTTTCTACAACAATATAGCCGGAACTCAAAAGTTAAGCATATATGTAGAAATAGGCTACGGCAGTGATGAAGAAATAGATATTGAATATGCTTTTAAACAAACAATCAGTGATCTTAAAAAAGTAGGGATAATCGGAGATCATAATGTGGATTCATGGCAACCGTATATCATCGATCCAGGGTATGTGCATATTACTACGGAAGGTACATCTATGATCAAGGATTATATGTCAAAGATGAAAGAAAAAAATGTATATATGATCGGGCGATATGCGCGTTGGGAGTATTCCGCAATGGATGATTCTTTTGAACAGGCTTTTAAATTAAATAAAGAGATTTAAATTATGAAAAAAATAATGTTGGTATTCGGGACTAGACCCGAAGCGATAAAAATGTGTCCTCTCGTAAACGAGTTAAAAATAAGAAAGGGCATTAAAACCGTAGTGTGTGTAACCGGACAGCATAGACAAATGCTTGATCAAGTGCTTGACGTGTTTGGTGTTACGCCTGATTACGATTTGTCTATAATGAAAGACAAACAAACTTTGTTTGATATAACGACGAATATATTGAGCGGAATAAAAAGTGTTCTTGAAGAAGTTAAACCCGATGTGGTTCTCGTCCACGGTGATACGTCTACAACGTTTGTAACCGCACTTGCTTGTTTTTATTTGCAAATTCCCGTTGGACATGTAGAGGCGGGATTAAGAACGTATAACATATATTCGCCTTACCCCGAAGAATTTAATCGACAAGCAGTAAGTATAATAGCAAAGTATAATTTTGCGCCGACTGAACTTTCCAAAGAGAACCTAATTCGAGAAGGTAAAGACCCCTCTACTATTTATGTTACGGGCAATACTGCAATCGACGCGTTGAAAACGACGGTTAAAGCAGATTACTCGCATCCTGAATTGGAGTGGGCAAAGGATAGTAAACTGATAATAATAACCGCTCATAGAAGAGAAAATCTCGGAATACCTATGCATCATATGTTCAGGGCAATAAGGCGTATTATGGATGAACATAAAGACGTTAAAGCGATTTATCCTATACATATGAATCCCATAGTAAGGCAAGAGGCAGAAGAAGAGCTAAGTGGTTGTGATAGAATTCATATAATAGAACCACTCGAAGTAGTAGATTTTCATAATTTTCTTGCACAAAGTTATATGATATTAACTGATAGTGGTGGAATACAGGAAGAAGCTCCATCGTTAGGAAAGCCTGTACTAGTTATGCGTGATACAACGGAGAGACCTGAAGGTATAGCCGCGGGAACTTTAAAGTTAGTCGGTACGGACGAAGAAGCGATTTATAAAAACTTTAAATTGTTGCTTGAAGATAAAAACGAATATAATAAAATGGCTTGTGCAAGTAACCCTTACGGCGATGGTTTTGCTTGTAAAAAAATTGCCGATATCTTGGAGAAATAGATTATGAGTATTTTTAAAGGAAAAACGTTGATGATAACAGGCGGAACGGGAAGCTTCGGGAATGCCGTTCTTAATAGGTTTTTAAAAACCGATATCGGTGAAATTCGCATTTTCTCAAGAGATGAGAAAAAACAAGACGATATGCGCCACGAATTTCAGGAAAAAATGCCCGATGTCGCTAATAAAATTAAATTCTACATAGGCGACGTTCGCGATCTTAATTCCGTTAAAGGCGCAATGCACGGCGTTGATTATCTCTTCCATGCCGCCGCGCTTAAACAAGTCCCCAGCTGCGAATTCTTCCCTATGGAAGCCGTTCGTACTAACGTTATCGGCACCGACAACGTTTTGACCGCCGCTATCGACGAGGGCGTTAAATCGGTCATCTGTCTTTCTACGGACAAAGCCGCTTACCCCATTAACGCAATGGGCATGAGCAAAGCCGTGGAAGAAAAAGTCGCGGTGGCTAAATCTCGCAACAGCGGCAACACCAAAATTTGCTGTACTCGTTACGGTAACGTTATGTGTTCGCGCGGCAGCGTAATTCCGCTCTGGATAGATCAGATAAATCACGGACAACCTATTACGCTTACCGAACCCACTATGACCCGTTTTATTATGTCTTTGGACGAAGCCGTAGATTTGGTTTTATTTGCGTTCGAAAACGGTCAGAACGGCGATTTGCTTATTCAGAAAGCTCCCGCATGCACAATTCGCACTCAGGCGGAAGCCGTCTGCGAGCTTTTCGGCGGCAAAAAGGAAGATATCCGCGTTATAGGTATTCGTCACGGCGAAAAAATGTACGAAACTCTGCTTACCAAAGAAGAGTGCGCCAAAGCTGTGGATATGGGTAAATTTTATCGCGTTCCCGCAGATAACCGCGATCTGAACTACGACAAATATTTTAAAGACGGCAACGACAAAGCCGTTACTATTACGGAATTTAATTCAAACAACACCGAGATTTTAAACGTGGAGCAAGTTAAGGACAAGTTATTGACTTTATCTTACATACGCGAAGAACTTGACAAACGCGAACAAAGCAAGTAAAATAAATTGTTATGAGAATTTTAGTTACGGGCGCGAAAGGTTTTGTAGGTAAAAATCTTGTTTGCGCGTTGAATAATTTAAAAGACGGCAAAGACAGAACTCGTCCGGATATAAAAATCGACGAGGTTTACTGTTATGACGTCGATAATACTTCCGCCGAACTCGACGAATTTTGCAAAAACGCCGATTTTGTGTTTAATCTTGCTGGGGTGAATCGCCCGAAAGATCCGGCGGAGTTCAAAGCGGGTAATTTCGGGTTTGCCTCCGAACTGTTATCTTTGCTCAAAAAACACGGCAATAGATGTCCCGTTATGCTGTCATCGTCGATACAGGCGACTTTAATCGGCAGATATGACGGCGAGTACGGCAGAAGCAAAAAAGCCGGCGAGGATTTGTTTTTCGATTACGCAGAGGAAACGGGCGCGAAAGTTTTGGTATATCGTTTTCCGAATTTATTCGGCAAGTGGTGCAGACCCAATTACAACAGCGCGGTGGCGACTTTTTGTTATAATACCGCCAACGATTTGCCCGTTACCGTTACCGACAGAAAAATTGTTCTCGAACTTTTGTATATCGACGATTTGCTTGCGGAAATGCTTGACGCGCTTGAAAACAAAGAACACCGTTGCGAATTCGACGGGGTGAGCGCGGTTGAAACGGAAAACGGCAAATTTTGTTTTGCTCCTATTACTCATAAAGTGAGTTTAGGCGAGATAACCGATTTATTAGCCGAGTTTAAGGCTCAGCCGCAGTCGCTTCTGATGCCTGAAATTCCCGATAATTCATTTGCAAAAAAACTGTATTCGACCTATCTTTCGTATTTGCCGAAAGAGAAAGTCGCGTTTCCGCTGAAAATGAACGTAGACGACCGCGGGAGTTTCACCGAGCTTTTGAAAACCGAAAAATGCGGGCAGTTCTCGGTGAACATATCTAAACCGGGCATTACGAAAGGTAAGCATTGGCATAACAGCAAGTGGGAATTTTTCATAGTCGTTTCGGGGCGCGGGCTTATTCGCGAACGCAAAATCGGTGGCGACGAGGTGCTTGAATTTTACGTTTCGGGCGATAAAATCGAAGCGGTGCATATGTTGCCCGGTTATACGCATGAAATTATCAATTTAAGCGATACCGAAAATTTAGTAACGGTAATGTGGGCGAACGAACGATTCGACCCGGCTCGCCCCGATACTTATTTCGAAGAGGTGTGATATGGAGATAAAGACAGATTATTCCGATATAGCGTTTAAAGACGACGGCAGGCTGAAACTGCTTATAATAGTAGGTACTCGCCCCGAGATTATTCGTTTAGCGGCGGTTATAAAAAAGTGCCGTAAATATTTCGATTGTATTCTGGCGCATACGGGGCAGAATTACGACTATAACTTAAACGGAGTGTTTTTCAAAGACCTTAGACTTGCCGATTCCGAAGTGTATATGAACGCCGTTGGCGACGATTTGGGCGCGACGGTCGGCAATATCATCAATTGTTCGTATAAATTGATGACGGCGACAAACCCCGACGCGTTGCTTATTTTAGGCGATACCAATTCGTGTTTATCGGCAATCGCGGCGAAGAGATTGCATATTCCTATTTTCCATATGGAAGCGGGCAATCGTTGTAAAGACGAGTGTTTGCCCGAAGAAACCAACCGCAGAATAGTGGATATTATTTCCGACGTGAATATGGCTTACAGCGAACACGCGCGTAGATATCTTGCCGAATGCGGACTTCCGAAAGAGCGTACTTACGTTACTGGCAGCCCTATGGCAGAGGTTTTGCGCGAAAATCTTGCCGATATCGACAAGTCGGAAATTCTGACTGCTCTGGGGCTGAAAAAGCACGGATATATTTTGCTTTCGGCGCACAGAGAAGAGAATATCGACACGGAAAAGAACTTTTTATCGCTGTTTAACGCAATTAACCGCTTAGCCGAAAAGTACGATATGCCGATATTATATTCCTGCCATCCGCGTAGCAGAAAACGGCTTGAACAGAGCGGTTTTATACTCGATAAACGCGTTATAAGGCACGATCCGCTCGGCTTCCATGATTATAATAATTTGCAGATGAACGCTTTCGCTGTGGTCTCGGACAGCGGAACGCTGCCCGAAGAAAGCAGTTTCTTTACGTCGATAGGCAGACCTTTTCCCGCGGTGTGCATAAGAACTTCGACCGAACGCCCCGAAGCTCTCGATAAGGCGTGCTTTATTCTTGCGGGAATAGACGAAAAGTCGCTTTTGCAGGCAGTGGATACTGCGGTTGGGTTAAACAAAAACGGCGAATACGGCTTGCCGGTTCCCGATTACGTCGACGAAAACGTCTCTACGAAAGTGGTGAAAATCATTCAGTCTTATACGGGCGTGGTTAATAAAATGGTCTGGAGAAAGTTCTGACGATATAATTCTTGTACGGCATGCCGCCCGAAAAAACGGGAAAACGTTTTTTTCGGGCGGCGTATTTGTAAACTTTTTTCTTTTTATAGGCGTATTCTATTGAAAAAATTAAAAATAAGTGTTAAAATAGAAGAAAAAAAGAAGGTAAAGCTTTATGAAGAAATTCTTTTCGGAATTTAAAACTTTCATAACTCGCGGCAACGTAATGGACCTTGCCGTAGGCGTTATAATCGGCGGAGCGTTCACTTCTATCGTAAACGCGCTTTCGAACAATATTCTCCGCCCCGTTATCAACCTGATAATCGCGCTTATCTGCGGCGAAGATTCGCTTTCTAATATCTATACGTTTTTAAAACGCGTAGACGACCCCGCTACGGGCTTGCCCGATCTTACTCAGTCGATATATATAGATTGGGGTTCGTTTATCAACGCTATTATAAATTTCATTATCATTGCGTTCGTTCTTTTCCTTATCGTCAAGGCATTTAACAAGTTTAATGCGGGTATGAACGAAATAGTCAACGGCAAGGGCGTTTTTACCAAAAAAGAACGCCGCGCGCTTATGAGACAGGGCAAATCTTATAAAGAAATAAACGAAATGGAAGAGGCAAAAATAGCTGCGGACAAGAAAGCCGAAGAAGAACGTAAAGCCGAAGAAGCCAAAAACGCTCCTCCGACGACGGAACAACTTCTTGCGCAGATTCTCGACGAGCTTAAAAACAAATAATTTAACGGAGTGACAATATGTATCCCGATCCGATATTCTGGAACGTTCACCTTTACGGCGTAATGATAGCGATAGGCATTTTAGGGTGCTTTTTAACGCTGTCGTTATACGTCAAATATAAAAAAGTAGACGAAAAAATTTCCGATTTTGTGTTTTATAACGCGATTATATCCATTGCGCTCGGATTTTTGTCGGCTACGCTTTTTCAGTCGGTATATAATTATATAGAAAATCCGCAGGACGGTTTCGAATTCGGCGGAATGACCTTTATCGGCGGACTTATAGGCGGCGTGGCTACTTTTCTTATAATATATTACGCTACAAAAAACAATATCCGTAAGAATTATAAAGGAACGCTTATCGATATAATGCCCGTAGTGCCGAGCTGTATTACTATAGCGCACGGTTTCGGGCGTATAGGTTGTTTTTTCGCGGGGTGTTGTTACGGTAAGGAGACCGACGGACCTTTGGGAATGAAGTTTCCAGATCTTCCTAATCCCGTATATCCCACGCAGTTATACGAAGCCGTTTTTCTGTTTTTGTTCTTTGCCGTGTTGACCTATCTTGCTTTTAAAAAGAACACTAAAGGCAACCTGAATATGTCTATATATCTTATCGGTTACGGAATCTGGCGTTTCTGTATAGAGTTTTTACGCGGAGACGACAGGGGAAAACTTTTTAACGTATTATCGCCGTCGCAGTTCTGGTCGATAGTGATGATTCTTATCGGCTTGTTCTTACTGTTCGTTCTGCCGATAATACAAAAGAAGATAAAAGATAAGAAAGCCGCGGAGCAAACGCCTGCGACGGACGAAACGGCAGATGACAAACAATAAAATTTAAATTTCGGACGACGACAAAAGTTGTCGACATTTATTAAAAAGACTGAAATTCAGGCGCGGCTTCTGCCGCGCCTTATTTTTTTGTTTGAAAATGCGGTTTTGTAAATTTTATTCGTTTTCGGCTTGTCTTTTCGCCATTTTCCGCCAACTTATAAAACCGTATATATCGTTCGCGAGAAATGCTATGAAACAAACTATTACAGAAAGATAGGAGATATTTTCTATCGCGGCCAAAGTCCATAATATAATCAAAACTACGTCGTTTGCCGCGTAGCCTATCGCATAAAAAGGACTTCTTCTGAAAGTAAGATATACAGCGAGAAAACTCGTCGTAACCGATATCGTACTCGGAATTATTTTTTTCGTGTCGAAAGCCTTTAATATAAAGTAAAAGATTAACGTTATAACAGCCGCGGCAAGCCACATAAATAACGGTTCGTTCTTCTTCAGACGATTGACTTTTACTTCGGATTTGTTGCCTTTATATGGATTTTTCAGCCAGGAAATCAAAGCGAAAACCGCCATAGGCATTGTCATACAAACGTATGTAAGCATTTTGCCGTAGTATGTAAAAACAAATGAAATGTACCCGTAAAGCAAGCTGAAAACGATCATAAGAATCTGACCTGTCGGATTGCCTTTCGCGTTAAAAATCCAAGAAGTTACTCCGATAAGCGACGCGGCAAGCGTCAGTTAGTTGGTTCTGTCGAAAATACAGAACGATGAGATAATTAAAATTACGGATAAACTCCATAACAGAATTTCTCCTGCCGAAAAATATTTTACTATTGATTTAAGCGATTTCATATAAACCTCCGAAAAAATAAGCACCCATATACTTATCTTCAAAGACCTAACGATAAGTATATGAATGCTTAACATTCTTTTGCCCGGTGGCAAATATTTTTTTAATTGCGCTTATTTTAGCACATTTTTTTAATAAAGTCAAACGGTTTTCTCCGTTTATTCTTCTACTGTGTCAGCGCGGTGTCTGCGCATTTGTATATGCGGAATTCCGTCTTCTAAAAATTCTTCAGATGATTGCCGAAAACCGTGTTTTTCATACAGCGAGCGGGCGTAGACTTGTGCTTCGATTGTGATTTCTTTCGCATTTAACTTTGCTTCGGCTATCTGTATCGCCGCCGTCACAATCCGACTACCTAATCCGCAATGACGCTTTACCGCAATAACGCGACCGAGCGATACTGTCGGAAAAGTAACGCCCGACGGAAGAACTCTCGCGTAAGCCTGTATGCCGTCATTATCTTTAAGCCAAAGATGATAAGCAACGCGATCTGCTTCGTCAACTTCCTGATATGGGCATTTTTGTTCCACGACAAAGACCGAAACGCGTAACTTATAAATTTCAAATAATTCTTCCGTACTTAATTCCGAAAAATGCTTTACAATCAGTTCCATTGTAACCTCCGTAAATTATGATTTACCCGGCAATTACATGCTTATTGTGATGTGCCACTCCGAATTTCAATCATTAAGTATTATTTTATACTTATTTTTTCGGCGGATATTCAAAATAAACTCTTCCGCTTTCTTGCGCCGCGCCGATCTTTTTATAAAATTCAATTGAAGAAACATTCCAATCGAGACAACTCCATTCCGATTTCGAGTAACCGTCGCTTTTTATCATTTCTGAAAGTTTGTAAAAAAATTCTTTGCCGAAACCTTGACCGCGGTATTCGGGCTTTATGAATATGTCTTCTATATGAACGTTAGCTTTCGCTGCAAATGAAGCAAAAACGGGATAATATATTGCGTAGCCTATGGGTTTATCTTTAATTTCGGCTATAACCGCAGTTGCGATCTTTTTTTCAAAAAGCCAGAATTTCAGCGCTTCGACAGTTCCCGTCATATCTTCGGGACGTTTTTCGTAAGTCGCCAGACCGTTTATCATTTCATAAATTGAACGTATATCGTTTTCATTTGCTTTTCTTATGGTCAAACTGTCCATTCAAACTCCTTAAAATAGATGTTTTACGATTTTTTTCTGTTTATATGTTTATTTATAACGCCGAGCCTTTTTTCGGTACGGTAAGTTTTGTAACGTCGACTTTCTCTGATTTTAACAATTCGATTTTTTTATCGATACCGCCCGCATATCCGGTCAGACTTCCTCGAACAAAAACCACTGTAAATATTGTAGCAAAAAAATTATTATTGTTCAAGCGATTTCTGATCTGCGATAAAAATCTGCGGCAAAAAAAATTTTTTATAAAAAAAGTACAGTAAAACTTGAATATTAGGAATTTCCGTGTTATCATCTCGGCGCAGTCGGGAGGTGCGCGGAAAATTTTTATGAACGAAGATTATGCTATTACTTTAACTAAAATTTGCGACGAACTCGACAGGCGTAAAAATTATCTTATCAATAATTACAACACGGGCGAAAAAATTCACGAAAAACAGTTGGCGTTTCATAAAAGCCCCAAGCGTAACCGTTGGGTTTTCGGCGGTAACCGCAGCGGAAAAACCGAATGCGGAGCAGTGGAAGCTATCTACATGGCGAGAGGTATTCACCCGTACAGAAAAAACCGCAAGGACGTTTTCGGTTGGGCGGTGTCGCTGTCGAGAGAAGTTCAGCGCGACGTTGCGCAGAGAAAAATTCTCAAATATCTGCCGAGAGAATGGATAGCTGACGTGATTATGAGTTCGGGCAGAAAAGATAACCTCGAAAACGGTATTATCGACCAGCTCAAAATTAAAAACGTGTTCGGCGGAATTTCGACGATAGGTTTTAAAAGTTGCGATCAGGGCAGGGAGAAATTTCAGGGCAGTTCGCTCGATTTCGTGTGGTTCGACGAAGAACCGCCCGAAGATATTTACCGCGAAAGTAAAATGCGAGTTCTCGATAAAAAGGGCGATATTTTCGGCACGATGACTCCGCTTAAAGGGCTTACTTTTATCTATGACGAAATTTATCTCAACTCGGCCGATTCCGACGAGGTGTGGTGCGAGTTTATCGAGTGGGCGGATAATCCCTTTCTCGATAAAAACGAAATAGAAGAATTTTCTTCGTCGTTGCCCGAAAGCGAACTCGAATCGCGTAAATTCGGCAGATTCAAAGACGCGCAAGGGCTTGTGTATACCGAGTTTGACCCCGATAAACACGTTATCGACCCCGTTGAATTGCCTTTCGAATGGCAAAACAATTTATCTATCGATCCGGGGCTTAACAATCCGTTGTCATGTCACTGGTATTACGTCGATTACGACGGCGTTGTTTACGTTGCGGCGGAGCATTTCGCGGCGAAAAAGGATATCGACTATCATAGCGAAGAAATAAAACGTATTTCAGACGAAATAGGCTGGCGCAGGGATTACGACGGGAGAATTACCGCGCTTATAGACTCTGCGGCCAACCAGAAGACTCTTGCGAGCGTTAAAAGCGTTACCGAATTGTTTTACGAACGCGGCATAGCCGTAAACCCGAACGTCGACAAGAATTTATTTTCAGGCATCGCGCGGGTAAAAGAATATTTTAAAAACGATAAAATCTTTATTTTTAAATGCTGCGTGAATTTAATACGCGAACTTAAAAGTTATCGCTGGGGCGACGGAGACGCGCCGATTAAACGCGACGACCATTGTCTTGACGAACTCAGGTACTTTATCGCTTCCCGTCCGCGGACGGATACGAAACCCGAAGCGAAAACGGCGGTGCAGAGAGATAAAGAACGTCTTATCAAAAAAATCGGGAGGAAAAGGCGAATGTGAGATGCGAAGATAATAAAGCGACCGATAAAAACGCGAGCGAAAAGGTAAAAGACGCTCTCTATAAAAAAGCCGTCGGTTACGATACGACGGAAACGGTAGAGGAATATTCGGATAACGACGGAGAATTGGTGCTTATTAAAAAGAAAGTTACGACTAAAAACGTTCCGCCCGATATATCCGCGATAAAGATAATGCTGGGGCTTGGAGGAGAGGATAGCGACCTTGCGTTTTTATCCGACGAAGAACTCGAAAAACAAAAGAAATTACTCATCAAAAAAATCAGGGAGGAAGCAGATGTTAATAGAAAAAAGGAACCTGCAACTTAAATGCGACACCGACGGGTGCGATAATCTCGTCGAGCGCGAAATTTACTTAAACGGCGAATACGCTCAGGTGAGATTGTGCGAAAAGTGTATAAAAGAGCTTTACGACGCGCTTGCCCGCGAGTTGTGTAAGGCGAGCGAGGTAAAACCATATGGCAAAAAAAACTGAAAAAGAATTGTTCTACGAAGATTTGGTAAACGCCTTATACGAGGACTTTTATAATCGTCAACGCGAACGCAGAGTCATAGAAAAACAATGGGAATTAAATCTTAATTATCTCGCCGGCAGACAATATTGCGAAATAGCCGCCAACGGCGAAGTCGAAGAAGAGGACAAATATTACTTCTGGCAGGACAGGAATTGTTATAATCATATCGCGCCTATAATCGATTCGCGCGTGGCGAGGCTTACGAGAGTTCGCCCCGTTATGAGCGTAAGGGCGTCGGGCAGCGAGGAAAAAGACGTAAAGACGGCAAAATTGACTACGTCCGTACTCAACTCCACTTACCATCGTGCGGGACTCGACGACGCGATATTCCGCGCTACCGTATGGAGCGAAACCTGCGGGACGGCGTTTTATAAAGTAATCTGGAATAATGCGGGCGGGAAATACGTCGGGCGGAAAGACGGCAAACCGATTTACGAGGGCGACGTTGCGGTCGAAGTCGTTTCTCCGTTCGAAATATTCCCCGATTCGCTCTGCGCCGAAAATCTCGACGACGTCGAAAGCCTTATACACGCCAAAGCCGTGAGACGCGAAGAAGTTTACAGAACTTACGGCGTGGAGGTCAAGGGCGGCGACGTAGACGTGTTTACGCTCGGCGGGGCGGCGGACGGTAAAGGCGTTCTGCACGATTCCGTTCTTTTAATCGAAAAATACGAGCGACCTACCGAGAAATTTCCCGACGGCAGACTTATAGTGGTCGCGGATAAAAAGATACTTCATATAGGCGGATTGCCGTTTGTAAACGGCAGAGAGGGCAGAAGAGATTTTCCGTTTATCCGACAGTCGTCGATAACTCAGGCGGGCGCGTTTTTCGGCTCGTCGATGGTGGAAAGGCTTATACCCGTTCAGCGGGCGTATAACGCGGTGAAAAACAGAAAACAAGAGTATTTAAACCGTCTCAGCATGGGCGTTATTACCGTAGAAGACGGGTCTGTCGATACCGACGATTTAGCCGAAGAGGGGCTGTCGCCCGGTAAAATAATAGTTTATCGCCAAGGTACGAATCCGCCGTCGGTGATGGGAACGGGCGGAGTTCCGAACGACCTTTCTTATGAAGAAGACAGACTTTTAAACGAGTTTATCTTAATTAGCGGCGTAAGCGAATTGTCGCGTTCTTCCGATATCGGCGGAGTGGTGACTTCGGGCGTGGCGTTGCAGCTTTTAATCGAACAGGAAGATACGCGTATGACGGCTTCGGGCGAAAACGTAAGAACGGCGGTCAAGCTTATGGCGCAACATATAATAAGACTTTTCCGTCAGTTCGCGACGTCCGAAAGACTTATGAAGACGGCTGGCGATACGGGTAAAGTGGAGCTGTTCTATTTCAAGGCGTCCGATTTAAGTTCCGACGACGTGGTGTTCGATACGGAAAACGAATTGTCGTTTACGCCCGCGCAGAAAAAGAGCGCGGTTTACGATTTGTTAAAGACGGGCATTTTATCCGACGAAACCGGCAGAATGAACGAACGCACAAAGGCAAAAGTACTTGAAATGCTCGGTTTCGGTTCGATAGACAATGCGCTCGATATCGAAAAGTTGCAGATAAACAAAGCCGACGGCGAAAACGTGAACGGTTTTAAAACCCCAACGGAAGTTGACGAATACGACGACCACGCCTTGCATATTGCCGAGCATACGCGGTTTTTATTGTCGACGGACAGCGAAGAGGTCAGAAACGACCCGAGTAGAAAAAAGAACGCGCTTGAACATTTAAGAGCGCATAGAACGATTATCGAAACAAATAAAGAAAAACAAAATATGAATTGACGCAAAAAGGGAGGTAGTTATGGAGCAGAATACGACGATTGAGGAGAGTGTAAAAACGGCGCAATCCGCGGAGGCGGAAAAGAATAACGGCGCGACCGATAAACTCTTCGCAATTGGTAAATTTACGAGCGTCGAAGCTCTTTACCGCGCCTACGAACGTTTGCAAGCCGAATTTACAAGGCGCAGTCAACGGCTTAAAGCGTTAGAGGAGGGAATCGCGGAAGAAAAGGCGAAATATACGTCGGAAGACGCTTCGGCAGGAAATTCCGCGATAGGGGAAAACAACCTTAGCGGCGACGGCGAAACCGCGAGGAAACCGACGGGCGGACAACTTGAATCGGGCGTGGAAAACGAAAACAAACCCGACGGGGTCTTTCGTTCCGCGCCCGACAAACAAGACGATTATATCGACGAGCTTGTCAGACACAGATCGCCCGCAAGCTTTTGTAAAGGCAGCGCGGTTTACGCGCCGCCTTTCAAACCTAAAACTCTTGCCGAGGCGGGCGAATTGGCGAGAGAATTTATAAAAGTTAAAGGAGAATTTTAAAATATGGTAACAATGTCAAGCGCGGATAAAGCGCTTAAAACCTTATATCTGGGAGCGATCACCGAACAACTCAATACGGAGGTGAACCCGTTGCTTGCGAAGATAAAACAAAGCACGGCGGACGTATGGGGCAAGGAAATAAGAAGAGTTGCGAGATACGGCATAAACGGGGGCGTGGGCGCAGGTTCGGAAACCGGCGATTTGCCCGCCGCGTCCGGCAACAATTACGAACAGTTCGTTTCCACCCTTAAAAACCTTTACGGAACAATTGAAATTTCGGATAAGGCTATGAGAGCTTCTCAAAGCGACGCGGGCGCGTTCGTCAATCTTCTCAACGACGAAATGGATGGGCTTTTAAAAGCTTCTGCGTTCAACTTCGGCAGAATGTTATACGGCGACGGAAGCGGTATTCTCGCTACCGCCACGGGTAAAAACGCGGCTAACGTAATACCTTGCGACAATGTGAAAAATTTCGTTGTCGGTATGTTGGTGTCTTTCTATTCTTCCGACGGCGAAGATCTCGAATACGGCAGAAGAAAGGTTATAGACGTAGACCGCGACAATAAAAAGATAACCGTAGACGGCGTGCAGCTGGAAACAGGCGATATAGATTCGGGCGTAACCATTCATGTTCAGGGGTCTTATAACAATGAAATAACCGGTTTGGGCGCGATTTTCAAAAGCACGGGCAGTATTTACGGCTTGTCGAGAGCGACTCATAAATGGCTTATACCCTACATGAAAACCAACGTCGGGGCTATAACCGAAACCGAAATTCAGAAAGCTATAGACTATCTCGACGAAAACGCGGGCAGTAAAGTAAATTTCATAGTCTGTTCTTCGGGCGTAAAAAGAGCTTTCCAGAAACACCTTGCGACCTATAAGAGAAATATGGACGTTATGAACCTTGCAGGCGGCTATACCGCGCTTTCTTATAACGGTATACCCATAGTTTCCGACAGATTCTGCCCGTCGGGTACGATGTATCTTTTAAATACCGACGAGTTCACTCTCCATCAGCTCTGCGACTGGAAATGGCTTGAGGGCGACGAGGGGAAAATACTTAAACAAAATGCGGGTAAACCGACTTATACGGCTACTTTGGTAAAATATGCCGACCTTATATGCACAAAGCCGTGCGGTCAGGCTATGTTGTCGGGTATAACCGAAGAATAATTTGCGGAGGACGGAAAATGAAAGTTAAAGAAGTGCTTGCGGAAGCCGCAAGACTTATCGGAGACGACGAGCTGAAAAAATATCTGACTTCGACGACGACGGCTAATGCCGAACTTAACGGAAAAACGGAGTCGCTTTTAAGTTGTTATAACGCAATTCTGCACGAAACTGCGGTAAACTATCTGCCGATCAGAGCGACGGTTATCGTCGGAGAGGGCAGAACGGACTTCTCCGCGCTCGGGTTTTCCGTCCTCGGCGTAGAGGGCGTTTTCGGAGCAGACGGTGAAGACGTAAGTTATAAGGTCTTTCCGACGCATTTGGTCGCGGCGGGCGGCGCGGCGATGGCGGTGATTGATATTGTTCCCGATGAAGCCGCCCTGACCGACGATTTCGCGTACGACGGCACGCGTATCGGTAAAACCGTGTTCGCCTGCGGAGTGGCGAGCGAATACTGTCTTATTAGCGGCAGATATTCCGAAGCGGAAAATTTCAATAAAAAATATCGTTACGGAGTGGAGTTCGCGCCCGCGAAACGCGGCAGAATAATGCGCGCCGCAAAGAGGTGGGGGATATGAGGGGATATTCGTATAAACAGCCGAAAGGGTCGAGAATAAAAGTAAACCCCGTGGGCGAAGTGAACGTAAAAACGGGCGACGGAGTAGGCGGTTACGCCTACTCCGTATGTTCGTATAACTTCGACCTGTCGCATGGCGATATGCGCGACGGAGTGGGGTTGACGACGCTTTCGCCCGCGATGGCATCTCCGCCGAGCGCGCTCAGAAAAGTCTATTTTTATAAACGTTTTCACCCGTCGACCGGTATTGCCGACGACCGCATAATGTTCTGGTGCGGCGACGGATATATCTACGAAAGACTTGTCGCGGGCGGGTCGCTCAATAAAATTTCGGGGTTGTACTTTTTAAACGAACCCGTGGGCGTGTGCTATAACTACAACGGCGAAGACGTCATTATGTTTTCGACGAAAAGCGGCGGACTTGCCATTTATAACGGCGAAACCGTTACGGTGTCGGATACCGCGCCCGGCGTATCGTCGATGTGTATTCACGGCGAAAGGTTGTTCATAACCGACGGCGCGGTAAATAATTCGCTGTGGTTTTCCGACGATTTCGACCCCGCGAACTGGAATATTTCGCTTTCCGAAGCGGGTTTTATCGATATGAGCGGTTTTCGTGGAAGATTACTCAAAGTCGTAAGTTTCGGTGGTTATCTGTACGTTTTCAGAACTTACGGTATAACGCGCGTTACCGCTTACGGCGAACAGAGCGGCTTTTCCGTATCCGATTTATACGTTTCGTCGGGTAAAATTTTCGGCAATTCGATTACGGTCTGCGGCGATTCTATATTGTTTCTCGCTTCCGACGGGCTTTATCGTTTCGACGGTTTGTCGACGAAACGCATTTCCGACCCGTACGCGGAATATATCGATTTTAATTTCGACGGCGTAAAGGGCGTTTATTTCAACGGCAAAGCGTATTTTATGCTGAAAGTTGTTTTCGAAAGCGTAAGTACGGGGTGTATGCTCCGCATAGACCCCAAAAATTACTCCGACTATTACTTTATACGCGGTGCGGTTATAAACGATATCGAAGTCATCGGCGGCGAAAACGCTTATAAGCTGTGCGTCGTAACCTCAGAGGGCAGAGCCTATGAACTCTCGGATACCGGCAGAATATACGGCGTTCCGACTACAAAGGTATGGCTCGGCAAATTCGGTGACTTCGGAATATCCGCCGGACGTAAACTGCTTGAGAAAGTCACGCTTTATACCGATAAGAACATTACCGTAACGGTTACGGTCGACGACAAAAAATACGATTTCGCCGTAAGCGGCAAAGTGAGCAGAAGCGATATAAGACCGCTTGTTTCGGGCGACAGATTTTCGATAAAAATAACATGCGGGGAGTTAAACGCGAGAATAGTAGGTCTTACGCTCGCGTTCAGGTATTACGATGAGTAACGCTAACGATTACGGGCGCGTTGCGCTCGATAAAGCCGAAGAACTTGAAAAACGATTTAAAATGAGCCAAAAAGCCGAAATTGTCCCCGATTACGCGGAAAAAACGGTTACGGAAACGTGCGTTTCTTCGGCAACGGATAACCGCGTGATTAAAAGAATACGTTGGAAATTATATTCCGACGTCGGCGGTCAGATAACCGTCGATATTAAAATAAAGCAGGGAGAAAACGTAAATATTTATTTCCTTTATAATGAGGAGGTTATTTTCGATACGGCTATAAAGGGCGGAAGAGCGTTATTTCAGCGCGGCGGGCATATTCCCGTCGGAATAAACGAAATAGAGTTCGAGTTGTCCGCCGAAGCGGAATTTGCGGTCGATATAACCGTGACTTATCGCGGCAGGTTTGTTCTGCTTTCTGAACCCGACAGGGTGTCGCTTGTCTGCGGCGGCGGTTACGCGTTTCTGTCCGACGGTAAATTTACGGTTTACGACGGCGCGACCGATACGGAGTTGTTCTCGGTTTACGGCGTGATTTGCGCGGGAGCGGCGAAATTGGCGAACGGCAATTATTGCGTTGCGACGGAAACTTTTTCCGACGGAGCTTCGATAAAAATAATTTCGGCGGCGGGTAAGGTAATAAGCTCGGTTAAACCCGACGGCAGATTTACTTCTTTCGCCGTCGCGGCGAGCGGAAGCGTAGCAACCGTATATGCGGCGAGACAATCGCGACTTACGGTTTTTACCTTTAACGGGCAGACTTTGTCTGAAGAAAAAACGGCTGTGAGAGCAGTCGAACTCGGATATGCCGAAAGTTCCGACGTAAAACTGCTCAGAGTGAGAAACCCGATAGGCTACGAATACGTTTATAAGGTGTGATTATGCAGATAAAAGCAAGAAAGGGTCTTGGCAGATTGGAAAGAGCGTGCGTCGCCGTGACCGACAGAGAATACGCGTTGTATAAAACGGGAGATTTCTGGTTTAAAAAATATCTCTACGACGACGCGTCGGTTACGTCGACCTGCCTTTTGCAAGCCGACGACCTTGTGATTATGTTCGACGGAACCGTCGTGTATTGTTCCGACGGAAGCGTAAAAACTCAAAAATAAGGAGACAGTGATGAAATTCAAAGATATTCTGGGCGACGTTATAAAAATGATTAACGCCGTTTCGGAGGAAAAAAAGAAAAATGAGAACAAGGCGAACGAGAATAAGGGAAATTCGGCTACGCTTACGCCAAAGGACGCGGCTTACGATAAACTCGATAAAATCGACGAAGCGTACAGAAACAACCCCGACAGAACTTACGGCGGAACGACGATACCGAACCTGAAAGAAAAGACGTATGACGCGCCGGGCGACGACGAAATAAAACGCGCGGCGAAAAGCGAGTACGCCGCCGACGCCGAGGCGAAGAAACGGGAACTCGGCAATCGCGCCGAAGAAAAAAAGGAGACTTACGCCGACGAGATAGGCGAAATAGAGCGACAGACAAAAGACGGCGAAATCCGTATAGGCGCGGCTTACGACAAAGCTAAGGAAAACGCTTCCGATGAAGCGTTAAAACGCGGTATAGCGCGGTCTTCGATAATTTCCGAACAGTTGAAAGAACTCGACGAGGCAAAAATAAACGATATAGAAAAACTGTACGAAAATAAGAAACAATCGGTGGCGGCGGTCAACGAAAAGATTTCGGAACTTTCCGACGAGCTTTCCGCCGCGCTCGATAAACTCGATATCGAAACGGCGGTAAAGGTGAATAAGCGTATTGCCGAACTTAAAGACGAACGCCGCGCCCGCGAGGACGAAGTTCTTGAGTATAACAACGCGATAAAAGAAAAACGCGCTAAGATACTTACCGAACTCGGCAAACAGGGCGTGAAAGTAAAAGAAGAAAATTCTCAGGAATATATCGACGCGCGCACCGATAAATTGCGTACTTTATACGACTATTATAAATCGACGGGCGGAAAGGCGTTGAACGAGTTGGAAGCGGACAGAGCGAGAATAGAAAAGTACGTCGGTTCAGACGGCTACGTCTATCTGAAAAATATGCTTAGTTAGTTTAAAGATTGACAATCGGCGGAAATAACGGTAATATCGGCGGTGAAAGCTACATATATTATACCGAAGTTTAACGCGTGGCATAACTTTTCGTCGCGCGGTCGGAGGTTTATATATGATTAAAACGGATTACGGCGCGATAAATTGCGCCAGACGGACTGCGGCGGAAGCAAAAATCAACGCGGAATGTCCGCTTGCCGTGGGCGACGACGTAAAAAAATCGGTTTCCGTCTCTGCGACGGCGTTCGTCGTATCGGTGGAAGATAAGGGCGCGACTACGCTTGCGAAAGCCAAAGTCGCGTTCGATTTCGTCTATCTTGCGGAGGACGGGTTCAGAAAAGCCGAGGCGTTTGCCGAAGCGGAGACCGAATTGCCGACGGGCGGCGCGGTAGTACGCGTTACGGCGGAGGAAACCAGAATAGTAAGAAATTCGGAAAATTACGTCGCGCGTTGTACGGTTCGCTTTACGGCGGAAAGCTCCGTCGGTGAAGAGAAAAAAATAGTTGTCGGCGGAGACGGCTTGCTCGTTAAAGAAATCGACGTAAAACTCGACGAGCCGACGGGCGTGAATTCCGACGAGTTTGTCGTTACGGACGAATTCGAACTCGGCTATGCCGTTAAAGAAGTGCTTGGCAAAACTCAGGCAGTGAGACTTAAAAAAGTCGAAAGCGGCGTGTCGCGCATAATTTTCGAGGGCGAAACAGAGATTTGCGTTAAAACTCTGCCTATGAACGACAGTACGGATATAATGCGTGAAAAACGCTCTATTCCTTTCCGTTTCGAGCTGCCGTGCGCGGGCGCTTTGCCCGATATGAAAGCCACGGGCGAAATAACGGTTACTAAAGTCGCTTATAAAGTGTTCACCGACGAAGCAAAAGGCAAGAGCAACGTATCTGCGGAAATTACGCTTAAAGCGACGGGCGAAGCCGCGGGGGAGAGAACTGAGCGCGTTGTGGTCGACGCGTACTCCCGCGAAGACGAAACCGCCGTTTCCAAAACGACCTTAACGACTTATAGGCTTACGGGCAGGGGCTATCGCGAAGAACGTATAATCGGCGCGACCGACGGAGAAGTACCCGACGGCGGCAGAATACTCGTCGCGCTCGGTGAGAACGTCACGGTGTATTCGGTTACTGCGACAGAGCAGGGCGCAAATCTTACAGGGGTTATCCGCGCAGACGTCGTGTTCAGAAACGCCGATAACGGAACGACCTGCGTTCAGGCGGAAATGCCTTTTTCTGCGGATATAGCCGACGAGGGTATGATATGCGGCGTTAAAGTCGAACTCACCGAACTCAACGCAAGGGTGAGAAACGGCGCCATCGAATTCGAAGCCAATCTCGCGATAGAGTGGACTACATACGAAAAACAGGACGTAATCTGCGCGGAGGACGTAACCGCTTCGGGAGAAAGAACTTTGAGCGACAGCGCGATAAGCGTGGTTATCCCTAAGGCGGGCGACGATCTGTGGGAGGTTTCGAAACGGCTCGGAATAAACGAAGACGAAATTTTAAAGCTTAACCCCGATCTCGAATTTCCGCTCGGCGGCGACGAAAGAATAATAATTTACAGACAAAAGACTTGACAAAAAATGTCAGAACATATATAATATCGTTGAAATTAAAAACCGCTTGGGGTGCTTGAAGTCGGATAGCCTTACGGCTGACCGACCGACGGCTGAGATTATACCCGCCGAACCCGACAAGGTAATGCTTGACAGGGGAAGAGTTTTTCTTGGCGATTATTTGCGCGCCCCTTTTGCGTTTTGCGAAAGGGGCGCGTTTTACTTTCGGGCGGAAAGGAGTTATTTTTATGAAAGGTCTTTTGTCACTCGATAAAGACACTTTGAAAACGGTGATAACCGCCGTTCAGGAGTTTTCTCTTTATCTTACGATCGCAATCGCGGTCGCGTTAATCGCAACGCTTCTTATCGTGTATTTCGCTAAGAAAGATTCGTTTGAACTTTGCAAAAAGTTTGCCGTCGGCGTAGTCGTCGGTTACAGCGTTACGTTGATTGCCGTTCTGCTTTGTCTGCAGATAGCGAGAATGAAAGTCAAGGGCGAGATGGACGCGTCGTTCTATCTCTTCGTGGGATTTTTCGTCGCGCTTCTGCTCGTTATGCTCGCGGGCGCGCTCGTTAAAAAATACGCGCCGAAAGTCTACTCGTATTTTTCGTTTATCGCGCTTGCGATTGTAGTTATTTACGCGGTGATACTTATTCTCAATATAGTAAACGCGGGAACTTACGAAAATTCCGAGCCTCGTAAAGGCGCGCTCTATTATATTATTTCCGCTCTTTTGATTGTGGCGATAATCGTTCTTGCGTTTGTGTTCGACCGTGAAAACAGAACGGCGACCGAAACTAAAAGCATAGCTTACGCAGGGGTTTGTATCGCGCTTTCTTTCGCGCTTTCTTACGTTAAATTTTTCTCGCTTCCTTGGGGTGGGTCGGTTACTCTTGCAAGTATGTTGCCCATTATGCTTTACGCTTATATTTTCGGCGCGAGAAAGGGTATTTTCGCGGGGCTTATTTACGGCGTGTTGCAATTTATACAAAGCCCGCAACCGTATCAATGGATGCAGATTCTGCTCGATTATCCCGTGGCGTTTTCGGCATTGGGTCTTGCGGGTATAGCGAAGAATTTCAAATTCCTTAAAGGTAATATGATTGCCGAAGTTATGGTAGGTATGGTTGTAGCTGTCTTATTCAGATATGCTGCGCATGTAGTCAGCGGATACTTCCTTTGGTCTACAATGGCAACGGATAGCTCGTTGGCAATGAATGCTCCGCTTTTATACAGCCTCGCTTATAACTCGTTTACCCTTGTCGATCTGGCAATCGATATAGTCGCCGCCGCGCTTATTTTCTCCGCCAAGAGCATGAGAAACGCGGTCGCGAAAGTAAATCCGCCTGAAATGCAATCCGATAAAAACGCGTAATAAGTAGATTTATAGCGGAAAATTTTTAAACTAATTTTAAAACTCGCTTGCTTTCGCAGGCGAGTTTACTATATAATATAGGCGTACAGGAGGCTTTTATATGACAGACGAAGAATTGAAATTAAACCAGATGCCCGAAGACGACGAGGACGGCGACGTAATAGTTCTGCAGGGACCGGACGGTGAAGAAGTCGAGTTCGAAGAGATTGCGGATATTACGCTCGGAGAACATTTTTACGTTATACTTCAACCCGTAGAGAGACCCGAAGATATGGGGCAGGACGAAGCCGTCGTGTTCGAAGTGGTCGCAAGCGAAGAAAACGACGAGTTTGTCGTTGTCGACGACGAGGGCGTAATCGACGCGGTATTTACAGAGTACAATAAACTCTACGAAGAAACAAAATAAAAACAAATCGCTTGTTCGATTCGGTTCTTAACGTTGTCGGAATTACGGTAAAACCGAATTTCGTTCCGGGAACGACGAAGAACTCATCGAACAGGCGATTAAAATTTTACGGCTTATTCGCTGTATTTTGCATAGGGAAATTCTATCCCCAAGTTTTCGTACTTCTCTTCGCACATTTTGTGAAAGGGAAGATATTTTATTCTTTCAACGCTTTTATGTTTCGCTAATCTTTCGATCAGCGATTTTTTTTTGTCTGCGGAATTTAATTCGGGAACGATAACGTTGGTCAGAACGACTTTCTTTTTCAAATCGTCGCACGACTCCAAAAAACGTTCGTATACGGATACGTCGTCCGTCTCCTGATTTTTTACGTCTACCAGAAAAGAATTCGCTGCGGCTATAAGCTCCTTATCGGCAATATGTCCGTTGGTCTCGATAATTACGTCGATATCCGCGCTATGCAATAATTTTATAAGTTCCGAGCAGAATTCTTTTTGTATAAACGGTTCGCCGCCCGAAAGGGTCACTCCGCCGCGCTTTATATAGCCGCGATACCGTAAACATCTTTCGTAAACCTGCTTCGGCGTTACTTCGGTTCCTTTTTTGTAAAGCGTTTCGGGGTTGTGGCAAAATCCGCAACGGAGATTGCAACCGCTGAGAAATACAACGACTCTCAGTCCGTCGCCGTCCACCCCCGAACCGCAATATATCGAGTCTATAAAACCTTTACATTCTGCCATGATAGGTACGTTTAAGCACTTCGAGCTGGTGCGCGCGGCTGAGCTTGTGGAAGTTTACCGCATAGCCCGACACTCTTATTGTAATGTTGGGGTAAAGTTCGGGGTGTTCCATAGCTTCTACCAACTTTTCGCGGTCGATGACGTTTACGTTGAGATGGTGCGCGCCTTGACCGAAATATCCGTCGAGCATGTCCGCAAGATTATCTACGCGTTGTTCTTTGGTTTCTCCGAGCGCGGACGGAACTATTGAAAACGTGTTCGAAATTCCGTCGCGGCAATATTCGTAAGGTATTTTCGCCACGGAGTTAAGCGAAGCGAGCGCGCCGCTTACGTCGCGGTTGTGCATCGGGTTTGCGCCCGGCGCGAACGGTTCTCCCGCTTTTCTTCCGTCGGGCGTAGAACCCGTTTTTTTGCCGTAAACCACGTTTGAAGTTATGGTTAAAACCGAAAGCGTATGTTTCGCGCCTCTGTAAGCGGGCGTGTTTTTCAGCTCGTCGGAAAATTCTTTTAGTATCTGCACGGCTATTTCGTCGGCGCGGTCGTCGTCGTTGCCGTACTTGGGGAAATCTCCCTCGATGTTAAAGTCGGTTATAAGTCCGTTATCGCCGTAAACGGGTGTAACTGAAGCGTATTTTATTGCCGAAAGCGAATCGGTTATAACCGAAAGACCCGCTACGCCGCAGGCGAGAAAACGTTCGACTTCGCTGTCATGAAGCGCCATCTGAATTTTTTCATAGGCGTATTTGTCGTGCATATAGTGTATTACGTTAAGCGTGTTGACGTAAAGTCTGCAAAGCCATTTTCTGTATTTGGCGAAAGCCGACATAACTTCGTCGTAATCGAGCTTGCCCGTAAATTTTTTGCCCTCTGGCGCGACCTGCATTCCGTAACGTTCGTCTTTGCCGCCGTTCAGCGTAAATAAAAGAAGTTTGGCAAGGTTGCATCTTGCGCCGAAGAACTGCATTTGTTTGCCGACTTTCATTGCGGAAACACAGCACGCTATGGCGTAATCGTCACCGTAAACGGGGCGCATTACGTCGTCGTTTTCGTACTGTATCGAATCTGTGTCGACCGAAACCTGAGCGCAGAATTTCTTGAACCCCTCCGGCAACCTTTCCGACCACAAAATGGTAAGATTCGGTTCGGGCGCGGCGCCGAGATTGTAAAGCGTGTTGAGCATACGGAACGAGGTTTTCGTGACGAGCGTTCTGCCGTCGTCGCCCATACCGCCTACCGACTCGGTAGTCCAGGTCGGGTCGCCGCCGAATAGATCGTTGTATTCGGGGGTGCGCAACTGACGGGTAAGTCTTAACTTTATTACGAAATCGTCTATGAGTTCCTGAGCCGTATCTTCGGTAAGAACTCCGTTTTTAAGGTCTCGCTCGATGTAGATATCGAGGAAAGTCGAAACTCTGCCGAGACTCATTGCCGCGCCGTTCTGTTCCTTGATAGCCGCAAGATATCCGAAATACGTCCATTGAACGGCTTCGCGGGCGTTGGTCGCGGGCAGTGAAATGTCGTAACCGTAAATCGCCGCCATTTTTTTAAGGTCGTTTAACGCCGCTATCTGGTCGTGGAGTTCTTCAAGAGCGCGGATATTGTCTTCGGACATATTTCTTTCGCCGTAAGCCTTTTTGTCTTTCTGCTTCTCCGCGATAAGAAAATCTACGCCGTAAAGCGCGATTCTGCGGTAATCTCCGATTATTCTTCCTCTGCCGTATGCGTCGGGTAAACCCGTTAAAAGTCCGACGTGTCTCGCCGCTCTCATCTCTTCGGTATAAGCCGCGAAAACTCCGTCGTTATGGGTGGTTTTGTAGCGGAATTCTTCTTCTATCTTGTCCGATACCTTATATCCGTATGCTTCGCATGCGCTTCTCGCCATTCTCATTCCGCCGAACGGATTTACTCCGCGTTTAAGCGGCGCGTCCGTCTGAAGCCCTACGATAAGCTCTAAGTCCTTGTCGATATATCCCGCGGGGTATTCGGTAAGCCCGGATACGCGTTCCGTGTCGACGTCCAGTACGCCGCCCTTTTCGCGTTCGCGCTTTAAAAGCTCGTTTACAACGCCCATTAAAGCGTTGGTTCTTGCAGTCGCTCCTTTTAAAAATTCTTTATCACCGCAGTAGGGCGCATAGTTTTTCTGAATGAAATCTCTTACGTTTATTTCGGTTTCGTAAAGTCCGCCGTTAAATCCTTTCCATGCGTCTGTCATTTATAAACCTCCGTGTTGTCGTTAATTCTATGGTGGTTATATTTTAACATATATCGATAAACTTTATCTATTAAATTTGCATAGTTTTTTTAATTTTTATGTTTTTATATAAAAAAATATAAGATATATAGAAAATATTAAAAAGTTTTATAGAAAATAAAGGGAAAAGCAATTTTGAAACAGAATAATAAAACGGTTAAAAACAAAATAATAAAATACGAGGAAAAGAAAAGTGGAAAAACGGGAAGTGATTACATATATAGCGGAAAAACTCAAGAGTTACGGCGCGACCGTACTCGATTATAACGGCGACAGCTTTATCGGCATACGGAACCCGAATTCGACGCTGGATATGGCGTTTGCGTTTTACGACGAAGTATTTACCGTCGAATTTGCTTTTCAGGCGGCGAGGTTTTCTTACGACGATTATAAAGACGCTCCGATTTACGCCGAAAAGTTGCTTACGGGTAAAACGGTTGCCGTCGAGTTGTTTATGCAGGGTAAACCGATTTTCGGCGGAACCCGCGAAACGCCGGATATTTCGCGAATAAGCGATAAAATCGGTTTTGCGAAGTGGTACGCATGCGGAAACGAGACTGCGGAGACTAACATTTTAAAATTTTTAAGCGGCGAAAGCGTATCGGCGCAGATTTTCGGTTGGAAAGATTCTTACGAGATAAAGTTTTAAGGCTTGATAAGTTCAACTTTTTACGCGTTACATTTATAAAGTTTTAATAAAATCCGACGGGAAAAAACGCAGCCGAGGCGAATTTCGCCTCGGCTGCGTTTTTGATAGCATAATTATTTTTATGCTGTCAATTTATTTCTGTTGAGACGGGTTTCCGTTTTTCGTATTTGTATAGGCGAGAAAACCCGATCGCTTTCAACATTGTTATAATTTTGTCGAATTTAATTCCCGAATTTTCGGGAACGTGCGCGTCGGAACCGAGCGTTATCAATTCTCCGTTAAGCTCGCGATATCTTGAAATTATCTGTTTGTCGGGCATTAAAATTCCCGACCCGCCGCAGACTAAATTCGAAGTGTTTATTTCTAACGCGTAACCGCACGAAATTATTGTTTTAAGAATTTCGTCTGTGTCGTTTTTAAATACGCTCATATCGACCGATTTGCCGTATTTGCCCGCGATATATCTCAGCGGGCAGGTTATATGCGCGGCAATGTCGCCGTCGAGCGTTTTCAGAGTTTCTTTAAGGTCGGAAAAATAAGTTTTTAAATAGTCGCGTATTTTTTCGTCGCTCCAGTCGGAAAAATCTATAGCGGAGTAGGGCTTTTCGTGATTTTTATATCTTACGGCGTGAACCGAACGTATAACTTCGTCGTAAGCGCAGGCGTTTAACACTTCGCTGTCGGTATCGGCATGCCATAACCCCTCGCCTATTTCTACGCCCGAAAATACTTCTAACCTGTTACCGAATTTCAGCCGCATCTCTTCAGCCGCTTTGACGGAACGTTTTATCGGGGTTATTACGTCGGTTTCTTCTGAAAATTCAACGTCGCAATGATCGGTGAAAGCTATGCCGTCAAGCCCGTTTTTTATCGCTCCGAGACAAGCATTTTCGGGCGACGTCAAGGAATCGTGCGATTGCTCGGTATGAGTGTGTAAATCGTATTTTTTCATAATTTTACGGGACTATTATAATTTTGCCTTTAGCTCGTTCTTTCGGGTCGGCAAGTAATGCGGGCAGTTCTTCGAGCTTCGCTGCTTTGTATACCATAGACGATACGTCTATTTTGTCGTTTTCTATTAAAGTCAACGCGCGTTTTTGAGTGTAAGGGTTTATGTAAGAAGCCGTAATCGTCAACTCTTTTTTGAAAATTTCGAACGGTTTAATCGGAATTTCGTCGTCCGGAGCGGTCAACCCGAAAAGCATTACGGTGGCTTTGTTGCCCGCCGCTTCGATTGCCTGCGCCATAGTAGCTTTTTTGCCTACGCATTCTATAACTACGCCGACGCGCCCTACGCCGTTTTTCTCCAACGCTTCGCAAAGGTTTTCTTTTACGTTGTCGATACAGATGTCAGCGCCGAGTTTTTTGGCTTCTTCGCGCTTTTCGGCTACGGGTTCCGCCATAATAATCTTTCCCGCGCCCGAAATTTTCGCAAGTTGCAGCATGATCATTCCTATCATTCCGCCGCCGATAATAAGCACGGTTTCACCGCAGGTAATATTGCACCTGTCTATGCCGTGCAGACAACAGGCTACGGGTTCCGTCATTGCCGCTTTATTGAAATCGTCGCCGTCGAATTTATATATCTGCGAAACGGGAACCGCGCAATATTCGGCAAAGCCGCCGTTTACGGTGGTGCCGATACCCGTGATATGCTCGCAAAAATGTCCCATTCCGCCGCGACAGTAATCGCATTCGTTGCAGAGTTTGTTGGGGTCGACGCAGACGTGATCGCCTGCTTTTATCGTCGTTACGTTTTTGCCTACGGCTTCTACAATCCCCGCGAATTCGTGACCTAAAACCGTCTTCGGCGGGGTCGGCGCCGCGCCTGCGTCTCCGCCGAAAATATGTACGTCGGTGCCGCAGATTCCGCAAGCCATAACTTTTATAAGCACTTCGTCGTCTTTTGCGACGGGCTTTTCTATTTCTTCTATTCTTAAATCGTGTTTACCGTAAAAAACAGCGGCTTTCATTCGTTTTTTCCTCTCTTTATAAAATTTTTTACCGTATTATAGCTCGGTAAGCCGTCGATTGCGCCCCTTTTGAGCGTGTTAAGCGCGCCGCAGGCGTTCGCAAACGCAAAGATGTCTTGTAAATCGGATAACGTCGGCTTGCGACCGAGTCGGTCTAATCCGAACAGAACTCCGCCGAAAAACGCGTCGCCCGCGCCTGTCGTATCTATAGGCGAAACTTTAAACGACGGAATTAACGCCTGCGCGTCTTCATACATTATCTCGCTGCCTTTTGCTCCTTTCGAAATGCAGCGAAGCGCGCCGCTTAGTTCCTCGTCAATGTATTTTCTGCCGAAAATTTCCGTTTCGTCTTCTGAAAATTTAATAACGTCGCAAAGCGGCAGAACCTGTTTGTAAGCGGTTATCGCGGACTTTTCGCCGTTGAAAACGTCGCTTCTGAAATTGACGTCGAAACTGATCTTTTTACCGAGAGATTTGGCTCGGCGCGCTAAATCGACAAAACATGCAAGTCCGCTTTCCGAAGATAACATAAGCGAACCTATATGTACGATATCCGCCTTATTCAGCGTATTATCCGATATCGGCGGTAAATATGGGTCTGCGGTATGTTTGCGATGAAAACAAAAAGACCGCTCGCCGTTTTCTGCAATTTCTACAAACGCAAGGGTAGTGTTTTTGTCTTTGTCGCGATTTATGTCAAGCATGTCGAAATTGCGGCTTACTGCAAATTCCGTCAGGAAATCGCCCGTGATGTCGTCGCCTACCGAACCTACGAAACCCGCCGCTCCGCCTAATTTTTTTACGGCGCACGCCACGTTGAACGGCGCACCGCCGGGTTTACGTTCGAAAAAGAAACTTCCGCGTTTTTCTTCGCCTATCATATCCGCGAGAATCTCGCCCGCGCATAAAATCATAATTTCACCTCTGATTAGATTATAATACAAGCGCGGCGAGTTTTATATATAAATATTGACCTAAAGTAGTAAATTATTATGTAAAGCGAGACTATAAAATATAATCGCCTGTATGGCGGGATTTTCGCAGACCTTAATGACAGGAAACGATTTCCGTCATATCGGGCGCAAGGCGATATATCCCGCTGTACAAGCGACAGGCTATTATTTTATTGAGGCGTAATTATTTGTCGGTTAAACCAGCAATCTGCCCTCGGCAGTGTTTACCGCTTTGTAAATTTTAATTTCTTTTAAAGTGTCCGCGTTAATGAAAACGTAGAAGACGTCTTCGCCCGCAGTTCCCTCGAATTCGTAAGCGTACTCTTCGTTTCCGTTACCTACGGGAACTATAACTTTGCGCGCTTTGACTATATCGAGTTTGCCGTTTACGGCTTCGGTAGCTTCAGTCATCGTGTGCTTTGCCGTGAATTTGCCGCGGGCGGTGTGATTGAGATAATATTCTTCCGCGCTCATACCGGTCACGCGACCCGTTTCGCGACATACCGTTACTTTGACAAGGTCGGGGTAAACTACGACTCCGTTTTCAAGATTCGCAAAGTTGAAATATTCAACGCCCGAAGAATTGTAACGCCATACGCACGTCATAGTATCGAAACCTAAAGAGTTAAGGAAAGTCACCGCGCTTGCGAGAGCTTCGTCGTCGTTTATTTTATCTTCGCCGCAGTCTCTGTGCGCCGTAAACATAAGCAGGTCTCCGCCTTTTACCGTGAACTGAGCGAATACGTCTCCGCCCTCTTTGGTCTGAGCTAAAATGTTGTAGCTCTCTATTTTGGTGTTTTCGGTCTTGCCAGTAACCTCGACTTTTTCTATTCCGTAATCCTTGAAATATGCGTTAAAACGTTCTATAGCCGTCTGTTCGTTTATTTCTTCGCCGTGTACGCCTTTCGCTTCGAGTGCGTCGAGTCCGTCGGAGAAAGCTCCGTCGTAGATCATCTGCGGATATTCCGCGGCAGACTTTTCAAGCGTGTTGAACTGAGCGATTATCGCGTCGTTCGCATTGTTGTCCGCAAGGGTTTTGAAATCGTAGTTTTCGTCTATACCTGCGGAAAGCGTGGAGAGTACTCCTTTAAGGTTTACGTTTATTTCGTAGAGCTTGTTTAAGTTTTCCATATCTTTCGCCGTGAGGTCTCCGCCGGCTATAAGACGGTTGTTGAGATATTTGCAGTAGTCGCCTACCTGATTGATATATTTAGAAGTATAATATTTCGATTCGTCGGCTATAGGCAATTGACCGAGAGCCGAATCGGCAAGATTGCTCTGAACTACTATTTCTCCCAGCAATCTCTGCTGACCCTCTTCGTCGGAGGAAACGAAAACTTTAGACATATTCGTTTCCATCGAGTCGACGTAGCCTACGAAGTCGTAAAAGCTCCTTGCGCTCGCTCTCGAATCGTTTGTCGGGGCTACGTCTATATAGTCCGTAAATATCGAAAGGGTAAGCAACGAACCGAGTATCAGAACCGTGCAACCGAGCGAAATTACGGCTGCAAGCCAACCGCCGATACCTCTTTTGCGTTTTTCGGTCTTCTGTTTGTCGCGGCGTTCGGCTCGTTTCTGCTTGGCTTCCGCGCGCTTTTCCGCGGCTACGCGCTTTCTCTCGTCTTTGCGTTCGGTTTTCTGCCGTTTTGCGTCCGCGCGTTTTGCCGCCTGCTGTTTTTTAAATTCGGCTTTTTTAGCCGCTTTGTCGGCTTTGAGCTTAAGCTTCGCCTGTTTTTCGGCGGCTATGCGTTTTTCGCGAGCTTCTTTCGTCTCGTGCTTTAAAGCTTCTTTTTTAGCCAGCCGTTCTTCGCGTTTTTTGATTTTTAACGCTTTTACGCTTTCGGCTTTGCGCTTTTTGGCTTGCTTTGCCGCAGCGCGCTTTTTCTCCGCCGCTTGTTTTTTCGCAAGAGCGGCTTGTCTCTTCTTTTCCTTTGCCTGTTTTTTCTTTTCCGCGCGCTCTTCTTTGGCTTTTAAACGCATTTCCGCGGCTTCGGCGCGTTTAGCCGCTTTTTCGTCGTGCGCCTGCTTCGCGTTCTTGTTCGTCTGCTTTTTGGCAACGGGCTTTTTCTTGTCTTTGTTCGCCGTCGTCTGCTTTTTAACCGTTTTTACGGCGGGCTTTTCTGTCGGCTCTTCGACGCTCGGAATAATTTCCGCTTTTTCGGTTATTTCGTCGACTTTTTTTACCGCGCTGTTTTTCTTATTCTTACTTTCCATAATTCCTCCTTACAGGGCAAAGACGTGTTTGCCTATCGTTACCACCGTCTTTCTTGAGAATATCCACTTGCTCGTCGCGATGGCGGGGTTGTAGTAATAAAGACTTCCGTAGGACGGATCCCAGCCGTTCATGGCGTCTTTTGCCGCCGAGAGCGCGGTGGAGTTGGGCGAAAGGTTAATCTGACCGTCGGATACGCAGGTAAATGCGTAAGGCTGATAGATTACGCCCGATATAGTGTTGGGGAAAGACGGACTTTTGACTCTGTTTAATACCACGGCTCCTACCGCTACCATACCCGAATAAGTCTCGCCTCTCGCTTCGGCGTAAATAAGCCTTGCGAGCAGGTTAGTGTCGGAACTCGAATATGTCGATTGAGAGGTCTGCGTTCCGCCTGATACGGAAATGCCGAGCGCGGCTAAGGTTTTCGCGCCGACGATACCGTCCGCGACGAGTCCGTTTTTCTTCTGGAATGCGATTACGGCTTTTTTGGTGCCTGCGCCGAAAATTCCGTCAACGCTGCCGCTGTAATAACCCCAACGTTTGAGTTTCTGTTGCATTTGCTTGACCGTCGACCCTTTGCTGCCTTGTTTCAGCGTCAACGTCTCAACGGCTTCTATAGACGTCGAAGCGTCCGTAAAACCGTTACTTACGCCGACTATCGCCGCGGACGCGCCGCATATGACGGCAAAAGCGAGGGCGATCGAAGCGATCGTTTTTACTTTTTTGTTCATTTAAAATTTCCTCCTGTTCGGGTAAAGGAGGAAACCGTTATTTGGTTCGGCTGGCTTTGAATTCGTCTATTATCTCTTTGATTTTCGACTTATAAGCGACTTTTTCGCCCGCCGCAAAGCACATAGGGGGATAGACTACGCACCACCAATTATTTCCTTCGGCTTTACCCAATTCGACGATAACCGCGTCGTAATAACCGCTTTCAAGCGTAAGATCTTCATAGACGCGCGTAGGAAATTTCTCGTTTCTCACCGACACTTTAGAGGAATAAGAAAAGCCCTTGCGTTTAAGTAATTCGTCAATGGAATTTTCAAGATCGCGCTTTTTGCGATTGATGACGTTCACGGCTTCACGTTTGCTGTGACAGTCCGCAAGCGAAGGCGTGAGCAGCGAAACAATTTCGTCCCGCACAAGATATTTGATATCCTGATCTGTCTGCGAATTCGAGTTCGCGCGGACGTGTATTCGAAGATATTCCGAATTTTCCGCCGTCGTTCCTCCGACGTTGCAAGCTATTGTCAAAAATATTATGATTATAATTTCTAAAGTTATGCAGATTTTTTTCATATCGGTTTTACTCCTTTGGGCTTAATTAAGTTCGATAGAGATTTTTGACCGAAAAACATAATCTTAAACAAAATATATTAAATAATTGTTTTTTGTTATAAAAAATCGAACGGAGCGTTCAGAATAGTAAACGATAAGAGAAAAGCCCCGTAAAGATAATCGGGGCAAAATTATAAATAAAGAAAGGTAAAGGGACCGTAAAAATCGATTCCGTTGAATAATCGGATGGTTTTTACAGCCCCTTATCGGCCGCTGATGAGTTAAACCGTAAAGCGGCTGCCCGCCGACGGTCGTAAGTTATTTCTTTTTAACTGGAATCCAGATCTCGCTGCAATAGTTTTCGTCCGAAGTGCCTTTCGCGTACTTCGTCGGATTATCGTAGTATTCCATACAATAACCCGCGGCAAATTCGTAATCTTTAAGCGCGGGCAACCATTCTGTAAAGATTCGCTCGTTTAAATTCTGAAACGCCGTCGGCATAGCTCCTCTGCACGGAAATATCGCCCAGGTAAGCGCGGGAATTGTTCTGAGAACAAACCCGTCGGGTACGCTTCTGCCGTCGACATACGGGTCTGCAATAAGATATTCGAACTTTTCGCACCCCATTTTTTCGTCGATGTTTACGCCGAACGTTCCCATAACGGTTTTCCCTTTTCCGCTTGCGAAATGTTCGCGCCAGAATTCGGGTATAAGCTTTTTGGCGTTTTCGTAAGTGAACGTATTCGCGTTTCCTATAACCGTAAATTCTTTTTTGTTTTCGATTCTGTAGTCCATAACATAGCCTCCTGTAAGAGAAAATTTGATTTTCAGCGGAGCAAAGGATTTCAGCGTTGCGGAATTTTTTCTTGCGGCTAACGGCGTTACGCCGTGAAAACGGGTAAACGCCTTTGTGAAACCGTCGGGCGTGTCGTAACCGTATTTTAAGGCTATATCGATGATTTTTTCGTCGGAAGTCGCTATGTCGTTACCCGCCAGCGCAAGCCGACGATTGCGTATATACTCCGCCACGGTGAAACCGCACAGCATCACGAAGCCTTTCTGAAAATAAAACGGCGATACCGAAACGTCTTTCGCTATATCGTCGGCCGTCAATTCTTCGGTGATGTTTTTCTCGATAAAATCAATCGAATTTCCTATTATCTTTACCCACTCCATACCTGCGTCCTTTGTTTTGCTACGTCAATTATACTCTGTTTTTATATATTTTTCCCGAAAAAGTTTGCCGTCTTTTGTCAGCTAATCGAAATAGAACATAAATTTATCCATATCGACTTTGCCGTCGGTAAAAGTTATACCGTCGGCAATAAGCATTTCGCGCTGAATGTTTGCGCCGCCGAAAGCGAACGCGTCGGCAACTTCACCGAATCTGTTTACCACACGATAGCACGGAACGTTGTCCGGGTCGTTGTTTGAATGTAAAGCGTAGCCTACAGCTTTAGAGGATTGCGGTCTGCCCAGCGCGCGGGCAATTTCGCCGTAAGTGGTTACTTTACCTTGCGGTATTTTTTTTACGAGATTGTATACGTCGGAAAAGAAAGACATAAAAATTTTTCTCCTTAATCAAAAAAAACCGTTAAAAATCGTTGCAAAAAATTTTAACGTGTGCTATACTATTATAGCCTTTTAAGTTTAGCATTAAAACTGGAATATGGCAAACGAAAAGAAACGAAAAACAAATTTTGTTTCTATAAAACGCTACTGTGGCTCAGTCGGTAGAGCAGCTGATTCGTAATCAGCAGGTCGCCGGTTCAAGTCCGGCCAGTAGCTCCAAAAGGAAAGCGACCTGTTTTACAGGTCGCTTTTTTTTGGAGCAATTGCCCGACCTTTCACCGTCGAAGCGGCGCGGTGTATGTAAAATCCGAATTATTCCGCGCCGCCTCGCCGGTGACGCGATTGCGCCTGAGTCGAGCAATCGCTATTCCGTCGCAAATCGGCAAGGGCATAGCGGAAAGAAAAAACAAATAATGCCGATTTGCTCCTTACAAGTCCGATTTGCAAGTGCTGCTAAAAATAACCTGTAAAGCAGGTCGCTTTTTTTTTGGAGCAATTGCCCGACCTTTCACCGTCGAAGCGGCGCGGTGTATGTAAAATCCGAATTATTCCGCGCCGCCTCGCCGGTGACGCGATTGCGCCTGAGTCGAGCAATCGCTATTCCGTCGCAAATCGGCAAGGGCATAGCGGAAAGAAAAAACAAATAATGCCGATTTGCTCCTTACAAGTCCGATTTGCAAGTGCTGCTAAAAATAACCTGTAAAGCAGGTCGCTTTTTTTTCGGAGCAGTTGCCCGACCTTTCATCGTCGCAAAGCGGCATAGAGTAGGGCGACATCGATTTTATCCTTACAAGTTCAACTCGTGATACGTCTCTGCAAAGCTCTATATATTTTTAAGACTTTTTGTTTTCGTTTTCGCTACCGGGGTTGTCGTCGTTCTTGTTTTGTCCGACGGATTCCATTATATTTTTTTGAAGAACGAATTGCGCGTCTGCAAATGTTTTTACCGACGGGTCGATTTTTTTTGCACGTTTTATAATTGACTTATAATTCGGTAGCCAGAACGCAAATATAATAATAAGCGGAACGGCTATCATTATTACTATGGTAACGGCTAAGAGAATTTTAAATTCTATAGGCATAAATTTTCTCCTTTTATTTTATATTATTGACGAAATAAGTATATCAAAACCTTTGCGCCGCTGTCAATTTATTTAATCTGTTTTGTAATAGGTTACGGTTGGCGAGATTTATATGTGTAGCTGAAATTCACCGAAATCGTAAATTCCGCTTATATCGAATTTGCCCGCGATAGATAATGCTTTAAAAGCGTTATCTATTTTTTCTATTATGTCGGGTTGGATATTCAGACTATGATGAGCGGGTAATATTTTTCGGATATCAAGTCTTTTTGTCTTTTTTATCGATTGCATAAATTTGTTTTTGTCCGTTGTGGGATAAAACATATCAAGACAACCTTTATATATTAAATCGCCAGAAAAAAGATATTTTTTTGTTTCGTCGTAAAAGCAGCAGTGTCCGGGAGAGTGACCGGGAGTATGAATTATCCTTATTTTTCTTCCGTCTAAATCGATAACGTCGTTATCGACGAAGATTTTTTTCGGTTTACCTTGAAATACAGTGTAATCGTCGATATTAAAATTTACGGGAAATTCGCACGGTTTTGCCGTAAGGTTTTGTTTTACGGCTGTTAGCGATAGCGGGAAATGTCTGTTGATCCATTTTTCTTCAAATTTATGAACGCCGAAATTCGGGAAATATTTATGTCCGCCGATATGATCCCAATGGACGTGCGTCGTTATTACCGAAACGGGTAAATCCGTGATAGCGTTTATGGCGGTTTTTATATCGGAAACTCCCAACCCTGTGTCGATTAGTAGCGAGTAGGTTTTACCTGTCAACAGATAGCTGTGAGCTTCTTCCCGATGTTTATATTCTCCGACAGAATAAGTTTCGTCGTCTATGCGTTCTATAGTAAACCAATTGTCCATATTAAAATTTCCCATTTAAAGGTTTTTATGTGTTTTTTATCGGGCGTTTTTTCGTATTGCCAAATAACATTTATTTGATAATCAAAAATATTCTTTCGGTTGTCTCGAAAGAATTAAAAACTCACAGTTTTTAAACTCAACAATATTTCAATATTGACTATAACATTATCCGCCGCTTTCGACTGCCGTTAAACTTCTTTACTCCGGTTTACGGTATACAAAAGTTTTTTTACTTGTTCAGCGTATTCTTTAGTTATAATGGTGAATAGTAATAAAATTCTAAATATCGTAAAATAAATGATATATAACTTAAAATAGCCGAGTAAATTTTTCGTTATGGTATTATAATTAAGTTAAAGAAAAAATTTTGTTAAAAATATAGTTGCTCGTCGCCTTTTGAAAGGTATTCGAGCGGGGAACAATTTAAAAATCGTTTGAAATATAAAAAGTATTGTTGCGGATTGGTAAATCCGCAGTATGCATAAATCGAAGATATTAAATGAGTTTTAAGTAGAGGCAAGGATTTTTGTATTCGCACGAAATTTAAGTAATTGACGAAGTTTATAGAAAATAGTTTTTTAAACAGCATCGAGAAGTGCGTTTGGGTATAACCGAAACGTTGCGCTATTTGTTTAAGACTAATTTGCTCTTTGTAATGCTCGTCGATGTAATTTGCTATTTCGCCCATCTTTGCCTGTAATTGCGGAGCGGTTTCCTTAACGAATTTAGTTTTTTTCACATAGAGACCGAGTATCGTGTTGACTATGCCCTCGTATAAAATTCTGTTATCCGCATTTTCGAGGAACTCCATAAGTCGCAGAATGCTTTTGTCGTCGTCATGAATAATTATTTCGCGGGGCGCGTAGTTGGAACTCAAGCTTTCGAAGTCGAGGCAAAATTCGCAGGGGATAACCGCGCAAATTTGTTCGCCGCGTTCACATCGCATATAAGAATGGATTGCCCACGGCGCGCAAACCAAAACGTCGTTTTCATGCATTTCGTGAGGAATGCCGTTTATAGTAACGGTTTTATTGTTTTCGGTTACATACAAAATTTCAACGGCGTGGTGAAAATGCGCGGGGCAAAAGTTCTCTCCTCGCTTATAAAATTTGAGTTTTTCGCGCTTAAAATCGAAATACATACGCAAATCCTCGCAAAATTTATTATAATTAAAAGCAAAATAAAAATATCCTTGATAACATTATAAGCCTGAATAGGAATGTTGTCAAGCGTAAATAAAAATTTTAAGGAGAATTTAATGATTAAATATTTCGTTGCGGATAAGAGCGCGGTTGTGTGGTGGGATAAAAAGAACGGATACGCGGGCGAATATACCGTGTTATTGAACGGCGAAGGCGTCTTTCGTTCGCGTTTTACGCATTGCAGACTTACGTTAAAAAATCATTATGAAAAATACGACGTGGCGGTTGTCGCGGAGGGCGTTGCGATAGAAAAAATTACCGTAGAGTCGGATATCGAGCGGGAATTTATAGACGTTACGAAGGCGCCTTATTTTGCCGACGGTAGCGGAAAGAATATAAATACGGCGGTGCTGCAACAAGCGATAGACGACGCGAAGAACGGGCAAATCGTGTATTTACCTGCGGGCGTTTATCTGACGGGCGCGCTTGATTTACATTCTTATACGCGCATGTATTTAGAAAAGGGAGCAACGCTTTCGGGAAGTGTCGATCCGGAGGATTATTTGCCAAAAATAAAAAGCAGATATGAAGGCATAGAGCGTTTATGTTATCGTTCGCTTATAAATGTCGGTACGCTTGACAGAAGTCGAAACAATACGGCTGAGGACGTTTTAATTTACGGCGACGGCACGATAGAAGGCGGCGGTAAAGTTCTTATGGAAAACGTTATTGCTACGGAGCGGACCGCTGATAGAGAATACGCCGAAAAAGTAGAGAGGGAACAACCCGAAAACGCGCGCGTAATATTCGGTAGGGCGCGCGGCAGATTGATAAATATAAGTAGCGCGCGTAACGTGGTTATAGACGGAGTAACGTTGAAAAACGGTCCTGCGTGGAACGTTCACCCGATATACAGTAAAAACGTAATCGTAAGCGATTGCTATTTTAAGTCCGAGGGCGTATGGAACGGCGACGGTTTCGACCCCGATTCATCCGAGGACTGTGTGATTTTCGGTTGTTTGTTTGAAACGGGCGACGATTGTATCGCTATAAAATCTGGTAAAAATCCCGAAGGCAATATAATTAACAAGCCGTGTAAAAATATCGATATTTTCGATTGTAAATGCCTTTACGGACACGGAATTGCTATCGGTAGCGAAATGTCCGGCGGTGTCGAGAACGTAAGAATGTGGAATAACGATTTTATATCGTCGGGGGACGGACTTATAATAAAGGCGCAAAGAAAGCGCGGCGGTTATGTGAGAAACGTAAAAGTGGAAAATTGTTCTTTTTCCCGTATTTTCATTACTTCGGACGTGGGCTACAACTCGGACGGAGAAGCCGCGCCGTCGTTAGCGCAATTTGAAAACTTCGAGTTCGTCGACGTTCTGATAACTGGTAAGTGTTTTTCAATGACGCGAGATACTTATCCCGTACCGGCAATAAGCGTAACGGGGTATAAAGAAGAGGGGTATAAATTCAGGAACTTTACTTTTAAAAACGTAACTGTTCCCAAATATTCCGACGAGGTAAAACAACGAATAGAAATTCAGGACGTCGAAAACCTGACCATTATAAATTTAGAGAGTAAGTGAAAATGAAAAACGAAATTATAAATTTAAACGGAATATATTTAAAATTTGTGCATACTGACGGCGGTTTGCGTATTGCGGAAATAACCGCCGAGGGCGGCGACGCTAAGCAAAAAATCGGTTTTACTCCGTTTATCGTGAGCGCGGAGGGAGAAACTACGGGCGCGACCGTCGCTGGTTTCGACGGGAGTTTTAAAAACGATTTATGGCATTTTAAGCAAACGGAATTTAAAACTGTAGACGGTCGCGTCGAAATAACCTTTAATTCAGAGAGTCGCGATTGCGAGGTTAAAACAGTATACGAAGCGAAAGGCAGTTCTGCGGCGGTGTATCAAACTAACGTAATTACCGCAAGAAAAGATCTTACTATAGCGGACTTTTACTCTTTGGTTCCGTTTTGCGAATACGCAAAAGAGGCTGGGAAAAACTTTACGCTGTCCTATCGTCGAAATCGTTGGCAAACCGAGGGACAGTGGTTTACCTCTTCGCTTACAGACCTCGGATTTAATGATTTTTGCAAACACATACCAATGAACAGGTTTACGGTTTTCGGGAACGGTTCGCATACTACTTCGGAATTTTATCCGTGTTTAATAGCGAGTAATTTAAAAACGGGCGAAAAGTTTTTCGTTGAAAGCGAGGCTGACGGCGATTGGTTCGTAAGGGTTTCGCAATTCGATTTGTGGGACGATAAATGCGGAGCATTGCTTTTTACCGCGGGGACTAACGAAGAAAGGACTTTAAAAAGTCGCGTTTGCCTTAAAGCGGGCGAAAGTTTTGCGACTCCGCCCGTGCTTATTGCCGCCGCTTTCGGCGAAGAAGATTTATTGAAGAACGTTTACGCCGCAAAACGTGCCGACACCCGGCTAAACATAAGCGAACCAACGGTAATATTCAACGATTTTATGAACTGTCTTTGGGCAAACCCGAGTTGGGAAAAAGAAAAGCCGCTTATAGACGCTTGCGCCGATTTGGGTGTAAAATACTACGTTATAGATGACGGCTGGTTTAATTATAAAAACGATACAGGCTGTCGTTTGGGCGATTGGAATTTCGACGGCGATGTTTTCGGCGAACTCGGTTTAAAGTACGTTATAGATTATATTATAGCGAAAGGAATGAAACCGGGTATATGGGTTGAGGGCGAAGTGGTAGGCGCAAACTCACACATTTATAAAATTCATCCTGAATTTGTTATCACGGTAAACGGCGTTCGTTACGGTTCTAAACAAAGGAGATTCTTTGATTTCAGAAAAAAAGAGGTAAACGACTATCTCGGCAAGGTGTACGACGATTTGTACGCGCTTGGTATAAGGTATATAAAAATAGACTACAACGATTCATACGCGTTTGCAGACGGCAAAAGCGGAAGGAATGACGGACTTAAAGAAAATTACGCCAAAGTCATTGAGTTTTATAAGGGCGTAAAGCGCAAATATCCCGATTTGATTTTAGAGAATTGCGCTTCGGGCGGTAAGCGCGAGGACGGATATATATTAAAGCATTTCGATTTGCAAAGCGTGAGCGATCAGGAAGAATATAATTACTATCCGTCCGTTATATGCGGAAGTCTAATAAATAACTTACCCGAAAAGACGGGCGTTTGGTGCATGCCTTACCCGATAAGACACGCTTTAAGAAACGAATACATCGATAATATTCCCGCACCGACGGATGAAGAAGTCGTTTTTAACTTGGTAAACGGCTTGACGGGAGTAATTACTTTAAGTTCGCGTATAGATAAACTCGACGAGCGAAAGTCGGCGTATTTAAAGGAAGCGCTAAAACTTTATCCTGAAATTTTCGGGATATTGAATAGCGGTTATCCGTCCTATCCGCTCGGTTTAACGCGCGGAGAGGATAAAAAACACGCGCTGAAAATAAAAAGCGAAAAAGGCGAACTGTTGTATTTGTGGGCGACGGGCGATAATAAATTCGATATAAAAGGCGCGCAAAATTTCGTTCAACTTTATCCCGACGCAGTCGATAGCGAAATAAACGACGACTGTATAATGCTTAAAAGCAAAATTTGCGCGAGAATATTTATTAAAAAGTAAAAATTAAACGTAAAGAGCCAAAAATCGTAAAATTTATGATAAAGAAACATAAATCTTTGATTTTTAAGTTTGATACGGTGATATAATTTAGTCGAGAAAAAATGAATGAATACATAATAAGGACTTGTCCGAAAGCAAGACAGGAAAACATAATAAGGTGGGAAGATTACCGAATAACGGTGTTGCAAGACAGGTTATTCCGCATAGAAAAGAGTAAAAACGGTAAATTCCGCGATTGCGCCACGCAAGCGGTATGGTACAGAAATTTCGAAACGCAAAAATATACCGTAAGTAAAGACGACGGACGGTTGACTATTACTACAGATTTTTGCGTATTGCAAATTGCGGGGAAACGCGAAGATTGCGTTATAAACGTTGGCAACGGGTTTATACCCGTGAGCAACGCGGAGAATTTGAAAGGCACTTATAGATCTCTCGACGGTTGTAACGGCGATACTCTGACTTATTCGATCTACGGTTCGGATATGAAACCGGGTGAAAAAGTCGAACTATGCAACGGCTTTTGCTCTTTGAGCGGCGTGGCTGTTTACGATGATTCCGATTCGCTTGAACTCGGTGACGACGGATTGATAAAATCGGGTAAGGCGAGTGGCAGCGACGAGTACGTTTTTGCTTATGGCGACGATTACAGAGGAGCGGTTAAAGCGGCGTATAAAATTTGTGGCGACGTACCCGTGTTGCCGCGTTACGCATTCGGAAATTGGTGGAGCAGATATCACGCGTATTCGGATAGAGAATATCTGAATATGATAGGGGAATTTGAAAAAAGAAAGATTCCGCTTACCGTTACCGCGCTTGATACGGATTGGCATTACTCAAATAAGGCTGAAATTGCGCAAAAGTTTTCGATTACGGAAAGTCAGTTGCTCGACGAAAAAATAGTCGGCGTTTCAGATAGAGGTAACGCCGATAAAATAGGTTGGACGGGTTATACGTTCAACCCGGACTATTTCCCCGATTATAAAAAGTTTTTGCGCATACTAACGAGCGGCGGCTATAAAGTTACTTTGAATTTACATCCGCACCAAGGTGTGAGATTTTGGGAAAAGCAATATAGGGATGCGGCGGAATACGTCGGGTGGGACGCAAGCGGCAAGCAGGCGATTGCTTTCGATTTTACCGATCCGAAATATGTGGCGATGAACTTTGACGTTTTGCTCGAACCTTATGAAAAGGACGGAGTCGGTTTTTGGTGGATAGATTGGCAACAAGGGAAAAAATCGCGAGTAGAAGGGTTGGATCCGCTTTGGTCGCTTAACCATTATCACTTTTTAAATAGTATTAAAGGCGGTAAGCGAGGGCTTATATTGTCAAGGTATTTCGGCGTGGGCGCGCACAGATATCCGGTCGGATTTTCGGGCGATACCGCTATGACCTGGGAAACTTTAAAATATTTGCCGTATTTTACGGCGACGGCGGCAAACGTCGGCTACGGTTGGTGGAGTCACGATATCGGAGGGCATAACGAAGGCGTTAAAGACGACGAATTGTATCTGAGATTCGTGCAGTTCGGTGTTTTCAGTCCGATAAACAGATTGCACTGCACTAATATGAACGTTATGACCAAAGAACCGTGGGAATATAAGAACGGAAAGGGTAGAATTGCCGAAGATTTTTTAAGATTGCGACATTCTATGATACCTTTCTGGTACAGTTTGTCATACTTAAACAACAGAGAAGGATTAGTTCCTGTCGAGCCGCTATATTACAGATGGAAAAACCGAGAGGCTTATGCGGCGAAAAACGAATATTTACTCGGCGGTAAGATGATTGTCGCTCCGATAACAGAGCATTCCGTAGACGGATATTCCGTCGTGGACGTTTGGTTGCCCGAAGGTAAGTGGACGGATATGTTTACTTATTTAGAGTACGATATAGGCGTAGGCGGCGAATGGATAAAAGCGGTGAGAAATTTAGAGTCGATACCGGTATTCGTGGAGAGCGGGGCTATAATTCCTTTTTCGCTCGACGACGGAAACGGAACGGATAACCCCGTTAAACTCGGAATAAAAGCGTTTAACGGCAACGGCGAGTTTACTTTGTTTGAGGACGGAACTAACGGCGAGGCGTTTACGAGGTTTAGTTGCGAGTGCGAAGAAAGCGAAAATAAGATAATCCAAAAGATAGTCGTTTCCGTAAGCGGCGAAAGGAGCGTAATACCCGATAATCGCATTATGCGTATAGAGTTCAGCAATTTTTCCAACGGAAAAGCATACGTCGAACAAGGTCGTATAACGAGTGCGGCGAAGATAGTTTACGGAGAAAAACTTACCGTAGAGGTTGGCGATTGCAAAACAGATTTCGCGGTTACGGTCGAAAGCGAAAAGACGGGTGAAAAAAGGATTATGGATTTCGCTCGCACCGTATTAACCGAGGCGGAGGGAAATAACTATGAAAAGCAAAGGTTGTACGACGAACTCGAAAAAACCCGTAATATAGAGTCGTTTAATTCAACCGTTTATAAAAGCGGAATTGCAGACGCGGTAAAACTGCGTTTAAGCGAAATAACCGTAGGGAGAAAAAGATGTTAAAGACTAAAATAAAAGCGGCGTTGCTTGCAGTGATGTCGTTTGCGTTGTTCTTTTGTGCGGCAACAAGCGCGGCGTTTGCCGTAACCGTTGCGAACGCCGACGAATCTATGATCGAAAACGTGGCGGTATTTGAGAAAAAAGAGTTGATAAACGCGGACGAATACGCGGGAAGAACGAATATCCCCGATTACAGGATTTCGGGGAACTGGACATACGACGGTTCGGAATTGTATGACGCCGTAACCGTTATAGACGGCGAACAATATGTGCAATATATCGACACGCTCGGCGGGGCGGCGGTCTATAAAGAGAAAAGCGGAGAGGCGTTTGTTTACGAAAACTCCCGTAAAGTATATTTTTGTAACGGCGATAAGGTTGAGAAGCGCGACGACGGAAAGTATTATTCGATAAAAACGGGCGAGGAAATTGCTGCCGAAAACTTAACTTTGTTGGATGAAAACAGATATATCGCGCTTAAAAATCCCGTAATAATTTATTCGACCAACAACCGCAGCACCGTTACGCCGATCAGAGGGCATAATCCCGCGGTGGCTTTTCGCGCGCCCCGTAGCGGTAAAGTAACTGTAAACTCACTTGTTTTAAATAACGAGGGGAATAAGGCGGTTATCAAATATTGTCTGTTGCTTTATAAGAACGGCGCGTATTACGGTATCGGCGGCGAATCGCTGTGGACTACAGTCGCCGCAGGCGAAGTCGCGGAGTTAAATACGGCGGAGAAATATGCCTTGTCGGCAGGCGACGAGCTTTTAATTGTGGTATCTACCGACGAAAACAGGAAGGAACGCGTAAAACTCAATTTATCTTTAAGTTTTGCCGGAACGGAATATTCGATCGATCAAAGCGCGAAGCTGGTAGAGCAGGGCGAAAAGAATTTCAGGTTTTATGAAGTCGATTTGGCTGAAAAAACTCAAGATATATTTAATGCCGAAAGCGCGAAAGAATTCGGTAAATTAAACGAAAACGATATGCCTTGGGATAAAAGTTCGGGCGGCTGGAAATTGCAACAGGAAGTTATCGTATCGCCTCGCCCCACTAATATGAAAGACGGAAAAGTCAACGAATTTCGTTTTCATACCTATTCGGTAGGCGGCAAATACGTTACTTACGCTTTTACGTCAAAGAAGGATTGTTCGGCTTTTATATCCAAGTTTTATCTTGCCAAGTCGGCGTGGAACACCGAAACTACCGTAACCGCAGGCAACGACGGTATAAGCTGGGGTTTGGCGTATTATTCCGCCGAGAAGAAAGCCTACTACACCGTAACGAATGAAAAGTGGCATTATTTCAATTCTACACAGGATAAAGACGGTTTGCTCGTGAAAACCGATTTTCCGCGCGTTGATATGAAAGCGGGAGATAAATTACTATTCGTTTTCAGCAGTAACGAAAATAAAATAATCGACTATATAAACGGCTCGTATGTGGAACTGTACACACAGTCGCAGACGGGCGAGATTACAAGAAGAAATATGGTTGACGATTTCGTATTTGTAACCGAAGGAAGCGGTAGCGAAACTACGATCGTCGCGCTCGACGAAGAGAGAACTCGCGGCGATTGGGCGATAGAATATGTGAATATGAGCGGAGATTATTCTGCTTACGAAGTCGGCGCGGCGGTTGACGCGGATTATAATTCGGTAAGCGAAGTTTCGGAATACGATACTAATTTTAACTCCGTTTCCAAAACTTATTATTCAGCGGATAACGTCGACGCCCGACTTGCTTATACCGAAAACGGCGTGGCGATAACGCCGGGCGAAGATATGTCTTCGGCTATAAAATTAAACGTTAAGGGCGCGGGAAGGGTAAAGGTTCATCCCGACAGCTATATAAAATTCAATAACGACGGTACTTCGGACGGCGTTCGTTTCAGGATAATGAAAAACGATCAAGTCGTGTTTCCGTCAAGCGGAGAATGGTTCGGTATCCGCGATAAAAAGACTTTTTATCTGGATAGCGTCGACGTTTTTTCGGTTGACGAGGGCGACGACCTGTATTTCGTATTCGATTGCGTCGGCAACACCGTTTGCGACGAAGCGATAGTCGATTTCATAGTCGTGTATGCGGCGGACGGCGAGGCTAATACGGAAACTTATCAACTATCGGGCAATATCCCCGCGCATGAAAAAACAACGGAAAGTTTGCAAGGACTTAACGGGTGGTCGTTCGTATCGCTTGAAATAAGCGGCGATATAAATACGCGCGAGTTTGCCGCGGATAAAAAGGGCGGCTGTAAAGGCGACGCAAACGGCGTTTTGTACGCAGTTTTAATATGCGGACTTGCCGCAGTAATAGTAAAAAAGAGGGCGAAAAGATGAAAAATATAACCAAGGTCGCGGCAGTCGCGCTCGCGTGCTTCGTTGCTACGGGGTCAGGCGCGGCTTGCGCAAAAAAGACCGAGTACGTGCACGAAATAACGCTTGTCGATAGCGGAGAACTTATAACTAATCCGCAGATGGGTTGGAATTTTTGTTATTATTCCAATCAGATAAATTCTTACGGCGCGTTACTTAAAGATAACGATTATTTAAACGATTTTCCTTGCGAAACGGTTTATTTTCGTTTCGGCTGGAACTTTATACAACCCGACGAATTGTTTTATAACGTAGTTTTAAAACCGCTCGGAGTAACTTTGCCGAACGATTATACTTTCGACGAGAATTCTTTTTACTGGGGTTTTATAGACGACGTTGCGGATAAATGGGTGGAGCAGGGTAAAAAACTTGCGTTCCGGATAACCGCAAACGACGGTTGGGGTCAGTGTACGCCGCTTTGGGTAAGAGATAAAAACGGCGCGAACGGACTCGAATACAACCCGATAATTTCGGATGAAAGCGATTTCGGAAAGATGAAAAACAGATATCTCGCGCAAACCGATTCCGACGGCAATCCCGTTTATACCGACGATGAAGCCGAAATTCTTGCTCGCGAGAGAATGTGGAGCAGTTTTTGCGACGAGGGAACAGTTTGGTACGGGAATGCCGAGGACGCGAAAACCCTGTCGGCAAAATCGACGGTCGGCTATTCGGAAGATATTGAAAAATTTTCGTCGCAGGCGAGAATGACTTGGTGTCCCGATTACGGCGACGACGCTTTTTTAGCCGCCTATAAGAATATGATGATCGCTCTGCGCGACAGATACGGCGAAAATATAGAGTTTGTGGAGATAGGTTCGCTCGGCACTTGGGGCGAGGGGCATAACAGACGAGCGACCGAGACGGGTAAGTTTATCAATTCCGAAAGTCGAATGAAAGCGACCGAACTTTTACACGAGGTTTTCGGTAACGAATATCTCGTGCTTATGAACGACGATATAGCCGAAAAAGACGACGCGGTTTTTCAAAAAAGTCTTGAATACGGTTTCGGTTGTACTGACGACTCGTTTCTCGTAACTCAGCGCGACAGCGGCGCGGATAAAGACAACTATGTGGGAAGATTTCTCGATAATTATTATTATAACGGGAAAATTACCGCGATAGAACCCGCGCCCGAACAAGAACCTCAAAACGATTTGTTGCTTCGTGCGCTTTGGCGTAATCACGCAAGTTATATGCGACTTATAACAGATCCTTATTCGCTTAAAGATAACGTTTGGACGGATACTATTACTCGTCAGCTCGGTTATAGAATAAATTTTACGTCAGCAGCTTTCGGAAATTTTATTCCTGGTAAAACCTTTAAAGTAAAGTTGGCGGTGAAAAACGTCGGCGCCGCGCCATGTTATGTCGGAGGGAAGCCTATGATAATAATACTCGACGCGGATATGGAAAAGGTCGCGTCGGGTATGTCGGATTTCGACGTTTCGTCTTTGCCCGTCGCGGATGATTACGAAGAGGCGCTCGCGGCGCAATCCGAGGAATGTTTTGTAGAAGTTTCTTTGCCCGATAATCTCGCGGCGGGTAAGTATTACGTTTGCGTTGCGGTAGCGGACGAAAACGGCGAACCCTGTTTAAATTTGCCGTTGCAGGACGGTTACGATAAAATTTACCGTCTGGCGACGTTCGTCGTATAGGAGGAATTAAGATGAAAAAGACGGATTTAAAAGGTAATAAACTTACGCTCGCTCGCAGGGCGGGTAGAGATTTAAAGAGAAATTATCCCGTTTATATTTTATTTTTATCCGTATTCTGGGTGTTGTTTATCTTTAACTATCTGCCGCTCGCGGGTATGGCGGTAGCGTTTAAAGATTATAACGCTTTCGACGGCATATTCAAAAGTCCGTGGAGCAATCCCTGGTATTATAATTTCAAAGAGCTGTTTTCGGAATATTATATCTGGAAAACTATAAGGAATACGCTTTTGCAGTCGGGGCTAAGGTTGTTGTTTTGTTTTCCCGCGCCGATTTTCCTCGCGCTCGTGTTTAACGAAATAAAAGTCGAGTGGTATAAGAAGAGTGTGCAAACCATTTTGTATCTTCCGCACTTTTTAAGTTGGGTTATACTCGGCGGAGTATTTTCGAGCATACTCGCCTCCGGCGGCGAAACGGGACTCGTAAACGCGATAATCGTAAAACTCGGAGGAAAGCCCGTAGGTTTTATGAGCGATCCCGTTTGGTATCTTGTGTTTTTGATATTCAGCGACGTGTGGCAAAACGTGGGGTTCGCCTCGATATTATACCTTGCGGCTATTGCTTCGGCAGATGTTTCGGCTTATGAAGCCGCTAAAATCGACGGCGCGAATCGTTGGGAGGTAATGTGGTATGTAACTATGCCCGTACTCGTGCCTACGGTCGTGCTGCAACTTATTTTGCAACTTGCGAAAGTTCTTAACGGCAATTTCGGGCAGATCCGGCAGACGTACAGTCCGTCGGTATACGAGTACGGCGATATTATCGACAGTTATATTTACAGAACGGGTTTAAAAAGCAGCGGAGATTACGGCGTTGCTTCCGCGCTCGGATTTTTCAAGTCCGTAATAGGGTTTTTCCTCGTTATGGCTACAAATTTCATTGCGGATAAAATTTCGGGGGAGGGTATTTTTTAATGAGTACGAAGGGTGTAGGAATAAAGCTCCGCGCAAACAAACAACTCAAACAAAAATGGCTCTTTGCCGACTATGTATTCGTAATAATTCTCGGTTTATTGGCTTTAAGCGTAATTATACCGTTTATGAACGTTATATCTATTTCTCTTTCGTCAGACGTGGCGTATAACGCCAACCGTTCTATGATATTTCCGAAAGATATAACTTTCGTCGGGTATAAGGCTTTGCTCGGAGGAATCGGCTTTTGGCGTTCGTTCGGCGTTACCGTTTTTTATGTGGTGTGTTACGTTGCGTTGAGGTTGGTATCGTCGCTTATCGGCGGCTACGCAATCGCAAAAAAAGGCGTCGGCGGAACTAAAGCTATGGTTATTTTGCTTATGATACCTATGCTGTTTTCGGGTGGAGCCGTGCCTACATATTTGTTGCTCGTCAACCTCGGTTTCGTGGATAACGTACTGGTGTTTATAGTGGTAGGCTGCGTAGACTGTTATCATATTTTACTCGTAAAAACGTTTTTGCGCGGTATTCCCGATTCTATGGAGGAGGCGGCGCAACTCGACGGGGCAAATGTGATTCAGGTGCTTTTTAAAGTTCTTGCGCCTATGTGCAAACCCGTACTCGTAACGATAGGTATGCTCGCCGCGATAGATAAATGGAATAACTGGTACCTGGGCGATATGTATATTCAGGATAAAAATTATCTTTTGCCGCTTCAGAATCTCGTTATGACTATTCAGGAATCGTCTATGTCGTCTATAACTTCAATGGATATTTTCGGCGATTTGAATATCGCGGGTTATCAAAAGGCTTTTGAAAGAGCCACGACTATGGTAGTAACTTTGCCGATAATGCTCGTTTATCCTTTTATTCAAAAATATTTTGAAAAGGGTCTTAACGTGGGATCGGTTAAAGAATAAAAAAATATCGGAGGAAACTAAAATGAAAAAATTAAAACTAACTGCCGCGCTACTTGCGCTCACGCTTATTGCGGCGACTGTCGCGGGGTGCGGAAACTCGAACGGCGGAGGCGGCGGATCAGGCTACGTTGAGGACTATACTTGGTCGAACGAAAAAATAACTTATACTTTTTACGGTTCGCAACCTGTTTTCACGACTAACGAAAAAGACAAAGTAATTAAGGCGATAGAAGATAAATTCAACGTGAGTATAAAACTCAATTATTCTTCGGAATGGGAGTCGCGTTTATCGACTATCGTAAACTCCAACAAAAAAGTACCCGACGTTTTGTTCGCTATCCCCGACGGGGCGTCTTTCCCGCTGTGGGCGGAAAAGGGCTATATAGTCCCGTTCAATAATTATCTCGATAAACTTGAATCGGACGGCAAGGCTACGGGCGCGGGCGGTAAATCCAACCTTAAAACGCTTTTTTCCGCCGAGCATATTGACAATGCTACGGTTGGCGGTAAAAATTATTTTGCTCCGCAGATGACGGGTATATCCAACCACGTTCTGATAGTCAGAAAAGACTGGATGAGCGATTGGGCTACGGCAAACGGCAAGAGCGCGGACTATTATCCCGTAACCATAACCGAATTTACCGATATGCTTAAATATTTCCATACCGAAAACAAAGGCGGTTATACCGACGGAACTTTCGGCTTGGGTCTTAACGAAAACTTCGATTTTACCGAAGATTTCCTTTCCGCATTCGGAATTTCGCCGAGTTATACCAAAAATTCCGACGGAACTTATACTCTTTCGGCTTATACCGAAAAATACGACGATTATATCGAATGGCTTAACGACGGAACGAGTCAGGGCTATATTTATCCTAACTTCGGCGGCGTAACCGAAAGCGCCACCGCCGACAATTTCAAGGCGGGTAAAATAGGCGCGTATATCACCACTTGTAACTATACTCTTACTAATATGATAGCGACTATGGCTACCGAATACAAGAAAGAAGCTACGTTTATTCCTTTCCCGTCGAGCGACGACGGACAGTATGTAGGCTCGCCCGTAGGCGATCAATATTACTGGGGCGGTTATTGCGTTTCGGTAAACGCCAAAGAACCGTACAGACTTATCGCCATACTCGACTATATGATGGGCGAGGAGGGACAAGAACTTTTGACTTACGGCGTAGAGGGCGTTTACTATACTAAAAACGCCGACGGAACAAAGACTATTACCGAAGAGAATTTTGCCAACCGTAACGCGGACGGCGGAAAATCCTTGTTTATAACGCCGAACAACTACGACGTATCCGCTTCGGCGGCTTACGGCGAGTACAATCTCGGCACGGTTATAAGCCCGATGAAATTTAAGGTCGTAAACGGCAAAGTGGAGTATAACACGCCTTACGAACTTATGTACGACGGCGGTAAAGAGCAGAAGAGATACGACGAATACGTTATCGGTCTCGAAGCGGCGGGCAAAGTGAACTGGCGCCAACCCGAATTTCTGATTGACAAGTATAAAATAGTAACTATAAATATCGCTTGTCTGGATTACGCTAAAACATATACGGTTCAGGCGGCGTGCGGCAGTAAAGATAAAATAGCCTCGTTCAAAGCCGAAATGGAAAGAAGCTGCTCTTCCAAAGGAATTGACAGCGTGCTCGATTATCTTAAAAACGCGAAATAATCGTAAAGGGGAATCGTGATGAAATTAAAGAAAATAATTTTAACCTTTACGGCGGCGATAATCTTCGCCGCCGCGGGGATAGGACTTGTCGGGTTTTCCGCCTTTGCGGAACAAGAAAACCGATATTGCGCTTCGCTTAATTATGCGAGTTTAAAAAACGAGAGCGACAACAGGCATACTACGGTACTTTATTACGGGGCGGAAGACAACTGGAACGGCTCGTCTTATATAGCGACTTCGGGCTACATTTATTCGCGTAGATACGACGGTAAGGCGTATAACTTTTCCGTTGCGTTTACCGCGCCTTGCGACGGCGAAATCACGAAAAAAGGCGACGCAAACAAAAAGGAAGATCCCAAAGCCTCTTTTATAGTTTTTGCTAATACGCGCGTAAACGTTTTTAAAGGTGTTTTACCCGAAAACGATTCGGAGAACGTGGAACTTCGCCTGTTGTATACAAACGAATTTGAGGAAAAGAGCGAATTGGTCGATTTTTATTCGGCGATTAACGGAGTAACACTTAAAAGCGGCGAGTCGATAATAATTTCTTTCGGTATAGCGGACGAAAGCAAATATTCGGCGCAACTCGTCTCGGGCGCGCAGTGCGGCGGAATGCGTATAGGCTTTACTGCGGACGGAACGCAAACCGAAAGTCTGTATCGCTTTACTATGTTTTCGTCGCCTTTTACAGACGAAAACAGCGCGGACGGCATGACCTTTTCGACCGATAAATTTTTAGACGCAAATTCGGCGTATTCGTTCTTCGTTTTAAGCGGAGCGGGCGAGGCTGTAAGCGTATCGTTTACGGGCTTTGACGGCGAGGCGGCAAGCGATGTAATAAAGACCGTTTCGGGCGGTACCGTTATATTACCGGATTATACCGGGAACGGGTTTATCGGTTGGGAATCGAACGGAAAGCTTTACGGCGCGGGCGACGAAGTCGTTATTACCGAAAATATGATTTTTACGGCGGTTAAAGGCTATTCTATAGTATTTAATAACGAGGACGGCACGGAATTAGGCAAAAAAACCGTAAGGGCCGATAGCGAAGATAAAACAGTTTATCTTCCCGATTGCTCCGTTGCAATCGACGGCAAAACATTTGCGGGGTGGATTACGCAAAGCGGCGAAATATATAAAATCGGCAAGGCAATTACCGTAGAAAGCGACATAAGTTTTACCGCCGCGTATATAAATTTCGCGATGACGGACGGCTCGTTTTTCAGGATAGGCGCGGACGAAAAAACTTCGGGCGTGGCGTTTGAAAGCAAGATAGGCGCAGGAGTTTACTCGGATAGAATAAAAGAATACGGAACTATCGTTATGCCCGTCGATATGCTTGGTAGAAAGGACTTTTCCGTCGAAAATTACGGCGAAAAGCTTCTTAAAATTCCTTGCGTTAAATCGATGACGGAAACGGACGGAACTATCAGGTATCTCGGCGGCGTTTCGGAGATTTTCGAGCGGAACTATGCCCGTGATTTTTGCGGCAGGGGATATATATTGTTCGAATATTCTGACGGTGAAACCGCTTACCTGTACACGGCTTTCAGCGAGGAATTAAATTGCGGAAACATAGCGGAGATGGCATATGCGTATAAAAACGACGCAAATTCCGACTATAAACTTATAAGCGTGGCGCGCAGGGCGATAGTTGACGCTTACGCCGCTAAAAGAAAGGAGGCTTGATAAGAAATGGAGAAGTATAGCAAGCCCGTCGTAACGGCGATATATCTTTTTAAGCAAGAGGACGTAATAAGAGTTTCGTCCTCCGACGACGAATGGAAAGGTCCGTTCGTTAAAAATTAAGGAGAAAAAGATGAGAAACGATAAATGTAAACGAATAATAAGCGCGATAATCGCGCTATGCGCGTTATTTTGTTTTTCCGCTTGCGGTAAGGGCGGCTCGAATAGTTCAAGCTCTTCCGACTCAACCGATTCGTCTTTCACGGCAAGTTTCAGTTTTGAAAAAAGCGTTTACCTACTTGTCGAAGGCGATTCGCTCGCATACGGTTTTATAAACGACGGCGTGGAGGATTTTTCGGAGAGCGAGGTCTCGGTAACGAGTTCCGATACCGCCGTGGCTACCGTTGAGTGCGGAAAAATTATCGGCGTAAGTCGTGGAAGCGCAACGCTTTCGGCTTCGTTTAAAGGCTACGAAGCGACCGCAACCGTCAACATTACAAAAAAACAATCGGAAGATAAAGCCCCCGATCCCGACGACGTTGACTGGGGCAAAGATATCTGGGATAAAGACGAGTACGTAAAAGCCACCGACGAGCAGTTGGCGGAGTTTTCCGAGGAAGCGTTTTTTATTCAGGGCAGGGCGTACACCGAAAACGGCGCGCTTGTGTTCGATAACGTAAATTCCGGGTTAGAATATTTCGTCTACGGCGAAAAAAGTTCGGTCGTGTTGTCCGTGCCGTCGTCTTATAGCGCGAACGACTTGTATATCTGCGTTTTCGTGGACGACGACGAGGGAACGCTTATCCGACTGAATAAGTACGGCGACGAGGTCGAATACGAAGTCGCTTCGGGGCTTGAAAAAGGCGTTCATAAAATTTGCGTTTATAAAGCGACCGAGCAAAAGCTGTGGACTGCGGGCGAAAGGAAACTCGTGGTGAAAAAAGTTATGAGTAAGGATGACGATTTCGTATTGTCGGGCGTTCGAAATAAAAAAGATATGAAAATAGACTTTTACGGCGACTCTATAACCTGCGGACTTAACAATCTCGGCGACGATAGCAATTTTCCTACGAGTAAGGAAAACGGCACTAAAACTTATGCCGCAATTGCGGGCAGAACGCTTAACGCCGAGGTGAGTATGGTTTCTTACTCCGGCATTACTACGGACTGTGTTTTCAACACGGGTAACGTAACTATGGCTTCGTTGTGGGATAAATATTCCGCGCTTAACGGTAATGTTTACGAATTGGATCCTAAAACCGATTTTGCCGTGATAAACCTCGGCACTAACGACGCGTCGGCTTTAACTGCAGGCAAAACGACTCAAAGCGAACTTATTTCGAGTGTGAAAAAACTGCTTTCCGTTATGCGCGATAGATACGGCGATAACACTAAAATCGTATGGTGTTACGGAATGATGGGCATAGACGGCAGGGTGGAAACGGCTTTTAAAACCGCAGTGGAAGAACTCGGCGGGGCAAATAAAGGTTTTTATTACCTTGCTTTAAGTAAAAAGAGCGTTACGGGCGTGCATCCTCTTGTAAGCGACCACGAGGCTGCCGCGGCGAAACTTTGCGAATTTTTAAAAAGTTTGTAAGAATACGTTATGAATGAAAAAATTTTTATAAGCGGTACGAAAGAATTTAACAGCCGCGAAAAGCATATTCCCGCGCCGATTTTAAGAAAGGTTTTCGACGCGCCGAATTATGAGTCGGCAAAAATCGAAATAGCCGCAGTAGGTTTTTACAGGTTTTTTTTAAACGGCAAGGAACTAACGAAAGGCTTTTTTGCTCCGTACATCTCTAATCCCGACGATATAGTCTATTACGACGAATACTCGGTAAACGGGCTTTTAAAGGAAAAAGAAAACGTACTTTGCGTATTGCTCGGCAACGGTTTCGGTAATTCTATAGATTTTAACGTGTGGGATTTCGAAAAGGCGACTTTCAGAGCCGCGCCTAAACTGTATTTGGGATTGTTTCTCGACGGACAGAGATTTCTAACGACCGACGAGAGTTTTACCGTGAGCGATTCGGCTGTAACATTTGACGATTTGAGGGCGGGCGAAAGGTACGACGCAAGAGTGTTTGCCGACTTTACCGCTTTGGATTATAAGGGTTTAAACGAACGGAAAGCGGTTATTGCCGAGAATCCGAAAGGCGAGTATAAAAAGTGTGAGGCGCAGCCGATTCTTGCGTACGAGGAACTTTCGCCCGTAAAAATAACCAAGAATAAAAACGGATATTTATTTGATTTCGGCGTGAACGACGCGGGTATATACCGACTTAAAGTAAACGGAAAATCGGGGCAAAGAATAGACTTGTTTTTCGGTGAAACGCTTAAAAACGGAGAACTCGACAGGACCAATATAAGTTTTCCGCCGAGAACGGAATTCGAGTATATCCAACACGACGTATATATAGCGCGAGACGGCGAACAGGAATACGTTCCGTCTTTCACTTATCACGGTTATAGATACGCCGAGGTTACAGGTATAACCGACGAGCAGGCGACGGAAGAGTTTTTAACGTATATTATTTGCCATTCCGATTTGCCTTGTTCGGGCAGGTTTAAAAGCAGCGACGATACGCTTAACAAAATTCAGCAATGTATATTGCGCAGCGATTTATCTAACTTTTATTACTTTCCTACGGATTGTCCTCACCGCGAGAAAAACGGTTGGTCGGACGACGCGGGCATATCCGCCGAGCAGATAAATTACAATTTCGACGCTTACGACTCTTATAGGGAGTGGTTTAATAATATTCGTCTTGCGCAAAAACCCGACGGACAGTTGCCCGGCATAATTCCGACTTCCGGTTGGGGCTATCACTGGGGAAACGGACCTTTAAGCGATATATTTATCTTTGAAATCCCCTATCAGCTTTATAGGTTTACCGGTAAAAAAAAGATAATCGAAGAAAATATCGGTATGATGGAATTGTACTTCGATTATATGAAGAGTAAAATCGACGATAAAGGGCTTATATGTTACGGTTTGGAGGACTGGTGCGAAGCGGGACATTTATCTAAACATGCTTGCGCTACGCCCGCCGTCGTAACCGATACTTTGCTCGGCGTGGCTATTGCGAAGCGGGCAAAGGAATTGTCGCTTGCAATAGGTAAAACCGATAGGGTAAATGAATATGACGAAGTAGCGGAAAACTTTATCGCAAGTTTCAGAAAAGAGTTCGTAGAGGACGGTTATCTCGTTAAATGCAAATCGCAGACGGCGCAGGCTATGGCGATAAAATCGGGCGTTTTTTCCAAGGAAAACGAACCGAAAGCTTACGCGGCGTTGCTCGATATAATAAAGTCGTGTAACGGAAAAATGCAAATAGGCGTTACGGGCAGTAAATACTTGTTTAACGTGCTTGCCGAAAACGGCGACGTTCAACTTGCTTACGATATGATTTGCGGCAAGGACTGGCCGAGTTACGGCTACCTTATATCCGTCGGAGCGACTACGCTATGGGAAGTTTTTCAAAAATTCAGCGTGGTAAACGGAGAACTCGTAAGCGAGGGCGATTACGGAACGGTTTCTTTAAATCACCATTTTTGGGGTAGCGTTTCGGCTTGGTTTTATAAATACCTTGCTGGTATAAAGGTGTTAAACTGCAATGAGATAGAAATTTCGCCGTCGTTTATACCTTCGCTTTCTTTTGTAGAGGCGGAATACGGTAAAGACGGCAAAAAGGTGGAAGTCGCTTGGCATAAAGTCGGCGGCAGGGCAAAACTTACCGTGAAAAATTACGGATACGGCGTAAAAATCGCTTTGCCGAATTACGGTATTAACGGCGTCGCCGCCAAAGACGGCGTAACCGAATACGATATTATTTTATGAGGAGGTTTATTATGAAAAAGACTAAAAGAGCGATTGCATACCTTGCGTTTACTATATGTTTTACTTTATCGCTCGCATGCGCGTTTCTTATAAGCGCGCCTACCATTCGCGCGGCTGATGAAACGGAGGTTACTTACTACCGCGCGAACTTCAACGAAATGAATTTAAAGGTTGAAACGACTAACAGGTATACTACGTTGGTTTACTATACCCCGACGGCTCACGACGGTGCCGGATCAACTTCAATTAACGTTGTGGGCAATTCTTTATCCCGCGTCCTTGCAGGCAAAAGGTATAACGCCGCACTCGTATGGACTGCGCCGCAAGGCGGAACGCTTACGGCAAGCAATGCAAAAATAAATTTATTGCCTAACGCAAATACTCGCATAACTATTTACAAGGGGACTGTCAAGAGTGGGTTGGTAAGCAATCTCGTAGTGTTGCACGATGAGAGTTTTGAAACTAAACCGAGTGCAGAGGTTGCGTTTTATAGCTACGTCAAAGGAAAAATCAATCAGGGCGAGTCTATAATAATAGCTACCCGCGCCGTAGACGAAAACGTCAACGCTACGCCGGGACTTACAAATTACGGTATCAGATTTGAACTTGCCGACGCGAATAATGAGAAAACGCAGTATTCGTTTAACACTTTAAATAGTAGTACGGATAATACTAATCTTAACGTTGACGCATGGAAAGAAAGCAACCCGACTTATTCTTATTACGCGATCAGCGATATAGAAGAGGTAAAATCTACTATCTCCTTTAACGACCGCCAAGGCGGAGCGCTTTCTTCTCTTACGCAAAACGAAAAAGACGGCGGAAAAATAACCTTGCCAAACTATAAAAATCTTAATGTGATTCGACATAGAGGTGCGGACGCCGACGCTCCCGAAAATACCGAGCCTGCGTTCCGTTTGGCAAAGGAACAAGGCTCTTCTACGGTCGAAACCGACATTCAATTTACGAAAGACGGAATTCCCGTACTTTTGCATAATGCGTATATTAAGGATAACTCTAATGGAACGGGAAATGTTGCCGATTTGACTTTGGCGGAACTTAAGGCACTCGACTTCGGCAGTTGGAAAGACGAAAAATACGCGGGTACGAAAATTTTAACTCTCGGCGAATTTTTCGATCTTATTAAGGAAATTGATTTAAAGGCTTACGTTGAGATAAAACTCGATTATACTTTTACTGAAGAATACGCTAAAACCGTAACAGACCTCGTCACCCAAAAAGGCGTAGCCGACAGACTTTCGTTTATATCTTTCGGCGCGGGTAATTTGTCAAAAATATCGGCAAATCTTCCCACGGTAAGGTTGGGCGGACTTTCTAACACTCTTTCGCAAGATGACGTTAATAAGTACGCCGCGCTTGAAAACGGTACTAACGAGGTATTCATAAGCGCGAAATATACGGGCGTTGACGCCGAAGGTATAGCGAGAGTAAAAGCTAAAGGTCTTGCTTTGGAAGTTTGGACAGTGCCAAACGAAAGCAGTGTGAACGCTCTCGATGATTATATTACGGGCGTAACCACGAGTTTCTACTATCCAGATAAGGCGGTTAATAGCGTGTTTATCGGTTGGTACGGTTCGGACGGTACGCTTTATAAGGCGGGCGGCGAATACACTGTAAACGGCGATATGAGTTTTACAGCGGCGTTTATAGAGTTTTCTATGGATAAAGGCGCGTTCTTTAAGATAGGCGAAGACGAAACGGAGTCGGGCGTTGCTTTCCGTTCGAGAATGAAAGCGGGCGACTACGAAAAATTCGTTAAGAGTTACGGCACGATAATTCTTCCTACAAGCACTTTAAACGGTAAGGAGTTTACTCTCGATAATTTCGTCGAGGGAACGAGCGTCGTTAAAGTCGTAAGCACGAAGAGCGTTACCGAAAATGGAGAAACCGTATGGCTCGGCGGACTCGGCACGATAAAAATCGCAAACTTTACGAGAGATTTTTCCGGTAGAGGATATATCGAAATAAAATATTCCGACAATTCGGTTGGTTATGTTTATACCGACTATTCCGATGAACTTAACTCGAACAACGTTGCGGATATGGCGGCTCAGTACAAAAAGACCTGGAAAGCCGATTACGAAGCTTTAAGCGAGTCGCGTCGCGCTATAGTCGATGCGTATATCGTGGCAAAGACGGAGGACTGATATTATGAAAAAATATGAAAAAGCAACTATTACGGTTATTTATGAAAACGTCGATATAATAACCGCTTCCGCTCCTTCCGACGCAAATGAAGTCGATTGGGGCGCAGATATTTTCGATTTGTAATAACGACGGAGTATTGAGTATCGACCGACGATTTTCGTCGGTCGATACGAATTTATGATATGTATAAGTTAGATTATAAAGAAGAACCTATTAAGGATTTTCCCGCAAGAAAAGATTATCTCGACGGAATAAACTCGTTTATAGACAAAAAGCGAACTTACGCCGAAGATAAAAGAGAATTTTTTATTTCGCCGGAGAAAACGGCTGTAAACAGAGAGTATTATCGCAGAAAATATCGCGATATGCTCGGCTATCCGTTAAACGTGAACGAAATTACTTTTTCGTGTGGCAATAAGGAGTTTATCCGTGAAGTCAACGGTATAAAAATTTATAGAACGAACGTCGTTGCCGGCGGTATACCCGTTTACGGAATGTATTTTGAAACCGGTAAAAATTTGCCGTTCGTCGTTTGCTTGCACGGCGGCGAGGGGAGTTCGGAACTCGTTTCGGGAGTAAATCTCGATTCCGCCAACTATAACCATCTGGCGCAAAGAATAGCGGAACGCGGCGCAAACGTTTATTGTCCGCAAACTTTGCTTTGGAACGTCGAACGGTACGGAGTGCCGTTTAATCGTCGCGAAATTGACGGCAGACTTCGTCAACTCGGCGGTAGCATAACCGCGCTCGAAGTTTCGCTTTTAATTATATCTATTGATTATTTTATTGAACAAGAGGGCGTAAACGAGAAAAGAATAGGCGTCGCGGGGTTGTCATACGGCGGTATGTACGCTTTGGCACTTGCCGCGGCGGATACGCGCGTTAAAGTTTGCTACTCTTCGTCTCAGTTTAACGATAGGTTTATATATTCTTGGGCGGACTGGTCGTATTATAACGCGCAGTATACGTTTACGGATGTTGAAACGGCAGGATTGGTCGCGCCGCGAGCGCTGTGCATTGCCGTAGGCGATAAAGACGAAACTTTCGATTATAAATCGGCGAAAGAGCAAGCCGAAAAAGTAAAAAAGTATTTTAAAGCGGCGGACGCAAGTGAAAAGTTCGATTTTTATGTGTTCGACGGCACGCACGAAGTCGATAAATCTTCGCGCGGAATAGATTTCTTATTCGATAATATTTAGTCGTATAATAGATTGCGGCAAAGGAGCGTTATGAAAATAGTTTTTTTCGGAGACAGCGTTACGGATGGCGTATTTGAACTGCTTAATAAAGAGGGCGGCTTCGAGTGCGTTTACGATCGTCAACATGTGTACCATAAAATTTTAACGGACAGGCTTAAAACGGAATATCCCTCTATCGGGTTTGAAACGGTAAACGCAGGTATATCGGGCAATTCGTCGGAAAACGGACTGCAAAGGATAGACGAGGTTTTAAAGGAAAACGCCGATATAGTCGTAGTATGCTTCGGTTTAAACGACGTTTGTTCGCGCGATATAGGCGATTATGCCGATAATATGAACGCTATTTTTAAGGCGATAAAAGACAGCGGAAGCGAAGTTATTTTTCTTACTCCTAATATGCTTAACACTTATGTTGCGGAAGGCACGCTGCCGATTTTATACGGTCTTGCAACCGAGTGTGCCAAACGCCAAAACAACGGTTCTTTCGATGAATATCTCGAAAGAGCTAAGGGATGTGCTCGGCAAAACGGGGTGTATATCGCGGACGCATACGCCGAGTGGAAGAAACTAGCGTATTACGGTGTAGACACTACTAAATTGTTAGTGAATAAAATCAATCACCCCACGCGTGAAATGCATCGTCTTTTTGCGGACGTTTTGTTTAAAACTTTTATCGACAATAAATTGATTAAATAATTAAATTTATTTGTGCGATTACTTTAATGAAAAAACGTAAAACTTAAAACCCGTCGATTAAATTCGACGGGTTTTAAAATTAAAAATCATAATCTAAACGTTATACGCTTGTTT